>NZ_CP020472.1:45000-697500 GCF_002075795.1 Shewanella japonica
AATCGCAAGATGACGTATACGGTATGACGCCTGCCCGGTGCTTGAAGGTTAATTGATTGGGTTATCTTCGGAGAAGCTCATGATCGAAGCCCAAGTAAACGGCGGCCGTAACTATAACGGTCCTAAGGTAGCGAAATTCCTTGTCGGGTAAGTTCCGACCTGCACGAATGGCGTAATGATGGCCACGCTGTCTCCAGCCGAGACTCAGTGAAGTTGAAATTGCGGTGAAGATGCCGTATACCCGCGGCTAGACGGAAAGACCCCGTGAACCTTTACTATAGCTTGGCACTGAACATTGAACCTACATGTGTAGGATAGGTGGGAGACTTTGAAGCTCAATCGCTAGATGGAGTGGAGTCAATCTTGAAATACCACCCTTGTAGTTTTGATGTTCTAACCGCGGCCCCTAATCGGGGTTCGGGACAGTGCCTGGTGGGTAGTTTGACTGGGGCGGTCTCCTCTCAAAGAGTAACGGAGGAGCACGAAGGTTGGCTAAGTACGGTCGGACATCGTACGGTTAGTGCAATGGCATAAGCCAGCTTAACTGCGAGACATACACGTCGAGCAGGTACGAAAGTAGGTCATAGTGATCCGGTGGTTCTGTATGGAAGGGCCATCGCTCAACGGATAAAAGGTACTCCGGGGATAACAGGCTGATACCGCCCAAGAGTTCATATCGACGGCGGTGTTTGGCACCTCGATGTCGGCTCATCACATCCTGGGGCTGAAGTCGGTCCCAAGGGTATGGCTGTTCGCCATTTAAAGTGGTACGCGAGCTGGGTTCAGAACGTCGTGAGACAGTTCGGTCCCTATCTGCCGTGGGCGTTGGATGATTGAAGGAAGCTGCTCCTAGTACGAGAGGACCGGAGTGGACGAACCGCTGGTGTTCGGGTTGTTATGCCAATAGCATTGCCCGGTAGCTACGTTCGGAATCGATAACCGCTGAAAGCATCTAAGCGGGAAGCGAGTCCTAAGATGAGTCATCCCTAGGAATTTAATTCCTCTAAAGAGCCGTTCGAGACTAGGGCGTTGATAGGCAGGGTGTGTAAGCGTTGTGAGGCGTTGAGCTAACCTGTACTAATGACTCGTGAGGCTTAACCATACAACCCAGATGAGTTTTTATCTGAGTTGATGGTAACTAGATTTATTACTTACTGTTGAAGGTAAGACTTAGTGAAGAATATAAAGCGCTTAGTAAAGTAGAAAACTCAAACAGCTTTCCGAATTTAGTTAATTGCGATAAGCGATTAACACCCGAATTTGCTTGGTGACAATAGCATTGTGGTACCACCTGATCCCATCCCGAACTCAGTAGTGAAACGCAATTGCGCCGATGATAGTGTGGGGTCTCCCCATGTGAAAGTAGGTCATCGCCAAGTGCCTAATTTCTCTTTTTAAGAGAGCAGATAGCCCGTTACTCACGTAACGGGCTTTTTTGTGTCTGTAATTTAAGATAAACAGGTTCAGGAACGAAGCTAAAGCTTAAGTTTAGACTCATCAACTGCTGACAGTGTGGTCAATATGCCCATGTAAAAGTAGGTCATTGCCAAGTGCCTAATTTCTCTTTTAAGAGAGTAGATAGCCCGTTACTCACGTAATGGGCTTTTTTGTGTCTGTAATTTAAGATAAACATGCTCAGGAACGAAGCTAAAGCTCAATTTTAGACTCATCAACTTCTGATAGTTTGTTTGATATGCCCATGTAAATGTTGGTCATTGCTAAGCGCCTAATTTCTCTTAATTGAGAGCAGATAGCTCGTTACTTACGTAACGGGCTTTTTTGTGTCTGTAGTTTAAGAATACATCCTCGGAAACAAAGCTATAGCTTAAGTTTAGACACATCAACTGCTGATCGTGTGATTGATATGCCAATGTGAAAGTAGGTCATTGCTAAGTGCCTAATTTCTCTTTTAAGAGAGCAGATAGCTCGTTACTCACGTAACGGGCTTTTTTGTGTTTGATCATTGAGGCAGGTTGCTGTGAAAGTTATTCTCATTTTTGTGTGAGCTCATTATGAGCACTGGTAGATTTTTCCTCACAATGTGTCACTTAAGCAAACGAAATTTCTTATTTGTGTTTTTATCTAATAGCTAATTAATTCGTATATAAAAATGCTGGAAGAGCGTTAATATCCCTTAATAATCAGACAAATGTATTATGTTTTGGTTAAAGTCGTTTTTATAGTTGTTGATTGTGTTTGTCTTTAGTATGTTATCAATGCGATACATTCTTATTAACAACTAACGGTGTACATTTGCCAAAGCGACCTTCTTTTTCACTATCGTTCTTAGTGCCATTTTTCTTATGTTCTCTGTACTTATTATTAGTTAGCGGAGAGTTTTACTATGAGAGAGATGAATTACGTTCAGAGGTCGCAGCAAGAGAGACTAAACAGATTCAGAAAGATCTATTTAGGATGATCCATGTGGTAGAGTCAGCTCTGTCTGTACAAGATATTTCGAGAATTGAGCAAGAAGTATCCTTAGTTTCTACTGATAGCCATATGATGGTGTATGTCATTCTTGATGCTTCTAGTAGGATCAAGTTTGCTAACCATGTAATTTGGCGAGAAAGTGATGCGCAGAATGTTGTTGAAGGTTATTCAAACGATATTCATCAACAAGTTGTTGCCGATGGTGAGTCTTTTATCAAGGTCAATAAAGACCGTTTATCAATTCAAGCTTATTACCCTATTAACACATCTTCTAATTACAGCTACTCAAGTGCTGTAGATGTGATTTATCTAGAATATGATATTTCTTCACTTATTGCTGATGCATCAGATCAGTTACAAAAACGCTTTGTTTTCATCTGGGGAGCAGGTGGCTTACTTGTCGTATTTTTCTGTTGGGCTTTATATTGGCTATTAGTCAGACCGGTAAAGCAATTAACTACAAGAGCAAAAAATGTTCTGCAATCTAAACCAGATAACACGAGAATTAATTGTCTAGTTGAAGAGGTGTATAACCTTGGCGAATCGTTATTGCAGGCTGAAAAGCTAATTCAAGATAATAACCAAAAGGTGACCAACTCTGAGCAGCGTTGGCTATATTCAATCAGTGCTAATAATAATGGCATATGGGATTGGAATACCCAGACGAATGAGGTCTTCTTATCTGATAATTGGAAAGAAATATTAGGTTATGAGACGAGTGAAGTTACAAATAATTATGACGCGTGGGAATCTAGACTGCACCCAGATGAGAAAAACACTGTACTACGCGCTATTGAGCAATGCTTAGCTAATAAAACCGATCACTATGAGAGCGTGCACAGGTTACTCAATAAAAGTAACGAGTACATATGGGTGCTGGATAAAGGACAGATTATTCAGTGGGATGACAAAGGTAATCCGATTCGCATGATTGGGTCTATTACTGATGTCACTGCAGAGCTGCAAAATCAAAAAATTACTGTAGAGCGCCAAAGTCATGCTGGTGTGTCTGATATTAAAGACCGTGAAGCATTAGCAAATGAACTATTTGATTTACAGGCTTATGCACGTAAGTCTGGTCAGTATTGCACTATGATGCTAATTAATTTGAGCAATATTAAGCTGGTTAATGAAGCTGTTGGCGAGCAATTGAGTGACAGATTATTAATGCAGATATCAGCACGATTAGCGGGGTCTTTTGCAGGAAGTTGCTTATTGAGCCGCTTAGGTGATGATGAGTTTGTTATTGCAGCTAAAAACTTAGGGGCGAACTTAGAACATGCTAACAAACGGGCTTTAGCGTTAGCGAGCGAAGTCAGGCAAGTTGTTGGACGAAGCTTTAATCTTTCAGGACAAGACTTTTCTGTTTTTACTCAAATTGGCATGGTCGTATTTGATGGTAAGGAGTCTTTAGACCCGAGTCAGTTATTATCTAGGGCAGATACTGCTTTAGGTAAAGCCATAGAGAGTCCCAATAACAGTTGTGTGTTACATAGTCTGCAGCTAGATGGAAGTCATCATGAACCTCAAAAGCTTCATCAAGAATTAAAGAAAGCCATTAAGCTCAATCAAATGTCTTTAGTGTATCAACCTGTTGTTGATATTGATGGTAATACAGAAAGTGTCGAAGTACTGATGCGTTGGCATCATCCTGAGTTCGGTTACATTAGTCCTAAGCAGTTTATTCCAGTCGCAGAGCTGTCTAACTCTATTTTTGAGCTTGAATTATGGATGTTAGATGAAGTGTGCCGTTTCATCGATAGCTTGCACAATACAGAACTTTCTTGTCCTTGTTTTTCGATCAATATTTCCTCGAGGCACTTTCATCAAGATATGTTTGTCAGTGTTATCCAATCAAAAATTGAGTCTAGAGGTGTAAAACCGGAATATATTCAATTGGAGTTGTCAGAGGATATCTTTTCGATTAATCCTGTGACGGCGAAAGCTAAAATACAATCGTTGCAACGTTTAGGTGTCAGAGTCGCTTTGGATGACTTTGGCTCAGGATTATGTCCGTTATATCGTTTACATGGGATCCATTTTTCACAAGTTAAGTTTGCAGCAAGTTATATCAACGATATTACGATTTCTGAAGACTCGAGAAACATATTCACCTCATTGGTTAATATGACTACAGAGCTTAACTACCCTGTCGTGGTAAAACAAATTGAAGACCGACAGCAATTAACCACACTCAGTCAGCTGAAGAGTAATCTATTCCAAGGATATGTGATTAGCCGACCGCTAACTCAACAGGACATAAAACACCTTCTAGAGTCAGAGTTGACCTTAAGTGTGGTTTGGAAGGTGCCTTTTAATGCCTTGTCTTAGTGCCTAAATTCAATACTGATTTAAAAAAGTGACTAAGCTACGTAGTGCTTGGTTGCGTGCCTCATCTGCTTCGACAAAGACTTCATGGCGACAGTTAGCAATCCTTTTTATCTGGCAAAGGTTATTCTCAGCTCTATTTTGCGCCATGTTATCGACAATTTCATCATCTAGCGCTTGGAGTATCAGGATTGGCTTAATGCTTAATGCTGCTGCATTTATTGCGCGCTCTGCGGCATCAATTGCTTCAAGTAACCAATGATTAGTGGGTGAGCCTAGTTGAATTTCAGGGTGTTGAGCAAACACATCTAAAATCTGTTGGTACCTTGCTTGACTATGTGTCAGATGGTTTTTTTCGAACTCTACTGCTTGGTAATTGGTACCGCCGAGTACGTAGTTAGGCTGTTTATTTGGTTGTTTTTCATTGTAAGTATCTAATAGTGTTGCCAATGAGCGGATGAAAGCCTTATTAAATGGCAACTTTATTCCATACATGGGGGCGGAAAATACAGCAGCATTAAATACTGTCGGATGTTGCTGCATATATAAGGTTCCAATTGTTCCCCCCATTGAATGGCCAACTAAATATAAATCTTGGTGCGCTTGTGGCTTAACCACTTGCTCAACGAAGTCATTTAGATCATCAATGTATGTTTGGAACTTATTAATATGCCCTTGATGCTTGTTGGTGGTTGTTCGAGTTGAAAGCCCCTGACCTCTATGATCGATAATATATAAACTAAAGCCTTGTTGATAAAGATCGAACATTAGTTCTTTGTACTTCAAATAGCTTTCAACTCGGCCACTGCTTATTACAATCGCTTTGCGACTATGTGGGTGATTAACATGAGCATAGGCGATGGAGATGTTCTCTTTGACCATGGTGGATTGCGTGACTGTTTGCCAGAATGCTTGTTGTTGATCGCTATTGAGTTGTTGTTCTGACGAAAAATACAAATCACTCACCTTTGGTTATCTGAGAATATATCGATATAAGATTGGGGCAGTGTAGCAAACTAACAGATGATATTTTAGTGAAAGTGATGTGTTGCGAGGAAACTTGCTATATTGACTGGTTTAGAGAACCAGTCAATATAGCGTTGACTTAGTTAAGCTTGTTTCTGTTGTTCCGCTATAAACTCATTTACTTTTTGCTCTAAAATTTCCATGGTGATTGAACCATTTTCTAGTAACGCATCGTGAAATAATCGGATATCGAAGTCTTCGCCTAATGCTTCTTCAGCTTTATTGCGTAAACGCTTAATCGTGAGCTCACCGATTTTGTATGATAATGCTTGTCCTGGCCATGAAATATAACGGTCGATCTCTGTGGTCACATTGTGCATTGATAGCGCAGTATTACTTGCCATAAAGTCAATGGCTTCCTGTCTTGTCCAACCTTTAGCATGCATGCCAGTATCGACGACAAGTCTTGCAGCGCGCCACATTTCATATGTTAAGCGACCAAAATTACTATACGGGTCTTGATAAAAACCTGCTTCAAGGCCGAGATATTCAGAGTATAAACCCCAACCTTCACCAAATGCAGAGATATAACTGTATCGTCTGAAGTTAGGTAAATCAGTTAGCTCTTTGTTTAAAGATATTTGTAGATGATGACCCGGTACAGCTTCGTGTAAGGTGAGTGCTTCCATTTCATAAAGTGGACGTTTATCTAAGGCATAGGTATTGACCCAGTAATAGCCTGGCTCATCGTCTCTATTGGAGCCAGAATAGCGACCTGTTGTGTACTTAGGTGCTATTTCGGCAGGTACAGGCTTAATACCATAAGGCGTGCGGGGTAGCGTTGCGAAGTATTTAGGCAATACGGCATCGGCTTTTTTGGCAATATATGCCGCTTCTTTTAATAGCTCTTCTGCCGTTTTGGGGTAGAACTGAGGATCTGTACGTAAAAAGTGTAGGAAGTCAGCGAAGCTGCCTTCAAACTCAACATCTGATATCACTTGTTCCATTTCCGCTTTGATTCTCGCGACTTCCTCAAGACCGAGCGCGTGTACTTCATCAGCTGTCATATCAAGAGTTGTGTAGTAAGCAACTCTGTTTTGATAAAAAGCTTTGCCATTAGGTAGATCGTTAGCAGCAATCGAGGTTCGCGCATTCGGGATATATTCTTGCGTCATAAAGTCAAAAAACTGCTGATACAAGGGGAGCACTTGTTCACTGACCACTTGTTTGCCTTTTTTCTCAAGTTTCGCTTTTTGCTCAGCAGTAAAGTGACTTGGAAATTGGGTAAATGGTTTGAAGTATCGACTTTGCTCTACAGGCACAATGTACGCGCTAATGCTGTCTTCGAACCCTGTTAAAGTCGCTTTAGCTGGTGTAATACCACTACTTAGCCCTTGTTTTAGCCAAAAGGTCTGTTGAGCAAAGTAATTTGATAACGCTGCTAATTTGGTTAAGTAGTTTTCATAATCTTGAGTTGTGTTGAATGTGGCGTTAGCCATAGATGCGACATATGCATGGAAACCACTTTCTGCGGTTATTGGTAGGTAATGATCTTTATAACGGTATAAATCAACCTCATTTTGCAGTTGGTATTGTAGCAACTGTGCATTTATCTTACCTGTTGCAGATAGCGTGTTTTGGTCAAGTTGCTTTAAAGATGACAGGAGTTCTTGCTGACGTATGTTTTTGGCTGCCAGTGTCTCAGGCGACAAGTCGGGTAGTTGTGAAGCTTTGGATTCATCACCAAGTGAATAAGCGAGCTGAGGAGAAAAATCTAAGTTAACTTGCCAGGCTTTATCTATAATTGATTGAAGGTCCATGTCTTCAACTTTTTTGCTGGCTGAGACATTTTGCGTTTCGCTTGCGACTTCTTCACTTTTGTAATTATCGCCAAGATAATATTGGGCTTTTGAGCCAGTGGTCATTTTACAGCCAGTTATTGACAGCATGATTATCGCGGGCAAGATTAGCTTACGCATGTTGTATCCCTATGTAGACTTTGAATTTTGGGTTAAATTTCTCAGTTACAACATAACAATTCAACAGTTAGCACGCTAGCGGTTCAGGCGGAAATATTTGTTACTGATTGTACTATTTAGGCGATTAAAACGTCATTTTTTTGTGGAGGCGTGTTAAACTTCGCCATGCTAGATGTTCATTATATAGAAAACAGATTTAGCTTAAAAAATTAATAGGGGTTAATAATGATCAATACATCCATTCCATTAGTTGATTTGCATCGTCACTTAGATGGCAACGTTAGAGTCAATACCATTTGGGAACTCGGACATCAGCATGGAATTAAGCTGCCTGCACAAACGTTAGAAGCTCTTGCTCCGTTTGTTCAGATCCAAGGTAAGGAAAACAGCTTAGTCGCTTTTTTAAAAAAGCTGGATTGGATGGTAGCTGTATTAGCGGACTTAGATGCAGTCAAACGTGTCGCATATGAAAATGTCGCAGATGCAGCCATATCAGGATTAGATTATACCGAGTTACGCTTTAGCCCGTATTATATGGCAATGAATCACAACTTACCGATTGAAGGTGTGGTTGAGGCTGTCATTGATGGTGTCAAAGCTGGTGTGAAGGAGCACGATGTTAAAGTTAACCTTATTGGCATTATGTCGCGTTCGTTTGGTCAAGAAAAATGCCGCTTAGAGCTTGAAGGTCTGCTTGCTCACCGTGATGCATTAGTTGGTATGGATTTAGCCGGAGATGAATTGGGTTTCCCTGGTGACTTATTTAATGAACATTTTAAATTAGTCCGTGATGCAGGCTTACAGATTACAGCACATGCTGGTGAAGCAGCTGGTGCAGAGAGCATGTGGCAAGCGATTCAAGAGCTAGGTGCGACTAGGATAGGGCATGGTGTAAATGCTATTCATGATCCTAAGTCGATGGAGTATTTGGTTAAACACTCAATAGGTATTGAATCTTGCCCTACCAGTAATTTACATACTTCTACAGTGGCTGATTATGATGCTCACCCATTTACGCAATTCTTAGATGCGGGTGTATTGATTGGACTCAATACCGATGACCCTGGTGTGAGCAATATTGATATTCAGCATGAATATCGTATTGCCAAGTCTGAACTTAACCTATCTGATGAGCAAATTGCCCAAGTACAACGTAATGGCGTTGAAATGGCATTTCTATCAGACAGTGAAAGAAAAGCACTATACGCATCAAAAAAGTAATCAATGTTTAGATAATAAAAAACCGCTGAAATCAGCGGTTTTTTTGTTTTCATTTCCGTGTATTAGATAACACGTGAGAACTGTTGTTGACGTGCTTTTTGACGATAATAAACATCAAAACACATACAAATATTACGAATTAATAAACGGCCTGTAGGGCTAATTGTTAGTTTACGATCTGTAATATCAACCAGTTTGTCATCGATGAAGGTTTGTAGCAGCTTTAAGTCTTCTGCAAAGTATTCTTCAAAGTTCAAGTCAAATTGCTGTTCAATTTTAGTTAAATCTAAATCGAAGTGACAGATCATTTGCTTAATGACGACACGGCGAATTTCGTCATCACGATTTAAGCTACAGCCTTTCCACAATGCATGACCAGTTTCATCAATTGACTCGTAGTAAGGGCGAATATCTTTCTGGTTTTGAGCGTAACAATCACCAATCTGGCTGATTGAAGAAACACCTAAGCCCAGCAAGTCACACTCTTCTTGCGTTGTATAACCTTGGAAATTACGGTGAAGCTTACCTTCGTTTTGTAGCTTAGATAACTCGTCGTCAGGCTTAGCAAAGTGATCCATGCCAATGAACTGATAACCTGCAGAGGTCAATGATTCAATGGTTTGGTGCAGCATGTCGAGCTTTTGCTGTGGCGATGCCATATCTTCATCTTTAATTTTACGCTGCGCTGCAAAACGAGACGGTAAATGAGCATAGTTAAAGATTGATAAACGATCAGGTGATAGCTCAATAACACGCTGAATCGTTTCAGCGAAAGTTTCTGGTGTTTGATGTGGTAAGCCGTAAATTAAATCGGCATTAGTAGACACAAACCCCATGTCTTTTGCTTTAGCCATTAGGTCAAAAATGAATTTCTCATCTTGCTCACGGTTAACAGCAACTTGTACTTTTTTATTGAAGTCTTGAACACCAATAGAAATACGATTAAAGCCGGCTTCTTTAAGTGTATCCAACATCGATAGTTCGATTTCACGTGGATCGACTTCAATTGAGAACTCGCCTTCATCTGCAAAGTTAAAGTGACTTTTTATTAATTTAGACAGGGTTAAGATTTGCTCTGGGTTTAAGAATGTCGGTGTACCGCCACCCCAGTGCATTTGAGTCACGGTGTAATGTTTGAATAAAGGAGCGCGTTTTATGATTTCGCTGGCAAGATATTCAATATACTGATCAGCCTTATGAGCATGACGAGTAATGACTTTATTACATCCACAGTAATAACAAAGCTTGGCGCAGAAGGGGATGTGAATATATAAAGACAGCTTATCGCTTTTACTGGTTTCGATAGCAGATAGTAGGTTTTGCTCAGTAAAAGTATCATCAAACTCTAATGCCGTTGGATACGACGTATAGCGTGGACCACTGTAGTTATATTTTTCGATCATCGACTGATCCCAACTTATTTGTGTGGGCTGCTTCAAGGCGCGTCCTCCGAGTAAATTAGCAATAGACGAAGTATGCAGCCATCTTTGACAAAAAACCTTGAACTACGTTGTAAATTTGAAACTTGATGTTGCTAGAAAGGCCATATTTAGCCAGAAAGCTGTGAAGTTTTGTGAATTTGTGCAATGGCTCACAGCCTTAGCTACGCACTTGGGGCAGAAACCTGCCTCATATTAACTTATTGATAATAATGAGACTTGTTATCAAATAGAAGTCTTAGTCGTTAATAAACTCTAATGCACGAAATGAAATTGTGTGATTTTTTTTGCATCATCGAGTATGCCTTGTTCTAGTTTAGCTTCAGACTTCATCCGCGCTAAATCTAGCTTCATTCGCTGTTGTTTGGCTAATGCTTTACGCTCATCTTTAATCGGATGCGCTTTGATGCAGTCGTAATGCTCAAAAATGCTCGGGAACTCAACAGCCATTTGTTCAGACATGGATAATGCTTCAAATAATTTAGCGATACGCATGGCACCCTCTGAAGGCTCACATCGTTCTTCAAGCATTGCTGAAGCGATATATTTAATATCATCCAATACTTTCAGCTTTTTTTGTTTGGCATCGTTTAAACGTTGCTGCTTGGCCGCTTGTGCTTCTTTTTGCTGTTTGTTGAGTTTGCTTAATAGGAAAACTGCGTAACACGCTAATAGAACTACAATAACAACGGCGATAACAATAACAATGCTAGACACAAACTATCCTTATTAACTTATTCACTATGCAAGATATAAAAATGGCATGCCGACTAAAGCATGCCATCTAAAACACTCTTATGACTGGTAGTCTTTTAAGACATCAGCACCTGTTTCAAAGCGATCATATAAATCATCATCAGATGCCACTTTACCTGTTTGAGGTGGAAGTTCTTCTGCATCTGAAATACCCAATTTTTCCATTAAGGCTTCAATTTTAGAAAGTTGACCATCTAACCACTTTTGATCGTCAGCGGATAGGTTTTTACCTTCTTCTAATAAGTCCAGTAATTGGTTAAATCTTGGGTCTTCTTCAAGCTTAAGTAATTTTTGCTCATCTGTTAGCTTTGGCTGTTTTACTTTTGCTTCGGCTTTTTCTGCGACAGGCGCAATATTTAACGCAACAGGCTTTTTACTGCCATGGCGAGGATCGTTATTTTTCGTCGTTTTGATATGCGGTGATTGCTTTTCAATTAGCGCTTCATTATGACGACTGCCAGACTTACGGCCGCTTTCTGTTTTTTTGCCGCCAATGGCTTTACGCTCAGATTTTTTGACTCTTGGTGCTTGTTTAGGGCCATTTTCGCCGCCCTTGCGCGATTTTTTGCTACGAGCCATCGGTGATCTCATGTAGTTGTATAAATTTGGCTAGATGGGTATGAGCCACCTCGCACTAAATAAGGATGCGCTTTATATCAGACTTTGATGTTTTTTGCATCAATACGAGCTCTTTAGCTGCAAATAATAGCTTAAATTCGCTATTTTGTGCCAAATAGTCGAAAGTTTGTTGGCTATAGAAGCTCACGTGGCTGGGATTGTTTTTAAAATGCCACTTCGAAAAAAGGCTTAAATCAGTTAGCAGTGAGGTGCTGATTGCTAACCAGCCACCTTCTTTTAATAAGCTAGATAATAAAACCCACTCTTTAGCGGGTTGTTGAAAATGCTCAAGTACTCGATAGCAACAAATGAAATCATATTGGCGATTAAATATATGCTGATCAATTTTTATAAATGGGTCGTATTGATAAAGACTGTGTCCTGCATGTTCTATTTTATCTAAACTATTACTGTCCAATACTCGGCCAAAATTAAGGCCAGTTAATGGCCCATGTTGCTGAGCGCTAATTTGGGTAAGTAAAGGTTGGATGAATTGAACAAGCTGTTTTTGCTTTGAGGCTTTATTGGCTCTGCCATAGCGTTGTTTTAACGCTGCAGGCATTAGATATGATTGTGGATTTGCAAAGACTAGGTGGCAGTCAGAGCAGGTATAAAATGCTCTTTTTTTGTCTTGAATAAAAAACTCAGCAGCATTGCTGCACAACGGGCATTTAATCATTGATATAAGAAGCGACCCAACAAAGATGATAATTATCAATCAATAGCAGATTTTATGAAAATAAGAAATAAAAAAGGTGGCAGTAAACTGCCACCTTGAAAGATAGTGCTTATCGCACCAAATTTTGATTCCAAGTATCCATACTTGCTATGTGACTATCCCGGTCAGTATCCATCTTATTTTTAGAGCTTTCCGTGCATTTTTAGTTGTTATCGGTCTTCAATGACACTTTTTTTATATCCTGTTGCCGTCCTGACCACAGCTTCCGTAGATGGTCTTCAATGACTCATCAATATCCTTAGTTGTCTTCAATGACATGAGTAAACAATCCGTGTTTAAAAGTACCTTCCAGTGATAAACAAGCCTCCGCAAGTGCATCCTAAGCAAATTAGCTTCCTATGCTGCTACTTTAATCCTTAAAGTAGTGTCCTTATGGGGTTCTATCTCTGTTGCGTAAGGGAGTGCTATTTAAGCGTATCGACCAATAAGGTCTGTTCCTTACAAATTCTGTATGACCTGGATTTCAAGCTGAAATCACGACTCTTATTATTATTAGTGAGTGGTCTTATTTATATTATTGTTATTTATTAATTTTATTCTTATATCTTAAATGTAAACGTATCCGAAATCTGTGAAGTAGAATTAATATTTTTGTTCTCACAGTTGGGTTCATCTCGGTACGGGGCTATTTAACCCTAAAAGCGTGATCTCTGTCAAGCGTGAATATTGATAAGTTTACGTAAACGTAAACATTGAGTAATAAAAAAGGGTGAATAATCACCCTTTTAGCTTCATCAATTTGTGAATAAAAAATTACTTAAGGCTTGAAATGTATTGAGATAAAACTTCAATGTCACTGTCAGATAACTTTTTAGACACATCCTGCATCATGCCATTTAAATCATTGTTACGACTTGTATCACGGAATTTGGTTAACTGAATCTTGATGTAATCAGCATGCTGACCACCAATAGCAGGGAAGCCTGCTAGCTCACCGCCTTTTCCGTCTGGTCCATGACAAGCCATACATGAAGTAATGCCACGAGCCATGTCTCCACCTTTATATAAAGCCTCACCTTCGGCTGGCACATTGGCCACATCAGCTACCGTTTGAGTTTGGCTTGCGTAATAAGCAGAAACATCTTTAATATCTTGTTCAGATAAAGGCAATGACATGCCAGTCATGGTAGGATCATTACGACCTTCTTTGCCGCCGCTTTTCGCTGCCGCTTGGAAATCATGTAATTGTTTTTCTAGATAAGATGCGTGCTGTCCGGCCAATTTAGGCCATATAGGAGCAATGCTGTTACCGTCAACACCGTGACAGGCAGAACACATAACTGATTTAGTTTTACCCGCTTCCACATCACCTTCAGCGATTGCAGGCGTTGATATAGCGGCAAATACAGACAGCGCAAGAGCTAACTTTTTCATGGCGTTCCAACTTCTTGTTTAATTTATTGTCCTGAGCTTACTAGGAAGACCCGCAAGCGTGGTAAAATCTACAAACTGTGATCAGGCTAATATTTTACACGAAAATGTGGAAAAGTAAGCAAATCTTACATAATTAAGGTATTACCTAAAAATTATTGGAGTAAATCGTGTCAGAAACGCGTATAGATTTTCGAAAAACCAAGTTTTTAATTAGTGCGCCAGACATTGCACATCTCGATCAGTACTTGCCTGGTGATACTGGAGTAGAAATTGCGTTTGCTGGCCGCTCAAATGCGGGTAAGTCTAGTGCTTTAAATGCACTTACTGAGCAAAAAAACTTAGCGAGAACCAGTAAAACCCCTGGGCGAACTCAACTGATTAACGTTTTTGAGTTAGATGAAAACCGTCGCTTAGTCGATTTACCTGGCTATGGTTTTGCTAAGGTACCTTTAGCGATGAAGAATAAATGGCAAAAAGCCTTAGGTGAATATTTGCAAGAGCGCGCCTGTCTAAGCGGTGTCGTTGTGTTGATGGATATTCGACATCCGTTAAAAGATTTAGATATGCAAATGATTGAGTGGGCGGTATTAAGTGAAATTCCAGTTTTAGCATTACTGACTAAATCCGATAAACTTGCTCAAAATGTCAAAATGAAAACGGTTAATGCCGTGCGCAAAGAGCTGGCTGAATTTGGTGACTGGGTAAAAGTTGAGCCTTTCTCATCATTAAAAGGCACTGGAAAACCTAAAGTCTTAGGTATTTTAAACGAGTGGTGCAATCCCAGCTGGTTGACTGAAGCTGAGCAGCAGGCAGAATAAGATAAAGAATAACTGATAGCGTAAATCGCTTTAATGCAGCCGTTGAGTTAATTCACTCAGCGGCTTTTTTGTGCTTAAGGTTTGAATATAAAGGTATATTGGCACTAGGCGGTGCATATTAAGCAAAAAAAAACCGACGACATAATGTCACCGGTTAAAAAAATTAGCTCTTTTGGGGAGAAGCTAAATTCAACAAGACTCAAGTGCCACCTACTCATCGATGACGCTCAATAACGATATAGTAATCGTTTTTCACACAGATTTAAAGTATTTACTCTAAAATAAATTTTTGGCAAAAAAAAGCTCCAGCACAAAAATGCTGGAGCGCCATAATTCGGCTTGTCACTATTTCTAGCGAATAAAAAAGGTCTGAAAGATGGAACATCTTAACCTCTGTACCCTACGCAGATGATAATACGTCATTAGCCTTAAAATGAAAAACTGTTTTTTATGAAAATGAACAATAATGTGAAGTTTGATACAAATGTCGTTGAAAAAATCGCCTTGTCGATGAAATTAGCTTCAAAAAAAACAATCCCGCAGTGATAAAACTACGGGATTGTCGGGTTTTGTATTGAAGCTGTTGTGATTTTTATATGTTAGGGCAACTTATATAAACCGAAATAACATATTCGATATGGCTAATGCGCTTCATGCCAGTTGTCACCGATACCAGCTTCAGCTAATAAGGTCACATCAAGGCTTGCTGCTTGAGCCATCAATTCACATACTTTTGCCTGTAGTGCATCTGCTTTTGATTCATCAATTTCGAATACCAACTCATCGTGTACTTGCATGATCATGGTTATTTCGCCGTTTGTCTCTGACTTAATCCATTGGTCGATGGTGATCATCGCCTTTTTAATGATGTCAGCTGCTGTACCTTGCATTGGGGCGTTAATTGCTGCCCGCTCAGCGGCTTGGCGTCGCATAGCATTACGGTCTTTAATATCTGGCAGATACAATCTTCTTCCATATAGGGTTTCAACATAGCCGACTTCGGCAGCAAGCGCGCGCGTGTCTTCCATGTATTTAAGCACTCCAGGATATCGAGCAAAGTAGGTATCGATATAGGTTTGAGCTTCTTTACGTGGAATATCCAATTGCTTAGCCAGTCCAAAGGCTGACATACCGTAGATTAGCCCGAAATTAACCGCTTTAGCACGGCGGCGCTGCTCAGTGGTGACTTCTTCAAAGTGAACGCCAAAGACTTCAGCTGCGGTAGCTTTGTGAATATCTTTATTCTCAGCGAAAGCGGTCAATAAACCTTTATCCTGAGATAAGTGAGCCATAATACGCAGTTCAATTTGAGAGTAATCAGCAGCCAGAACTTTACGACCTTCTGGTGCGATAAACGCTTGTCTAATCCGACGACCTTCCTCTGTTCGGATAGGGATGTTCTGTAGGTTGGGCTCGCTTGATGATAAACGACCTGTAGCGGCATTAGCTTGGTGGTAACTAGTATGTACTCGGCCCGTTTCAGTATTGACCATTAAAGGAAGCTTATCGGTATATGTGCTTTTCAGTTTGGATAAACTGCGGTGTTGTAAAATTAACTTAGGTAACGGGTAGTCTAATGCTAATTCAATCAATACATCTTCAGCTGTAGATGGTGCGCCTTTTGGCGTTTTTTTGATGATCGGGTATCCGAGCTTCTCAAAAAATAACGCTTGTAGTTGCTTTGGAGAGCTTAAATTAAACTTCTCGCCAGCAATGTCATAGGCCTTGGTTTCAAGCTCATCAATTTTCTGGGCTAACTCATCACTTTGCTGGCTCAGCAGCATGCTATCAATCAATACACCTTGGCGCTCAATGTCTGATAACACTTGAATAAGCGGCAGCTCTAGATCGTTAAATACCGAAGTTAGCTTGGCTTCTTTTTCTACTCTTGGCCATAAATGTTGGTGCAAACGTAAGGTAATATCAGCATCTTCTGCTGCATAAGGGCTGGCTACATCTAATTCGATTTGGTTAAAAGTCAGCTGCTTTGCACCTTTACCTGCAATTTCTTCAAAGCTAATATTTTTATGGCCTAAGTATTTAAGCGCTAATCCATCCATATCATGGCGTGAAGCGACAGAGTTAAATACGTAAGACTCAAGCATAGTATCAAACTGGACCCCTTTTAGGGTGATCCCAGCATTGGCAAAAATACTGATGTCGTACTTAAGGTTTTGGCCGACTTTTTTGATGCTATCACTTTCAAGAATAGGCCTTAGTTGCTCTAAAGCATATTCCATAGGAAGTTGCTCAGGTGCATCTAAATAATCGTGTGCTAGTGGAAGGTAAGCGGCTTTGCCCGCTTCAATGGCAAACGAAATGCCAACTAGCTTAGCTTCCATATAATTTAAGCTGGTGGTTTCGGTATCAACTGCAATGAGTTCAGCTTTAGACAGTTTACTAATCCAATTAGCTAAATCAGTTTCGGTTAGTATTGTCTCATATTCAACATCAATGGCTGGTGTAGCCTCTTGGACTTCGTTAGTCGTGGTGGCTGTAGCTGTAGAAAAGGCAGATTTGTTATCTAACACCTCAGCTAACCAGCGTTTAAACTCCATTTCCCCGAACAGTTTAATTAACTCGTCACGGTTTTGTGGTTGAATTTCGAGAGGCGCCCAATCATCATCCCATTCAACATCGGTTTTGATGGTCGCAAGATCGTAAGATAATTGAAGCATTTCTTTGTTGTCTTCAATCTTTTTAGGCATGGTTTTAGAGCCACGGAATGTCACATCTAAAACACTTTGTGGATTTGCGATTAGCTTATCGACACCTCCTACACCTGTCAGCATTGCCAATGCGGTTTTTTCTCCGACACCTGGTAAGCCTGGTATGTTATCGGCTTTATCACCCATCATGGCCAATAAGTCGATAATGAGCTCGGGTCCAACGCCAAATTTTTCGGTTACTTCAGCTGGGCCCATAATGGTATCTGTCATGGTATTAATGAGTGTGACATTGTCATCAACTAATTGCGCCATATCTTTATCACCCGTGCTGATAAGGGTGGCGCGGCCTTCTTTACTGGCTTTTAGTGCAATAGTACCGATGACATCATCAGCTTCGACACCTGGAATACAAATTAGGGGTAATCCCAGCGCATGAATAATGGCGTGAAGTGGGGCGATTTGTGAGCGTAAATCATCCGGCATAGGAGGACGCTGTGCTTTGTACTCACTATACATATCATTACGGAATGTTTTTCCTTTAGCGTCGAAAACCACTGCAATATGGCTAGGGTTATAGCGACTCATTAAGCTGCGAAGCATATTGACTACACCATAAACAGCACCTGTTGCTTCGCCTTTTGAATTAGTCAAATGTGGTGGTGCATAAAACGCACGATAAAGATAAGAAGATCCATCCACAAGGACGAGTGGGTTATTGGGGATTGTTGGCATAGTCTGTTTTCATTTTCAGTATTCTGAGATGGCCTTAGAATGCCACATACAAGGATTTTCGGCCACGGAAAATTATCTCTCAGGCTGTGGATAACTCTGTGAGTGAATTAATTTATCTTATAAAGGTGTTTTAATTACGACTGGGAATAAAACGTTTAAACTATTGAAAATAAATGTTTTTTAATATTTTTGTGAGTTTAATTGTAGTTTTTAAAAATATTCCTAATTTGTGGACTTTTTTAATATCTTTCTTGATTTAGTCAATTATTTGGTACAGTTTTTAAACCATGAAATAATTTCGAGAAACTAAGTTAGCATGTTTTTTAATCAGATCAATAGATTTGTTTAAAAAAAGTTAAATTAAGCCACTTTATAGGGATCTAAAATGAAAAATATTGCTGTGTTACTGAGCGGTTGTGGTGTTTATGATGGCGCAGAAATACACGAGTCAGTGTTAACCTTGCTGGCGTTATCAAAAGCGGGGGCTAATTATCAATGCTTTGCACCTGATGTTGAACAAATGCATGTGGTGAATCATCTTAATGGCGAAATAAATGCTGCAGAAACTCGTAACGTTTTGCAAGAGTCTGCCAGAATTTGTCGCGGTGAAGTGCTAAACGTTCAGTCATTAGATATCACTGAATATGATGGTTTGATTGTGCCTGGCGGTTTTGGTGCGGCAAAAAACTTATGCGATTTTGCCGTCGCAGGAAGTGGCAGTACAGTTGAGCCTAGTGTCGAAGCGTTTATTCAAGAATTTGCTTTAGTGAAGAAACCTATCGGGTTTATGTGCATTGCGCCGGTTATGATCCCTAGCATTTTTAAAACCAACCCTATTGGCACGATCGGTAATGATAGTGGAACCGCCCAGGCCTTCACGGAAATGGGGGGCGAGCACCGTGATGCTACCGTTGAAGATATTATCGTTGATACACACAATAACATCGTATCCACACCTGCTTACATGCTTGCGAATAGCATTGCAGAGGCAAATGTAGGTATTGAAAAGCTAGTGGCTAAAGTACTTGAAATGACGTGATTAAAAAATGTACTTGTCATACATTACTCTTAACGCTGAACTGGAATGAAGGGACATATTCGATTCTCGATAGCTTAACCTGTGAAGCTATCGAGACAGGAGTTACTGATCGACCCGAGTATTGCTTTGCCTTTGGCTATCAAAAAAGCCTTGCGCTAACCCGACTAACAAGCCTCCGATATGTGCGCCGTTGGCTATTGGCATTCCCAATAGATCGGTAAAGCCTAAAACTAACCAAATCAGCATAAAAGTCATATAACTATTGGGTAAGCCAATACCTGCATCTGGTTTTCGTTGACCCATAATCCAAGTATATCCAACAACGGCGTAAACGACGCCAGATAAACCACCAAAGTTAGGGCCTGTCATCATATATTGCACTAGGCTTGGCAAGGTGCCGGCAACGACCAGTAATATCAACAGTGGTCGTGTGCCAAGTTTTGTTTCTATTTTACCGCCTAAATACCACCACCAAAGTAAATTGAAGATAAGATGCATGGCTGAAAAGTGCATTAAGCTAGGGGTAAAGGCACGCCAAACTTGGCTAAAGTCGCTACCAGGAACTGCCCCAAAGAAGGACAAAGCGCTAAAAACGTGATTAGCAAAGCCGAGGTTCATCGCTGCAAAGACAACCATGCAGATAAAAAAAGTGATTAGGGTTAAAGGGCCTGCTCCGGTAATAAATTGTTGCACTAAGCCTAAAGAGGACGAGCCATAATCGAGCTTAGTTTGGGTTGAACCATTATCCCAAGAGGCTTCTAAATATTTCTTTTGATATGGGTTTTGTCTAAAAAGCTCAAATTCATGTTTTGCTTGTTCAGCTTTTGTTTCATCATACACGACCAGAGATACCCCGTTTGCAGTCACAACGGGTACACACTCAATATCTAACCCTTTCAAGTAGTCGATAAAGGCTTGAGCTGCGCGAGCGTGGGGTAACTGGCCGATTTCAATCATGCGTGCGCTGCGCTCCAAGCTGTAAAGCCACCGTCTAAGCTATATACGTCATCAAATCCTTGTTCAATTAAGTAACCTGCAGCACCTTGACTACTAATGCCGTGATAACAGACAACGACTAATGGCATATCCATGTCCGCTTCTGCTATTACATGAGCAATGTTTTCATTAGTGAGATGAATTGATCCTTCAATATGACCTGCTGCATAACTCGCAGCATCACGGATATCGACAATTTGGACATCATTTGAGTCTGCTGTCATATGGATTAATTCATTGATTGAAAGGTGCTTAAATGTGCTCATGCTATACCGCTGCTATGTGAAATGGGATAAAAGTAATAACTGAAGTATCTAATAAGGGGCTGTATTGATACAACCCCTTTATTATTGCGGTAATTTACGATGGGAATTAATCCCAGTTTAAAATGACCTTACCTGACTGGCCTGAACGCATAGCATCGAAGCCTTGTTGGAAGTCATCAATTGAGAAGTGATGAGTAATGATAGGTGATAAATCTAAACCAGACTGGATTAGACTTGCCATTTTGTACCATGTCTCAAACATCTCACGACCGTAAATACCTTTAAGGATAAGCCCTTTAAAGATCACCTTACTCCAATCAATGGCCATGTCGCCACCAGGAATACCTAACATGGCAATTTTGCCACCGTGGTTCATGGTATCGAGCATAGAGTGAAATGCTGAAGGCACGCCTGACATTTCTAACCCGACATCAAACCCTTCAGTCATGCCAAGCTCTTTCATGACATCTTTTAAGTCTTCTTTAGCAACGTTTACAGCGCGTGTTGCGCCCATTTTGCGTGCTAAATCTAGGCGGTATTCATTCACATCAGTAATGACTACGTGGCGTGCGCCAACATGTTTACAGACGGCTGCAGCCATGATGCCGATAGGGCCAGCACCGGTGATTAATACATCTTCACCAACCACATCAAATGACAATGCGGTATGAACGGCATTACCGAATGGATCAAATACAGACGCTAATTCATCTGAGATATCATCCGGGATTTTAAAGGCGTTGAAAGCAGGAATAACTAGGTATTCTGCGAATGCGCCATCACGGTTAACACCAACACCTGAGGTATTACGGCATAAGTGAGTGCGGCCACCACGACAGTTTCGGCAGTGACCACAGGTAATGTGGCCTTCGCCTGAAACTCTGTCTCCGACGGTAAACCCACGGACTTCTTGGCCCATATCGACGACTTCACCGACATACTCATGGCCCACTACCATAGGCACAGGAATGGTATTTTGTGACCACTCGTCCCAGTTGTAGATATGCACATCAGTGCCACAAATAGCGGTCTTACGAATTTTAATTAATAGATCGTTATGGCCCATTTCAGGTTTAGGCGCATCAACCATCCAAATACCTTCTTCAGGCTTTAACTTGCTAAGTGCTTTCATTGTTTAGACCTTAAATAATGCCCATTTCTTTACCAATGCGGGTAAAGGCTTCAATCGCTTTATCGATTTGAGCACGAGAGTGTGCTGCTGACATTTGTGTGCGGATACGTGCTTGGCCTTTTGGTACAACAGGGAATGAGAATCCGACCACGTAAATATTTTCAGCTAAAAGGCGATTTGAAAAGTCGCTTGCCAATTTAGCATCACCAATCATGACAGGAATGATGGCATGATCTGCACCTGCTAAGGTAAAGCCTGCTTTGGTCATTTCTTCACGGAAATAACGGCTGTTTTCCCATACTGCTTCACGAAGAGCATGACCAGACTTCAGCATTTCAAGCACATGAATTGATGCGCTGACAATTGAAGGTGCTAAAGAGTTAGAAAATAAGTAAGGACGTGAGCGTTGACGCAACCAATCAATGACTTCTTTTTTGCCCGAAGTGAATCCACCAGATGCACCGCCTAACGCTTTACCTAGTGTGCCTGTGATAATGTCTACACGATCCATTACTTGGCAAAATTCGTGAGTTCCACGACCGTTCTCACCGACAAAACCAACTGCATGAGAGTCATCAACCATAACCAGTGCGCCGTATTTATCAGCTAAATCGCAAACACCTTGAAGGTTGGCAATAACACCATCCATTGAAAACACACCGTCTGTCGCAATAAGAATATCGCGAGCACCCGCTTCTTTCGCTGCTTTTAATTGTGTTTCTAAATCAGTCATGTCGTTGTTGGCATAACGGAAACGCTTGGCTTTACATAAACGGACACCATCAATAATTGATGCGTGGTTTAATGCATCAGACACGATAGCATCTTCAGGGCCTAGTAAGGTTTCAAATAGACCTGCGTTGGCATCGAAACAAGAAGAATACAAAATAGTATCTTCCATGCCTAAAAATTCACTGAGGCTATTTTCTAGTTGTTTATGGATATTTTGTGTTCCACAAATAAAACGAACAGATGCCATACCAAAACCATGAGTATTTAACCCGTTTTGAGCAGCATTAATTAATTCAGGGTGATTTGCTAGGCCTAAATAGTTGTTGGCACAGAAGTTAATGACTTCTTCACTATTTACATTAATCGCCGTTTGCTGGGCTGAAGTGATAACACGTTCACTTTTGTATAAGCCTTCAGCTTTAACGTCGACAAGTTGTTGATTTATGCGGTCGTAAAATGAGGTAGAGGCCACCTGATTTCTCCTAAATATAGTTTTAATATGGAAATCTTTGGCGGCATTCTAACCTTAATTTTACTTGCTCTACAGTGTTTTTTTTAACCTGCGTAGCGATATAAAAATGATTAGGGCTAGGGCTGTTTTCACATTAGATATACTAATCATTAACACCGTTTTGTTAAGTGCTGAATAATGAAGGGCTTATCATGTTAAAAGTCAGTGAGCCGCCAATTTACAGCTATATTTTAGTCGTAAAAAGGCGGTTTGTATGCGTATGTTTGCTGGGTTTTATGCTGCTGCGTCACGTTCTTGAGACGCTATATCAAGATAATGTTGTTCAAGGCGGGTGAATGTTGGCTCTGAACTTTGGGTTGAATAGGCTTTGAAGATCATCAGCACTCGTAACAAGCCCTCATATAGCGTGGCTTTAGTGATAGTAGATGTACTTGATTGTGTAAGTTGATAACTAATCCAAAAACTGACCATCATCTTTATCGTATCGGCTAAAGCAGTAACCTTGGCGTCTTCTATCTCAAGAAAACCATCACTAATTAACTTGCGTAATACATCGCTTGAACGACGTAATACCTGTTCTTGCGCAGTTAAATATCGTGTTTTAAGTGCTTCATCACGGCTTAATATGTCTGCAAGATTGGCGTACATGAAACGGAACTGCCATAAGGTATAAAACATGGCATCAAAATAGCCCATCAATAGCTCAATATCGACTGTCGTGTCTTCATATGGCTTAAAGCCAGACTCTAAGTGACTTTCGTACAGAGCAAAAATAGAGTTGATGATGTCCTCTTTATTGCGGAAGTGATAATAAAGATTTCCAGGGCTTATTCCGAGATGAGCGGCAATATGGTTGGTGGTAATATTACGTTCACCGTGTTCATTAAAGAGTTCAAGACTGGCAAAAACAATTTTATCGCGGGTTTTCATATCGGTTCCAATTATCAATTGCTAACTATAGGAGTCTTGGTGACCCAATAAGACGCTTAATGCATATCCTTATGAATCTTATATTAAAACACACTTACATCTGGTCAGTTCAGCCTTAATCACATTGAGAACTACGTCTTGATGCCCAATGGCAGTTTTGAAGGCGACATAAACAACAGCATTTAGGTTATACAACATAGCTCACTATACGAAGAATATGTTGCTGTAACACTTATTTATGTGGTTTTGGTTTATGTTAACATTGTGTTTATCTGACAAGCAAAATTGATTAAGACTCTTTTCATGACTCGTGGCCTATATTCTATCCTCTTATACCTATTATCACCTTTAGTGGTGCTATATTTTGCTTTTCGTGGCATCAAAAGTCCTGCGTATCGTTTACGTTGGACTGAGCGTTTCGGTATTGCGCGCCTTAATGAAACGGATGTGCATATTCATAGTGTTTCAATGGGTGAAACGCTGGCGGCGATTCCACTGATTAACCATCTAATGGATCAATATCCCAATCTATCTTTTACGATTACCACGACCAGTCCAACCGGTTCAGATGAAGTGCGTAAAGCGTTTGCGCAGCATTTAGGTAACCGGGTGCAGCATTGTTATTTGCCATTAGATTTTAGTCTGAGTGTGCAGCGTTTTTTAGGTCAAGTTAACCCGAAAGTAATGGTAATTATGGAAACTGAGTTATGGCCGAACTTAGTTCATTTTGCCCGAAAGCGCGGGGTGAAAGTGGTGTTAGCTAATGCAAGGTTATCTGCAAAATCAGCGGCTAAATATCAAAAGAAACCTGCGTTAAGTCAGCCTATGCTAGCCAGTTTAGATGAGATAGCTGTGCAAACAAGTACAGAAGCGGAGCGATTTGCGTCTTTAGGTGTGCATGCTGAACAGTTACATATTTGCGGTAGCTTAAAATTTGATTTACAGATTGATGAGGGTAAACATCAACAAGCCAAAGCGTTACGCCAGCAGTGGGGGCGAGTACAAACGCCAATATGGGTCGCTGGTAGCGTACACCCTGGTGAGTTTGAAATAATGCTTGCTGCTCATCAACAAATATTATCCCAATACCCTAATGCACTTATGATTATGGCTCCACGTCATCCAGAGCAATTTAATGTGGCTGCGGTAACAACGACGCAGTTTGGTTTATCATTAGCAAGACGCAGTATGAATGAACCAGTGAGCGAAAATACGCAAGTGTTATTAGGTGACACCATGGGTGAATTGCTAATGTTATATGGCACAGCTGATGCTGCTTTTGTTGGCGGGACACTGATAGAAAATGGCGGTCACAACCCGCTTGAACCTGCAGCAATGGGGTTACCTGTCAGTGTAGGACCGCACCATTGGGATTTTGCAGAGATTACTGAGTTACTACAAAAAGCAGGTGGATTAACTGTGGTATCAGATGCTGAGCAGCTCGCATTGCAGCTATTAGCTTACTTTGATGATCAACAGCAACATCAAAATGCAGCTAATGCTGGCTTAGGGGTGGTAAGCCAAAACCGTGGGGCATTACAAAAGCAGCTTGATGTTATCGAGGAGCAATTAAAACAGGCGCAGATGATATAGATATCGTATCAATTATTAATGTTAGCCTGATAACCTTTTAATAATGCTTGCCAATGTTCAGAACAAAAGTTAAGCGAAGCGAGTTTGGTTTTTTCTTTATTAAATGAACGTAATAAACGCGCTAAGTTTGCTTGTTGCCAAGCACTTGCGGGTGTTTTTATTGCACCCCGATCAAAGTCGATGAGGTAAAATTTGCCTTTAGCCAACAGAATATTTTTAGCATTCAGATCGGCGTGATAAACCCCGCGATTATGAAAGGTCGCGATTAATTGACCTAATTGTTGCCATTGCTCATTTGTCATCGTTTGAGTGGATAAATAAGCGACTAAATCTTTGGCTCCATCAATGAGCTCGATAAGTAAATCAGCGCGGTACCAAATACCGAATCGTTCAACATTGGCTGCAATTGGGCGAGGAACAGGCAAACCTTCTGCATGTAGCTTTTCTAATAAGGCAAGTTCTGCAATAGCTCGAGTGCGTTGCATGCCCGTATAAATGTAAGCATCTCGGCTTAGCTTTTCTATTAACCCACCTCGCCAATAATGACGCAGCACCCATTGTTGTTGATTGTACTCAACAAACCAAGTGGTATAACGCCCTTTTGATTGACCGATGACAGCATTGCGCTGTTGCCAATAATCGGCTTGAAACTGAGCTGGAGTAAGGTGTTGTGCAAGAGGTTCGCACCAGGCGATAACCCCATTACCTGTTGATTCAATTTGCATAGGTCAATTAATAATGCGTTGATTTGTCTGTGGCTAAAAAAGATATTCTACATTAAGATCGAATGCTTGTACTTATATTCCCTTTGCATTGATAGTGGTAATCCATGAAAGCAGACTTTTCGTCAATGAAATCATTATGTTTACTCCGTTTATCCGCTATTGGTGATGTATGTCATGCAGTGGCAATGGTGCAAGCGATTCAACGTCAGTACCCTGATCTAGCCGTGACTTGGGTGATAGGCAAGGTTGAATATCAGTTGCTCAAGCATTTGCCTGACATCCGCTTTGTTATTTTTGATAAATCTCAAGGTTGGCGAAGTTATGGGAAGTTACGTCAAGACTTAGCGGGGCAGAGATTTGATGTTTTGTTGCACATGCAGGTGGCGCTACGAGCAACCATCGCTTCATTGATGATTTCGGCGAAAGTGAGAGTGGGCTTTGATAAAGCACGCGCTAAAGAAGGGCAGTGGCTGGTGACAAATCATGCCGTCGAACCCTTGGCAACCCCTCATGTGTTAGAAGGGTTTATGGGGTTTGCTAAAACCATTGGTGTGAAAGACTTATCGCCGAAGTGGAACATTCCAGTATTAGAGTCAGATAGCGAGTTTGCAAGTGAGCTGATTACTGAAACTGAAAAAGTGCTAGTCATTTGCCCTGCAGCAAGTAAAGCAGAACGTAATTGGTTACCAGAGCGTTATGCTGCAGTGGCTGATCATGCCGTATCAAAAGGCTATCGGGTCATATTGTGTGGCGGCCCTAGTCAGCTCGAAGTTGATTTAGCGGCATCAATTAACCATTTTGCCTCGCAATCGATAGAAAACAAGGTGGGGCAAACTACACTGACTCAATTATTAGCCGTGTTAAATAGGGCCTCTATAGTGATTGCTCCTGATACCGGCCCTGCTCATATGGCCGTTACTCAAGGCACCCCAGTGATAGGGTTATACGCACACTCTAACCCTGGGCGAACTGGGCCATATATGTCCTTAATGCAAGTGGTGAGTGTGTATGATGAAGTGATTCGTCAGCAATTCCCTAACATGACGATCCCTTGGGGAAAACGGGCCAAAGGGGATGACTTGATGAGCTTGATAAGCGTTGAGAAAGTGATTCAGCAGTTTGATAGTATGACTTAGCAATCTAATGATTGCTAAGTATCTACTTTAAATTAAATTTATAGCCACTTTCTACCAATTGTAGGCTTACCAATTGAGTTTAAAATGTTTTGAGGTGCATCGCTTTTTTGCGAGAAGTTTAGTAAATAAATTCCATGCATTCAATTTTATTGACGCTTCTCTTCTGGAGAGACATTATCTGAATATAATTGGCAGTAATTATCCACATAACGAACTTCACAACGTGGGCACTTAATACGATACCTTTGCCAGAGTAAAGAATAAAGCTGGCTTTTGATAACCTTTGTTTAAGAGTTATGTCACTTATAAGTCTCTATCACACGGCACAGCAATAAATGTTGTGTGTTGTTAATGTGACAGAGGCAAGGACATCAATATTTGTGTTGAGGGTGAAAAAGCCCAAAAACCGCGCTTAAAAAAGGAATTGGAAGTTTAGATTTTCTGTGTTGTTTAAGCATGTACCAGTGCCATGACTGCTGCTTAAACTCAAGCTTGTCTTGTTCAGATAATTCGTTTGAAAAAAAGTCACAATAATCAATAATATATTTTAGTTCACGCATAGGTATTTTTTCGCGATACCCCCTGCCTGCATAATGAATGAAGCTCGCTTCTTTATAGCCTTCTAAGCCAAGTAGAGGCATTCTATTAAATGATTTATCGATACAGTGGTACTTAATTTTCTCTCGAAAAATAAGATAGTTTATGTAAGTTTGGTCGTAAAATTTTACCTCGTTACACACCTTTTGCATCTCTTCTGCACTTGCATTGATAAATAAGTTTGATTGTTTAGAAACTAAAATCATACCAGAGTTAAAGTACACCATTGCATCATCAAGAGTAGGCCAGTCTACTTCACCTAAAATACTACTGATTTTGTTGGCATGTTCAGAGCGATCTTTATAAGCCCCTTCATTGAACATATATACAGTCTCTAAAGAATTGTATTGTTCAAATATATTTTCCGCCCAAGGTGTAATAATCATATCGGCGTCGATATATAGCACTCTATCGTATTCTTTTAATAACTCGGCTATATATAACTTTTCAGACCAAGCTGGACTTGCATCGTAGTATTTATTTTTAACGTTAAGCTGATAATGTAGCTCGTTTGAAACAATCAAATCAGCACCAACTTTGTCAGCGTAGGAACTGAAACTATCGATGGCGGCGCGATACATTGGGTTATCGCCTATGGCGAGAGTAAATATTGCTATTTTCATCTTGATTTGTTTTTAACCCTTAATATTTAGTGAACCATTGTTAGATATTGCTGGTAAACGGCTTCAACATTGATATCTGACACATGGCCCTTACCTTCAGTTGCATATAATACGTGAGACTGTTTACTTGCTGGCGGAGCCCAATAGGGCTTTTTAGATCTCATCATAGAAATTAAAGGGCGTTTAGCTGCAAATGCAAAATGCAAAATAGCTGTATCGACGGTGATGACAAAGTCTGAAAGAGAGATCAGTGATGGTAATTCAAAGAAGTGATCTTCTACTGTGAATACGACGACTTGAAAAGAAGTCTGGGATGTAAATTCATTTACTTTTTGCACCGTTTCATCAAAATTCTCTTTAGTAACATTAATAATGAAGCGCCCGTCAGTTGACACTTTTGCAAGTAAAGTTATTAATTCAAAGAGTTGTGATAAGTGCCAATCTTTTTTGGTATTTGTCGATAAATGATTGAGGAAATATAACTTTCCTTGTCTATCCTGGTTATTAAATTTATTTAATAACCATTTTTTACTCACACTATCCATTTGATTTGGTATGTCTAGAGTTGGCATAAATTGTGATTTATCGAGTGTAACGTTACATATTTTATTGAAAACGGCATAAAACCTATCAGTAATATGATGATTTTTATCTAGTTCACTAGTATCTAGCGCAATAACGTGATCACTATGCCTAAAAATCAAGCGATTAAACAATCCATTGTAAGGTTGCTTAGTGATACTTGAAACAATGAATGCTTTTGGTGCTATTTCTCTTGCTATTTGTGAATAACGAGCACTTTTACTTGCTGAATGGCAGATAATAATGTCGTAGTCATTAGCTTTAGCTTGTTGGATCTGTGCTTGATGATCTGAAGTCGATTTAGTACAACCGTAGCTGATATTAAACGAGGAGTCTGAAGCTATCCATTGTTGCAAAATTGCGCTTCTAGATAACCGCCAACTTGTGTCTGTACAACGGTTATCGTCTAGCCAAATATCCAATGTGATATGCGGATTTTGAGCTTTAAGAGCAATTAAAAATGTTTTTAGATATAGAAAGTCACCTAATGCTAGTGGCGACATGAATAACATTCGCTGACAAGATTGTAATTGTGATGCAGAGATAATAGCCATATTTTTATTCATATATTATTGAATCAACCGTTCAATAATTCCTATGTAAGTAAACCAGTTAACGAATTTATCAATTGTGGTAATTCTTTACGCTGATTGAAAATTCTCAAGGTATTCAACGATCCGCTTTGATGCGTTTCCATCTGTGGGGCCAACATGTTCATCCGTATATTTTTGCCTATTGGCTTCGTACTGTTCTGGGTGGGCTAATTGTTGTGGAATAGCAGAAATCAACTCAGAATATTTGTTTACATGTAACCCTATATCGCTATAAAGCACATTATCTTTACCGAAGCGCTTTACAAAACGAAAGTGAAAAATGCCGCGATATGACCATTTGAGTTTAAAAAAATTGCATACGATAACCGGTTTTGCCAATGCGGAAAACTCGAATAAAGTACTGGATGCTTCACTGAGTAAAATATCTGCATTCTGCATAAAAGGGAGCAGTGAAATATCTTCAGCAGAAGCAACATATACATTACTAAATGCTGACCATTTCTTTAATTTTAGCTGTTGATTTTTGAATTTATCTCTCATCTGGGTTAACGAATGAGGTTTAATAAGAATATTGTAATCAGCAAAATCTTTCGGCCAATTATCAGGAAAACACTCTAAGGAGCTCGGATTAAATGTCGGAGCGTACAGAATCGTTTTCTTATTACTATCTAGACCTATTTTGTCTAAATCTAACCCAGGCTCTTGATGATTAATAATTGGGTCTAATTTTGAAAATCCGACCTGAACAAAGTTATCGTCAGGGTAAAACTCTTTGATTTTGGCTAATCGCAACGACCCTTCAATAAATCTTACTGTCATCGGAGTGATAGATTTATGGTAATAAGAAGGTTTAGGACCTATACCGTGGCCAAGTTGAGCCGTTTTTGAGTACTGATGGATACTGTCGAGATAAGTACATTTATTACCGAAGAAAATCCAGTCAGGTTTTTGAGTGAGGTAGAGTGTTTCTGCTTCACTATCATCATTAACCCAAAGACACTCTAAATCTAATTGATTAAAAATTTGCTGAACGACATCCTTCTCATTGCGCTCATGATAACAAACGAGATTAACAGAATGACCTTGCTTTTTTAATTCTTGAATAATAGGAACGTACTGGGGAAGATAATACACATTGAGAGTATCGAAAAAAATTAGCATGATATTCCTATTAATTATGCTTCAAAGATGTTTACAGTGTTTAATTATATGTTAGTTAATCTTAAGCAATCAAATTCCAACTACCGATTTGTTACATTGGTACTTTCAAACAGACTAACTCGTAGACGGCTTTACAATATTGAACTAAAATGTTTCCCACAATTCTACTGTGTACTGAATTCATGCCTCAAGTAACGCTTAAAAAATTTGCCTACCCTGAAAGTCTTATTAAATCTTATCAGCACTGGGATTTATTACTCAGACCTGAACAACCAACATTAGGTTCAATGGTGTTGATATGTAAAGAGAGTGTGCATCAATATTCTTCGATTTCAAAAGAAGCTGCTGACGAACAGTCACTAATCATCTCTGATATCGAAAGAGTGCTAAAAAAGCGTTTTGATTATACAAAAATTAACTACTTGATGCTGATGATGGCCGACCCTGACGTACATTTTCATGTGATACCACGTTATGAGTCACCTGTTGAATTCTGTGACAAAGTGTTTACTGATAAACAATGGCCGAACCAGCCGAGTCTTGCTAATGAATTGCAACTTGATGATATTTATCAGCAAGAGTTATTAAAAACCCTCAAAAGTGACTTCATTTCTCTTGAGTCAAAAGAGACAACGAAGAAGTATCGACGAATGTATACATCTGGGTGTTTCGATATTTTTCATCAAGGTCATTTGAATATTCTAAAGAAAACCAAAGAGCTGTGCGATTATCTTATCGTTGGAGTGTCTACCGATGAGGTGATAATTAATTCCAAAGGTCGCCCTCCGATTATTCCATTTGAAGAACGGATTTCGATTCTGGAAGCCAACCGCTACGTTGATGAAGTGATCCCTCAGGTTGATAAGAATAAGCAGGCAGTAGTTGATCAATATAATATTGATGCAATATCAGTTGGTTCAGATTGGAAAGGGAAATATCCACCAGTTACGTGTGAAATGGTTTATTTTGATTACACGCCTAATGTTAGTTCAACCGTGTTAAAGCAAAAATTAAATATCACGCCAAAGTAGAGTATTACAGACAAAATGAAGAACCATCAATGAGTCGCTTTTTGACTGTGTAGAATATTATATAGATAAGCCCAAGGATGGTAGAAGAGACATTATGCAGTTTAAAGTGTTTGTAATAAATCTTGATAAAAGCACCGAAAGAATGGCTTTTATGCGTCAACAGCTAGAACTACTCAATATCGACTATGAAAGAGTACCGGCTGTATATGGCAAAGACCTAGATGATGCTGAAATCCACACTGTCTTCAATGAAAAAGCGAATCTTGCAAAGTACGATAAAGTGCTTAATGTGGGTGAAATTGGCTGTTATCTGAGCCATATAAACTGCTGGAACATGATGGTGTCGCAAGGGTTAGATTTTGCGCTTATTCTAGAGGATGACTCAGTGCTTAACCCTGAGTTACTCTCACTGATACAGAGCATTAGCCAATTACCTTCTTCATGGGATTATATTAAGTTATGTCATGGTCGAAAGCAGAAAAAAGTCATTGATAGTATTGAGTTAACAGAGCTATTTTCATTGTCGACCTGTTTAAAGTTACCGTCTTCCACTCGCGGGCAATTTGTATCGATATCAGGGGCCCAAAAGTTATTAGCTAGCGCTACTCCGATTACGAGGCCAATTGATATCGATATACAGTATTGGTATGAAAAATCATTAGCTTGCTATGTCGTTAAACCCTTTCCGGTATTAGAGGCTGATTTTGAAAGTGAAATCTGCACTTTAGAAAATAGAAATAATGCTAAAAAACATCCTGTGAGACGTATTTGGCAAAAGGTGTGTTTTGAAGCTAACGTGCGGATAAATAGAAATAAGTTACCTGATATTAATCAGTTAAAGCGTTAAATATTAATGTTTTTACTTTAAAAGCGACAATAGCAATATTGTCGCTTTTTTTGATTCTTGTGGCTGTGATTTTTAGTCGATAAACAAGATTTAATGACAAGCTTTAGAAGGTAAGCTTTTTATGACATCAACCCAAGCCCGAGACCATTGCGCTTGCGAGCAGACGTGTTTAATTGACTCATATCCATTGATTGCCAGCTGTTGAGTTTGGTTTATATCATTAATTGCTCGGTAAATAACCCGTTCAAACTCATTAGTATTAGGCATAACCAAATGGCCGTTATAGCCGTCGATAATTAAGTTTGAAAGGCCTCCTACATTGCTGCTTATTACCAAACAGCCCGCTGCCATAGCTTCAATCATGGACAATGATGTGCCTTCTGAACCTAAGGTTGGAATAACCGCTATATGATGTTGCTGGTGGATGTGAAAACTTTCTTGGGCTTGATACTGAGTGATTGTAACTCGAGGATGTTTTGCAAAGGCTTTTTCGAGTAAAGGCTGAAGTGGCCCCTCTCCAGCGAATGTGACCTCGAGGTGTTCAAATTGATTTAACAGTTTTTCAATTACTGGCGCAATTATCGCAATACCTCGGTAGTCAACGAACCGTCTTGCGATGATGAGTTTGAGAGGTTGCGGCGATTGAGCCCATTTCTGTAGCAACTGGTCTGTGGATAATCGTTGTTGATAAAAATTATAGATGACTTTGATTTGTTGGGCTTGGGGGCTGCACCAAGTGCGATACCAGTTTACAAAGTTATGATCGACGCAAATGAGTGTATCGCTTTTTCTAGCAAATTTTAGATACTTATAATGATTCAACAGCGAAGACACAAACTGCCCTAAAAATGACGAGTTAGTTTGGGGCTTGTCCCATGACACTCCATGTTGAATACCGACTGTGGCGAGTCCAGGTATTTTGACTGCATAAGAATCAGTGGCGAAGATAACCACATCGCCTTCTTTGGCATGTTGTTTAACCCATTGTGCTAACGCAAACTTTTTACTATTTCCCCGATATATGCCTGTTGTGACTCCATTGATAATCACGTCTTCTCTTTCAAGACAAAAAGACGTTTTAGCTGGTTGAACAATTTGAGTTCGCCATTGCTGAGTCTTAAATGTCTCAATGAGGCTCATAATATAGTTTTCAATTCCGCCAATGGTGTGTACCTCACCTTGTGGGGTAAACATTGAGCGATAGATGATAAAAATATTTTTCATGGACTAGCCTGCATTAAATGAGTTGGTAATGGCGCAATATTTGCGTTTGAATTCGTTGACAGGCTTGTCCGTCGCCATAGGGGTTACTAGGTTTTGTATTCTGTTCTTGTTGCTCAAGTAAGGTCGTGACAGCGTTAACGATACGATCAGTATCGGTTCCTACAAGGTTGACTGTTCCGGCTTCAAGCGCCTCAATACGTTCGGTTTTATCTCTAAGCACTAATACGGGTTTGTGAAGTGCTGGCGCTTCCTCTTGGACGCCTCCAGAGTCGGTTAAAATAATATCTGCACGATCCATGAGATAAACAAAAGAAGGGTAATCTTGTGGCGCAATGAGATGAACGTTATCAATATTACCAAGGTATTGATTCACAGGGGCTTGCACCTGTGGATTTAAATGTACTGGATAGATGATAGCGACATTAGGATATGTAGTGGCTATCTTTTGTAATGCCAAACAAATGTTCTCAAAACCTGTGCCAAAATTTTCCCGTCTGTGGCCTGTAACCAGTATCACTTTTTGATAGCTTACGCTGTTAAGTAGCTCAGTTAATGCCGTTGGCTGAAATCCATTTTCATGATTTGAAGCAACTGTTTGCAGTAACGCATCAATCACGGTATTGCCTGTGATATGGACATTATCAGGTTGATGCCCCTCAGCGAGTAAGTTATTTGCAGCCGTTTGAGTGGGCGCGAAATGGTGTTTAGCGAGTGTGGCTGTCAGTTTTCTATTGGCCTCTTCTGGCCAAGGTGATTGCAAATCGCCGGTTCTGAGGCCTGCTTCAACATGACCCACATCGACTTTTTTATAGAAGGCGGCAAGTGCAGCCGCAAATGAAGTAGTCGTATCTCCATGAACTAACACCAGTTGAGGTTGAAAGTCGTTAATAACATGACTTGTTCCCTCAATAATGGCGGAAGTTAACCATTCAAGAGATTGTTGCGACTTCATCAAGTTCAGGTCGTAATCAGGGGTAATATTAAATAAGCCTAATACTTGGTCTAGCATTTCTCGGTGTTGACCTGTAACGCAAACTCGCACCTCTAAACTAGGGTGCTGAGCAAGTAGTTTTGCCAGTGGGCTCATTTTAATTGCTTCTGGGCGGGTGCCGAAAACCAGTAAAACTTTAAAGGGGAGTAAGTTCAATTGAATAGCTATACAGGTCGAAATAGGATTAATGCTGATTTTACCTGTTATTTTTTATGATAACCATGCACTGAAAGTATTTGATTTACGTTATCGAGGCATTTTATCGATATTAATTTTGCTGTCATTGTCGGCCTTGTAGTATTATTTGGCGGCCTAGTTGACCGATAGTGAACCTTGTTTAGTTCTGAATGATATACTCTTCAACGGACTGAATTCACTGACATAGCGAATACTTACATGCATAGACGTGCAATATATCCAGGAACGTTTGATCCTGTTACCAATGGCCATGCTGATCTGATAGAACGTGCTGCGAGACTTTTCCGACACGTTATCATTGGTATTGCCTCAAATCCGTCCAAAAAGCCTATGTTCACGCTTGAAGAAAGAGTGGAGCAAGTGAACCTTGTGACGGCACATTTAGACAACGTAGAAGTTGTCGGCTTTACTGGATTGTTGGTTGATTTTGCTAAAGAACAACAAGCCAGTGTACTTGTGCGTGGTTTAAGAGCAGTGTCGGACTTTGAATATGAATTTCAATTGGCCAACATGAATCGTCGATTAAGCCCTGATTTAGAAAGTGTGTTTTTAACACCTGCCGAAGAAAACTCTTTTATCTCTTCAACTTTAGTTAAAGAGGTTGCTTTACACGGCGGCGATGTGAGTCAATTTGTGCACCAAGATGTGGCGATTTCCTTGTTGGATAAAATTGCCTCGACTAAGTCTTAGCAACGTAACGTGAAATGGACTTTTCAAATACGTTAATCTTTTTAATTACCTATTAAGCACAGCATGAAACTATCTCAGTCGTTATCTCAAAAGTGTACGTTATCAAAACGATCCATTAGAAAACATCTCACCACACTGAGCCTGGCTGGGTGTTGTTTAAGTGCTTCTGTTGTGGCTGCCCCATGGGTCGACACTTCTGATATTTATCTTCGTGCCGACATTCAAGCGCTTGCCGATGCAGGAGTGATTACCGTACCCATTAATACTTTTCCGCTCATGTGGTCAGGTATCGGTAATGATTTGAGAAAAGCTGAGCCATCAATTATGTCTCCGGCGCTAGTTGATGCTTTTGCGAGGGTTAACCTTTACTACCAAAATGCAATTGAAAATAGAGGTAATACGACAATTGCCGCAACGGCAGCGACTGATGAAGCTCGCTTTCAGCATTTTGGCTCAGATTATCGTGAAAAAGGTGAACTCACCGCTTCCCATGAATATCTTGGCGAGCGATTCGCTTATAAGGTTACAGCGTCAGCAAATTACGAACCACAAGATGATAAGACATTTCGATTAGATGATTCATATATGGCTGTGGTGTTAGGCAACTGGATTGTTACGGCAGGCACCATAGAGCAATGGTGGGGGCCGGGGTTTGATTCTGGTTTACATAAATCAAATAATGCCCGTCCAATGCCTTCGTTAATGGTCTCTCGTAACAATGCAGAAGCTTTTGAGACACCTTGGTTATCATGGTTAGGCACTTGGACACTAACTGGTGGCATCAGCATGATGGAAGAAGAAAGGTATGCTCCTCATGCGTTGTTATGGAACTTACGAGCTTCTATTAAACCGTTAAGACAGCTTGAAATTGGCCTATCTTGGACCACACAATTTTGCGGTGAAGGTCAGGAGTGTGATTTAGATAGTGCATGGAAGTCCATTACAGGGCAGCGTGATTGTCGCGGCTTTGAAGATGGTGACTGTTCCAACTATGGCAACCAAATGGCAGGCTTCGATGTACGCTATTCAGAAACCTTCTGGGATGTCCCTGTGGGGATCTTTTTAGAGCGTACCTGTGAAGACTCTAAAGGCGACCCTTGGGAAATTGTCGATTGTGGAAAAATGTACGGCGTAGATACCCGCTTTAGTTTCGACTCTCAACAGTACAAATTGTTTTTTGAGTACACAGACACCATGGTTTATTGTGGTGAAGACTCGACCAAGTTTAATTGTTTTTATGAACATGGAACCTATAAAAGTGGCTCACGTTATCATGGCCGAGCCTTTGGCAGCACTTACGACAGCGATGCGCAGGTATATGCTTTAGGGTTAGTAGGGCAATTTAAAAACAGCCATGCATTTACCTCAATATTTAGGTATGCACAGTTAAATAAAGATGGAGAAAGTCCAAGTCATGGCTGGGCGCCGCAGCCGCCTAAAGAAGATTTGTTGATGTTAGAGCTGTCTTATAGAATGCCACTGATGAGCGGTATGATGACCTTTGGCGGAACCGTGTCACAATCTGAATTTGAAGAGGAAGACTCTGAAACCGACGGTACTTTATTTACGCGCTACGAGTACAAGTTCTAGGATGATTTGCTAAAAAAGCCTCAACAATGATTGAGGCTTTTTATTAGCGATATTCCATTAAATTACTTTCTGAAAAAACTCCACAGGCTAAAGTCTAGTGAGCTTAATGGCTTTGGCACACACCACAAAAAACCGTAGTCCGCTGCCCCAGCTTTATTTCACTGAGTAAGTTACCACATGCGGTGCAAGTTTCACCGCCGCGGCCATAAACATGGAGCTTTTGCGCAAAATACCCGGGTTTACCGTCTGCGTTGGTGAAGTCTTTAAGTGTTGTGCCGCCTTGTTTGATTGCTTGGGCAAGGATTTGTTTTACTTCAGCGACCAATATTGTCAGCCTGTCTATATCAATGTTGCCAGCCGCTGCTTGCGGGTGAATTCCGGCGGCAAAAAGTGCTTCGTTAGCATAAATGTTTCCTACACCCACCACGATGTGGTTGTCCATTAAACACAGTTTGATGGCTTTCTTTTTATTGGTTAATTCCTGTTGTAACTGTTGTGGATTAAAGCCGTCACTAAGAGGCTCAGGCCCCAACTTTGACAGTAGCGGGTGTCCATCTTCTGGCAGTTCATACCAAAGCCAAGCCCCAAATCGTCGAGGGTCGTTGTATCTCAGTACTCGGCCATTTTCTAATACGAGGTCGATATGATCATGTTTCTCGACGGGAGTATTCGCTGGCAGGATGCGTAAGCTGCCAGACATACCAAGGTGGACAATGGTAATCCCCGCATCGGTGTCGATTAATAAGTATTTGGCTCGGCGGCGAACCTGCTTAATGGTTTGCCCTATAATGTTTTTACAAATATCAGGTACAGGCCAACGCAAAGAGGCGTTTCTAATGACTAAATCGCGTACGGTTTGATCAACAAGATGCGGTGATACACCTTGCTTAGTGACTTCTACTTCTGGTAATTCAGGCATATGAATCCATTTTATTGTCTATTAGCTAAGTTTGACGCTGGTGGCGTTTACTTGGTCTTTATCGTTACTCACTAGATGATGATAATTATTGGGTTGAGATAATCGGTGCTAACTCATTGCGTAAGCTTGGTGGTATTTGATACCAATTGCTTGATGCCGATTGTAAAAGCCCTTCAGCAGGATAGTACTGCCAATGTTGCGCTTGTTGTTGATGATTTATGGCAATGGTCAATGTTACGGAGGCGGTAAGCAATTGGATCTCATTCGCAGGCATTTGAACCGCTGAAACCATTAGTTTTGACCAAGCAGTAGCAAGGGGTTGGCAATTGAGTACGCTATCGTCACAACGCCATTGAGAGGCTGACTTATTAAGCCAAATACCATTAAATTGCAATTGGGTTAACTGGTTGCTTTCATCAAATAATGCATGAGCATCATCTGGCATTTTATTGGTTTTGGAGTCGATAAAGGTTAACACTGCAACCATAAAGACACAGGCAATGATGAGAATGTTGTTCCATTTTTTTCGAGATAAAGCCATAAACTAATGCATTACTGCTTGTGAGTCCGATCGTGTCCCTAAGTGTATAGCAAAATACTGGTGAGCAAAAAGTGAATAGTTATCGTTAGTTGAAAATGGCGTTGACTGAGTCATCTAAAAAAAAGGTGATGCATTATTTAGCATCACCTTTCGTTAACTGAAGTTGATGTTCACTAGCCGCCTGTTGAATTCATAAAACGTAAGATTTGCACGTCATCATCGGTGCCAAAGTAATGTTCTTTTGGCTTGTGTTGAATTCCTTCTAATATGGCCTCTTTGAGTTTGCCGATATCCCCAGGGAATTCACGAACGATTGACTTCAAGTCCACTGAGTTCTCATTGCCTAAACACAACAATAAACGACCTTCTACCGTCACGCGAACACGATTACATTCGTGGCAGAAATTATTACTGTGAGGTGAAATGAAACCGATATGAATATTGCTGTCGGCCATTTTGTAATAGCGAGCAGGCCCGCCAGTACGTTTACTTGATGGAATTAATGGATAAGCTTCTTCAATTAGCCCTCTCACTTCTTCACTTGAGCAGTGACGACTACGTTTGCGCTCATCCATTACACCTAATGGCATTTCTTCAATGAAAGCAATATCTAACTCACGGTCACGGCAAAAATTGATTAAATCAATCACTTCGTGATCGTTTTTGCCACGTAAAATCACCGCATTGATTTTGATGTGTTTAAAGCCTGCGGCTTTTGCTGCATCAATTCCCGCAATCACTCGTTCGACTTTGCCATTGCGAGTCATTTCGGTAAAGAGATCAGGGTTTAAGGTATCTAAACTGATGTTTAGGCGCTTAAGGCCTGCATCATGCATTGGCTGAGCAAGCTTACTTAAGCGCGAACCATTAGTGGTCATCGACAAGTCATCTAAGCCCGGTAGTTGACCGAGTAACTCAATTAATTTGTCACAGTCGGTTCTAACTAAAGGCTCACCGCCAGTTAAGCGAATTTTCTTTACACCTAATTCGGTAAAAGCTTGTGCAATCCATGCCAGTTCTTCAAGGCTTAATACCTGTTCTTTTGGTAAAAAGCTGGGATCTTCACTCATGCAATATACACAGCGAAAATCACAACGGTCAGTGACCGATAAACGTAAGTATTCTACTTTTCGGTTAAACTTGTCGACTATTAAACTCATGAATTAGCACATCTTTTGGTTAGTTATAACAGTTCAGCAAAAGGCTGAATATAGACTTGTTGGCCTGGCACAACTGAATCTTCGGCTTCGCCGATAACAATCAGACAGTTTGCTTTGACCATTGAGTTCAACATCCCTGAACCTTGCGCCCCTGTAGAGGCAACATGTAAACGTCCATCATTGCTTAAATGATACTGACCACGAACAAATTCAGTTCGTCCTGTTCTACTGCGCAACATAGTATCGGTAATAGCTGGTAAATACTGTGGTGTATAATTGATTTCGCCAGCGAGTTTTCGAATAGCAGGTTGAACAAACTGTAAAAATGACACCATTACAGCCACAGGGTTACCTGGTAAACCAAAGAACAAACTCTCATTCACTTTTCCGAATGCGAGAGGGCGACCTGGACGCATGTTAATACGCCAGAAGTTAATTTCGCCAATTTTAGCGAGGACAGTCTTAATATAATCTGCATTTCCTACAGATACGCCGCCTGAACTGATAACAATATCCGCATCAACTGATGCCTTTGACAATGCGGTTGTTAATGCTTCTTCGCTATCTTCGATAATGCCTAAATCAATGACATGGCAACCTAACTTTTGCGCCATAGATTTGATGGTGTAGCGGTTTGAGTCATAAATGCAGTTGGCTTTTAGTGGCTCACCTGGTTGGCTGACTTCATCGCCTGTAGAGAATACGGCAATAGTAGGCTGTTTGACCACATCGGCAGTGGCTAAACCCAATGAGGCTAATAACCCCTGTTCAGCGGCATGTATGCGGTGACCTTTTGCTAATGCTAAGGCATCTTTAGCAATATCTTCACCTGCTAAGCGTACATGTTGCCCCGCAATAACTGGCCCTTGTAGCTGTACTTGTCCATCTTGCTCGACGACTAATTCTCGAGCTTCAACGGTATCAGCGCCTTGGGGTACGGTTGCCCCCGTCATAATGCGCACAGCTTCACCTGCCGCTAAGGTGCCTGGGTACTCGTGGCCTGCCAGCACTTCACCCATTAATGTAAGTGGTGCAACTGGGTGTTCAGGGCTGTTATCTTGACTATAAGCAAAGGCATAACCGTCCATTGCCGAGTTAGTTTGTTGTGGTACGTTTACGGGAGAAATCGCATCGCTTGCCAGTACACGGTTAGCGGCATCATCTATCGCAACTTGCTCACTGTCAGTGAGTGGCTTCACCATCGCCATTAATTGTTCTAAGCCTTGAGCAACAGATAAGAACTTTTGCTCGTCTGATACTGGTGTTGCTTCAGCAGGTATCGGCAGTTCAATGTCTGGTGCTTGCCAGTTTGTTTGGTATTCAATTACAAAGTCAGCAATTTGGCCGACATTATTTAAATCTAAACGAGTTAACTCTGCTGGCGTTTCAGTTTCGTCACAACAGGCAATAGCCACAATGTTGTCATCATGAGTATGAATAAGGGGCTTGCCGTGCGCTGCGCGGTGTAATTCAATTTTTGGTAGCTCGAGCTTTTTAAAGCCTTCAACTAAAACGATATCGACTTTATCTGCTTCAATTTGCGCTAATAAATGCGGTAGTTTTGGATCGCCCTCAACAGCATCTTCAGTCATTAACGCCCAACGAACATGTGAAGCGACCAACATTTGTTTAGCGCCTGCTTTGCGCATTTCGTAGCTGTCTTTACCTGGAATATCGACATCAAAATTATGGTGGGCGTGTTTTATTACCGCTAGACGCACCCCGCGGCGGTTAAGCTCAGGAATAAGTTGTTTTAATAAGGTGGTTTTACCGGTGCCGCTATAGGCACAGAATCCGAGAACGGGAATATTAAGCGGATTGGAAAACGGTATACTCATAAAGACCTCATTGTTGACTTTTCGCTGTGTTGCCACAGGTTATTTGGCATTCTCGATGACAAGTTTTTGTTCAAGTGTATTCACATTCACAAATGCATTTGGTTGGTCAGCGAAACTGGTGACCACATACTTGTGTTGTTCATACCAAAGGAAAATTTTACGATCGCCTGCATCTAAAAATGCCTGCATAGAATCTTTTAAGTGTGGTTTGAGCAGTAAAACCACTGGCTGATGATGTTCACCGTCACTGGCGACCACAATATCGGCATCGGCTTCTTTAAGCGATGCATACATACGTTCACACAAATCAGTCGGGAGCATCGGACTATCACAAGGCACCACTAGCAATAAGTCAGCATCGGTATTGTTCATGGCTGTGACCATTCCGGCTAATGGGCCTAAATAACCGCTTTCTTGATCGCTTAATACATCAAAGCCTAACTCAGCATATTGCGCTTGGCTGCGATTAGCATTAATCATTATACGATCAACTTGTGGCTGAACCCGAGCGATAGTATGAGCAATCATTGGCTTACCGCTAAGTTCAACTAAGCCTTTATCAATACCGCCCATTCTTCTGGCCATACCGCCAGCTAAAATCACCGCATCAATTTGCACTGACATAGTGAAACTCCTGAGATTGTTCAAAGCGAGGTATATGGTTACTTTCAACAACTTTGTGCTCTGATATATGCCAGTGTTTTTGGCATAAAGCTGTTAAACCGCAAGTTTGATGGCTACTAATTAGCAATCCTGTACCATCTTGTTTGAGCTGATTTATCATCGCAAGTACTAATTTTTGCGATTGCTTATCCATATTGGAAATTGGTTCGTCGAGCATGAGCAATTTGGGCTGAGTGATCCAGGCTCTAGCAACTGCCAAACGTTGCCGCTCACCGCCAGATAAATCTGTTGCATCGCTTTTTAATAATGCGCCCAGTTGTGCCATGTTAATTGCTTGCTCAACTCGCTCTTGTTGTTGCTGAGGTGATAACTGACTTTTTGGTAAAGCATAACGAATATTATACTCTACAGAACCATCAAATAAATAAGCATGCTGATGCAAGTATACCGCCTTGCCAAGCAATGAATTTTTGCGCCACCATTTTGTTGGCTCAAAACCTTCAGCTGTAACAGTGCCAGCGCTAGGTTTAATAATGCCAGCAATCAATTTCATCAATGTTGATTTGCCTGAGCCATTGTCGCCTTGAAGGTAAATAACATCCCCTTGGCAAAATGTGAGTTGCTCAAATTCAAATAACAGTCTGTCTTTAAAGTTTTTACGTATATTTTTTGCAACTAATTTGACTGTCATTATTGGCTCCTAGGCATGGCTTTACCACGCAATGAACCGATAGCGAAATTAATCACAATCGCCAAGATTAATAAAACCAGTCCTAGTGCAATAGCTTGGGCAAAATCACCCTTACTGGTTTCAAGCGCAATGGCAGTGGGAATATTTCGAGTATGATGCAGAATATTGCCACCTACCATCATCGAACAACCAACCTCAGTTAAAATACGGCTAAATGCGGCAATCACAGCCAATAATAATGGCACGCGGAGTTCGCGGCAAACCGTCCAAATAGCTCTAGACCAAGATGCACCTAAGGTGCGTGAGGTTTCGTAAGCACGTTTATCAATACTGCTAAAGGCTGCTTGAGATAATGCAATCAGTACTGGCGCACAAATCATCATCTGACCGAGGATCATACCTTGTTGAGTAAACAACCAGCGTAAATCGCCCAAAGGACCGTTTCGAGTTAGCAGTAAGTAAGCAAGTAAGCCTATGACAACAGTAGGAATTGATTGCAAAGTTTGAACTATGTTAGTGACAAACCAGCGACCAGGAAATTGGTATGATGCAAGCAGAAAGCCAAGCATGATTGACGGGATTAATGTGATGATTAATGCCGCAAAAGAAACCGAAAAAGATACACTTATGATAGACCATACGTCTGGGTCTAAAGAAAGCAGCAAGCTAAAAGCTTGCTGCGTTAGGGCTAACCAGCCATCATTCATTACTTATATGTTGCCTTAAACAATTGTTCTCCCTGAACTTTGAAATCATTAATCATCTGTTGTGCTTGAGGGCTAATAAACCAGTCGCTCAAAGCTTTTGCTCCTTGATGATTTAAATCAGGATATTTTTCTGCACTAATTAGCATGATTTGATAAGGGTTGGCTAATGCAGCGCCACCTTCAAAAGTGATTGCTAAATCTAATTTAGATTTATAAGCAACAAACGTACCACGATCAGTTAATGTGTAAGCTTGTTTCTCATCAGCCATTAATAATGTCTTGCCCATGCCTTGGCCAATTGAAGTATAGCCTGAAAAATCTGGGGTAACAGCAGCTTCTTTCCAAATTGCGAGCTCTTTCATATTGGTGCCTGAATTGTCACCACGAGAGATAAAGGTGCTCTTGCTTTCTGCTACTTTTTTGAACGCTTCAACAACATCTTTGCTGCCGTTCATTTTGGCTGGATCATTTTTAGGTCCAAGCACTACGAAGTCATTTTCCATAATGCCACGAGGGGTTGTGCCATAACCTTCATTGATAAATTTTGCTTCCGCAGCTGGAGCGTGAGTCATGACGACGTCTACATCTCCTTGACGTGCAAGCTTTAATGCTTTGCCCGTTCCGGTCGCAATCACTTGTACTTTGTAACCAGATTCAGCTTCAAATGTCGGTAAAATTGCGCGTAATAAACCTGAGTTATCTGTGCTGGTTGTGGTTGCTAACTTAATCGTTTCTGTCGCTTCAACTGAATCACTGACCATTGCACTACTGATTAGTGCCATACCTAAAAAAGCAGTTAAACCTGACTTTAAATTAAACATTTTATCTCCTTGATAAAAAAGTAACCTGCTATACAACGTGATTGTGTTGCTGATGGTTTTTAATGAACTCGGGCAACGTTGCCCGTAACAAAACTCACAGAGCAAGAGGTATGCCAAAAGTAACAAAAAAAATATGGATCACGACTAAAATAAAACTGTGATCACCCTCACATCGCAAGTTTCGGTTTTATAGACAAATTGTCTCAAAACGAGGATTCTGCAGGGCAAACTGACCCATTTATAGGTTTTTAGTGATACGATAATGATTAATATAGTCAAAATGTCCAAAGTAGAAGCCATATGAATAATAATGAATCAAACTCAAAACCACTTCCGACAGCGGTATCTGTTTTGATTGTTGACGATGAGCCAGGCATGCGCAGTTTTTTAAAAAAGGCGCTTTCCAAGAAGTTCGCATTAGTTGAAATCGCTTCTACCATTGCAGAGGCTGAAAAGCTTCGTAGTCGTGGCCATTTTGATTTATTAATTGTTGATATTCGCTTACCAGATCGTTCAGGTATTGAGTGGCATGAAGCACTCAATGAAAAAGAGCGCCGTTCAGATATTATTTTTATGACCGGCTATGCTGATATGGACGTAGCGATAAAAGCACTGCGTGCTGGCGCATCCGACTTCATCATGAAGCCGTTTCACTTAGAACAAATGATGACATCAGTTGACCGTTGTATTGAGCGCCGTTTATTAAAGCGTGAAAACTTCATGCTACGCCGTGAGTTATCAAGTGGTCACTCAACCACCATGATTGGTAATAGCGACGCCATGATGGAGGTGAAGCAAGTTATTGAACGTGTTGCGCCAACCAATGCCGTGGTATTGATTGAAGGTGAATCTGGTACAGGTAAAGAGCTCGTTGCAAGGCAATTACATCAACTTAGCGGACGTACAGGCCCGTTTGTACCCGTTAACTGTGGTGCTATTGCGCCAGAATTGTTAGGTAGTGAGCTGTTTGGTCACACCGCTGGCGCCTTTACTGGAGCTAAAGGTAATCGAGAAGGATTATTTAATTTTGCCACCGGTGGAACGATTTTCTTAGATGAAATTGGTGAAATGCCAATGAAAATGCAAACCGCACTACTACGTGTGCTTGAGCAAAAAGCGATTCGCCCTGTGGGCAGCGAAAAAGAAGTGGCGATTGATGTCAGAGTTGTGGCTGCAACCAACCGAAAATTATCCGAAGAAGTGGCAGAAGGAAATTTCCGTAGCGATTTATATTACCGCCTTAATGTGCTTAATATTCTTATTCCTCCATTGCGCACTCGCCCTGAAGATGTCATTGAATTAACGCATCATTTTACTTGGCAACTTGCACGTGAGTTAGGCGTAAAAGAAGTTGTATGGAGCCATGAAGATTTGTTAGTGCTGCAACAACATGAATGGCCAGGTAATATTCGAGAATTACGTAATATGATCGAGCGATGCATTTTATTGGGCAAGCCGCCTGCTGAATATTGGAAAAAATCCCAAGAGACAGAAGTAGTGACTCAAGCGGGTTATCCACTAAGCTGGCCATTAAAAGAAGTTGAAAAACAGCATGTCATGAGTGTGGTTGATGCCCATAATGGCAATAAATCTGCTGCTGCACGTGATCTAGGGGTTTCTCGTAAAACGTTAGATCGAAAATACAAAGAATGGTTCGAAATCGAATCGGATAAGGAAGACTAAATCGTGTCTGTTTTTCGTCAGTTCTTCGGTGTTAGTTGGCAGCAAATGCAAGCCAAGGTGCGTTATCGTATTTTGATTCTAACCTTGCTTCCTATTTTGCTGACGTTAATTAGCCTCGTGTTTATTACGATTTATTGGAATATTAGTTATACAGGTAAGCAGTTGTTTATGAAGGTTAAGGCTGACTTGACCGTTGCCATAAACACCTTAGAACAAGTGCAAAAGCAGCAAGAAATACAGTTGCACAATGTCAGTCAATCTTGGGATTTTCAGCAAGCATTTAAACGAATTCAGCAGGGTGACAAAGAGCCTATAGCGATAATTGACGGCTATTTAGCACAACAAAAAAAGATTCTTGATCTAGATGTATTGCGACTCATTAGAATTGAAGAAGCCAATGCTGATCCGGACTTGAGGCAGCTATTACCCAAAATCAGTAATAATCAGGCTTATTCTGGGCTAATGGTGTTATCTGCTAAAAGGTTAGATCGGCTTGACCCCAATTTAGCCGATCTTGCTAGAGTGCCTTTGTCTGCGACTTTGCGAGCACAAGAACCGCAAAAGTCAGAAGAGACTCGTGGCATGCTCAGCCGGACATTATTACCGATAGTTGATCAAGATGGGCAAGTGAGCTGGTACCTTGATGGGGCCACGTTATTTAACCGTGATACGGCTATTGTCGATCATATTCGAGATTTAGTGTACGACCAAGGTACACTGCCAGAGCGCTCGATTGGTACTGTGACGATTTTCTTAGATAATGCCCGTGTCAGTACCAATGTGCCGATGGATTTGTTTTCAACTAAGCAAGCCGCGCAATCACGTGCTTTAGGGACACTGGTATCTGATGAAGTACGACAGAAAGTCTTGGTTGAAGGCACGCCGTGGGTAGACCGAGCATTTGTACTAAATGACTGGTTTATTTCTGGTTATTCGCCGTTAGAAGATGTACGTGGTAATCGAATTGGCATGATTTACACAGGCTTCTCTGAAGCTCCTTTTATTCATACTTATATTCTCAATATTATCGAACTCGGCACGATATTAATGTTAGTGCTTTTAGTCTCTGGTTTTTTAGTATATCGAGGTGCTAATAGTTTATTAGAGCCTATTGAGCGCATCCATCATGTTGTAAAAGCAGTACAGTCTGGTCGAGATCTTCGCATTGGCGAACTTGGCTTAGACAGAGATAATGAACTGTCTAATTTGGCAGAGCAGTTTGATCATATGCTGGATTTACTGCAGAGACGTAATCTTCAAATTCAAGCCGCAGCAGAACAATTAGAAGTGAAAGTAGAAGAACGTACTCGCAGCTTACAAGACAAGACAGAAGAGCTACAACGTAACGTTGCTTTACTCAATGAGACTCGTCAACAACTTGTCACCAATGAGAAATTAACTGCTCTTGGTGAGTTAACCGCTGGTATTGCTCATGAGATTAATAACCCAACAGCGGTGATCCTTGGCAATATGGAGCTAATGAAATATGAACTTGGCTCCAATGCGAATGTGGTTGAAGAAGAGATAGAGCTAGTCATTCAGCAAGTCGGACGGATCAGCACTATTATTCGAAGCTTGTTGCAATACAGTCGTCCAGGTGAATTTAACGCTCCGCTTGAAATGCATCAAGTTCAATCCATGATTGAAGAAGTATTAGTATTGGTTCGCCACTCGATTGAAAAACAAGAAGTTGAGTTGATTCAGGAGATTAATACCACTGCAGATGTTCAAGTCAATCGCCCTCAAGTTATTCAAGTCTTGATTAATCTAGTGGTCAACGCAGCCCATGCAATTGAAAGTAAAGGCCGCATTTGGATTAGAGCCAATGATTGGGTTGAACAAGGACAAGTCGTGGGTGTAAAAGTTGAAGTGGAAGATGAAGGTGTCGGGATTGCGCCAGAAAGATTAAGTCGTATTTTTGATCCGTTTTATACCACACGCAAAGATGGTACTGGTTTAGGTTTGTCACTGAGCTACGGCATTATTAAGCGCATAGGCGGCACAATTGAAGTGAAGTCAACCTTAGGTAAAGGAACCGTATTTACCATTGGTATGTATCACAAAGCTAAAGAAGAACAAGGTGATAACCCTTATGAAGGGCTACATTTTGGAGATACTAAGCGACTAGATGACTAATTAAGGCTAAATAACGTCGACTGAATTTATCGTCAATAATAGATAAAGTTGAGCGTTAACTTAGACGATAAAAAATAGACAAAAAAAAGCCGGATGATGAGTCCGGCCACAAAGAGTGTGTGAGCAATGTCGTGCTTGCATACTCAGAGGGGATTAATAGGAGATGAAGCTATTAATTTGATTACTGAGTTTTGGAACGCTCATAAATAATAATCATTCTCATTATCGTTTGCAAATATTAATTGGGCTTTTTCACTTACTTTACATTCCCTTTACATCCAGTTTTTTTACAATGGCAAATTCAGCCCGTTACAGTGGCATTCACTTCCTTGATTTACACATAAGCATAAGAAGTTCGCGCCTAAAATACTGAAAGGTATTTGTGTGGGGACAATGAGTGATTTTAAGCTTTAGAGCTGTCAGTATCTGAAAAACAGGCAAAGAAAAGCCAGGTGATGAGCCTGGCTATAAAGAGTGTTGGAGCAATGTCGTGCTTGCATACTCAGAAAAGTTAATAGGAGATGAAGCTATTAATTTGATAACTGAGTTTTGGAACGCAAATAAATAATAATCATTCTCATTATCGTTAGCAAGTTTTTATTACATTTTGTTATCGGCTTTACATAGTGTTTACATTGGGGGTTAATCATTGTGTGAATTGCAGGCAAGAAAAAGCCAGGTGATGAGCCTGGCTAAAAGAGTGTTGGAGCAATGTTGTGCTTGCAGACTCAGTTAGGTTAATAGGAGATGAAGCTATTAATGTTGATAACTGAGTTTTGGAACGCAAGTTAATAATAATCATTATCATTTGCGTTTGCAAGGTAATTGCTCAATTTTTTTCCAAATATATGTCTACATTAGGCGCTAACCATAATCGTTAACCGGTTAGCACTAACAATAGGGAACATAACTCTTTGTTCAAATGTTTGTTTTATAGCACTTTTTGAAGGTGAAGTTTGTTTTTGTCGATGCTAGGGTGGCTTTCAACTTGCGTAATTTGGTACTGATTAGCTACCAACATATTTAGCATGGCTTGAAACTGATTACGGGTTTTCACTTCTAGGCGAGTATAGCCTTGTGCTTTTGCCCATTTTTCTTGATATTCAAGCATAGACTTTGCTAAACCAAGTTGACGAAAATCTGCATCAACACCACCTAGCCAGCTATAAAAGCAATCTTCTTCAGACTGATAACCTAATTTAAAGCCCGCTAATTCGCCTTCAACATAAGCAAATAGAATTAAACTAGGCTTATCACCTATGCGTTCAACAAGCGACTCGGCACTTTGAGTGCGATCGAGCTCACTAATACGAGACATTAATAAAGCCAGTTTTTCTGACACTTCAGCTGAAAGCTCTGTATGAGCTTCGATTTGGATATTTAACATTTTATCTTCCGCAGGGCTGAGAACCTTAATACAGCAAGTTACTTCAAGGTGAGTAGACTTGTTATTAAAGAGACCTTCACGTGCTTTCAATTTACCTTTTGCGATGTATTAGCAAATGATTGAAAACTGTGAAAGTCTTTTTGAATCTTGGTTAGCAGCGAATAAACACTGGATTATTATATCTCATCGTACCAGTTGGCGGGCAGGATTGATTGAAAAATGCCGCATTGATCAATTAATCGACAGTTAAGTGATGTTTACGACTTAGTTTCGTTAGTCAAAATCAAATTTTCTGCCGGTGTCTCGATAAGTTTATCACTCAGCACTTTTAACAAAACACCATAAGCAGGCAAAAATAGCCCTAAGCTAACGATTAACTTGAAGCCATAATCGACCATCGCAATTTCAGGCCAATGTTGAGCCATAAATGCGTCGATTGAAGCGTAAAAGGCGACGCTGAAAAAGACGATAGTATCAACGAGGTTACCAAAAAGGGTCGAGGATGCTGGTGCTATCCACCACGCTTTTGCTTTACGTAATTGAGCAAATACTGTGATGTCCATGAGTTGTCCTACGAGATAGGCCACAAAGCTTGCAAAAGCAATTCGGAACACAAATTGATTCCACTCAACTAATGATGCAGCGCCCTGAAATGCGCCTTGATGAAAGATAACTCCCATCACATAGGAAATCAGCAACGCAGGTAGCATCGCTTTAAAAATAATACTCCGTGCGGCTTTCTGGCCAAATATACGTACCGTTAGGTCGGTTGCTAGGTATACAAAAGGAAAGCTAAATGCGCCCCAAGTTGTATGGTAACCAAATATTTGAAACGGAAGCTGCACCAAGTAGTTGCTTGCGCAAATAATGATGATATGAAAACTGACTAGAAACATCAGTGCACGGCGACATTGCGCCTGAGATAGTTTTAACATCTTGTAGCCTTTTTATTGGGTTAGACGGGGTGAGGGAACCCGTATTGAATTAAGGATGGCAGTATTATTGTTAGAAAGCTGATTAGTGATATGCCATAAACTGGCTTAATCATAGCCTATCGGCTGTTGCCAAGGAGGACGCATTATAGTGATCGAAAAATAAGATGCAACTCTCAAGCTCATAAAATGGAGTTAGTCTAAATGAATTGGCAACAACAAAGGTAAATGTCAGCGATGATATGCGAGGTTAGAGCTCCACTAATATGGATAAAATAGTCGCGAGTTTATTTTCTAGTTCTTGCCACTCAGCTAAGGGATCTGAGCCTGCAACAATGCCTGCACCTGCAAACAAATTAATGCGCCCAGGTTCAATTAATGCACTGCGTATCGCCACGGAAAATTCACTTTCGTATTTGTTGAGATAACCGCAAGCACCAGCGTACCATCCACGGTTATACCCTTCACGTTGACGAATAAAGCTTAGTGCTGACTGTTTTGGTAGTCCGCCGACAGCAGGTGTTGGGTGTAAGCCTTGCAGCAGCTGAAAATCATTGACGCCCGCTTTTAATTCAGCACGAATAGAGCGGTGTAAATGCTGAATATGAGTCAGTTTAAAAATTTTAGCTGATTCGTCTGCGCCAATGTAGTTACTGAGTGGCGTAAGTACATCAACAATTTGCTGTCTGACTAATTGGTTCTCATAACTGTTTTTGGTGTCTTCGAGTAATTGCTTAGCCAGAAAATCATCTTCTTCCTGATTGAGCCCACGCACAGTTGTGCCAGCTAGTGCTTCAGTAAATAATTCTTTTTGCCTGCGTAAGTACAAGCGTTCAGGAGAACAAGAGATAAACGTTCTATCTGGGCTAAACTGAAACCCAAACTGAAAACTATTCGGGTTACGTCCTTGCCAACAGGCCAACACCATCCAAGGATCGACCGCATCGTTAATCTCAAGCTGAGTTTGTCGAGATAACACGACTTTGGGTGTCGTTTGATTAAACTTGGGATGAGTGACTTGCTCTACAAGTTCTTTCCAGCGTTGATAGTTTGGCAAATCACTGCGGCCCATTAGGGGCAGTTTATTGGGTGGCGATAATGGCTTTGCTGGTTGAAGTTGTTTAATCGCATCAATCGCGGCATCGCACTCATCAACTTGCGAGTTGTTTTCAAAATCTAAGTTAATGAGTAATTTTACAATTGTACCGTGACGACGTAACTCAATACGCGGTAAGACAAAACGTGTTCTGCCAAAGTCTGGCCAGCACTCTACGGTACGATCAAATGCAACGCCACCATAATAGCGGATATCTTGGTTGCTGCTTTTACCTCGTTGAGATTGGTATAAGCTTGAGAGTAACTCATCATCAATCTCTTGCTCTTGTTTGAAATCTTTGCAGGCACCAATAGCGGCAATTTCTTCCTGCTTTTCTCGCCCGTGCCAATAAATACGTGGATATTGGGTTTGTGCGCCCAACCATGACAGTAACGGGATCGACTTCGCTTCGACAGATATTTGCACAATAGGTTCTTTGGCAACGGCCAACTTCATAGCGTTTAGCTTTTCGATTAACTGGCTAAATTGCTCAGAAAAAATTTGGCTAGGCAACAAAGACTCCAAAGGTTGATATCTCAAACAGGTGAAATGATAAAGAGAGGTATTCGTTTTAGTAAATTATGCCTTAAGTTAATGAAGGGTTCAAAAACTGTCAATGCCAAGCCGCTCATGCTGTGATCTGAAATGCTAATATAATCATAGTATCGGCGGTTTTTAAAAAGAGCAGCCTGCTAAGCGACTGTATTTTAAAGGTGATACAAAATATAACATTTAATTTGGAGTATTTAGTCGAGACAAGATAAAATGTCATTAACATTGTTACATTGTCACTAAATTCCATCATAAGTATTATCATTCTTGTCGGTGTTTTGGTTGTCGTTTGGAGAGTTAATCGTTAATGTCCTCCGTTGAAGAATCTAAAGACGTTATCCGTATTCCCGTTAGCCGTTTAGGGCTCGGGATGTTTGTCGTTGCTATCGATCGCAAAGAGAGCAAAGTGGCTATCAGTAATGCTGGCCAGATAAAACATAAAGATTCGATTGCGAAATTAGAAAAAGCCGGCATTAAAAGTGTGTGGGTAGACGTTGAGCGCTCATCGGATAGCTGTGGCTTGAAGAAAAAGGCTGCTCCGTTAAAGGCGCGTAAACCGGTTATCACCAGAGCTACCAAACAAGCGCAAGCTAAAAATATCCTGACCGAAGCAAAGACCCTTGTTCGCAAAGTGCTTTCAGAAACCTATGAAGGCAAAGCGGTTGAAGTTGCCCCTTTTGAAGACATTGCCGATAACATGATTGAATCGGTGATGGATGATGCCGATGCTCTTAAATGTGTGTCAGCGCTTAGAACTAAAGATGCTTACTTACTGGAGCATTCAGTGAATGTCGCATTTTTACTGGTGACTTTCGGTAAACACTTGAACTTAGATAAGTCATTGTTGAAAGAAATGGCTATCGGCGGCATTTTGCACGATATAGGCAAAATTCAAGTTGATAATAAAATCTTGCATAAACCTGGGAAATTGACCGAAGCAGAGTTCGAAGAAATCAAAAAGCATCAAACCTATGCAATTGATATCATGAATGAAACCGTTGGCCTTTCGCAGGTGAGCAAAGATGTGTGCTTGATGCATCATGAAAAGCTAGATGGCAAGGGTTACCCTAAAGGCCTTAAAGGTGATGAAATTCCTCAACATGGCCGCATGAGTTGTATTGTGGATATTTTTGATGCGTTAACGGCTACTCGTTGTTACAAAGAGGCGATGAGCCCAGCGGCAGCGTTTAAAATTTTAATGAGTTTGACGCCTTTTCATCTAGACCAAACATTAGTTTACGAGTTCATTCGTTGTGTAGGCATTTACCCTGTAGGTTCTTTAGTTCAGTTATCTGATGAGCGGGTTGGCATTGTCTGGGAGTCAAAAGGGCGGGATGCGTTAAACCCTGTCGTTAAGTGTTTTTATTCATTAAAACATCGACGCTATACCGAAGTGACCTTTGTGGATTTGAAAAAGTCAGATTTACATATTGAACGAGGTATTTCACCACGTTCACTTGATGTTGATCCAAGTCCTTTCTACTAATTACCTTTCCTAAACAGGATACGACTTTGTAAAGTGCGGTGTCGCCACTGGACTTAATGTTGCGATCCGTTATTTTATGGCGTTTAACGTACTATTTTTCCCTCATTTGATGTGATTGGCTGTGATATTTACTTGGAGTACCTATGAAACCCTTATTTAGCTCATTGGTCATTATATTGTCATTGGCTTTACTGATCCCTGGAGTCACTCAACCCATTTTGACGATACAAGGCAGTATTGAGAAAGCTGAATTGGTAGAAACTGGCGTGACGATGTTTACCGAGAGTTTATCTGAAGGAGCACGTGGTAATGCCCGCAGCATGCTCGACATGGCGGTGAGTATGTTTGGTTTTGATAACCTCGAAGGCGAAGTGGAGGTGTTTTACAAAACCCGCAGCATTGTTGATACCGTGAAAGAACTTTACCTATCTAATAACGTGCTGGTGGCTGGGCTAGTTGGCTTATTTAGTGTGGTCATTCCCGCCACTAAATTATTACTGCTGTTGACTATGTGTATTCCTGCTACGGCAAGGTATCAGTCAGCGGTGAACCGGTTTATCGGTGCAATCGGTAAATGGTCGATGGCTGATGTGTTTGTTGTGGCATTAATTATTGTCTACATGGCTGGAAATGCCTCCGCTGGAATGGGAGAGATGTTAAAAACCACTGCTTCATTCGAAATTGGTTTTTATTATTTTACAGCTTATTGCGTATTTTCTATTGTAAGTCATAGGCTTGTGTCAGCTTGGATAGCCACAGACAAAAAGACTTAATGCGTTATCTAGCCTGGTAACAGTGGGCAAAAGTCATTATGTGAATAACATAGTAATATTTGATATTGGCAGCGAAATACTGGGATTTAGATAATGGTCTACTTAATTGGAGACCATGATGATGTCCTTGATACAAAGTAAGACCTTTAAAGCTGTTGCGATAATATGCCTTTGCATTATTGCAGTAGTGGCATCTGTGCAAACCTCTGGGCTTACTCGTGCGGTAATTGAGTTATTAGCTTTTGGTGGGTTAATCGCCCTGGCTTTGGCAAAACCTTATATACAGCAAGAGATAAACGAAGAAGAGTGATTAATATTTGTTGGCAGCAATAGTCGGCTTTAGTGCTGAAGAGACCAATTTAACTAGCCTAACTTAATTTACTTTTCAATGAACAACTAAAAAGCGATTAACTCTGCCAGAGAATCACTCCCAACGATATTCCACCAATTGCAATCCACAATAGCACGCCCAATAACAGTGGCTTAGGCCCATTCGCTCGCATTTTACTGACGGTGATACCTGCACCAATTAAAAATAAGCACACGATAAGTAATTGCTTCGAAACGCTAAAGAGCACCTGATAAACAGCTTGCCCCTGAGGAAATAAATAGGCCGTAATTATGGCGAGACAATAAAAGCCAATAAAATATGGAATAGATATTTTTGACTTGTCGCCACCGAAGATAATCGCGCTGAGCAGCGCAATAGGAATAATCCACAGTGCACGAGCCAGTTTAATTGTGGTGGCCGTTTTTAAAGCTTCGTCACCGTAAGCTGACGCTGCGCCCACAACGGATGAGGTATCGTGAATCGCAATCGCACTCCACACACCAAAGTCATATTGGCTTAATGATAATGCATGACCAATTGTCGGAAATAAGAATAACGCGGCTGAGTTTAATAAAAAAATACAGGCAAGCGATACCGCAATTTGATCGTTCTTAGCATTGATTGCTGGTGCAACGGCGGCAATAGCGCTACCGCCACAAATTGCGGTGCCGCAACTGATTAAATGACCCGTTTTATCATCAAGTTTCAATAGTATCGTTAATCCAAAACCTAACACTAAGGTTAAAAATATCGAACCGACAATTAGCCCTAAATTGTTGCTACTTGCTGCAATTGCTTCAGGTAAGTTGATTCCGAAACCTAAACCAACAATTGAGTATGCTAATAGTTTTTTAGTGAGCTTATTTAAGTCGATATGAGTCGGTACCATACCTAAACTCGCCAATGTAAAGCCCATCAGCAAGGCGATAGGAGAAGAAATTATGGGTGTTAAACAAATCAAACCCATGGCGATAAATAGCCATAGTTTAAATGTGGAAGAGATTTGCATGCTGATGGTGATCGCCTAAATACAGATGCCTTATTGTAGCAAGATGCAGGCTGATGAACGATATTTGATAGTGAAAATTGGTCAACAACTGTATCTATCGAGCTATCTTTTGAAATAGAGCCCATTTATGTAACGAAATATCGTGATCTAATGTAATATGCTAGATATCACGAAAGTTGAGGCCATCAGCGATGAATGCAAAAACCAGTGTCACCACCAGTCACTTTTTACCTGAAAATACCCTTCTCCTGAATGCCATCACGGAAGGGGTATACGGCTTTGACCTTAACGGTAATGCGGTATTTATCAACCCAGCTGCAGAGCAGATGACTGGCTGGAAAAGTGCAGAGTTGATTGGCAAAAATATTCATGATTGTCATCATCATAGCCATGCCGATGGTAGCCCATATCCACAACATGACTGTCCAATCTATCGAACCTTGCATGATGGTATTGCGCGGCAGGTTTCAGAGGACGTGTTTTGGCGCAAAGATGGCAGTTGTTTTCCAGTGTATTACAGCTCAACTCCCGTTTATGACCAAGATAAATTGATTGGTGTGGTAGCGATATTTCGTGATGTCAGTGTGCAAAAACACACTGAAACATCGCTGAGAGAAGCGCTTGCGCAAGTACAGGCATTATCAGAGAAGCTTGCCTCAGAAAATCAATATTTACTAACCGAGTTGCAGGGCAAGCAAGGCGCAATGGGCTTGTCAGGGCATAGTGACGCTATTAACCATTTAACTCAGCAAATTAATTTGGTTGCTAATACTGATAGTACGGTGCTTATTTGTGGTGAAAATGGCACAGGTAAAGAACTTGTCGCAAGAAGCTTACATCAATTAAGTCGCCGTAATGAGCAACCCATGGTGAGTGTCAATTGCGCTGCATTTTCAGCATCGATACTGGAAAGTGAATTATTCGGCCATGAAAAGGGAGCCTTTACGGGAGCGACAAGTCGCCGGAAAGGCCGCTTTGAGTTGGCGCATAATGGCACCTTATTTCTTGATGAAATTGCCGAGTTAAGTTTAGAAGCACAATCCAAGTTACTGAGAGTGATTCAAGAGCAGTCTTTTGAGCGGGTTGGCAGTAGCGAAACCATTAAAGTGAATATTAGACTCATTGCTGCCACCCACCATGACTTGCAGGCAAGGGTTGAGCAGGGCTTGTTTAGAATGGATTTGTATTATCGTCTAAATGTGTTTCCAATTGTGGTGCCGCCACTTCGTGAACGCCCAGAGGATATCCCGTCCTTAGTTAGTGACTTAGTCACATCGTTAAGTCAAAAGCTCGGAAAAAAAGTGACTCGAGTCAGTGCTAAAGGGTTAAAAAAGCTGCAGCAATATACTTGGCCTGGCAATGTGCGTGAATTACAAAATCTCATCGAAAGAGAGATTATTTTATCGCAAAATCAAGTGCTAGAATTTAATAGCCTATCGCTTAGCGGTTCGCAACATGCCGATGAAACCAAGCTTAAACAACCGCTAACGATGGCTGAAGCAGAAGCAGAACATATACAGCAGACCCTAGAACATACTCAGTGGCGCATTTCAGGGCCACAAGGTGCTGCTGCAGTGCTGAATATGCCGCCAAGTACGCTGCGCTCAAGAATGAAAAAGCTTGGCATACAGCGTTAAGTTACTGTCGATACGATAAAGTCACGATATTTCACGGAAACGTGATATATCGTGACTTTTTTGTTTGATAAAAATTGGTAAATGTCTATTAATCAGTGTTTTAGGTTTATTTTTGGGTTGGCTCAGGTTTTGCTCTATTAGCTTTGCGAATGAAAGCAAGTTACTAGAGCAGTAGGATCTTAGATATGTCAGAGCCAATAGCGAGTCAGCAAACACCCTCACTATCACAAGTACCATCACAAGTACCATCACAAGCCACGTCTGCTGTGCAGCAGCAACGTATTCCAGTTATCAATATTAGCGATTCGGGGAAGATTCATGTGCGAGAGCAGCAAGGAATATTTCAGCGTCTTAGGTTGCACACTAATACGGTGTTGATTGCGTTATTTTTCCTTATTCCATTTATCAATTTCCAGGGCCGTCAGGCCATTCTATTCGATGTAACAGAGCAGCAATTTTTCTTTTTTAATGTCACCTTATGGCCGCAAGACTTTACCGTGCTTGCTTGGTTTTTTATGGCCGCAGCATTTGCATTGTTTTTTATTACTGTTTATTTCGGCAGAGTCTGGTGTGGTTTTATGTGTCCTCAAACCGCTTGGACAGCTGCGTTTATGTGGGTAGAGGCAAAAGTTGAAGGTAACCATCATCACCGTGCCGCCCTTGATAAAGCGCCAATGTCAGTGAATAAAGTGACTAAAAGAGTTGCGAAGCACACTGTTTGGGCGTTAATGGCATTGGTGACTGGCTGTGGTTTTATGGCTTACTTTATGCCTGCAAGGGCGCTTTATGTGGATATTTTTAGTTTTAGCAGCGGCTTTTGGACAGGAGTTTGGGTTTGGTTTTTTGCACTATGTACTTACCTTAATGCTGGATGGATGCGAGAAATGATGTGTTTACATTGTTGCCCTTATTCGCGTTTCCAAGCAGTGATGTTCGATGCGAATACTAAAACCGTTAGCTATGATGCTGCTCGTGGTGAAAACCGTGGTCCGAGAAAACGTAATAAAAAAAGCATCAAGAATCAGGCAACGACAGAGTCTAGCAATGGCTTAGGCGACTGTGTTGATTGTCATCTTTGTGTGGATGTGTGTCCAACAGGGATTGATATTCGAAATGGTCTGCAATATGAATGTATTAACTGCGGTGCCTGTGTCGATGCCTGCAATCAAACGATGAGTAAATTTGGCTATTTGCCCAATTTGATCAGCTTTACCAGTGAAAACGCCCTAAAAACGGGCCGCACTCCGTCAATGTGGTCATTAAAAGCCTTAGGTTATGCGGGTGCATTAGTGGTGATGCTCGTCATGATTGTTTTAGATTTACAAAGCCGAGCGGATATACAGCTTAACGTTATTCGAGATCGCCAAAGTTTATATCGTGTTGTCAGCACTGAGCCAACAAACCCCGTCATCGAAAATAGCTATTTACTGAAAATACGTAACAAAACCCAGCAAGCCGCTTTTTATCAGATCAGTGTTAGCTCCGATAAGTTATCTGCTCATGATTTCAAAATAACCAATAACACCTTAGTATTGATTAAAGCGGCTGAGCAACTTGAATACCCTATTACAGTCACCAGCTCGATAAAGCATCCTGATAAACAGGGGATATCTCAAACACGCGAAGCGCTGACATTTTTTATCACCGAAGTGAACTCGGGCGGTGAAATTGTCCAAGGAAAACCGCTTAATCAAGTGGCTCAATCTTCACGCTTTTTTAGGCCTTAGTCATTCAACTTTAAGGATAAATACAACTTGATTGAGATCTTTGATGACGTTCCAATATAGGGCGGGGTGAATAAAAAATGAACTATTATAGTGCTTTAGCTAATTAGCTTATGGTACACCTTTATGTTAACAAGTTGTTTAATTTGACTTTTTTATAGTGGCATAGAACTCGCAAAACATGATCAGAATTAAATCTAGGAGTGTGAAGCTATGTCGTATATTGAACCAAAAGAGTTCGCAGCCAAAATGGTCGATGCTGGTGAACAAAAAATTTTCATGTCAACGAAAGATACATTTGTTCGTGCTTTTATGGCGGGGGCTATTTTAGGTCTAGCGGCATTTTTTGCCATTACAGTGATAGTTAAAACTGGCAGCTTATTAACGGGGTCACTTTTGTTCCCTGTTGGTTTTATCATGCTGTATTTAATGAAGTTTGATTTGTTAACCGGGGTATTTACCTTAGTGCCATTGGCGGTTTTGGATAAACGAAATGGCTGTACCGTCGACCAAATGCTGCGGAATTGGGGCCTAGTGTTTGTGGGTAACTTCGCTGGTGCCCTCACGGTTGCTTTCTTTGCATCGTTTATTTTGACCTATGGTTATAACACTGATGGTGGCGTACTCGCTGCGAAAGTGAGTAGCATCGGTGAGTCACGTACTCTGGGTTATCAAGAACATGGCTTTGCAGGTTGGATGACCATTTTTATTCGCGGCATGTTGTGTAACTGGATGGTATCGATGGGAGTCGTTGGTGCAATGATTTCTACTTCTGCAAGCGGCAAAATGATGGCAATGTGGATGCCAGTCATGCTGTTCTTCTTCATGGGTTTTGAGCATTCAATTGTCAATATGTTCTTGTTCCCATTCTCAATGATCATGGGCGGTGAATTTACGGTTATGGATTACCTCGTTTGGAATGAAATCCCTACTGCATTGGGTAATTTAGTGGGTGGATTTGCGCTTGTTGGGTTACCGCTGTATTTAACTCACGTGAAAGAAAGTCCAGTGCGTAAGCGCAAACAAGCAGAAGCTCGTCGTGAAAAGCTTGCTTAATATTGGACACTTAAGTGAGTTCTTACCGTCACACGATTACCTTAATGGCACTGTAATTGTTGTGGCGGCAAGGAAGCTTTAATGCAAAATTCGCTAAAACTCACCATTGCACAACAAAGCGTTTGTGGACTAAAACAAATCAATCAAGATTGCTGTGGCAGTATGCAACCAGATAATGCCCTGATACATAGTAAAGGCGCAGTGGTTGCGATTGCTGATGGTATTAGCTCTAGTGACGTCAGTGGTGTTGCCAGTGAAAGTGCGATAAGTAATTTTATCAGTGATTACTATGCAACTTCTGAAGCCTGGTCAGTTAAAAAGTCTGCGCTTAAAGTGCTGCAGGCACTTAATCATTGGCTATATGCCCAAAGCCAAAATGGCCCGCATCGTCATGACTTGAATAAAGGTTATGTCTGCACTTTTAGTGGGTTAGTATTTAAATCAAATACAGCACATATTTTTCATTGTGGTGATTCTCGCATCTACCAATTGAGCGGGAATAGTTTAGAGCAATTAACGGAAGATCATCGACGTTATGTCGACGATGAAGTCAGTTACCTTAATCAAGCTTTAGGCATTAACCCGTTACTCAATAGTGATTATCACTCCTGCTCGATTAACTTGGGCGATATTTTTGTATTGACCACCGATGGTGTGCACGAGTTTTTAACCACGAGAACCATTGCCAATGCCATTAATGATGCACTAGAGCAAAACAGAGATTTAACCAATGTGGCGCAAGAACTGGTTCAGCAAGCGCTTGATGCTGGTAGCGATGATAATTTGAGTATTCAAATTGTGCGGGTAGATTCTCTACCTGATCCAGACGTCAATGAGTTCAAACAGTTATTGAACCGACTCCCTTTACCGCCACCATTACATAGCGGCCAAGAATTCGAAGATGTGGTGATTCAACGTGAACTATATGTGAGTAGTCGCAGCCGAGTTTACCTAGCTCAAGATAAAGCCTCTGGTCAGCGTGTAGCAATTAAGGTTCCTTCTGATGAAATGCGCCAAAATGAAGACCACTTAGAAACCTTGTTAATGGAAGAATGGGTAGCGCAAAGGGTATCTAACACGCATTTATTAAAACCTGTTAAGTCGCGTGTTCCTAAGGGTTACCTTTACACGGCAACAGAGTATGTTGAAGGCTGCACGCTAGCCCAATGGATCCACGATCATGAACAGCCCGATTTAGATTCAGTGAGAACGATAGTGGTTCAAATCGCTCGAGGGTTACAAGCTATGCACAGACAAGAGATGGTGCACCAAGATTTACGCCCTGAAAACATCATGATCACCACTGAAAGTGTGGTCAAAATTATTGACTTCGGTGCGACAGCTGTTGCGGGAATCATTGAAACTCAAGGGATTGATGATCACATTTTGGGAACGGCCCAATACAGTGCTCCTGAATATTTTGTGGGCGAGCTTGGCGATGGTCGCAGTGATATTTTTTCTTTGGCGGTAATAACTTATCAAATGCTGACTGGTCAGCTGCCCTACGGGGTGGATGTTGCCAAGGCAACGACGTTAAAAGCGCAGCAAAGCTTACGCTATGTTCCTGCCCGAAGTAGAAATGCCGCAGTGCCTCAGTGGGTAGATTATGCCCTTGAAAAAGCCCTTGAAGTGTCCCCGTCGAAACGCACTGCTGAAGTATCGGAGTTTATTTATAACCTTAAACATCCTCACCCTAAATCAATACGTGAGCACACGCCTTATATTGATAAAGACCCCATTTTATTTTGGCAGCGTTTATCTTTCTTATTAGCTCTAGGGTTAGTGATAGCCTTATTTTATTAAGCACGACTTTAATGCTTGTCTGTATTAACGCAGCAGCAAGAGTACTGCGTTAATACAAACCCGATATTGAGCTTTTATCAGGCTACCAAGGATTAATTACCATGCTTTATAAGGTAAAAACTTACCGTTCATGGTAATCACGACCCTATCGCCCTTAGGATCAGTTTGTTTTGCAACATCCATTGAAAAATCAATGGCGCTCATTATGCCATCACCAAATTGTTCCTGAATGACTTCTTTTAATGTGTCGCCATATACACCAACCACCTCATAGAGGCGATAGACCAGTGGATCTTGTGGCACATCACGTTGCCATTGTTTGGTCGGGTAAGCCGTGAGCGCAGCTTGTGAACCTGCAGGAAGCTCAAGTAGCTGGCACAACTTATCAGCGACGTTCTCTGGCATGCTGTTCATGCCTAAACATGCTGAGGTGACCCAAACACAGCCCATTTCTAACTCATCTGCAATATTTTGCCAACTTAGTTGGCGGGCATGTTTCGCTAAAATAATCGCTTCAACCACTTGTTCTTTATTCATTATAAATTCCTATAGGCATGATAAACGTCTATAAGAACGCGCAAGAGTTAGACCACTATTAAATAATATATTAATCAATAAGTTAATTTTTTATAGGATAGGAGTACGGCTATTTTAGTGCATTATTAGCTAATTGTTGGTGCGACAGGAGAAGACGTTTTTATTCACTGACAAGAAGGCCGGCAATAATGCCGACCTTGAGAGTGCAATGTAATCTAGCGGCTTATTGCGCTGATTAACGTTGATGCATGGCGTATTCAGTGCCATCTTTTGCAGTAAATACTTTGCAGTTACTTTCAGTAGGTAGGCAGCGAGAATGCAGCATACTAACCCATTGTTTATATGGCGTTGGTAAGTTTTTAATTGGCAGCGCCACTTGAATATCTTCAATATGCGCAGGATCTTTCGAGCCTAACTCGCCATTTCTGTCAAAGCTGACTTCAACATGGGTATCGTTATTTTTAAGTACAATCGATGTTGGTTCGCTTTTATGACCTGTTAAAGCAACAAATTGACATGGGTTCTGTAAACCACATTGGCTGCCATCTTTCATAAAGGCTAGAAGATGAGTGTAGTAAATAACATAGCTACTCACATCGGCGTGTGAGCCTTCAGTAAGTGGGAAGTTGTCATCTAAAAATACCTTTGCATTGTTAATTTTGTCTGCGTTGGTACTGGTTGCCACAAATTGTTCCTCAATGAAGCTGTTAAGGTTGTGAGCGGCTGTGTTGGTGTGCATTGTTGTCATAGTCATAACCTTATCCTCTTCGCTTGGGTCATTACACGGGGCTAATTAAATATTCATATCATTAGGCCGTGCTTACATCTTTTGTTATCGATTGCCTTAGTCGCAATGGGAATCAAAATGATGAACACTGTTTCCCGATTGCTTAATTTGTAGTCTAGTGTATTTTTCACTACAATTTCACAATAAAAATTTTACAGTGTGAATTTTACAAAATGCGTAATGAACAAAGCTTGATGAGAAAGTCACATTTCCTGGGTACAAAGATTCGAAATCTGCGTAAACGTAATCATCTGACAATGGAAGACTTGTCAGCCAGATGTATACGTGTAGATTCGAGCTCTGCGCCTTCGGTGTCATATCTATCAATGATAGAACGAGGTAAAAGAGTGCCCAGTGCTGGTATGCTGGCGGTGATTGCTACTGTGTTCCAAAAAGATGTCGATTGGTTTTTAGATGACATGCCAGAAGAGCAATCAATCACCCCAGAAAAGGGACGCCGTGGCGGTATTAGCGGTATGCCACTCGAACCAAGCTTTTTATTTTCTAATGACATTTTACAAATCGCGATACCTGAAATGCTGTCACAAACGGGCACATCAGGTCGGCAGTTTGCTCAGTTATTAATTCGCGCACACCAAGAACACCATCAAAATCATTTCCCTGATTTAGAACGCGCCGCTGAAGAAATTGGCAGAAAACAGATGCCGCTAAGTGCTGATGAGATGCTTAGCATTGCTAAGAGTATGGGACTTAAAATCAAATGGATTGATGAAGTTCCGACTGAAGTGTTAGATGAAACTGGCGCTCGTTCTTCTCGGTTAACCACTTCTTTTTTTGAACCACCTGCGACAATTTTTATCAATAAAGCGCTCAAATCCAATGCGCCAAGGCTTAAATATGACTTGGCAGTGCACATTGGTCATTGCGTGCTCCACAATAAAGACGGCTTGAAAAGTGTCATGACATCGGGGCGTCGAGTTGAGGCGGATGATGATGCAACTGTGCAGTCAAACACACTTAATGCCCAAGATATCTTGCATGCATGGCGTGATTTTGAATCAAGCTTTTTTGCAGGGGCATTACTCTGCCCTAAAGTGCCATTCAGACAGCTATTAGATCGTCACGGCTACGAGATTGATATCCATAAACAGTTACAGGTGTCGGCGTCGGTTGCCATGCGCAGAATGACAGTTGTCTCTCCTTACCCTCATTGGCATTACTTTGATGCTTATGCACCAGGTAAGCTTAAAGCGGTCTATCGCGGTAATGGTATTCCACTGCCTTGGGGCAATATGCGCATAGTTGAAGACCCTTGCCACCATTGGGCTGTATTTAGGAAAATTAACGAGCCGACATCGGGAACATCTGCTCAAATTTCAATATTAAATGTAGGTAATGAGCCGCGAATTTACTGTTGTGAATCAATAAAAGTCGATGATTCAGCGGGTAATCCACATGTGTTATGTGCAGGGATAGATTTAAACCCCGCCATTGAAGCGCAAGGTAAAGATGCTGCAAAAATTACCGAAGATTTAAAGCAAACGTGTGTTGAAAACGGCGGCTTAGTCGCCATTCCAAAACACATCAAAGCAGATCTGGTTAGCGTGGCTAAAATCTTGAATATTAATTGGATTGAACGTGGTATAGAAAACGATGCCAGAGTGATTTGCTCTCGTGGCGCAGTATGCCCACGACAACCTAGCTGCTATGCCAGTGGTCAAGCACAGTGCGAATAAGTCGGTCATCACAAAGACTGATAATCTAATTCACTTCTAAGGAAGTTTTTGTTAAGGTGATGTTGTTTTTGACAGATATAATCTAATTATATTAATTGCTTATAAACTTGGCATAGGATGACTGCCAGGTTGAGTGATTAATCTAGCTGTAAAGGAATACAGTCATGCTCGATTTTTTACTCATAAACGCCAATACCCCATTTGCGATTGCGATGACGATGGTGTTGATGCTTGCACTGTTAGAAGGTGTTGGCTTAGTGATAGGCTTTAGCATTTCAAATCTGATAGACCACCTTTCTCCTGTTGAACTTGATGTCGATGCCGACCTTAATGTGGCTAATACTGGGCTGACCCCATTAGTTGGTTGGCTGTGCCTGAATAAGTTACCGTTATTAATCTGGCTAGTGTTATTGCTTACTTGCTTTGCACTCATTGGCTACAGTTTAAATTTTATTAGTTATCAATACGCTAGTAATTTACTTTCCCCAATGATTAGTGCTCCAATTGTATTTGTACTGAGTCTGCTCAGCACATCCATCATTGGTAGACCTTTGGCAAAAATCCTCCCCAAAAATGAATCCCATGCCGTTTCTAATACTAGTTTTAGTGGTTTATTGGCCAAGATTACCGTGGGCACTGCCAGAGTAAACAGTCCTGCAGAGGCGGTGCTGGTGGATCAACATGCGCAGAAACATTACGTGATGGTCGCGCCAGAGTTTGCAGAAGAAAGTTTTAACCAGCATGACCAAGTCGTGTTGCTGAATAGAAAAAATAATATTTGGATAGCAGCAAAACTCGATAGTATTTAGCCGTTTATTCATGAAACGAAGATTTTTATAGTAGTAATACAAGGAAAGAAAATGGAAGGGATTGAATTATCTGCAGGGTTAAATACCACCTTTATTTTAATAATGTCTGGCGTGGCAATGTTGGCGTTTATCACCATAGGGTTAATTTTTGCCAAACTCTATATTAGAGCCACTAAGGAAATTGCATTTGTCCGAACTGGTTTAGGTGGGGAGAAAGTCGTTAAAGATGGTGGCACAGTGTGTTTACCTGTGTTGCACGAAACTATTCCGGTCAATATGAACACATTACGCATCGAAGTTGAGAAAACACAAAAAGATGCGCTGATCACCAAAGATAGAATGCGTGTCGATGTTAAAGCGGATTTTTACCTTCGTGTGGCACCAAGCCAAGAAGGCATCTCGATGGCTGCGCAAACTTTGGGTACACGTACCATGCGCGTTGAAGAACTTAAAGTGTTAATGGAATCAAAATTTGTTGATGTACTTCGTGCTGTGGCTGCTGAAATGACCATGACTGAAATGCATGAGCAGCGTGCTGACTTTGTCCAAAAGGTTCAGCAAAATGTGGCCAATGATTTAGAGAAAAACGGGCTCGAACTTGAGTCTGTTTCATTAACTGGCTTTGACCAAACAGACCTACAATTTTTTAATGAAAATAACGCATTTGATGCTGAAGGTCGTGCACGTCTTGCAAAAATCATTGAAGAAAAACGTAAAGAAACCAATGATATTGAACAAGAAAACCGCGTTAAAATTGAGCGTCGGAATTTAGAGGCTGAGCGTCAATCTTTAGAGATTCAAAAAGAAGAGGAAGAAGCTCGTTTAAGCCAAGAGCAAATTTTGGCATTTAAACGTGCAGAGCAAAAAGCGGAAATTGCTAAAACGCGTGAAAATAAACAGCGAGAAGAGCGCGAAGCTGAGATTGCGAAAGAGCAAGCGATTGAAGCGGCAGAAATTGAAAAATCAAAAGACATTGAAACCCGTGAAATTGCTAAAAGAAAAGCCCTTGAGCAAGCTCGTATTCAACAGCAGCGTGATATTGAAGTCGCTGAACAAGATAAGCAGATTGCGGTAGCAGAAAAATCAGAAGAAGAGTCAGCTGCACGTGCTAAAGCCGCAGATGTTGAAAAGGGTAAAGTTGAAAAAGAAGAGGCCGTAATCACAGCCAAGCAAGTGGCAATGGCAAATCGTCAAAAAGAAATTGAAGTCATTGATGCGAAAAAAGAAGCAGAACGTGAAGCCGTTGGGATTACTGTGCAAGCCGCTGCAGATAAGCAAGCGGCTGAAGATAAGGCAACAGCCATATTAACTGAAGCTCGCGCTGATGCTGATGCTAAAAAGTTAAAAGCCGAAGCGGATGAAAAAGTCTTTGCAGTTGAAGCGGCAGGTAAACAAGCTTTGTATGAAGCAGAAAATACTCTGAAAGATGAGCAAATTCAGCTGCAAAAATCCTTGGCTGTACTGCAAGCGTTACCAGAAGTGGTTGCTAATGCAGTCAAACCACTAGAAAACATTGAAGGCATTAAGATCTTACAAGGTTACCACGGCGCTGGCGCTGCAACCGCAAATGGTAACCAAATCATGCAGGGACAATCTGGTGGCGTAGCCGAACAAATCACAGCGGCAGCATTAAACTATCGTGCGAATGCGCCAGTAGTCGATGCCATGTTACAGGAGCTGGGGTTAGTGAATGGCGACACTGGCACGTTAACCGATTTATTAAATGGCGAGAATAGTTTGACCGATCAAACCCGTGCAGCGATTAAACAAGCTAATATTCAAACGGCTATGCCATTGAATGGTGCCGAATCTGAGGTGGTAAATAATACTGTAGCTTCAAGTCCAGCTTCATAGCGCCACACATAACATAGGAGTGAAGTGATACTGTTAAGTTGATCATTGTTAGCTTGCAGCATTGAATTCATTGTTTGTATCGACAAGGCGGTAACAGTCAGTTACCGCCTTTTTCATTATCAGCTTATCGCTGTATTGTCCCGATTAGCGTTACTACCCTTAGTCATCGCTCGTTATTGCAGAACGAAACACAGTATCTAACAAGTTAAAAAACCAGTGTTGTAACTGTGTCTGTTCGTTCATACGTGATTTAGCATATAAATCTTCTGGGCACTGCTCACTAAATGCTTGTTGTAAATAAGCCAGTTGCACAGCGTCCCATTCGGGATGAAATTGAATGCCATATTGCTGTTGATGCCGAAACACCTGCTGAGGGCACAATGATGAGTAGGCTTTTATCTCAACCGATTTATGGGTTAGCGGAGCTAAGTGACTATCAAAGTTAAACCCAAAATAATGCCATTGAGGTACGGCTAAATTAATCAAATTTTTGTTCGCTAGACTTGCTGAGCTTACGTTGGCATTAACTCTGAGATCATACCAACCTAATTCAGCCTGTTTAAGTGGGTAAATTTTAGCACCTAATACCGATGCTAATAGTTGCGAGCCTAAACAAATACCGATTAGCGGTTTGTTGATTTCAATCGCCGAGTGAATCAAAGAGCGCTCTTTTTGCATCCATCTCGGGTTATCTTCTACATCCATAGGGCCGCCCAAAATGATGATGCCACCAAATTGGTTTAGATCGGGCAAGCAACCATCGGGCGCCATGAATCGGGTGATCTTATTTCCCGACAGTTTGCACCAGTCAGAAATGCGCCCTGGTCCTTCAGCCTGATGGTGCTGAATGATTGCCAGCGATAATGAACCCATTACTGTAACTCGCCAGTTTCTAGATAGATTTCAATGATGTGCTCGAGGGGAATTGATAGCTGATCCGCTAAATCCTTTGGACTAGGATGCAGTTTACCTTTGAGTGGCACGGTTATTTGAGTCGTTCTAATGAAATCATGTTGAATCACTCGCAGCAAGTGGTCTGCTTCAGGACGATTTTCAATGACCTTAACTAAGAATTGGTTTGAGCTATCTTCAGTTGGTGTAATGACTCGATATTGTGCATTTGGCGCCTTATCTTGCCCTGCCTTCATGCTTAATTCGGTGAACATAATGATGCGATCAATAATGAGTGATTGTTGAGAAAACTGGTTAATGCCTCCTCGCTCAAAGTGACCTTTTACAACATCAACTTGCAGTTGTTCGATTGGGTCGGTTGCCAGAGGGCTGAGACGCATTAAGTCAAAAGGCTTGGGTACAATAGTCCAAAGCTGCTCTGGTGCTGTCGCCATTGCTTCAAGCTGCTGCTTTATTGCATGATCAGTTTCAGGATCGGCAAAGTGAAATTGCATGACCATTTGTACATTGTGGGGATGGTGATACATAGGCAAATGTGAGGCAAATAAGCCATCTTTTCCGCCAAATAGAGTCATACCATGTAAGCCCATATGGCTTTCATTCGCTGAGGTTGTGGGGGATATGCAAAAAATAAGGCTGGTAACAATAACGCAAAAGTAATGAGAGATTCTCATATGGGCTCCTATCTGGAAGTTAGTCAGAAGGGGCCGTCCCCGGATGGAAGCCTGTTTACCAAATTCATCAATTCGATGTGATTGATTGTGGTGCTCAACAGGTTGAGGTCGTCCTCAGACACAATTTTACTACAAATTTTTAACGATGAACATTGCCACTCCCCCTCAATATTTGGACGTCACTTTTTGCATTCAGTGATTAACAGGGGAAATTCCGTCATGACTCAGCCAGTGTTATTAACTATTGAGTCAACCTAGCCTAGTGAGAGATGTTGTTTTGTCGGTTAAATATGCCAAATAGCAGCTAATCTATTGAATCAATGTGAGTATCGCTGCAAAATTAATTGAAACATGACTATCTATGTTTAGGAAGTATGATCCCAAGGAGTTAGGGAATATCGCATTACCTCAATGTTATTTCATCTACTTCTCGTGCCATATCGCTTCAAGGTTTTAAGGATAAAGCTGTCTCTATGAGATGGATTAAAGGAGTTTCCATGATGTACATCAAATTGATGATATGGGGAATGCTATTGTGCATTTCAAATATTTGTCTCGCCGCTTCTGTTGAAGATTATTCACGCCATAGTGATTACTATAATGTAAAAATATCCCCTGACGGCAAGCATTTAGCCGTTTTAATGAATGATGAAGGTCGAAAGAGACTTGCCTTTTTACGCACCGACAACTTTGAAGTTACTTTTGCGCTCAATTCCAGTGGCCGGGATCAACCTGCAGAATATTACTGGGTCAATAATGAACGTGTCATCGTTCAAGTGGTACAGAGCCGTGGCAGATTAGAATTACCGATTAATTTAGGTGAAATCTTTGCCGTTAATTATGACGGCAGTAAGCGTAAAATGATTTTCGGTATCCGATCTCAACCAGGTATTGTGCTGTCGGGATACGGTGGTTTTTTATTGGATAAACTTGAAGGTGATAACAAGCACGTCTTAATTACCAAACGTTTGCTAAGTCGAAATGGCGATGTGCTGCCTGAAGTGACTAGACTTAATGTCTATACAGGCAAGGAGCGTAAAGTTAAACGTGCGCCAATTTCTTACAGCCAGTTTTTAGTTGATAATGATAGTGTGCCTAGGTTTGTTGTGGGAGTAGATAAAAACCATGACACTAAAATGTACTATTCAGAGGGTAAAGGAGAAGATTGGCAAGTGTTTAATACAAAGTTTGACGGTGAGTTTACTCCGCTGACTTTTAGTAGTGATAATAAGTCAGTTTACGCATTAAAAACTGAAGAAAATAAACCGAAAGGCCTGTATCGCTACGATTTAGATACTCAAAAAGAAACGTTTTTGTACCGCAGTGATATTGCTGACCCTACCTATGCTATTAGCTCTGATTTAAACGAAGTGTATGGTTTGAGAGTAGATGAAGACTATTCTAGTTATATTTTTATTAAACCTGACACCCAAGAAGCCAAACTCCATAAAGCATTAATTCAAGCGTTCAATGGTGACAGTGTCGAAATTACCAGTAAAACAAAAGACGGTAAGCAAATGGTGGTGCGTGTTTCTAGTGACCGCAATCCCGGCTCATTTTATATATTCGATACAGACACAATGAGTGCACGTTATTTATTGTCGAGCAAACAATGGATTAAAAAAGAGCAGCAAGCTGAAACAGAACCTTTTCGAATTAAGTCTTCTGATGGTTTAGTGCTAAACGGTTACCTAACCCTTCCTATCGGTAAAAAACAAAATTTACCCACAGTGGTATTGCCTCATGGAGGCCCGCATCTTCGAGATTATTGGCGATTCGATCCCCAAGCTCAAATGCTCGCAAATGCCGGTTATGCTGTCATTAAAGTGAACTTTCGAGGCTCTGATGGTTACGGAAAACACTTTATGGAAGCTGGCTACGGCGAGTGGGGAACGGGTATTCAAGATGATATAACTCAGGCATTAAATTATGCGATTCAAACCGGTGTGACCGATAAAAATCGTGTATGCATCTTTGGTGCGAGTTTTGGTGGTTATAGCGCTTTACAAAGTGCAATTCGAGAGCCGGATATGTATCAGTGCGCAATTGGCTACGTAGGGGTTTATGACCTACCTATGATGTTTGATGAAGGGGATATTAAGACATTAAATTGGGGAGGGTCTTACCTGAATAAAACTCTCGGTACTAACCCTGCTGAACTTATTGCCCAGTCTCCAAGTCGTAATGTCGATAAACTTAACGCGCCAGTACTTATTATTCATGGTGAGGATGATCAACGTGCTCACTTTGAGCATGCGTTAGCACTTAAAGAGGCGTTAGATGAAAAAGGCCATCCCTATGAATGGTTAGTTAAAGATAAAGAAGGACACGGTTTTTATAATGAAGAAAATATTCTAGAGGCCAACAAAGCGATTTTAGCTTTCTTAGAAAAGCACATTGGTGATTCGGCAAAGTAATCCATAGCTGATAACACAATAAGCCCGTTAAGCCCCGCAATTTGTGGTGAGTTTATCGGGCTTTATTATTCTCAATATGTTGAGTTAATTGTGCTATTGATTAGTTAATCTATGACTCTCTTTACCTGCTAGATAACCAAATGCCAGCCAAAATCTTGTAGGTTTTTGTACAGGAAATAACCGTGCTAAATCAGCACATGGTTACCCTTAAATCTTGGTGAGATCTCGCTCACAATCTGAATCGATTGTTAATATAAGTTAGTCGACAGTTTACGTGATTAACATTATTTTAGCGTGCCTGTGTTGCCGTTAATGTCACAAACATTAAACGACCTGGCGTTTTATAGAAAACGGTTCACGCACAGTATTCCAACTCTTCAAACAGTAAACCAACCTGGCTGTCTCGCAGCACGGGGAAGCACTTGTGGTGTGGACTCTCTTAATCAGTTTTATTGTTTCGGACAAATAAAATGAACAAACACTTCGAGCTTATTGATAAACCGACTTTTTTCGGTGCGTTGATATTACTTTTTGCTGTGGTTATCCCTTTACTTATTTTCCCAGTTGAAGGGGCACAGTGGGTTGCTATCGCTAAAACATTTATGACAGATAAACTGGGCTTTGCTTATTTAGGTCTAGGTATTGCTGCTTTTTTCTTTATGATTTATATCGTTTTTTCAGATATAGGTCAGATTAAACTAGGGGATCCTGACGAGTCACCTGAGTTTGGGTTAGCCTCATGGGCAGCCATGCTGTTTTGTGGTGGTATTGGCGCAAGCATTTTGTATTGGGGCACCATTGAGTGGGCCTATTACTACCAGAGCCCACCTTTTCAATTAGCGGCGGGAAGTGAAGAGGCAATTCGCTGGGCTGCGACTTATGGCTTGTTCCACTGGGGACCTATCGCTTGGTGTATTTATATGATCCCAGCGATTCCAATTGCGTATTTTTTCTATGTGCGCAAGCAGCCAGTATTAAAGGTGTCAGCTGCACTAATGCCTGTGATTGGTGAAGCCAATAGCTTTGGTAAGCTTGGTAAAGTGATTGATGTATTGTTTATTTTTGGTTTATTAGGTGGTGCAGCGACAACATTAGGCTTAGCAGCGCCATTAATTAACGAAGGCATTAGTTATTTGTTTGGCATCCCTGCAACAACGGGTAGTCAAATTTGTGTGTTGATGTTGTGTACGGCTATTTTTGCCTATTCAGCTTATATGGGCATGGATAAAGGCATCAAAATTCTCAGTAATATTAACTTTTGGGGCGCATTAGGCTTGTTAGTCTTTGTATTGGTTTGTGGCCCAACAATTTTTATGCTGGAAACCGGTCTAGACTCCATTGGCCGAATGCTATCTAACTTTTTTGTTATGGCAACATGGGCTGAGCCGTTTGGTGGCCTTGGCACCTTTGAAGATACTCACTTCCCACAAGATTGGACAATTTTTTATTGGGCTTGGTGGCTAGTATTTGCGCCGAGTATGGGCTTGTTTATTGCCCGAATTTCTCGTGGCAGAACCATTAAGCAAATGATCACCGGAGCAGTCTTTTTTGGCTCTTTGGGTTGCTCAATGTACTTCATTATATTGGGTAACTATGGTTTGTCTTTGCAGTTATCTGGGCAACTTGATGTAGTCGCCCTGTTGAATAGCGAAGGGGCAACTAGGGCCATTTTCGCTATTTTAGAACAGCTGCCATTTAGCACTGTGGTCATCGCAGTCTTTACTTTGTTGTGCATCATTTTTACTGCGACAACGTTCGATTCGATTTCCTACATTTTAGCCTTAGTAGTACAAACCAATGTGACCGAAGATCCGATGCGTTGGAACCGATTATTTTGGGCGTTTACATTATCCTTTATGCCTTCTGCTTTGATGTTTATGGGGGGCTTAGCTACCTTGCAAACTGCCGCAATTGTTGGTGGTTTACCGCTCCTTGTTATTGCAGTGATGTTGATGATTTCAGGTGTTAAAGCCGCGTCATTGGATTTAAGCCATCAAGATGACTATGTCGACCCTGTGATTAATATTTCTGATTTACCCGATGTTGATCCTTGGAGCAAAGAAGGCCAAGCCTTAGCGCGCTTTGAATTGTTACGTGACAATGCTATTGATGCTGCCAATGCCGAACGAGCAGCCAATGAGGCAATATGGTTGCTGAAAAAGCAGTTACGTCGAGAAGCATTATCACGTGGTGAGTCGAGTGTAGAGTTAGGGAATGCACCCGATGATATTATCGAGCAGCTACAACAATTAACCGCTGACGCGGCAAAAGCTAAAGAGTCTAAACTTGCAGCTTCAACACTGGCGCAAGAAGCCAGAACATCATTTAATGATTTGATGCGCAGCAAAGAAGAACAAGAGTTGCAATTCGAACAAGAGGAAGTGAAGTTAGCGATTCAAGCTAGGTTAAACTCATCTAATTAAGGATAAGTAACGACTAATAAGATGGCGAACACTGGATGAGTTAGCCATCTCTTTTTAGTTTTGCTGTTTGCGTTGTGCATTGAATTAGTAGAAGTCTTACATAGCCAAGCAGCAAGTTACTCTTGGCCGTTCCACAATAATTTGCCTGTATTGGTGAGGTCGTATCCGCCTAACGTGGCAGCTAGTCTGATGGATTCAGGTTGTTGCAGTAAATCTAGCAACTGCTGCAATTGGCGTCTAAAGTAAATGCCCTGTGGCATCACTAAATCAAAGGATTCCGTTAAAATCGGTACAAAGCTTAATCCGCTTTCAAGCGCTACAGATTGGCAACCAAAACCGATATCTGCATTATGTCGTGCTATATAACCTGCTAATTCCCGTTCGCTTTGCGCCACCAAGGTAGAGTTAAGGTATTTGAAGTTAAAACCTTGTTTTAACAACCATTGCTCTAGGTGTTGTTGGCTACCAGAGCCTGCTTGACGAGCGACCCAACGCCATGATTTAAATGAGGTATTGGTGGCAGAGTTTGCTAAGGCTTCGTATTGCTCAAACGTCTCTGAGCGCATCATTAACCCTTGTTTGCGGTTATAGCCATGCACCAACAACCATTGTTTATGATTTGGGTAACTGGTTAATAATTCATGATAACTCAGGCTATCGTCTTCAAGGCTTCCCCAATGCAATGCACAGATATCAGCATACCCTTGAGATAATACATCTAATCCTAAGCCTGAACCTGTTGAACTATAGCTAATGAGTTCAGTGGTACCTACCTGTGACATGGTTTTAGCAACCAACATAGACAGTAGTGGATCGTCGCTGCCCGTGATGTGCATTCGATCAGATAGCATTCCGCTATGACAAGATTCCATCAGCCACCGATCTACCAGTATTTTGGGAAATAGCCATTTCCCCGTAGCTTTTGTGGCAGGCAAAATACGCTCATTGGCCATTGAGCTGACCGAGTCTTCATCGAGCGACAAGTACTCTGCAACCTGAGTTAAACTCATGTAGGTCAATTCGTTAGCTTGGGTCATGCAATATCCTTAAAGAGCGTATTTCTGTTTAAACAATATGTGTTAAACGTATTTGTCGATTATAAAAAATGTGCGGCCAAATAGCACTGCTTGTATATCAAGAACCGTGAATAGATATCGTGAATAGTGACTTTGTCTATAAAACTGCGGTTTGAGTCACAACGGCTTAGCTTTTTTAGGTAAAGCAATTCAGTGAGTTCTGTGGAAAGTAGGCACAAAAAAGGCGAGAAATTATTCTCGCCTTTTGATGAGTTGAATCCGTCAAATGATTCAGTGCTTAGCGCATAGTGACAAACTCTTCTGCGCCAGTTGGGTGAATCGCAACAACTGCATCAAAGTCTGCTTTTGTCGCGCCCATTTTCATGGCAACACCAAAGCCTTGGAGGATTTCATCCATACCAAAACCAATGCCGTGAATACCAACAACCACTTCATTTTCACCTGCGCAAATCAGCTTCATTTTACACGCTTGTCGGTGAGCTGTAATAGCGGTGTACATTGAAGTAAAACCAGAGGTATACACTTTAATGTTGTCTTCGCCGAATTGTTCAACTGCTTCTGGTTCAGTTAATCCCATAGTACCAATTGGTGGGTGACTGAATACGACCGTTGGGATCACGCTGTAATCCATTTTTGCATTTGGCATGTTGCCAAATAGACGTTCTGATAATAAGCGACCCGCTTTAACGGCAACTGGTGTTAATTCAACACCGCCTTCCATGATGTCACCGACACAATAAATACCTTTTGCTGTCGTATTTTGTTGCTCGTCAGTGACCACGTAGCCTTTGTCATTCAGTTTCACATCAGTGTTTTCAAGGCCAATGTTTCCTGTAGAAGGAGAGCGCCCAATAGCCCAAATTAAGCTATCAACAGTGATGCTTTCACCATTTTCAAGTTCAAGGGTTAGGCTGTCATCTGCATTTTTAACCACAGCTTTTGGAATGCTGTGCGTGTGCAGGGTTGGGCCATCTGTCGCCATCGCTTCTACAAGCGTGTCGGTCAAAATAGGATCAAAATTACGTAGTGGGGCATGTTTACGTACTAATAAATGCGTTTCGCTACCGAGTGCATGTAATACGCCAGCAAGCTCAACGGCAATGTAGCCTGCACCCACAACAGCAACACGTTTAGGTTGCTCACGTAATGCAAAGAAGCCATCTGAATCAATACCGTATTCAGCGCCAGGAATATTTGGAATAGTCGGCGCACCACCAGTGGCGATAAGGATATGATCAGCCGTGTAATGCTCGCCATTGACTTCAATGGTATTACCGTCAACAAACTTACCGTAACCGTTCAATAGGGTGACATTATTACTGGCAAATCCGCGGCCATATGCCTCATGAATACGGCCAATATAGGCTTCACGGTTATCGACTAACGTATTCCAATTAAAGTCGTTCACTGTAACGTCAAAACCGTAATCTTTGGCGTATAAATGCATGGATTCAGCAACATGAGCGCCATACCACATGACTTTTTTCGGTACACAACCCACGTTGACGCATGTTCCGCCAACATGTTTTGCTTCAATAACCAAAACTTTTGCGCCACGCATTGCCGCGCGATTACCTGAAGCGATACCACCACTACCTGCGCCAAGGCAGATATAGTCATAATGTTGAGCCATGTTAACCCTCTCTATTATTGATACTTGAATCAGATTGCTAATACGGCAACCTGACTTTTATTAAGCGTTTATGTGAGTTTGACAATTTTTATTGCAGCCATTGTAGGGGGGAATGTCATCACAAGCTAGTTTCTAAGACCGTAAAGTCGGCTAATTTATTGCAGTGAAAAGCTGACACTGTACCTTCAAACGCTCAATCAATGGTGCTTAAACTTGAGAAAGTAACGCATTATTAATTCAAGTACGCTCACTCAGTATGACCAAGTACTAGGTTTATCGGCGATATTGACATTCAGCCTGTTGGCCTTGAGTAGGGCCTGAACCTTGGCAGTCCATACATTGCCACTCATCTTGTCGATGGGATAATTCTGTTTGCAAATAGCTGGCATCTTTATTGTGCTTGAGTTGTGTTGATAATTGTTTGATGCGACTAGCCAACCAGCGGCAGCTCGGATCGTTGGCAACCACCATCTTGGGAGAAACCTTGGCGGCAGAGGCATCGCGCATTGAGACTGGGTTTGATGACACTTGTATGGTGTCCGCTCTATCTAACTGCATTTCATCTGCAGCATATTCAAGCGCACTTTGTGACTGTGGTATGGCGATGGGTTGACCTTGGCTGTCTAGCACGCTGCCAATGGGAAGCGCATTTGTGGGGTTTTGTTGATTGATATTTTTTGATTGACGCAGCTGGGTTAAATCACTTGCTTGCGTTTGAAGACTAAACAATAGCAATACAGTGATAATAAAAGAGGTAACCAGTAAATGAATATGATGGGAAAATTGGCGGATAAACCAATAGCATAATAGGCGATATGATCCCTGAGTGTGTTTCATCAGCATTCCTTTGCTTTAGTTAAACGAGTACCACATCATGTGGTATGACTCACTTAGCTTAGAAGGGAATAGGGGGATTTGCCAAACACAGAGATGTTTTAGTCTGAGCTAAGTGTCAGGCACTTTAGGTATTACTGATAATTAAAAGCGCCAAGTTAAGTAAATGCCGCCAAAGCTTTCGTCTAAACTCCCTGTATAACCTTCGGCTTTGGCCTCTTGTTTAATATCATCCATGGCGATGACATGGCTGAATTGAGCACTAAGAGCAAGGTTATCTGAAATTTCATAATTGGCTTCAATTCCCATTTGGAAATGGTTTGCCCCATTATGCTCTTCAGTTGCATATTGAAAATCAAATCCTTGGGTAATATATGGCGTAACAGTAAATCGCTCACTGAGTTGCCAAGGGCTATGGAGGCTCACTTCAACAAAGTAGCCGCCAGCTTGCGTTGAATAGGTATAAGCAACAGAAGGGACTAACCATTCAACGGCGGTATAAGTCATCTCAGCAAACAACTCGTTGTCGTTAGCGCGTTCATCGCCGTAAAACTCAAGACGTTGATAACCTATAATGGTTTCTAGATTGTCATGGAGGTGAAGTTCATACTCAAGCCCCCAATTATATTCAATGTAATGCGTTGAATCGCCTCTGATTACAGCTGCATATGCTGTTAAATCACCTGTTGATACTGCAGCAGCACCAGAATATATGCCACCACTTTCTAGGTTGTTGCGCCCTTCTGAGATGTATTTTGAATCCCAACCTAAAGCAACACCAAAACTGAGGTCTTCGGCATGGGCATGAGACGATGTTGTTAGGCATGTGGATATCAGGCTTAGTGTTGTCACTAATAAAGGGGATAATTTAGTTCGCATTTCGACAACCTTTCTCAAAATCATATATTCAATAAAGGAGAATACCTGAAAAACATTTTTTGGAAATGATAACGAGTTAGATTTGCGATCGAGTTGTCAATATCTTCAGTGTAAAGTTTGCGTAAAAAAATCTGGGTGTTCACTCACGTTTTTTAAGCTTATTTTAATATACGTGTTTAGTGTATAGACAATACCAAATCGGTGAGCTCAAAACTGCTATAGACTTGAATTTACAGCTTGTTGCCCTTATTAATGGATAAAGGCCACAATTACCCTATTTCCCCGAGGAATCACCTATGAGCAATACATTGCTAGATAATCCTTTACTCGAGCAGAGCGAGCTTCCGCAGTTTTCGAAAATTAAAGCGGAGCACATTCAACCAGCTGTAGAACATGCTATTGCTCAATGTCGCAGTAAAATTGATGAAGTCTTAGCTGAAAACAGCACATATTCATGGGAAAACTTAATTGAGCCATTAGAAGAAGTGGACGATCAGCTCAGTAAAATTTGGTCGCCTGTATCACACATGAATTCTGTGACCAGCACTGATGAATGGCGTGAAGCTCATGATGCTTGTCTGCCGTTATTATCTGAATACGGTACGTTTGTTGGCCAGCACCAAGGCTTGTATCAAGCCTACAAATCCATTCAAGAGTCGGCGGCGTTTGATACGTTGTCTACGGCACAAAAAACATTACTAACTCAAAGCCTTCGTGACTTTGAGTTGTCGGGCATTGGACTCGATGAACAGCAAAAAATCCGATATGGCGAAATTGTAAAACGCCTTTCTGAACTGACTAGCAGTTTTTCTAATCAGTTATTAGATGCCACACAAGCGTGGACTAAATTGATTACTGATGAAACTGAGCTAGCAGGCTTACCAGACTCTGCGATTGCTGCGGCCAAGGCGATGGCTGAAGCGCAAGAAAAACAAGGTTGGTTATTTACGCTAGATTTCCCATCTTACTTACCCGTGATGACCTACAGTGAAAACCGTGAACTGCGTGAAGAGTGCTACCGTGCATTTGTCACTCGAGCGTCAGATCAAGGCCCGAATGCTGGCGAGTTTGATAACAGTGCCAACATGGACGAAATCCTAGCGCTGCGTCATGAGCTTGCTAACCTATTGGGTTTTGATAGCTATGCTGATAAATCATTAGCAACTAAGATGGCGAATGATCCTAGCCAAGTATTATCGTTTTTAAATGAATTAGCCTTGCGTTCAAAAGAGCAAGGTAAAGCCGAGCTAGCAGAGCTTAAAGCCTTTGCTAAAGCAGAGTTTGGCGTGACAGAGATGGCGTCGTGGGACTTGAGTTTTTATGCTGAAAAGCTACAACAGCATAAGTATGAAGTGTCACAAGAGTTATTACGTCCATACTTCCCAGAAGACAAGGTCTTATCAGGTTTGTTCTACACTGTGTCACGCTTATTTGGTTTAACCATTGAAGAGCAACATGGTTTTGATAAGTGGCATGATGATGTGCGTTTCTTCCATATTTACGATGCGGATAACGTGCATCGTGGTAGCTTCTACTTAGATTTATATGCACGCAGCGGTAAACGAGGTGGGGCATGGATGGATGATTGCCGTGGCCGCCGTGTAACAAGCAATGGTCTGCAAAAGCCAGTTGCCTATTTAACCTGTAACTTCAATGGTCCAGTTGATGGCAAACCAGCGCTCTTTACTCATGATGAAGTGACAACCCTATTCCATGAGTTTGGCCATGGTATTCATCACATGTTGACTAAAATTGAAGTCGGTGGTGTTGCTGGGATTAACGGTGTGCCTTGGGATGCCGTAGAGTTACCAAGTCAATTTATGGAAAACTGGTGCTGGCAAGAAGAGGCATTAGCTGAGATCTCGGGTCATTTTGAAACGGGTGAGCCTTTGCCTAAAGCCTTATTAGACAAGATGCTAGCGGCTAAGAATTTCCAGTCAGGCATGATGATGCTTCGTCAGTTAGAGTTTTCGTTGTTTGATTTTAGAATGCATCATGAGTTTGATGCTGAGAAAGGCGCTGATATTCAAGGTATCTTAGATGAAGTTCGTAGCCAAGTTGCTGTGAATGTACCGCCTGCTTTTAACCGTTTCCAACATGGTTTTGCACACATTTTTGCTGGTGGCTATGCAGCTGGTTACTACAGCTATAAATGGGCAGAAGTGTTATCAGCAGATGCATTTTCTCGTTTCGAAGATGAAGGGATCTTTAACCCAGAAACAGGCAAAAGCTTCCTTAACAACATCCTTGAAATGGGGGGCAGTGAAGAGCCTATGACCTTATTTGTGCGCTTTATGGGGCGTGAGCCAAATACTGATGCGCTATTACGTCATTCAGGCATTAATGCGTAACCTTGTGAGAAATAAACAAGCATACTGTTATAAGTGATTGTTTAGGCACTGCAAAAATTAAATGATAAAAGGCACCTCAAGGGTGCCTTTTTTGTCTTTATGCTACTTAGGTCAATTAATTTTGCTGATGAACTTATTAATTCAGTAAAGTTACATTACTATGTTATCGATAGCATAAATTGAACGGACTCGTACTTTGACAGAGCAAGCATCTCCAGAAGAGCCAGTATTCTTCACCTTAACTCCGGGCAGAACCGTAGATTTACAAATTGATTTCCCAGTCAAATTCAGAATTAAAGCTACTTTGGTAGGCTATGAAATGGGTAAATATATCATTTTAAAACATCCTGCTCCGCAGCAAATGAACAATTATAAAGATGTGTTCGTTGAAGGTAATGGTGTGGTTGTTCGTTACTTGCTAGAAGGTCAGCAAGGCGAATGTTATGCATTTAAATCGATTATTCGCAATATCACTAAAATTCCAGAAAAGTTTATTTTTCTGTCGTATCCTAAGCAGATAGAAAACCGTCAGTTACGCACCCATCAACGTTATACCACCCATTTGCCAGCAATGATTCAAGCCAAAGGTGAAAACGACACCGCTCATGGTTCTCAGCTAAGAGGTATTATTTCTGATATTTCTATAAAAGGCTGCGGTTTCGTCTTTAAAGCTGACAACCCTAAAGTGAAAGTGAGCCAAAAAGACATCACAGTTACCATTCGTAATACCAATAACGAAGATATTTATATTTCTGCCAAGGTGTGCAATAGCCGGTTTGAGCATGGCAAAGTGAATGTTGGTATTCAGTTTGAAAATGATGATGAGCAAGTCAAAACATTACTGACTCAGCTATATATTGATTTGTAATGCAGGGTTGAACTCAGATTTAGATTATAAAAAAGCGACTGATAACAGTCGCTTTTTTGTCGATATACTATTGATATAAGTTTACGCCAGTTTCAACTCATATTGCTGACGATACATCACCATATCTTCAATCGTCAGTACTGGCATATTATGCTTAAGGCCGAAGGCGACTATTTCAGGGGCTTTTGCCATAGTGCCATCTTCGTTAGTGACTTCGCATAGTACGCCAGCTGGTTGTAGCCCTGCCATTTGCATTAAATCTACCGTACCTTCAGTGTGACCGCGACGTGACATAACGCCGCCAGCACGTGCACGAAGTGGGAACACATGTCCTGGGCGAGCCAAATCAGATGCTTTAGCGTCAACTGCCGTGGCAGTTTTAACTGTTGTCACGCGGTCTTGAGCTGAAACGCCCGTGGTCACGCCTTCTTTAGCTTCAATGGATACGGTAAAAGCCGTTTGATTAGCGCTATTGTTATCCGCCACCATTGGCGGCAGTTCTAGCTTGTTGGCTTGCTCATCAGTTAAACATAAACACACAATGCCGCTGCATTCACGGATCATTAATGCCATTTGTTGACTGGTGAGGTGCTCTGCTGAATAAATAATATCGCCTTCATTTTCGCGATCTTCATCATCTAGCAATAATACGCCGTTACCTTCTCGTAAAGCAGATAAGGCTTTTTCGACACGTTCGATAGGATCGCCAAATGGCGAAAGTAGTGATAGCTGATTCATGGTTAACTCCTAAAAAATACCAGAATCAGGGCTTTAAAGAGGGTTTTTACGCCAACCGAAATACACCAGCAAGCACAATGCTCACTGGCGTATTTCTATTCTCTCTCATCCGGACTATAACCGTCGGCTCTGGAATCGTAGACATTACATCTACATCACCAAATCTGCTGACCTCGACGAATCGAGCGCTCGCGGGCTTAGTTAAGTTTACATTAGGGTAAGTTAACATCACCGCCGGTGGGGAATTTCGCCCCGCCCTGAGAATTAAAATAATCTGCTTAACACCCTATGTGCTAAACAGCGCCGTCATGGTAAGCCAAAAGTTTGGATTTAAAAAGTGATAAGGCACTCAGAGTTCATAAATATTTTTATCATTAAGGTGGCTGAACTTTGGCGGAGACATTTTCGTATAAGTTGTTCTATTTAATCATTTGTTAATTTAGTGAGTGGACTTGATAGCTGGTATGACCTCTGTTAGCCTGATGCGTTCATAAGGAGTAAGCAGTATATGAATTTATATTTTCGTCTCATTTGGTTGATGTTGTGGCGTAATCGCCAAGCTAAAAAAATTGGTTTTTTAGATACCAGCCGTATTAGTTACCGTGCATTGCCGCTAGATTGCGACATCAATATGCATTTAACCAATTCTCGTTATCCTGCGTTTATGGATCTTGCTCGTACTCATATGATTGCAGAAATGGGCCTAATGCAGAAATTTCTGAAGCTGAAATGGCTGCCTATTGTGAATGCATCAGAGTTTACTTTTTTCCGTGATATCAAACCGATGGAAAAATTTGAAATCGAAACTCGCATTGTTGGATGGGATGAGAAATATTTTTATATTGAACAACGCTTTGTGACCGCGAGAGGCTTACATTGCATCATGCATGTACGTGGCGTGTTTATTTGTAAGGGTAAACAAGTTCCGATTACTGATTTAGTTGCTACAGCGGGCTATGAAGGGCCGACACCCGCTATGCCTCCGGAGCTGGTTAAGTGGAAAGAATTTTTACAAGTTAAGAAAGACCAAAACCTTGCTCCTAAATTGAGTTTAGCTTCGTAAACGTTATTATATCCAAAGATAATAATGTATTGAGTAGGTAACCTAAGTGGCCACATTAGAGAAGTTTAGCGATATTTTTGACCGCGCAGCCGAACGTAAAGGTGGTGCTAAAGCGCTAGGCTTATTAATGCCGCAAACATTAGATGCTGATGAGATTGGGCAATTTACCGATGCCCAATTGTTATCTGCAATGAGCAAGCAAGTGTTTCAAAGTGGCTTTGTTTGGCGAGTGGTTGAGAATAAATGGCCTGCTTATGAAGAAGCCTTCTTTAACTTTGAGCCTTTTAAAGTGTTAATGTTGTCTCCTGATCAAATTCAAGAGCGTGCCACAGATGCCACGCTTATCCGTCATCAAAAGAAAACCCAATCCATTGTTGATAATGCTTATATGGTGCAGCAATTGGCAGCAGAGCATGGCAGCTTCGCTGAGTTTATTGCTAACTGGCCAGAAGATGACATTACTGGGCTTTGGCAAGTACTGAAGAAAAAAGGCAGTCGCTTGGGTGGTAATACTGGGCCTTATTTTTTGCGCACGGTTGGTAAAGATACCTTTTTATTGACCAACGATGTGCAATCTTATCTAAAAGCCAATAAGGTCGTTGATGCAGGTTTTACCTCGCAAACTGCGCTAAGACAGGCGCAAGCTGCGTTTAACCATTGGCAACAAGAGTCTGGCTTAAGCCAAGCTCAAATCAGCCGTATTATTTCATTAGGAGTGGGTGACAATCGCGTCTAACGACGGGCTAAGTTGATGCATTTTGATAGCGACACAAAAACATTTTGGCGACTTCATTGGCTATTTCTTGCTGCTCATCATGGTTAAGTCTGTCAGCAAATTGCATGACTTGAGGCCAAAAACAACTTCCTTTAATCAAGCTATGTATTTGCTGTAGTGCCAATTCCTCATTAGTGACTGAAATCTTTTTGTCGGCCATGGCTGCTCTTATCCAGCGCATTGTGGCGCTTTCTTGCTTTTTAACACGTTGAAACTCTTGGTTCATGGACTCTGGTGTATAGAAAAAATGCCCAATAGCCATACGTGTCAGCTCTATGTACTCATGGCTACTGATAAAATTGATTTCTTTAAATACCACTTCCGATAACTGCTCAAGCAAAGGTGTATTGCTTTGGTATTCTGCAACATTATGTTTGAAAGAGCGGTCCCATAGATCAGCCATTAAGTTCATAACGATCGCTTCTTTAGTGTCAAAGTGATTGTAAACCGTGCGCTTAGACACGCCGGCAACTTCGGCCAGCTTGTCCATACTGGTTGCAGCAACACCAAACTCAGTGAAGGTTACTTTGGCTGCGTTGATGATGGCAGCACGTTTTTTTTGGCTCAAAGTCATTTTTTCAGTCGGCATGGTTTTTACTCGTAATGTAAATCTCGAGACATTCTACACTGGGTAGTTTACTTTTCAATCATATTTTAATAAACTGCACCGTGCAGTTTACTTTCTGGGTTTTACAATGAAATATTTTTTGATTTTGGTGGGGGTATTGGTGATGGCTTTTTCAATTAAATCATTTTTTGCAGCTGATAAAACTGACGCTGTTAAATTTGAAAATACCGATATTCAATACCAATCAGGCTTCAGTGATATTTGGAATATCGCTAAAAGCTACATGACAACCAAACGTTTACATCCAGCTCCAGTGGTTGAAGTACCTGTACAGCCGATTACGGCAACGAGTTTAAGCTTTAGTAATGAAGATCAGCTCTTTCGTCTAGGTCATTCAACGATACTTATTCGTCTTGATGGTGACTATATCCTGTTAGATCCCGTATTCAGTCAGCGTGCTTCGCCAGTACAATGGGCAGGGCCTAAGCGTTTTCATCAATCGCCGATCAGTATTGAGCAATTACCGCCAATTAAAGCGGTCATCATTAGTCATGATCATTATGATCACCTAGATAAATCAGCCATTACCGAGCTAAGCGATAAAGCGGAGCATTTTGTAACGCCCGAAAAGGTGGGCGATTATTTGATTGAATGGGGTGTTGAGCCGAGTAAAGTCAGTCAGCTTTCTTGGTGGCAAGAGCTCACTATTGGAGAGTTAACCTTAGCGGCAACACCTGCACAGCATTTTTCAGGTCGTGGATTACGTGATCGTGATACAACGTTGTGGGCAAGCTGGGTTATTAAAGGTACTAACAGCAATCTATTTTTCAGTGGTGATGGCGGATATTTTTCAGGTTTTAAAGAAATTGGAGAACGTTATGGGCCTTTTGATATCACGATGATTGAAACTGGCGCCTATAATGAAATGTGGAGTCAGATCCACATGATGCCTGAACAAAGCCTGCAGGCACATATTGATTTAAATGGTTCTGAATTTGAAAGCAGTGTGTTGATGCCAATTCATAATGGCACCTTTGACTTGGCGCTACATGATTGGTTTGAACCTTTAGAGTGGATTAGCGACTTAGGCGAACAGGCCAATGTGTCAGTGATTACTCCCGTTTTCGGAGAGCCGGTTAATGTCGCCTCACCGCAAAAAACACAGGCTTGGTGGCGTGAGATGCTATCGAATGATGAATGGATTTTACAATCTCAATAATTTTTTGCTAAGAGATAGAAAAATATCTGGTTTCACCTACAATAAACCAAGTAAAATACTATTTCATATGCATTTTTTTTAACGTTATGTTGTATATTGGAGTTTTTTTAACTCATTCAGTTGTAACGTTATAGTAACATTCAAGGCTGTTTAATTTTTGTTAGTACAGCCTTGTTAACAAGCTTGAAACAAAGCCGCAAAACTTATTATTTGTTTACAATTTATAATATTTTAAGTGGTTGTTGAGTTCACATGGGTATGCGATAACAGTGCCCATAAAGTTTAGTCAATTTAAAACGTTAGGATTATCGCTATTTAGCAATCGTTACGTAATGAAGCGTAAGGTTACTGATGATGTCATTAGGAGTAAGAACAGTCATGCATAAAGCACTGAAAATAGCCTCAGTTATCACTGCGGCTTTATGGATTACAGCATGTGGTCAAGCCCAAAAGGCTCAGGCCCCGCAAGAAGCACCACCCGTTCCAGTTGGCGTGTTGAGTGTGACTGAGCAATCTCAAGCTATTCATGTTGAGTTACCTGGTCGTAGTCGTGCATATTTAGAAGCAGAAGTTCGTCCACAGGTCTCTGGCATTATCACGAACCGTGGTTTTGTTGAAGGTAAGGACGTTGAAGCTGGCCAATCACTATATCAAATCGATTCAGCAACATATAAAGCGGCGCTGATTAGCGCAGAAGCTGATTTAGCAAGTGCAAATGCGTCTTTAGCATCGGCTAAAGCGACAGCTGATCGTTATGCTGCATTGGTACAAACCAATGCGATTAGTAAACAAGATTTTGATGAAGCAGATGCGGCTTATAAAGAAGCGATTGCCAATGTAACGGTAGCTAAAGCGGCAATTAACACAGCAAACATTAACCTTGAATACACTGAAGTTAAAGCACCAATTTCAGGTCGTATTGGTAAATCAAGTGTAACTCCAGGCGCTTTGGTAACAGCTAACCAGTCTGACACCTTAGCTAAAATTCAGCAGCTTGATCCAATTAATGTTGATATTGCTCAATCAAGCGCGCAATTACTGCGTTTAAAGGCCAAGTTGAAAGCTGGCAAGCTACAGCAAAGCGAGAATGCTGAAGTGAAGTTGATTCTTGAAGATGGGTCGACTTATGAGCAAACAGGTACATTGCAATTCGCCGAAGTGAGTGTGGATGAAGCAACAGGTTCTGTGACACTACGAGCTGAGTTCCCGAATCCAGATGGGGTGTTATTACCTGGTATGTATGTACGTGCAATTCTTAATGCAGGGCAAGATCCAAAAGCGATTTTAGTGCCTCAAAAAGCGCTGACACGAAACACCAAAGGCCAAGCTGTTGCTATGGTAGTTGGTGCAGAAAACAAAGTAGAGACACGCATTGTGACTACTGCTGAAGTCATAAACCACCAATGGCGTGTGACTGACGGATTACAAGCGGGTGATAAACTGATTGTTGATGGCTTGCAAAAAATCCGTCCTGGCGCAGTCGTGACACCACAAGTTTTATCTGCCACTCCAGCAACTAAATAGGGTAACGTTATGGCTCGTTTCTTTATCGATCGCCCTATTTTTGCTTGGGTGATCTCAATCTTAATTATGTTGGCAGGGGTCTTGGCTATTAAAGATCTTCCAGTAGCACAATACCCAAGTATTGCGCCGCCAACCGTAGAGATTACAGCGTTCTATCCAGGTGCGTCTGCAAAGACCATGGAAGACACAGTAACTCAGGTCATTGAGCAGCGTATGACAGGTATTGACCACTTACGCTATATTTCGTCTAGCAGTGACAGTTTTGGTAATGCGACTATTACCCTAACTTTCAATGCTGAAGCCGATCCAGATATTGCTCAGGTTCAGGTACAAAACAAGTTGCAAGCAGCAATGACTTTGTTACCACAAGAAGTACAGTCGCAAGGGGTTAACGTTGTAAAATCAAGTGCGGGTTTCTTGATGGTTGCTGCGTTCGTATCTGAAGATGGTTCTTTACAAAAAAGCGATATTGCCGATTATGTTGCTGCGAACATTCAGGATCCACTTAGCCGTGTTGCTGGTGTAGGTGAAATCCAATTGTTTGGTGCACAGTACGCTATGCGTATATGGCTTGACCCATTAAAGCTAACTCAATATAACTTAACCAGTATTGATGTTATGGCTGCGATTCAAGAGCAAAACGCTCAGATTTCAGCGGGTCAATTAGGTGGTGCACCTTCTATTGCTGGTCAAGAGTTAAATGCAACTGTAACAGCGCAAAGCCGTTTACAAACACCTGAACAGTTCCGCGAGATTATCCTTAAATCAGACTCATCAGGTGCTAACGTTTATCTTAATGACGTTGCTCGTGTGGAATTAGGTTCTGAAAGTTATTCAGTTGAATCTTTCTATAACGGTAAACCAGCTTCTGGTGTCGGTGTTCAGCTTGCTACAGGAGCTAACGCACTTGAAACGGCTAACAATATTCGTGAAAAAATTGCCGAGTTAGAAGCCTATTTTCCTGACGGTTTACAAACTTATTATCCGTATGACACAACACCATTTGTTGAGAAATCAATTGAAGGGGTTGTCCATACTCTGATTGAAGCGGTTATCTTAGTGTTCTTGATTATGTATCTGTTCTTACAGAACTTCAGAGCAACATTGATTCCGACAATTGCTGTACCTGTGGTACTGCTGGGTACATTTGCTATTTTATCAGCAACTGGCTTTACTATTAACACCTTAACCATGTTTGCGATGGTGTTAGCAATTGGCTTGCTGGTGGATGACGCCATTGTTGTGGTGGAAAACGTCGAGCGGGTCATGGCTGAAGAGGGATTAAGCCCACTTGAAGCAACCCGTAAATCGATGGATCAGATTACTGGCGCATTGATTGGTATTGGTTTAACCCTATCTGCTGTATTCGTTCCTATGGCATTTATGTCTGGTTCAACGGGTGTGATTTATCGACAATTCTCGATAACGATTGTGTCAGCGATGGCATTGTCAGTATTGATTGCGATGATCTTAACTCCGGCACTGTGTGCTACGATGCTTAAGCCTATCCCTAAAGGTCATACTCACATTAATACCGGTTTCTTTGGTTGGTTTAACCGAAGCTTTGATAAGTTAACTTCGCGTTATGAAGCCAGTGTTGCAGCCATCTTAAAACGTACTGTTCGTATGATGGGTGTTTATCTTGTTCTGGTTATCGCTACCGCATGGATTTTCATGCGTATGCCGACGGCGTTCTTACCTGATGAAGACCAAGGTATCTTGTTCACTCAGGCTATTTTGCCAACTAACTCAACCCAAGAAAGCACCATTAAAGTGCTTGATGAAGTCAGTGATTTTTACCTGAATGAAGAAGGCGATACGGTCAAATCTGTATTCAGTGTTGCAGGCTTCAGTTTCGCTGGCTCTGGTCAGAATATGGGTATTGCATTCGTTGGTCTTGAAGACTGGGCTGAGCGTGGTGAAGGACAAGATGTTCAATCATTGTCTAACCGTGCAATGGGTCGCTTCATGCAAATGAAAGAGGCGTTAGTGTTTGCCTTTGTGCCACCTGCGGTAATCGAGCTAGGTACGTCGAATGGTTTCGATATGTATCTGCAAGATCGCAGTGGTAAAGGTCATGATGCACTTATTCAAGCTCGTAACCAGTTACTGGGTATGGCCGCACAGAATCCAAACCTAGTTGGTGTTCGTCCTAATGGACAAGAAGATGCACCAATGTACGAGATCCATGTTGACCAAGCTAAAATTCGTGCTTTAGGTGTTGATATTGATAACGTCAACAGCGTACTGGCTACCGCTTATGGTGGGTCGTATGTGAATGACTTTATTGACCGTGGTCGTGTGAAGAAAGTATATGTTCAGGGTGAAGCCGAATACCGTATGCAACCAAGCGACTTAGACACGTGGTATGTACGAAATGCTGAAGGTGAAATGGTACCATTCTCTGCCTTTACAACAGGTACATGGGAATTTGGTTCACCACAGCTACAACGCTTTAATGGCTTACCTGCAATCAATATCCAAGGTGCGACAATGCCTGGCTATAGTACAGGTGATGCAATGCTAGATTTCGAAGAAATGGTGAAGCAATTACCACCAGGATTCGGTATCGAATGGAACGGTTTATCATACGAAGAAAGATTATCAGGTAACCAAGCGCCAGCGCTCTATGCCTTATCTATCTTAGTTGTATTCTTAGTACTTGCAGCGCTATATGAAAGTTGGTCTGTACCATTTGCAGTTATTCTAGTCGTACCGTTAGGTGTGATTGGTGCACTGCTTGCGATGAATGGCCGTGGTTTACCTAATGACGTATTCTTCCAAGTGGGTCTATTGACGACGGTGGGGCTTGCGACCAAGAATGCGATCTTAATTGTAGAATTCGCTAAAGAATTCTACGAAAAAGGTGCTGGCTTGATTGAAGCAACACTGCATGCGGTGCGTGTACGTTTACGTCCAATCCTAATGACTTCGTTAGCGTTTGGTTTAGGTGTTGTGCCACTTGCTATCAGTACCGGCGTAGGTTCAGGTAGTAAGAATGCACTGGGTACAGGTGTACTTGGTGGCATGATGAGCTCAACCTTTATTGGTATCTTCTTAATTCCACTATTCTTCGTTGTGGTAGAGAAAATATTCAGTAAGAAAGAGCGCAAAGGTTACAAGCCGCCAGAAGCGGAAGCACAAACTGAAACATCAGATAAGAGTTAATAAACCCTCTTAACTGGTTCATACTAAAAGCCTGCATCAAGCAGGCTTTTTTATGTCCGAACATAAAATATAGCGATACATTGAGCCGCATTGATCTTTAGCATGAGCTATAAACGTAGTTATTAACAGCGAGTCGTTAACTGATAGAAGTGGCCAATACGGGCAATTGATGCAAGTCGTCATTTTTATGAGGGTTAACTGAATAGACATCGGCATATAGGGACAGTAAAGATATGACAAACACACAGCCTGTTAAGTTAATGGTCTTTGGTTTTATGCTGATAGCTGCAATAACAGTATCGAATCAAGTTAACGCCGCGCCGTCGTTAACACACATGGTACAAAACGAACTGGGTGAGCAAGTCAGTTTGAATGAGTTTGAAGGTAAAGTTGTTTATGTGGATTTTTGGTCTTCATGGTGCGGACCTTGCCGTAAGTCGTTTCCGTGGATGAATCAAATGCATGCTAAATATCAACAGCAAGGGTTAGCTGTAGTGGCAATTAATTTAGATGTTGAATTGTCGTTAGCGCAGCAGTTTTTACAAGACTTTCCTGCTGAGTTTGCCGTTCGTTACGATCCAGATAGTGAGGTCGCAAGGTTATTTGCACTTAAAGGTATGCCAAGCAGTTTTATCTTCAATCGCCAAGGTGAGTTAGTGCAGCAGCATACAGGGTTTAACTTGGATAAACTCGAGCAATATGAACAAGAATTGGTTGAGCTTTTACAACCTAAATAGCTTATAAAGCGATGAGCGAACATAAAAAAAACCAGTAACATGAAATATGTTACTGGTTTTTATTTGTCAGCTTAACCTATGTCATTACGGCGTGTAGTAAGTTGCTGCACCAGGGCCTACCGGGAAGCCAAGTACGAATACCCAAAGGAAGAAGAACAAGGTCCAACCGATAAAGAACACGATCGAGTATGGCAACATGGTTGCGATGAGTGTGCCGATACCTAAATCCTTCTTATAGCGACTCGCTACCGCAAGGATAAGCCCGAAATAACTCATCATTGGGGTAATCAAGTTAGTGACTGAGTCACCGATTCGGTAAGCCGCTTGAATGGTTTCTGGTGCGTAACCTACCAACATCAGCATAGGAACAAAAATCGGCGCTGTCACAGCCCATTGAGCAGAAGCACTACCTAGCATTAAGTTAATCACGCCACACAGCATAATAAACAACACAAACACTAAAGGCCCTGTTAAGCCGATACTGCTTAATGCATCCGCGCCTGTCACGGCAAGCACAGCGCCTAAGTTCGTCCACTTAAAGAAAGCAACAAACTGCGAGGCGAAGAACACAAGAACAATATACATGCCCATGGTGCTCATACTATGTGACATTGCATTAATCACGTCAGTATCTTTCTTCATTGTGCCGACGACTTTACCGTACACTAGGCCCGGTATTGCAAAACCAATAAAGATGAAAGCGACAATCCCTTTTAAGAAAGGCGAACCAGCAACTAAGCCAGTTTCAGGGTTACGTAAAGCTCCCCAGTCAGGCAAGATAGTGAGCGCTAATAATGCTGAGAAAACCAATACAGAAAGTCCCGCCATTTTTAACGCATATTTTTCAGTTTGAGTGACTTTATCCATCTGCTGTTCAGATAGATCATCTGCAGCCTCAGAGACATCGTATTTGCCTAACTTAGGCTCAACGATTTTTTCAGTCACGATGGCGCCTAGCCCAGTGATTAAGAAGGTCGAGACAAACATGAAGTACCAGTTCACTTCAGGGCCGACGATATAGTCTGGGTCAATCATTTGCGCTGCTGCTTCAGTAATCCCTGATAGCAAAGGATCAACCGTGCCTAATAATAAGTTAGCACTGTAACCGCCTGATACCCCAGCAAAGGCTGCTGCTAAACCAGCTAAAGGGTGACGCCCAAGCGAATGAAATATCATGGCTGCCATTGGAATTAGTACCACATATCCCAACTCTGAGGCCGTGTTAGATACGATACCGGCAAACACAATGGTTAAGGTGACAAGGCGTTTTGATGCCCCCATGACCAATAAACGCATTGCTGCAGAAAGTAGACCTGAACGTTCGGCAATCCCCACACCCAGTAGTGCGACTAACACTGTGCCTAATGGGGTAAATCCGGTGAAGTTGGTTACCAAGTTTGAGACGATCATTCTCAAACCTTCAGCATTCATTAGGCTGACAACGTGAATGAGTCCGTCTTCACTTCGGCCTGAACTGCCTATTGGCCTAGGGTCTGCAACGGTGAGTTCGAAGTAACCTGCTATGCCACTGAGTGCGATCACCGCTAAACAGAACATGGCAAATAAGGTGATTGGATGCGGTAATAAATTACCTAAACGTTCAACAATATTAAGAAATTTTACGAAAGCCCCACTTGAAGCGAGATCTTGTGGCGTGTTGCTTGGTGGCGCCCCGTTGTTAGGCGGTGTGGTATTTGATGGAGTAACGGACATGATCTTCCCTTTAGCTTGGCTTATTTATTATGAGTTTGAGATTTTGCCAACTTACAGACTAGCTGATAAATTTTAAATTAAGCTTAAATTAACGATGAAACAGTTGATAAATAATACTTAACAACAGTTATTCAATCAACGCAACGTAATGACAACTCATTTTAATTGAAATTGGTATTTAAACCATGATTTTTTTGTAAGAGGGTATAAAAAACACCCACTGCTGTTTTGGGTTAGCTTTATGTTTTTAAATAATAAAAAAAACAAACGATATTTTTTGTTCATGATTTTGTTGCTTAATCAGTATTTCGTCGTAGCTATTTGTAAAGCATTCATTTTGTAAGGTTTTAACCCTTATTTTTGTCAGGTTTTAGCCAAGGTTGTGAAAAAATGACTAATAAAAAAACACCTTCATTGTATTACTAAGATGAACTTTGTACTGAAATATGGCTATTATGGGGAAGTGATAGCAGTAAGCCTTACGCTTTAGTGGGGCGATTCGATATTAAAAAGTGGCAAGAAATTTACTGCTTAAACAAACTAAAATAATGTGATTTATTAGATAATTATAAGAAAATGAATAAAATTGTGTGTGTAATTTACAAGGCTGTTGTGACATATGCCATTGCTGCGTTGTGTGGTAGTGCACTGGCTGATCCTAACAGTGCATATCTTCCAGAACCTAAGGCTGTGATAAAAGCCAAAGTGTCAATGCAAGCTAACGATGCCAATGATGAAGTCATTACATTAAAACCGCAAAAAACGCTTTCGCCTTCAGTTGTGGATAACACAGATATTGTTGCTGATATCCAAGATCAAGCTATCGTCAAAACCAAAACCAAAACCAAAACCAAAGCACAAAAACAATTACAACCATCCCTAGCTCAACATAAGCCGACTCGGGTGTCAGTGCCTCAAGTTGCATTAAGCAATCAAGATAAACCTAAGTCACGACAAGTTTTGTTAGCGCCCATTGTGGTGCTGCCAGCAGAAGATGATAATCAAGATGTTGAAAGCCGCTTACACTTAAAACCTAAAAAGCAGCAAGTGCTCCATCCGGCTGTTGTGGCACTGCCTGATGAATCACCTAAACCTATGCTAGTGCTGCAACCTAAAGTTATCGCCCAACCTGCGGTGGTCGTTGCTCCATCTTCGCCCAGTAAATCCGTGAGCAAGCCTAAGTGGGTTAAGCCATCAAAAACCGCTTCTTTTTCCGATCAAAGCCTCAATATCGGTAATAAACCCAAACGTAAAATCTACCAATATGAGCAGGGTGGGATTACGACGTTCTCAAATATTGTGCCTGACTCAGCGGACTTTGAAGTCTTACTTTACGACTGTTTTGCTTGCCAAGTGAACTCACAAGTTGATTGGCATCGTATTCCCTTATTCGCTTCTAAACACAGCGACTTTGTCAGCGATGCTGCCGAGCAGTTTGACTTGGATCCTGCTTTGATACGGGCAGTGATCCATGCGGAATCTGCATTTAATGCCAAAGCGCGCTCAAAAGTGGGGGCGATAGGGTTAATGCAATTGATGCCAGCAACGGCAAAAGAGTTAGGTGTCAGTGATGCCTATGATATTAAACAAAATATTTGGGGAGGCAGTCAGTATTTAGCGTATTTACTTAAACGCTTCGATAACGATATTGATTTAGCCTGTGCTGCCTATAATGCTGGACCGACAACAGTGACGAAATACCAAGGAATACCGCCTTATCCTGAAACCCAAGCCTATGTAGAGCGAGTCAAAATACTCTTAAAACGTTACCGCACTGCACTGCAAAGTTAGAGGAAACTATGAAAAAAACATTACAATTAACCCCTATGGCCGCTGCATTGTCTGGGCTCATATCATTATTCAGTTTAGGCGCGAGCGCTACGCCAGCGCCTTCGCAAGAAGACTTACGTTTATATGATATTGCTGAGGCGCCGCAGGCAAGCAGATTGCATAACGATGTCGCTAAGCTAGTCAGCTTCGGTACTCGACATACTTTATCTGAAACCGAATCTGATACTCGTGGGATTGGTGCTGCAAGGCGTTGGATTAAATCTGAGTTTGAGCGAATTTCTGCAGACTGTGGCGGTTGTCTTGAAGTCGTTATGGTAGGGGAAACCGTATCTGGAAAACGGATTCCCGAACCGACCGAAGTGGTCAATGTATTTGCCATTCAACGTGGTAAAACTGACCCTAATCGAGTCGTCATGATGAGTGGCGATATTGATTCGAGGGTAACCGATCCGATGAACGCTACCTCAGATTCTCCAGGGGCAAATGATAATGCTTCAGGCGTTGCTGGTGCACTAGAAGCGGCTCGAGTGTTATCAAAGTATCAGTTTAACGGCACCATTGTTTATGCAGCACTGTCTGGTGAAGAGCAAGGTCTATATGGCGGTGATGTGTTAATCAATTATGCCAATAAGCATGACTGGCAAATTCAGGCTGTTTTGAATAACGACATGATTGGTAATATTGCTGGTATTAACGGGGTGATAAACAATTCAACGGTAAGGGTTTTTTCGGAAGGCGTCAGAATTGCTGAAACGAAAGAAGAAGCCAAAGAGCGTTATTTTAGCGGCGGAGAGAATGATTCCGCGTCGCGCAATTTAGCTCGAAATATTAAAGCCTTGGTTGATCAATACATGACAAATTTAGATGTTATGTTGGTATACCGTCTTGACCGCTTTGGTCGCGGTGGGCACCATTTACCGTTTAATAAAGCAGGCTTACCCGCTGTACGTGTAATGGAAACTAACGAACATTATGATCGCCAACATCAAGATTTACGCACCGAAAATGGCACTGAATACGGTGATGTGATTGAAGGTGTCGACTTTGATTTTAATGCCAAACTGACCGGGTTGAATGCCATTAGTCTAGCCTCTATGGCATGGGCGCCAGCGCCGCCAACAAAGGTGAGTATTAAGGGGCAAGTCTCGGCGAATACGACCCTAAGCTGGGCAAGTGCGGATGATGATACCATTGCGGGATACCGTGTTTATTGGCGCCTTACCACAGAGCCTGAATGGACTCATAGTCGCTATGTGGGAGACGTGAATGAATTTTTGTTAAAAAACATGGTCATAGATAACTACCTATACGGTGTTGCAGCTGTGGGTAAAAATGGTAATAGCAGTCCAGTCGTGTTTCCGGGGGCTGCAGGTGCCTATTTTGATTAGTGTGACATGAGCTTGTTAATGTAAATGGAGAGATAGATGCGGAAAAGGATGCTGTTTATATGTCTACTAATGCCAATGATGATGACAGGATGTTCGTCTCGTTCTGCGTCAAATGCTGGGTGTGACTTTGTCACTGGAGCATACGGGAATGCTAAAGACAGAGAGGAGAGGGAATCGCGCTCTCACCGTGTGTCTTCTAGTGATAACAATAAACAAGATGCGGCAGTCGGCCTTTTTAGTGCCATGTTTGGTGCACTGGGCCGCGCATTGAATAATGATGAATCCAGTTGTATTTAGTGCAGGTATTTAGCTTTTGTAAGTCGCTCTTTATATAGCCGCTTTTTATATAGCTGCTTAGCTTAAACTGGCTCGAAGTATTAAAGCCCATGTACTCTCTTTTATCACAAAGAGCGACATGGGCTTTTATATGAATGCACATCAATTCACTAAATGAACTGACCTAAATGATTGTTTTAGTGCTCTATTCTGGTACTTCTAGCTTAACCACAGTCTTACCGCCGCTTTGCCCTAAGCATCGCTCTAAGTAATCCAAGGTTTCTTTTGCTGCAATATCTAACTGCCAAGGCGGATTAATAATCCATAATCCTGCAGCAGTCATACCAAAAGCATCGCTGTCAGGGGTAATGGATTGCTCAATTCGCAATTGATTTTTAATGCCACTATCTGCCAATATTTTCAACATGGCCTCTGTTTGCGCTCTATCCACAACAGGATACCAAAGCATGTAAACCCCAGTGGCAAAACGTTTGTGAGCCTTAATGATTGCATTGGCGACATCTTGATAGTCTGTTTTGATTTCATAACTTGGATCAATTAGCGCAACACCACGACGTTCAAGTGGCGGTACAGCCGCTATTAAGCCTTTAAGACCATCACCTTTTACAACTCGTATATGGCGGTCATTGGCAAATTGTTCATCAAGGGAAGCGAAGTCAGTACCGTGTAGCTCATGTAATACCATGCGGTCTTTTTCGCGCATATTCATGTCAACAAATGCTGGTGAGCCTGGGTAAAAAGCCAGTTCTTCTTCACCTTGATTAAAATGTTTTACATCATCAACACATTGCTGCAAAGGCTCAGGTAAGTCGTCTTTGCCCCACAGTTTGTCGACACCGTCTAAATACTCGCCCGTTTTTTTTGAAAACTCATCGGTAAGAGCATAGCCGCCAGCACCCGCATGGCTATCAATGTAAGCCATAGGCTTATGTTTTTTGTGCATAAGTTTAAGTACTTGCAGCAACATAGTGTGCTTTAGTACATCAGCATAATTGCCAGCATGGTAACCGTGACGGTAACTTAACATGAGAAGGTCCGAATATGAGTAAGCAGTAAAACTGCAAGATGGACACATTATAGGGGCTAAGTCATAGCAGGTATAGGTATTCACTGTTGCAGGCTTTTGGCATAATAGTCTTGAGTCTCATAAATACTGGAAATACTTTTGCACATACCAATGTTTTTTAATCAGCAATATCCGTCACTGGTCGATATTAGTGAACGTTGGGGATTGGAATGGGATAAAGCCGCGTTATTTGAACTGCGCTTTGAACACAACACCTTAAGTTTGCATAAACGTGATGAGCCAAAGCTAGATGGTATTAGTGTTGATTTTGTTTCTGGTGCCGTCGCACATCGTCGTAAATTTGGTGGTGGCCGTGGGCAAACGATTGCTAAAGCTGTGGGCTTAAAGCAAGGGATTAGTCCCACAGTGGTCGATGGTACGGCGGGCTTAGGTCGTGATGCATTTGTATTAGCCAGTTTGGGCTGTAAAGTGATTATGGTAGAGCGTCACCCCGTAGTGGCTGCGTTACTTGAAGATGGTTTACGCCGAGCGTATGAAGATGCTGAAATTGGTGAATGGATGCAACAACGAATGAGCTTATTTCATGGGTCAAGTATTGAAGCTCTGGCCGATGCCGCGGCGGCATCGGGTGAAGAAATTGATGTGGTTTACCTTGACCCTATGTACCCTCATCGTGAAAAATCGGCATTGGTTAAAAAAGAGATGCGTCTGTTTCAAACCCTTGTTGGCGCAGACTTAGATGCTGATGCTCTATTAACACCTGCGCAAGCGTTGGCGACAAAAAGAGTTGTGGTTAAACGCCCTGATTATGCGGAAGACCTTGATGGAGTAAAACCCAGTATGGTGCTCGCGCAGAAGAAAAATCGCTTTGATGTTTACGTCAAAGCGGCGATGAAGGCAGGGTAACGTGCTTTCTAGCGTGCTCGATGCATTGCCTATTCGCCGTTCAAGATTGACTTAATATCACACCCTCTCTTTGTCAGTGATGGCATTGACTATCACTGATGTTAAGACTTACCTCTTATTCAGGCTACTAGCCGCCCAGCACATTATGTAATAACGATTGCCGACACAGCGAGTATGACAAATAACCCAGCGGTGATTTGGCGTATCAGTTTTAGCGGCAACTTGTCTGCTGACAGTTTACCAATGATCACCACTGGCACATTGGCAAGTAACATACCTATGGTAGTGCCTAGCACCACCATCAATAATGCATCGGCATATTGAGCGCCTAATATTGATGTCGCTATTTGTGTTTTATCACCTATTTCAGCAATAAAAAAAGCGATAAAGCTGGCTACGAATGGCCCTCTATTTGACACTTTCTCATCATCATCGAGCTTATCTGGTACTAAAATCCATCCAGCCATAGCAATAAAACTGGCAAAAAGAACCCATTTAAGCATTGTTGGAGTGATGATATCGGCAATGATGACACCTAAATAGGCAGCCAAGGCATGATTTGCAATAGTGGCTAAAAATATCGCTGCAATTATAGGGATAGGTTTACGGTACCGACTGGCAAGCAGTAATGATAATAGCTGAGTCTTATCACCAATTTCGGCTAATGCGACTGTGGTAATTGATATGGCAAGTACGCTCAAGAGGCTCTCTTTTTAGAGGTGGGGAAAATTAACAACCAAGACAACACTCGCTCCCCACCTCGGGTTGCGATTGTTGTCTATGGTCTCACTCAGCTCTGTGGTGACAAAGCCTTGAACGCCATGATGATTTTGCATCAATTATGTTGACGAACAAACCAACTTATTTAAAGATTGTTTAAATGAGTGGCAAGTTACTCCCCAAAGACAGCGGCATTGTAAAGATTGTCAGCGTTCTTTTCAAGTTAGCGTTTGCTAAATAACGGCCGAAGTCGCGCCATTATTGGCTTTATCCACTCGGTAGCTTTCTTCGTTATGTTATCTATGTCATTGGTTTAAAAGAATGGTGTTGAAATAGTTTGATAATCAAGTTAAATTCTAAATAATACTTTGATTGTCAAACTATAGGTGCCAGCGTGCGATTTACTACAGAACATCAACATGACTTTTGTGCCCAACAAAGTTCCGGTGAAAAGAGAACCCTCTACGTATTGATATTGACTGTGACGGCGATGGTGGTTGAGATCATTGCTGGCACAGTATACGGCTCTATGGCTTTGTTAGCTGACGGTTGGCATATGGGCACCCATGCCGCCGCTTTTTGCATTACATTGTTTGCTTACCGTTATGCTAGGAAACATGCCAATTCTGATAAGTTTTCATTTGGGGCTGGTAAGGTGAGTGTTTTAGGCGGGTACACCAGTGCGATTGTACTTGGTGTGGTGGCACTATTAATGATGGTGGAATCAATTAATCGTTTATTTAACCCACATGAGATTCATTTTAATGAAGCTATTATGGTGGCTTTTATTGGTTTAGCGGTTAATGTGGCAAGTATCTTTTTGTTAGGTGATCATCACCATCATGATCATTCGCACGGCCATTCGCACGGTCATTCTCATGCCCATGACCACACACCACATTCTGATTCCCATGAGCACCATCATGAACAGCATGCACACGGTCATCATCACGCATCAGGTGAAAAACACCATGACCATAATCTACGGGCGGCTTACATGCATGTGTTAGCAGATGCATTAACCTCTGTTTTAGCGATAGTGGCGTTGGTGTTCGGTAAGTTTTATGGGTGGCATTGGCTTGATGCTGTGATGGGGATGGTGGGTGCAATTGTGATTACTAAATGGACGCTAGGATTAATGAAGCAAACCAGTCCTGTGTTATTAGATGAGAGTATTGATGCTGAATATAAACAGCAAATTGAACAGGCATTAGCCCCTTATGCTGATGTCAAAGACATGCATGTTTGGAAGGTCAGTGGTCATCATTATTCGGCGGCGATAACATTAGTTGCTAAACAAGCAACTTATTCTTTGCATGAATATAAGACCTTATTAAATCAGTTTGATAAAATCCATCACCTGACACTTGAAGTACACCCTATGAGATAAGCGATGCCAAATACTGAACTGCTAAATCAAACCATTACTGAATTTTATGACAAGATGTCCTCTTGGGAGCAATCGGTTGTAAAAGAGACTGGCTACAGTTTAGCTCAGACTCACACTATAGAAGTGTTGGGAAACTTTGGCGCGTTAAGAATGAATGCATTAGCGCAAAAACTGGGGATCACCACAGGTACGTTAACTGTACAAGTCGATAAATTAGTGAAGCTTGGGCTGATGGTACGTTGTGCTGATCCTAAAGATGGTCGAGCCACATTATTGAACTTAACCGAGGAGGGCCTGGCAATTCATCGCCAGCACCATCAGCTACATGTCGAGTTAATGCAAGATTTAACCTTAGAGATGTCTCCGTCAGAGGCTGAAACCTTGATATCTGCTATGCAAAAAATGAATAAATTATTTTAAAAACTGTTAACTAGGCACTTCGTTATTAATGTAACTAAAGGTAACATTATCCCCATACAATCAATGCTTTAATATAGACGTATTATCATGTTACCCTGCTGGCAAGCATAATACGAAAGGATGATAAAATTGGGGCGGTATATGGATGTATTGTTATCAAGAGGGTGGATCTTCTGCTTATGCGGATGCCTTCTGATGTTCACTACTGAAGGATTAGCAAACCCCACACTTAATCAGTTAGAAACTGATGTTTATGCCGTTACTCCCGCCGAAGCAATTAACTTGCTGGATCAGTTTGAACTGAACAATCATGATTTTACACCTGAAGAGCAGGCCAAAGTGTACTTCCTGTATGGACAAATACACGAAAAGCTACGCCAGCTCGACCTCGCCATCAGTAGTTATGATAAAGGTATTGCTCTAGTAAAATACCTCCCGATCAGTGAGGTGTTAATCGACAGCCATTTAGAGCGTTCATTTGCTTGGTATCTTAAAGCGAATGACCCCGCAAGCTATTGTCCTGATAGACACCAAGCACTCGAATATGCTCGTAACTATGACAATGCAGAATTATTAGCTAAGGCGATGACACAAACTGCTTTTTGCTTTATTGAACCTGACAATGTCTATAAGGGCATAGACTTGTTAGATGAAGCATTGCTGATTGTGGATAGAAGTGACAGTTTGAATGTCAATCGTAAGGCAATGATATATAACGCCACAGGCAGCTTATATCGTCGAGTAGGCTTACACCAACGCGGCTACGAAAACTTTCAAAAAGCGTATGAAACTTGGAAAACCATTAACGATATTGAAGACATGTTCAATATGCAGCACAACATGGTGAGCCAAGCGATTAAGCTAGGTGACTGGGATAAAGCCGAAGACAATATTCAGCAGCAATTTGAACTTGCCCGTCAGGCCACAAAGCCAAATGATCTGTTATTTTTCTCCCATCTTAATGCTGGCAGAGTGGCGCTAAGAACCTTTGATTTTAATCAAGCGGTATTGCATCTCGAAAAAGCCATATCGTTAAAAGACACCACTAAAGAGCAGTATTTTGTCACAAGTGGGTATTTGTATCTGGCGATTGCGTATGTTCGTAGTGGTAACCTACCTCGCGCTGCGGAAATGGCACAGATATTTAGGCAAAATAAAAACTTCCCAGCCAACATGAAAGCCATGTTTTTAAAAGCGGATGCGATTATCGCCCTTGCGGCAGGCGAGTCGAATAAAGCTGCTAACTTGTTTTTGGAAGTTATTGATGTTGAAAGGGAAGATAATCAAAGCATTATCGATAATAAGGTACTGACAACGTCACTTGATCATAATATAAAACTGGCGAGTTTTGAGAATGAGTTATTAGCCAATCGCTTAGCCATTAATGAACTCAACTGGGCCGCAGTTGCTGATAAAGAACGCATTAGCGATCTTAAGCTAACCTTATTTCTGGTCTTGGCCATTGTATTGTTTAGTGTGATTTTAGTGTTACTGCATTCTCGAAAGACGTTGAAAAAACGTGCTCAAACCGATTATCTCACCGGATTATCAAACAGAGGCTATACCTTCCGAAAAGGCCAGCGCATTATAGAAAGAGCCATCAAAAAACAGCGCCCAGCCTCAGTGATAATTTTTGATATTGATAACTTTAAAGCAATTAATGATCGCTATGGGCATCATATTGGTGATTTAGCGATTAAGGCGGCTGCCAAACGTGCAAGCAGTTGGCTCAAAAAACAAGACTTAGTCGGGCGTATTGGTGGAGAGGAGTTTTTGATTGTATTAGACAACACCACGCTGGACGAAGCTTTTACCATCTCAGATAGGTTGAGAAACGGTATTGCGGCTCAATCATTTCACTTTGATGGGATTGAAGTGGAGTTTACGATTAGTTTAGGCGTCGCGACATTGAGTGCTGGTCAGCCATCAAATTTATCCGATCTTACCAAGCAAGCAGATGATGCATTATACCAAGCGAAGTTTTCTGGTAAAAATAAAGTCTACCTTGCTCCCCAATGTGCTTAAAGCCCAGTTAACGAGGCGAGAGTATATCCAACAGTGCAGAAAAGTAGATAAAAAAAGCAAGCAACGAAACCCTTGGAGTGGATGCAATGTTTAGTTGAGTTAAACATTCTCGTTGCCTGCCAATGTCTTTCGACGTCAGAATGATAAGTGAAAGGTCGCAAAGGCCAAACTCGCATTTGAAGGATCAGATCCTCACCTACATATCATCCATACGATTAACAGCTTGAGCTAATTGTCGATGGCGTTGATTAAGCGAATCAGTGATGTTCTGTAATTGAATCAGCAAATCTTGATTGGGGATTACGTTGGTCGTGACATTAAGCCAAACGATGATGTTTTCATGAAGCGTGTCGACGTGCTCCATCAACTCATGGGTTTTGACATTAGAGGCAACATGAATATCTTTTGTTGCACTAATAATGCTTTTCTCGATATCTTCATCTATCCATGTGTTAAGCAGTGACTCTGGCATTCTCAATTTTATATCGCGTATGTACTGGATATTTTCACGTTGTTTTTGAATTAAATAATGCAGCAACATCCGAGATCGTTCAGTTTCTGTTTCATCTAATAAGCGTTCACACGCCATCGAAATAGCTTCATAAACATCAATCAAATGATCTAATACCTCAAAAGCCTGGTTAAATCGCATGCTCACTCCTTACATAGCGGGTTTCGCTAGTTCAAATAAGCCATTTCTAGGTTAAATTTCAGCCCTAATGTAATGACAGTTTATTAAGGTGTAGTCGATAGTGTGAACAATGTAAAATTGCACCTTTATAGTGCATCGATGATGTAAAAGTCAGCACAACATTGTTTGAATCTTGAATTTTTAATCCTATTTATGATTCCGTGCATTAATAAATTAATATTTAAAATCAATGTCTAAAGTCAGTAATTAACCAATTTGGTGCATTTTATATCAAGCTGACATGTTCCCTGTAACGTTTAATTTAATCACACAATGATTAGCGAAATGGCAGGGGAAGAAAATGACGACTCAACCGCTTATTTTTACCGATATGGATGGCACTTTACTCGACCACTATGACTATAGTTTTTCGAGTGCAATTGGCGTGATAGAGGCGTTGGTTGAAAAACAAATTCCTATTATTCCCAATACCAGTAAAACCTTTGCTGAAATGGAAAAAATTCAACAAACCATTGGTTTTAATTCTCCATTTATTTCTGAAAATGGCGCCGTGGTATATATCCCAATTGGCTACTTTGAACAACAACCTGAAGATACTGTGACCGAGGGGTATTACTGGGTTAAAGCCTTTTGTGAAACAAGGCAACATTGGCTCAGTCTATTAGATAATCAAGCAAGTGAATTTGCAGAAGACTTCATTGGCTTTTCATCACTCAGTGCTGATGAGCTATGTGAACTCACCGACTTATCCGCAGAGAAAGCAGAACTTGCCTTAGTAAGGCATTACTCAGAGCCGCTATTGTGGACGGCTGATGAAGAGCGCAAGCAACGCTTTATTGACCATATGCAGAAGCTTGGTGCCAATATGTTGCAAGGTGGTCGATTTTTGCATGTGGGCGGCCATACCGACAAAGGGTGTGCAATGAACTGGCTGGCACAGGTTTATGCTAACGCATATCAGGTAGGGGTTAACACAATAGCATTGGGCGATAGCGGAAATGATAGTGCCATGCTTGAAGCCGCCGATATTGCGATTCAAATTAAGTCGCCAACCCATACTTTTCCAACAATTCAAACCAGCAATAAAACCATGCAAAGCCGCCACTACGGTCCCAAGGGCTGGGCTGAATGCTTGCAAGCGTTATTACTTGATTCTCCCACCCCAAGTTTATTTACAGCTGAGGAGGCATAACATGGCTGACTTTTATCAGAATGGTATTGTGACCACATTACATAATTTAACCCAGCGTACCCATGAGGAAATGGAAAAGGACCTCATGAAATTTGCCAAAACTCGACCACTAGGGCTAATTTTACCTTCGCTATATTCAGAGCTAGAAGGTGAAGCGTTACCCAATATCATTAATAAATTGAAAGATGTGCCGTATTTATCGGAAGTGGTAATAGGTTTAGACCGAGCTGATAAAGCGCAGTATCAGCAAGCGCTAAAATTCTTCAATCAATTACCGCAACATCACCGAGTGTTATGGAACGATGGGCCAAGATTACAAGCACTAGATGCAAAACTCAGTGCATTGGGTTTAGCGCCCAAAGAGTTGGGGAAAGGACGAAATGTTTGGTATTGCATGGGCTATATTTTAGCATCAGGCAAAACTGAGTCAGTCGCCCTGCATGACTGTGACATCGTCACCTATGAAAAGTCATTGTTAGCACGCTTACTTTATCCTGTTGCTAACCCGCAGTTTAATTATGAGTTCAGTAAAGGCTATTATGCCCGCATGTCAGACGGCAAAATTAATGGTCGTGTGTCACGTCTGCTGGTCACGCCATTGATCAAAGCGCTGCAAAGAGTCGTTGGTCATAACGATTACCTTGAATACATGGACAGTTTTCGGTACCCACTGGCAGGTGAATTCTCCTTTCGACGTGATGTGCTAAATGATTTACGTATCCCGAGTGATTGGGGCTTAGAAATTGGCGTGCTCAGTGAAATGCACCGTAACTATGCCCACAACCGTATTTGCCAAGTCGATATTGCCGATAATTATGATCATAAGCATCAAGATTTGTCGCTCGATAATGCCGAAGCGGGGTTATCAAAAATGTCGATAGATATTACTAAGGCGTTTTATCGCAAACTGGCTACCCAAGGTGAAACCTTCAATACAGAAGCCTTTAGAACATTAAAAGCAACCTATTATCGTATTGCCTTAGATTACGTGGAAACCTACCATAATGACGCATTGATGAACGGGTTATCAACCGATATTCATACCGAAGAAAAAGCCGTTGAAATGTTTACTCAAAACATTGTGACAGCAGGTCAGCGCTTTTTAGATAACCCAATGGAAACGCCATTCATGCCAACATGGAGCCGAGTGATCAGTGCTATGCCTGACGTACTTGAGCAACTTAAATCGGCAGTAGAAGCAGATAACGCTGAGTTTATGTAATGAATAAGGTCGATAAGGCTGGTGGGCTGCCAGTCTAATCTGAAAAACGTTAGAAGATAGGCTTATGACAGAAATAGAAAGTTTAAAGCATAAACTGATTCAACAGCTTGGATGCATTTATAAAGATGTTGAGCTAACACAAAGTTATGATGAACTTGCTGATGTGTTGGTCGATATTATGCGCATTACTCAAGGTGGCTTTACTCCTCGACCATACAGTAATCATTGGTCTGAAAAAGATGTGGTAGTGATAACCTACGGCGACAGCATTATTGCAGCAGATCAAAAACCGTTAGCCACGTTATCCGACTTTATGGATACGCATCTTGAATGCATTAATGCGGTGCATATTCTGCCATTTTTTCCATTTAGTTCGGATGATGGCTTTGCTGTTATCGATTACTCAAGCGTCAATGATGGCTTGGGTGATTGGTCTGATATTACCGCCATAGCGTCAAAGCGCAGACTCATGTCTGATTTAGTCATCAATCATTGTTCTAGTCGAAGTGCTTGGTTTCAGAACTTTATCAAGGGTGAAGGTATTGGGCATGATTACTTTTTTACCGCCAATGTTGACGATGATTTATCTCAAGTGGTTCGCCCAAGAACCTCTGCGTTATTAAGGCCAACTCATACAAGTAAAGGCTGGCAGCATGTCTGGTGTACCTTCAGTCATGATCAAGTGGATTTTGACTTTAGAAATCCACAAGTGCTTATCGAATTTACACGTATCATTAGGCAATACCTTGATGCCGGCGTGAATATTTTCCGCCTTGATGCCGTGGCATTCTTGTGGAAAATTGCCGGCACGAAATCAATTAACTTACCGCAAACCCATGAAGTGATCCGTTTATTACGCACTTTAATAGAGCATGCTCAACAAGATGCAGTCGTGATCACCGAAACCAATATTCCCAATACTCAAAACCTGACTTATTTTGGCAACGCCAACGAAGCGCACTGTATTTATAATTTCTCATTGCCGCCTTTACTGATTAATACTTTGATTACAGGAAGCTGTTTGTATTTAAAACGTTGGCAAATGAGCATGCCTCCAGCACAGGATGGCACCACTTATTTTAACTTTATTGCTTCACATGATGGTGTGGGTTTAAGGCCTGTTGAAGGGATATTAGAGCAGGATGAAATTGACAGTCTAGTAGAAACCATGGTGTTGTTTGGCGGTAAGATTTCCAGCCGAACGAGCGAAGATGGCCATAAAAAGCCCTATGAAATGAACATCGCACTCATCGATGCCTTGCAAGGTACAACGAAAGGCAAAGACCAATTTGGTTTAGCGCGCTTTACCTGTGCCCATGCCATTATGTTGGGGCTGGAAGGGATCCCTGGGATATATATTCATAGCTTACTGGGCACCGAAAATGATTATGAGAAACTGGCTAATACCTCTCATAATCGCTCTATTAATCGTCATCGCTGGGATGCAGAGCAACTGAATGGCTTGCTTGCCGATGACAATAGTACCCATGCTAAAGTGCTTGCTGCACTGACTAAGCTGATAACTATTCGAACCAATCAAGCTGCATTTAATCCCAATGCGACTCAATTTACCTTGCACTTAGGGTTGCAGTTATTTGGCTTTTGGCGTCAGAGCCGCGATCGTAGACAGAGCATTTTTTGTATCAGTAATATTTCAGACCAACCGATAGATTTACCCTTGGCCGAGCTGAACTTAATTGGTACCGAAACCTGGTTTGATTTGATTGACGGCGAAGTGATCCACGATATTACTGCTACGCAATTATTAGAGCCTTACCAAACGGTTTGGATTAGTAACGTACCTTAACGATCAAAGCCTATTAACGAAAAATACAATGAGGCGAAGATGTGATTCGCCTCAATGAGTTAGCGAGTACCTAAGTCGGCTTATGATTTAGCCAAACGATACTGTTTTAAAATATCATCTAATCCAACAGATGCTTGAGTGAGTTGGTTTGCAATGGTCACTGAGCGATGTGATGTTTCATGTATCGTTTCTGCTTGGCTACGAATGTCATGCAGTTGCTGAGCAATATCACGAGAAGCTGCGCTTTGTTGCTCAGAAGATGAAGCGATTTGCGAGCTCATATCAAACACATGGTTAATTGAAGTGACCATGCCATCAACATCTTCACCTACCGAGGCAATGGCTTGTTGCCCTTGCTCAGCTTGTTTAACAATGTCTTCAGTAATATGCGATAAGGTGCCCGTGTCTTTCTGTAATCCTTCTATCATGGTTTGTATTTCTACTGTCGCTTGCTGAGTGCGACTAGCCAAAGTACGTACTTCATCGGCAACGACAGCAAACCCACGACCTTGTTCACCCGCTCGTGCCGCTTCAATGGCAGCATTAAGCGCCAATAAGTTAGTTTGCTCTGAAATACTATTAATCGTGGTGACCACTTCACCAATATTGGCAGCAGCTTTTGATAGCTCATCAACAGAGATAGATGCCTGCGAGATGCGACCTGTTAAAGTGCCAATACGATTGACGGCTTCACTGATTTGCACTTGGCTATTGTTGGCTTGCGATGAGCTTGTTTGAGTTTGTTCACTGGTACTGCTTGCATGGTGCGAGACAGCTTCAATCGCCGTGGTCATTTGCGACATCGCCACCGATACCGTATCTAAAAAGTTATGTTGATACTCAGTAAGTTGCTCACTTTGCTGCGCTTGCTGATTAAATTCTTGTGCAGCATTAGACAAGGTTTTCGCATTGGCTGCAATGGCGGTCACCATTTCGCTCATGTTATCGGCACTGCGATCAATTTCTCGGGCAATAAGACTGAAATCATCCGTACCAAAAAAATTAAGGCGGCAGGTTAAGTCACCTTCAGCAAGACGTTTGATGGCAACATACATGTCCCATAGTCCGCCACCTAACGAAGTCGAAATCCAATAACACAGTAGGTACAGAGGCAATAAACCGGCAAGTGCCCAAATCAGCATGCTGCTTGCGCTGGATAAGGGTTCTGCCTCTAATTTAGCGACATTCACTGTTAGAATTAACGCTGAGTTATTGACGGGGGCGCTTACGGTAATGTTGTCTTGATAGCGTGTAGCCTGAGTTAATTGGCCAACTTTTGCATCAATGAGATGAGCGAAATCAACTAATGCTTGATCATCAAGCCCTTGAGCTTGAGCGCTTTGTGCAAAAGCATTGACTCTGGATTGAGCGAATTGCTCTGAACTGTATTCAATTTGATTGGTGTAATTGACGTATTGAGTCATAGCTATAGCGGCGGTAATCGCGGTGACAAGAGCGCATATAACCCAAAACTTACCGTTTAAACTGAGCTTAATGAGTACAGCATCTACTTTACGAAAGCTAATTTGTTTCATGTCGAGCATTCCTTTAGTCAAAGCAACAATCTAGCCCTGACATTAAGTTGCAAATGCGGTCAGTGCCTATAATATATTCTGTAAATTATATTGATAATTTAATTCATCAATACAAAGTGTTACATGTAATAAGCTGGCATGTTACCGAGTATTACCAGTGAATAAATCGAGACAGATCTCAGTCTGACAGTCACTGATTGTTTTTTATCTTTTTTTAGCGATTTATCTGTTGATTAATTTCACGTTACATCACCAATCAAACCTAATTAATTGGTAGAGCTAAATGAGGTGACATAAACACATTGTTTATTGGCACTGATAAAAGAGATATCGGCGCAGATAACAAAAAGTTTAGCGAGAAGTGCTGTGTCATTGGGCTAATAATGTCATGCCAAATAGCGAGCGATAGTCACTAACGTTATGTTATTTACCGCTGTTTTCCTCTATGTAAATTATTGATGTGAATGTTTGATTTTGCGATGAATGCCGAGTTTATTTTGTGCCGAAAAGCATAGTGTAAGCGACTGAGAATATTGTAACGGCATGAATCAATAGTGATTAATGCCAAATCATTGACCTTAAAATATTAACTTGTGAGCGAATCAACATGAAAAAATGGTTAGTCACCTTAGCTGTAATGAGCAGCTTCTCAGCGAGTACGGTTGCCGCTGAGACAGTAGAGTTTAGAGCTGCAGGAAGTTTAAAGACGGCAATGACGGAAGTCGTTGCTCAATATCAAGAACAATATGATGTAGCAGTGGCGTCGCAGTTTGCCCCATCTGGATTATTACGTAAGCGAATTGAACAAGGCGAGCATGTCGATTTGTATGCCTCTGCAAACATGAAACACCCAACGACTCTTAATAAAGCTGATAAAGCAGGGCCTGTAGTGCGATTTGCTGGCAATAAGCTCTGTGCCATTGCCCAGCAAAATGTCTCACTTACCAGTGAGCAGTTATTGGATAAAATGCTAAGCAAGGATATTAGAGTGGGCACATCGACACCCAAAGCGGATCCTGCGGGTGATTATGCTTGGAAGTTATTTGCCAAAGCTGAACAGTTACAAACTGGTGCAGAGCAAACATTACAACAAAAAGCGTTACAGCTAACAGGTGGTGAACACTCAGCTAAAGCGCCTGAAGGGCGTAACCCTTACGGTTGGGTAATGGAAAATAATCAGGCAGATATCTTCTTAACCTACTGTACCAATGCGGTATTGGCACAAAAAGAAGTGCCAGCGTTACAAATTATTAGCGTGCCAGAAGCATTATCTGTTGGCGCACAATATGGGCTAACGCTTGTGAATGGGGCTAACCCAGATGCCGCTGGTTTAGCGCACTTTATTTTATCATCGGATGGCCAAGAAATTTTGGCTAAATACGGTTTTGATACCCCATTAAAATAGTGATTTTAGGCCAGTATCGCTGGCCTAAATCAAGCGTTTTAGCTTTATACGACACTCAGTTTCGAGCTTGATGTCATTCGTATCTGAGTGTTGCTCGTCGTTGTCGCATCATATTGTATAACCTGATTTCGCCCCGCTTTTTTTGCTCTATACATGGCGATATCAGCATGTTTATAGGCTAAGGTTGCATCGTCTTTTACTTTAGTGACTCCACCACTAATGGTGAAAGGGAACTGCGAATTGGCATCAATAATACGGCAAAGTCGATTAAGCACAGCCTCAGCTTGAGCAGCTGAGGTGTGTGGCATTAACACTGCAAACTCTTCTCCACCAATGCGAGCGACAATGTCTGTCTCACGGCATTGCTGATTTAAAAAATGGGCTAACTTTTGCAATGCAACATCACCTGCATCGTGTCCATGCTTATCATTGATGACTTTAAAATGGTCTATATCGATGATCCCTAAACATGCTTGGTAATCAGGGTAACGTTTAGTATAAACCGTGAGATTATCTAGCTCCTTGTCAAACTTACGACGATTCCAGACTCCGGTTAAAGGATCCGACTCACTTTGGTTTCGTAACTCTTCTTCAAGCAGTTTTCGTTGCGTAATATCGATAAAGGTAATCACGTACTTTTTGACTTGCCCTATGTTGTTTTTTAACGTTTGTATTCGGGTTATCAGCGTATATTGCAGGCCTGATTTGTTATGACCGACAATCTCACCTTTCCATAAGTCATCCTTTTCTAATTGTATTTTTATGGCGGCAACTTGATGCTCATTGAGCGACAGGTTTAATTGATACAGTGATTTATTGAGTAGTTGTTTTTGGGTATAACCCGAAACCCGCACAAACTCTTGATTCACTTTTATTAATGCAAACTGTGGATTAGTAATAATCACGCCCGCAACACCATTAAAAGCGGCTTCAATCAATTGGCTGTTAGCCAATTCATTTTCATGCTGGTTGTATAATTTGAAAATGTAGCCACAAATACCCGCAATCAGTAGCAAAATGAGTAAGCCATTCACCAGCAGGTGTTGTTTTTGTTGTTGCACATAAGGTGAATCTGTCGGGCTCGATATAACAATATACTGGCCAAGTGGGCTGTAGGCCTCTCCAAGGGATAGCCTTGCATAAGAGTAGACTGCATCATCTTGAGTTAGGCGGCCATTTTCAGACGATTGAATTTGCTTCCATAAATTAGGCATAAGCTCAGCCAAGCTAGAGCCAGCTTTGTTATGAAGTAAATTATCTAATGTTTCATTAGGTTGATCGCTTGCAAGTAAGTGGCCTTGATGTTCAAATATTTTTGTCACGACATTATCTTGATGAAGCCCATCAATGGCGCTTAGCATGTTAGAAATGCTCAGGTTTATCACCATAAACCCTTGACGTTTTTGTTGGTGATAAACAGGCGAGATGATACGCATGCTTGCTTGAATAGGTTGTGATAACTCACCATTTTCAATTTCTAAGTCGACAGGCCAAGTACCAACTTCACCTTGTTTTAGCTGCTTTGCATACACAAAATACGGGCGTTGAGACTTGTTTTGTAATTGCGCTGTAGGCACTCGCAAGGGTTGAACACCTAGGTTATTAACCCTAATTAGTTCAATACCATCATTGTTGATATAACGAATCTGCGAATATATGGCTTCATTTTTTGCCACAAAATAAAACATATTCTCAAGCGTATCGCGGCTGCTCTGACTAGGCTGCTCAGTAAATTTCATGATCTGTGGGCTCGTAGTGAGCTTTTTGATGATGTCATCAACGCCCTCAATAACAGCTGCGAGCTTGTCTGTTGAAAATGTTAATCGCTGACTGTGCTTGTCATTGATACGCTTCATTTCGTCATTTTCAATTTTTTGGTACTGATTAAATATGTAAAAACCCACACTGATACTGAACATCAATATGACACTAAAAATCAGCTTGAATACGCGAATATTTTTTCTTCGTTGAGTTTGTTGCATAAGCCTACTTAGATGATAAAAAGTTGATAATCAATATGGCAGCACGTCACCAAACAGCCGCTCTTGGGTGATAACTAGCTTAATAAAAGTCGTAATTAAAGAGTTACCATTTAATGCCACAGAGCCTTGTTACGACTTTTTATTGAGGCTGATGACGCTGTAGTTTTAAACAATGACGCAAGGAAGGAGAGTCAGGTAAGCGTTATAAGATGATGTTTTTAAATGTTTAATGATAATTGTAAAGTGTGATTTTAATCAAAGAGTACTATTGCACTAACGTGGTGAGCTGGGTAATCTAAGTTAAGAAACATATTGTCATTCGAGACGTGAAGGATTGCTATCGAGTACGTGAAAAGGAGCTTTCAGATTTATCCTTACACCAGCTTTTGCATATTCCTGTCATAAACTCTGCTTAATATGCCTTCGATAACCACAACAACTCTAAAAGAAAAGTGCCTAAATCAGGCAAATAAGGATTGCAAAAATGAGTGAAGAAACAACATTACAAACTCAAGAAGTGAGTCAAGACTCTAAAAATTTGGCACTACTTTGTTGGATAGGCACCATCTTTTTTGGTTTTATTCCTGGTTTGGTTTTATATCTCGTCAAGACTGATGATGAATATGTTCGCCAGCAAGCAAAAGAATCGTTAAACCTCTCGATCACCGTTATCATTGGTTACTTTATTTCAAGCCTTCTATTTATTATCGTTATTGGCATGTTGACCATGTTTGCTGTTGGGATATTTAACTTAGTGTTTTGCATTTTAGGTGCGATTGCGGCATCAAAAGCAGAAGACTTTAAAGTGCCTTATATCTTACGTTTAATTAAATAAACGTCACTGGGTCAGTATGACCAGAAAGGCTCAATGACGAAAGCTGCGCTTTCGTCATTTTTATTTGAACGTAAGTTGAAGAATGATTGAGTGACAAGGAAAACTAAGTGGAAACAAATGTATTTGATCGAACATATACCACAGACAAGATTATCAGTGGGCCATTATACAATTTATTGATTGGGTTAACCCTATGCTGGGGCTTTGGCATTAACTGGTGGATGGTGACTAATATTTCCCCAGAAGCCATTGAATCTGTTAATTCTTGGGTATTTTTTATTGGTTACTTTGCATCATGTTTTTTAGGTATTTACCTATTTTCATCGTCAGATAAACCTGTGGTGAGCTTTATTGGCTACAACTTCGTGGTCGTGCCATTTGGTTTCATTATTAACTTGGTTGTGAGTCAATATGACGCTGCACTCGTGTCTGAAGCCATTCGTATTACTGGGTTAGTGACTATTGCAATGATGTGTTTAGGCACATTGTTCCCTGCTTTTTTCAGTAAAATTGCCGGAGCGTTAACCATTGCGCTGCTGTTGGTTATCGTCATCGAATTAATTGAAATTTATGTCTTTGGGATCCACCATGGCATATTAGATTGGATAGTCGTGCTGATCTTTTGTGGCTATATTGGCTACGACTGGGGGCGCGCAAATCAAATTCCTAAAACAGTTGATAACGCGATAGATAGCGCTGCAGCCTTGTATATGGACATCATTAATTTATTCCTAAGAATTTTACGTATTTTAGGTCGCAAGTAAGTGCTCATTAGGCGTTAACATTAAAGAGCCGTGAGGCTCTTTTTTTTGTCTCAATTAATATAGGGAAAGTATCATTGAAACTCGTTAAACCCAGTGCAGAATACCAATCCAGTTATCTTGCTTATATTGCAGAACTAGCCGATGAAGAGCGTTATCCTTTTCCACTGGATTTTGAACATCAAGATTTTGAAGCCATGTTGCAAAAAATTCAGAACTTTGCTGATGGGGTTAACTTGCCTCAAGGTTATGTCGCCAGCGAAACCTATTGGTTAGTTGATGAGGCTGAGTTAGTTGGTGTCGCCAATTTACGCTTGCGGTTAAATGACGCTATTAGACATTGTGGCGGGCACATTGGCTTGGGCATTCGTCCAAGTTATAGAGGTCAAGGCTTAGGGGCTGAACTCATGGGGCTGGTTATTGCTAAGGCAAAACTCAAAGGCATTAATGAGCTACACATTCATTGCTATAAGCACAATGTCGCTTCAGCAAAAATGATTATGGTAAATGGCGGGGTACTAGCCTCAGAGATATCATTGTCAGACGATCAGAGCTCAGATAACGCTGCGGCAATAATACAGCGTTATCGAGTGGTTTGAGTGACTTAGCTAACTAATTGAACCACAGCTTGATTCAGTTCTGCGACAAGTTCTGCATTGGTTAACTGACCTTTCTCGGTATCAAAGTTTTGATAAAAGCTAGGGACTGACATCGAGCCTTTGACCTCAGCGGCAAAGTAAGGGGCTGAACCTGTTGCCGCTGCAAGTACTGTACTCGCGCCGCCTGGGCCAGGCGAGGTGGCCAGTAGTAATGTTGGCTTACCCTGAAAAACTTTTTGATCAATGCGTGATGTCCAATCAAATAGGTTTTTATATGCTGCGGTGTATGAGCCGTTATGCTCTGCAAATGAAATAACAATAGCATCCGCATGACCAATTTTGTTGAAAAAAGCTTTAGCCAAGTCTGGCTGACCCAATTCTTTCTCACGGTCTTCACTGAATAATGGTATTTCGTAGTCATTGATATCGAGCAATTCAACTTCGGCATTATCAACTAATGTCGCGGCATGGTTAGCCGCATATTGTGCGAGTTGTTTATTAATGGAATGACGACTGCTGCTTGCTGCAAATGCTAAAATTTTCATGTTATTGCCTTAGGCTCTTTAAGCCAGAATAAGTCAGTTAAAACAAAATGTATGTTGGGGTAAATTACTCGTATTTATTAATGTTTAACATTAATTTACGTGCTTGTATTCAATAAATTCGATGACATTTTTGTCAGGATCTCGAATGAAGAATGAACGTCCATTAATGTGCTGCATTAGTTCACCACTGAGTGGAATGTTGCGTTTGCTTAATTGCTCAATCATGACGTCAGCATCATTAACTTCTAACGCAATATGGGTATAGCCAGTGTGTTTAGTGGGAATATCCATTAGTACATTCGTGTCAGTTTGTGCGGCATTCAAAATAAAATTAATGTTGATACCACTCGGGTGTTCGACAATCGCTACTGGCTCTGGCCCTAATGGACCAGCCACATAATTAAATCCAAGTTGCGCGTAAAATGCTTTAGCAATATCAAGGTCCTTTACGCGTAACCCATAATGATTAATTCGAGTGATCTGTTCCATGATTATTTCCTTATAGTTAACCACTTAAAGGCTTGAGCCCTCGTGCGTTGATGTGGTTACTTTAGCGATATCACGGCGTGGGATTAAGTAGGTATAAGGTAAATGATTATTTCCATATGACTTGTAATTCTGGGTTATATTGAAAATTGGTGTTACTTTGGAATGAATGTCGACCTGTGTGTCTGGCTAATTTGATGGAGAGAGTGACATATGAATCTTGACCCTAAATTGTTTGATGGCCTGGTCATTTTTAGTCAAGTTATCGAATCTGGTAGCTTTTCGATTGCCGCCGAAAAAACCGGTCACTCGACATCGCACATCAGTAAAGTGGTGACAAAATTAGAGCAGCGATTACAAACCCGCTTGTTACATCGCAGTACACGCTCATTGAGTTTAACGCCAGAAGGTAAGTTATTTCATCAGCAGTGTGTGCAGATAGTCAAAGATGCAGAGCAAGCTGTCGCTATGTTAGATAGTCGCTTACAAGTGCCTAGTGGCACGTTAAAAATTAGCTGCCCGGTCACTTTAGGTTTAATGCACTTACAACCGATATTGTCCTTATACATGCAGCAATACCCACAAATAAACTTAGACATTGATTTTAGTGACCGTCATGTCGACTTAATTCAAGATGGTTATGACTTAGCGATAAGAGCAACCCAACAGCTCGATGATTCTAATTTGATTTGTAAGCGCCTCAGCCGATTTCACGCACTAGTGGTAGCAACGCCAGCATATTTAGCAAAACATGGGACGCCGCAGTCTCCAGAAGACCTTATTACTCATCAATGTATTTGTTACACCAATTTAAAGCATCCTAGTCGTTGGGTATTTGAACATCCTGAAAAAGCGACAGTGACGGTTGATGTTCCCCAAGTTATCGGTTGCAATAATGCGGATATGGAATTAGCAATGGTGCTGGATGATCATGGTATTTGCCGTCTGCCTTCTTTTTATTTATCTAAGGCATTAGAGCAGAAAAAGCTGACGGTGTTGTTTAGTGACTATGTGCAACCTGAAGTGGATATTTACGCTGTGTATCCTAGTCGCAAGCATTTAACTCCAAAGGTGCGAAGTTTCATTGATATGCTGGTGGAGCATATGCCAGCTTCATAACTTGTCCATTATTCACGATATGAACAAGCGGTATTTGATGCAGCAGATATCCCAGTTTATTGGCATATCTGCTTCGCCTCAGTTGGTCAATTAGCTTGCTAACTGTGCTTCTGCATTCATTGGGTTTTTAGCTAAATACTCAAATAAACCCGTTTGCATATTCACGTTCCAAAAACGGCCTGCAAGCGTGAGTTTCAAGCAAGTGTCATCTATCGTTGCGAGTCCATTTTGCTGCCATGCTTCAAACAATGGCTGCAAATGAATAACAACATCGGTTTCCATCCCATCGAATGATAATGTGCCTGAGTCTAAGCCACGTTTAAAAATAGCATCAAATGCGGCAGATGGATTTGGACTGAGCGCCATGCCTGGTACTTGTGCTGGCAATCGTGTCTGGCTGCTCAACTCTGCATCTTCAGTGACAACTTGTGCTTGGTGCCACTCACTTAAATCTCTGGCATTCATCATGCCATGACCATGAATGCTACCGCCGCCGCCAGCACCAAAAGGCAAAATTTCGATACCGCTTTTAGCGAGTGAGTTATACACACTGCGCTCACGGTCATCTCTGCGCCAATGACAACTAGATAATCTTTGCCATTGCTGGCTTTCTAGTGCATTAGCGCCATAGGCATACATGCTGGCACGGGTTTGGCTATCGGCCTGAAATTCACTGGTTTCAGTACCTAATACTTTGCCTTTTTCGCTGGCTTTATCGATACGGTTACCCGCTAAGCCAATTAACTGATATAAATCGACGCCATGGGCTCCACAGTCAATTGCAGCTTGAATATCTTGTTGCCAAATATCCATGGTTTGCCCTGGCAAACCAAAGATCAAGTCGATGACAATACTGGCGCTTGGATGTTGGCTAAGTTGTTGTAATCGCTTAAGCAAAGTCTCTTTATCATCAAAACGACCTGCTGCTTTGCGTACAGCAGTATCAAAGCTTTGAACACCAAATGAAAAACGATTAAAACCGTTATCTAGCGCATTGTTAAACTTAGCGTCATCAAAACCATTTAGGCGGCCTTCTAGGGTGACTTCTGCATTATCAGCTAATGGAAATCGTTGAATAGCTTGGCCTAACTTGGCAATTTCCTCAGCGGTAATATCAGTCGGTGTACCACCACCGACGTAAACCGTGTCAAAGGGCTGACTTTGTGCCAGCTTTGTTTGCGAGGCGAGTGTTAACTGCTGACACAATACTTCCATGTAGTGGCTAATGCGCTCAGGTTTAGCGCCATTTTCAAAGAAATTACAGAAGCTACAACGCTTACGACAAAATGGAATATGAATATATAAAGCACGTTTATCTGCAGTTGTTTCCGTTTGCCACCATTGTTGCCAAAGCTGTTCATCAACTTTAATTGGACGGCTGCCACTTCGACCTGCATGGGGAGCGCTTTTGACTTTAAATGCATGTTGCAAAGGGTCTGGGCTTGCAATGCCTGTCATGGAAGAAGTTAAGATCATGGTTACTCACATCAAGTAAAAATAAATATGGTTAATGATAACCATTATCATTTGCATTTTGCTTGGTTTAGATCAAGTTTTGCCGCTTTGCATTGTAAAGATTGTCAGCGAAGCTGGGTTAAATTGATGCGTTAGTGATCTTGTTGTAAGGCGAGTAGTTGGATTGCATTGAATAAAAAAGGCATGCTAATGCATGCCTTTTTAGTCACGTTAAACAGCCTATTGCTATGCTATTTGCGCTAAGTCGTGGCAAACAATTGCTTAAACAATCCCGCCTCTTGTTTGAGCTGCGTCTGGTTACCTGACTGCACAATTTGGCCGTCATCTAACACCAGAATTCGATCGGCTAAATCTAGGTTATTCAGTCGATGGGCAATAATAATGCAGCTACGGTTTTGCAAAAATGCGTGTAAGTTTTGCAGTACTTTGGCTTCTGTTGCGGCGTCAAGGGCTGAAGTCGCCTCATCTAAAATGACTAAATCAGGTGCTGAGATCCACATTCTGGCAATCGCGAGACGTTGCAGTTGCCCGCCTGATAATCGTGTGTCGCTGCGACCTAAGTCTGTATCTAACCCTTCTGACCAACTGGCTATAGTGGTTGATAATTCCGCTTTTTCAAGGGCTTGCCATAGTGTTGAATCACTTACATCAGCGCCGAAAGTCAGGTTTTCACGTAATGTGCCAGCGATAAGCTTAGGGTGTTGCGGCACGTAACCGACTCGACGCCTTAATGCGTTGATACCAAAGTCATCGATAGTCTGACCGTTTATTAAGATGTTCCCTGATTGAGCAGGGTAAAAGCCGAGCAGTAAATTGACTAAGGTTGATTTACCGCCGCCACTCATTGCTAGTAAGGCAACGGATTCATTGGCAGCTATATGTAAGTTAAGCTGGTGGAACAAGTTTGGTGTTTCGGCAAAACCAAAGCTGACATTATCAAACTCAATGGTTAAGCCCATGGCTTGTTGTGCTGATGTTTCAGTAAGTCGTTGTGGTTGAGTCACTTGTTTTGGCTGTTGTGTTTCCACTTCTGCGGTTTCAGTGTCTAACGCTAATAACTGATTGAGTCGTTCCATCGAGGCTTGTGCGCCAAATCGAGCATATTGAATGTTCAATAACTCTTGAATGGGTCCCATCAAATACCAAAGGTAACTGAAGATGGCAAAAATTTGGCCGACGGATAAATCTGAAACCAACACCATAAAGATGGCCATCGCACGAAAGCATTCAAATCCCAGCAAGAAAGTAGTGAAGCTGAGTTTATTGAGCGCATCTGTTTTCCATTGGTTGGCAATGGCATGCTGGCTTAAATTGGAGGCTAAGCCAAATACACGTTGATAATAGTGCTTTTCTTGCTGTGCTAACCGTAGCTCACGTGTGGCATCAATGGTATCGACGAGGGCTTGTTGAAATGCCTCAGTTGCTGCGTTTTCTTTACGACGTAATGTTTTGACGTGTTCAGCAAATCGAGAAGAGAAGTAGATAACCAATGGATTGAGCAAAATGATCATCAAACCCAATTGCCAGTTGAGCCATAGCAAGACACTGGCAATGGCGACGATAGTCAATACGCTGATGATCAGCCGTGACAAAGTGTCACTGACAAAGCGCTCAAGAGTATCAACATCAGTAATACAGCGAGATGCCAACCCCGCACTACCGTATTTATCAAACGCGCTTATTTGCATATTAGGTAATTGCATTAGCATGCGCTCACGCACATCTAAACTGATGCGTTTGGCGATTTTGGTGAACTCTCTGGCTTGGATAACTTGTGTCACCATCGTCAGTAACCGCAGCACAATCACAGCCACTAAAACAATAACAATATACACGCCAGCACTGTGCATACTGTCAGGCAAAATTGGGTGCAAGGTGTTTAATAGCCAACCTGGTTTTTCTAGCAACACTTCGTCTACTAGAAATGGCATTAGCATTGGGATAGGTAAGCTTAATAACGTGGCGGCAACGGCTATCATATTTGCCTGAAATAGTTGCCGTTTATGAGCAAGAATCTTCTGTTTTAACCAAGCCCAATTAAGCTGTGGATGAGGTTGTTGCAAAGTTGCGTCCTTAACAAGGTTTTATACCAATCGTAATAAATAACTGTTCACCCTAGCTTGTGAAAACACGCGATAACGGTATTAGATTTTTTGACAGTAGAATAATTACTTATAAAAAAATCTGCCTTGTTCTCAAGTATGTTTCCTACGCTATTTCTGAACACTTACTTATCGTGATTGATATTAGAGTAAAAATGGCAGTGACCTCCTAGCAATGGCTAGGAGGCTGCGCGATATTCGAATTTCTGTATATTAAAAAATAAGTGGAAGGTTGCTTTTAGGATCGATAACTAAGGTGGGCTTGTAGTGCCAAACTTTCTCGATCACTTCAGCGGTTAGCGCTTCATAAGGTGCGCCATCACTGACCACTTCACCTTGTTCAAGTACCACTAATCTGTCGGCATAACGGCAAGCTTGATTGAGGTCATGTAATACCACAATAACGCAATAGTTTTGCTCACGAGCCAAGCTTTGAGCGAGTTCTAGGACGCGATGCTGTTGAGCTAAATCCAATGCGGATGTGGGCTCATCAAGAAACAAAATTGGGTGACTCGGTGCCTGAGCAAGTTGGGTTAACACTCGCGCTAATTGCACACGTTGTTTTTCACCACCTGAAAGCGTTGGATAGCTGCGATATTTCAATGCAGACAGTGCCACTTGTTCTAATTGTTTATCCACCAATTCAGCGCCTTGTTGCTGATTAAGGGTTAATGGGTATAACCCCATCTGCACCACTTCGTGTACTTTAAATGGAAACGTGAGTGACGCATGTTGTGGTAATACGGCAAGGGATTTCGCTAGCTCTGCACGATCCCACTTGGCGAGTGGTTTGTTTTGTAAAGTGATCTCACCAGAGGTTAATGCTACTTCTTGGCAAAGGCTTTTCAACAGCGTGGACTTACCCGCACCATTTGGGCCAAGCAGTGCCGTCACTTGGCCGGGCATAATGTCTAGATTGATATCTGTTAACACGGCTTTTTTGCCAATATGAACAGATAAATCTCTGATATTAATAACCGATTGTGAGGCTTGCACTGCAGAGTGACTGAATGCATCGGGCTTTGACTTATGTTGAGTCAATGGCGTGTTGTTGGTATCAGCGCCAGCCAATTCTAATCCTGATAATGCAGGCGCAGATTTATGTGTTTTAAGCATGGATTTTAATTCTAGATTTCTCATCATATTACACCAACTTATTGCGCTGTTTGAGTAATAGAATAATAAAGAAAGGCGCACCTAACAGTGCCGTGACAAGGCCAACGGGTAGCTCAGATGGTGCAACAATAGAGCGTGCGCCTATGTCAGCAACCACCAATATTGCAGCACCTAACATCGCGCTTAAAGGCAATAATAAGCGGTGATCTGGCCCTATCATCATTCTCACTAAATGCGGAACAACAAGACCGATAAAGCCAATAATCCCAGTAGCTGCAACAGCAATACCGACGCCAATAGCACACAAAACAATTAACTTGAGTTTGAGCTTATCAACATCAAGGCCAAGGTGCCTTGCTTCTGCTTCGCCTAGCAGTAATGCATTTAATGCCTTAGCACTTTTATTAAATTGCCAACTGATTAAGGCTAGGGCGATTAAGCTCAGTACAACATAATGCCATTGTGCTCCCGCGACCGAGCCCATTTGCCATAAGGTTAAGTCACGTAATGCCATATCGTTGGCCATATAGGTCAGCACCCCGATACCAGCACCTGCAAGTGCGGCTACGGCAACACCTGAAAGCAGCAGTAGCACAACAGAGGTACCGCTTGGACTCGATGCTAAACGGTATACAATCAAGGTGGTGATAAGCCCAGCGAAAAAGGCGCTAAAAGCCACAAGGTATTCGCCACCTTGGGGGAATAACACAATACAAATTGCTGCACCAAGTGCTGCTCCTGAGGACACACCAATAATGCCAGGATCCGCCAGTGGATTGCGGAATAATCCCTGCATGACAGCGCCGCACTGGGCTAATGTTGCGCCTACAGCTAGAGCTAAAAGAGTACGGGGTAAACGGACGTTATTAATCACCAGTTGCTCGTGGGGAGCAACCGCAGCTAATTCTTGTCCAGTTGCCCAATTCACCATGGCATTGAAGCTGGTGGAAGGGCTAATTTGTAATGGTCCGATGCTGACAGACAACAGGCTTGTTATCACCAAAGCGGTGAGTAAACAGGGCCAAAGCCAACGTTGATTTTCCATGATAGTTCCTAGTGCGTTAATGCAGCACGTTTAATATTTGCTATAGCCGTTCAACAAATTTAGCGCTGTTGGATCTCAATAAAGTCACTGGCAAGCTGATCGGCAGCTTCGACAGCACTGATCCCCAATCCGCCGAGCAATGCTTTAGCTGACAAGTTTTTAATCAGCTTATGTTCGCCTGCTGGGGTATGAGCAAGTAATGGCATTTGGGCTAATAGCGTTTCTGCAGGATCTTCTGCCACTTCTTCGCTGCGGTTTGAAATCAGAATGACATCAGGTTGCAGGGCTAAAATACCTTCTTGAGAAACGCTCTTATAACCTGAGAAACCCGCTATATTATTGCCGCCAGCAAGGTTAATAATGATATCTGCAGCAGTGTCGTCGCCGCCAACACGCGCTGGACGGTCAGGTTGTAGCAGTAGGAAAAGGACTTTAGGGGCATCACCTTGTTTGGCGATGGTGTGTTTTTTAGCATCAATTTCTGCAAAAGACTGTTGAATTTGCTCTGTGAGTGCTGCCGCTTGAGTTTCTCTTTCTAGTAGCTGCCCCATTTTTTCAACATTTTGCAGGAGTTGTTCTTTAGTATTGGCATTAGGTAGCAATACCACTTCAACATTGGCGCCAGCTAAAACCTCTAAGGTATTTTTAGGTCCCATAGCATCAGAGCCCAATAATAACGTTGGTGATAACGCTAAAATACCCTCTGCCGACAGCATTCTATGGTAGCCAAGTTTTGCAACTGAGGTGAGTTCTTCAGGGACTTGACTAGTCGAATCGACACCAACTAACTCGTTACTCCCCTCCAAGGCAATCACTAACTCAGTGATACCAGCACCTGCGCTGACAACGCGCTGTTCAGCCATGGTTGCTGAGCTAAAAATAGCCCCAGAAAGTGCCATTAAGCTGGCGAATAAAAAGGTTTTAGATTGACGTGTTTGTTGCTTGAGCATAATTAAAACTCCGAATAAATATGATAAAGGCTCAAAAATTACTGTGGAAACCCTATGTGTTTCTTTTACTGTGAGTCGATTGTCAGTATTAGAAGCGCAGTCATTAGGGTTCCATTAAAATTTGGGTATTACTGATTTGCTGTCTTTGTAATAAAGCAAGTACGGTCATCAATGGTTGTACTGGCGCATTTTTATCTGCAGCAACCACCACATTGAGATCAGGTGAAGCATTAAACGCACTAATAAAGGCTGCTTCAAACTGGTCAAATTGGTCAAACGTTTGTCCGTCGAGTGCCCAATGTGGTGCTTCATCCATGATGTTGACTGAAAGGTGTTCTTCCTGAGATAAGCCCACCAGTTCTGACTTGGTTTCAGTGGGGACATCCACTGGTAACGTCAGTAACTGGGTATTGGCTGTCAGTAGCAGAAACACCAATACGATAAAGATGATGTCGATAAGCGGCGTAAGATCGATGCCAATGCTACTTTGAGCCGACGATCCTATGCCTTGTTCAGAGCCAATCATCAGTTTGACTCCGACAAGGTTGCTGCCATTGGTGGTGTCATGTTTGATGAAGTCTGTTGCTGACTTGCGTGGGTATTGCTGGCTTTAAGGCAAGGTGTATTTGCGCCGCAAGGAACTTCACAACCAATATTTAATGCTTGGTCGAAGCCTTCTAACCATAAGTTAAGCTGGTTGAGAGCATGAGCCATTTTGTTGCAGCGTTTTTCAGCCCATAACCCAATCAAATGTGACATGGTGATGGCTGGCACGGCAATGATAAGACCTGCAGCTGTGGTATTCATTGCTAGTCCAAGTCCTGTTGCCAATTGTGATGGAGTGACGGGACCGTCTGAAATTCCCAGCTGGCTGAACATTTCAATAAGACCTAGTACTGTGCCCAATAGGCCGAGTAACGGGGTGATGACACCAATAATATGTAATACTTTTAAGCCCGATTGCAGTTTTTCTTTTTGCTTGATTAGCCATAAATTTAAAATTTCTTCACGCATGGCTCTTGGATGGTCACCATGGGATAACAATAGCCCCGTTCCTTTAGCCAACATACTGCGGCCTTGGCTTAGTTGAGCAATTAATTGCTGACGTTGCTCTGTTGTCGCACTGCGAGTTTGTTTTCTCAGTTCTGTTAACCAAGCGTCACGTTTTAATAACTCATTGGCCATTAACGCAAGTCGTTCAAGAATGATAAGTGATGCTAAAAAAGCACAAATAAACAGTGGCCAAGTTAAGTAGCCTAATTGCTCTGAGAGCTGCAAATATAGTGGTTGAGACATGTTGGTTTCCTATCTTCAGATTAATTTAGCGCAAACTTCACCGGGACTCTTACTGTGTAAGCAAAAGCGGTTTGCGGTGAAGGTGCGGCAAATTTCCACTTTTCAACAGCATCAATCGCAGCTGCATCAAGTAGGCTATAACCTGAACTATTAACTAAAGTGAGCGAAAGTTGCTCACCAATTTGATTAAACATGACTTCCACTGTCGCTGTGCCCTCAAAGCCTCTTTTACGTGCTTTTCTTGGGTAATTAGGTTGTGATGGCGGCGCTGAAAATGTCGGTTTCTGTAACGCGACGGTTTGTTGAGTAACGCCTTGTTGGGCCTCCACTTGTTGCTGTTCATGGGTTGCACTTGCATCTGTGCTGGCAAGTTCGGTATCTGATATTTCGGTTTGAGGTTGCTCGGTCACAGGCGTCGGTGTGGGTTCAACGACTTCTTGCTCAATGACTTCTTCAACTTTTGCGATGACGTTATCGGGTGCTGGCTTTTTAGGATCGGTTTTGACGACTTTCTCAGGAATTGGCTTAGGTTCTGGTTTAACTTCTGGCTTCGGCTCTGGTTTAATTTCTGGCTTAAGCTCTGGAAGCACTTCTTCAATGGTTTGCTCAGTGCTTTGAGCTTGTGCACTTGCTTGCATTGCCACCATGACACTAACAGCTTGATTTGACCCCATTGCAGACCCTGCCGCGAGCTGAATTTCAGGTTCAGTATTTTGAGAGGCGAGAACGCCTCCTTGGATTAAAACGGTTAAACATCCAAAAGCAAAATATCGTCTAGGTGTCATGATCTATATTCTTCTACAACAGCATTCGGTTAGATATTGACCATTCTTAAGAAAAGCAATCAGTTAGCTGAAAATCTTTACAATCTTTACAAAGCTAATAATTACAATCACTTAATAATAGTAAGTATCAAGATATCGCTAAACATACAACATAAGTAATGAGATCGCAAATGATAATGATTTTCATTTGATCTAAGTTTTATTCTCAGGTAAAGTGCGGCAATTAGTTAGGCGGTAATAATACTTTGTGATTAGTTTTTCTGAATGATTCATTAGCTTTTTCACTAACACAAAGTGGTCATTACTTCCCTCGAACTAAGCCGAATTTTGTATTTATACTTTGAGGATTTAATCATGACCAAGAAGCCACTCGTAGTAGCAATGGCAATGGTTTTCAGTACAACCGCATATGCACAAGAAAGCAAAACAGTCACCGAGTTTGATGAAGTTTTAGTCACAGCAACGCGTATCAGTGAAAAAGTCTCTGATACTAGCCGAAGCGTGACAGTGATCAGCGAAGAAAAAATGCAAGAGTCACAACCTTCTTCGGTTGCAGATGCACTGAAAAACGAAGCTAACGTTAGTGTGACTAATGGTCCTCGTGCTTCGTCTCAAGGTGTTGAAATCCGTGGTCTAAGTGGACAGCGAGTACTACAAACTATTGATGGCGCGCGTCAAAACACCAATTCTGGTCACCGTGGCACCTATTTCATGGACCCTGAGCTACTAAGCTCAATTGAAGTTGTGCGTGGCCCTGCAAGTAGTTTATGGGGAAGTGGTGCGATTGGTGGTGTGGTTGCACAAAATACCAAATCAGCCCAAGACTTTTTAGATGAAGGCGATACCTTTGGTGGCTACATCAAACAAGGTTTTGAAACGAACGGCGACAAGATCAAAACCAGCGGTACCTTATATGGTTTAGCTGACAATATTGATTGGTTATTAAGTGGTAGCTACCACGATAGCAACAATATCAAGATTGGTAACGACCAAACCCTTGAAAACAGTGCTTCAGAAGCAACGAGCGGTTTAGCTAAATTAGGTTGGGAACCAACTGATGATCAGCGTCTACAGTTTTCTGCACGTTTTTCAGATACTGATGAGTTAGTACCAAGTAACCCAGCGACTAACGTGGGCAGCTCAGTACCATTAGTTCAACGCAATACGACAGATCAAAACGTGACGTTAGATTACAGCTTAAACCCAACAGATAACCCATTGTTGGATTTAAACGCGACGCTATATTGGAATAGCACTAATTACGACGAAGATCGTGTGACTAAAGACCAAGTTGATAGCACGGAATACGACACCATAGGTTTTAGTCTTAATAACAGCTCTACCTTTGGCAATACTGTGCTGACATATGGTGTGGATGGTTACAAAGACACCATTAATACTGTACGTGACGATAATGGCCAAGCCGGTGAACGTCCTGATGATATCGACGGTGAGTCTACGGTTTGGGGGGCTTTCACTAAAGCCGATATTAGCTTAACCGATACCTTGGCACTAGATGCTGCAGTACGTTACGACACCTTCAAAAATGAAAGTAATAACTTAAACCAATCATCTGACGACAATGCGTTTACGCCATCTGTTGGCTTAGTGTGGAAGACGACTGATTGGTTAACCTTAAGTGCACGTTACGACGAAGCATTCCGTGCACCAAGCATGGAAGAAATGTACTCAACAGGGACACATTACTGTATTCCTTCTATCCCAGGTTTCTTGCCAGATGGCTTATGTAACACTTTCGAGATTAATCCAGATCTGAAAGCTGAAAAAGCACAAAACAAAGAGATCAAAGCCGACATGCGTTTTGCTGATTTAGCGGGCGATGATGAGTTAGTGGTGACCTTAAGTGCATTCAGAAACGATGTTGATGATTTCATCGAACAGTCTGTATCTAACCCACTTTATGGGATTCCAGGACTTGAGCAAACGACCTCTTGGGATAATGTCGACGAAGCTAAATTAACTGGTTTTGAGTTCACCACTCGCTACCGTTATAAGCAAACTCGTTTGACCTTCAACTATGGTCAAACTGAAGGTAAAGATAAAGAGTCAGATGAGTATCTATCTAATATCCCAGCTAAGAAAATGGGCTTAGATTTATCGCAAGCCATTATGGAAGGCGATATGAAGTTTGGTACTCGTTTTACGTATGTTGCTGAGCAAGATCAGTTACCAACTGACAACCTAGAGCAATATGACTCGTACAAATTGTGGGATGTTTACGTAGCTTGGGAACCAGCAATGGGGACATTCGAAGGCTTGCGTGTAGATTTTGCAGTAGAAAATATCGGTGATGAGGAATATCGCCAAGCGTGGCAAACCTTGTATGAGCAAGGCAGGAATTTCAAATTGTCAGCGCGTTACTCGTTTTAATTCTTTTACCCATTAAACGAATTAATTAGACCGAGGTGAGAGAGCAATAGTGTGGATAACACTTGCTCTCTTATTTGGAAAGCCTCTCAAGGGTAAAAGCTTGAGCGGCTTTTTCAGGATTTAAGATTCGTATATTAGGGTTATTAAATATTTGGAGATATTCCATGGCTGTATCAGTAGAACAAATCAAGCAATACCTCGCCGACAACCCAGCAGCGATGCCAGGACAGGTTGCAGCTGAGTTAGCAATCACAGAGTTAGAAGTCGTTAAAGCACTGCCTTCAGAGCGGTTGGCTTTATTACCACTGACAGAAAAAGATAACTTACTGGCTTCACTACCAGAGTGGGGCAATATGACCACGATTGTGTCTGCATCAGGCAGCATTTTTGAATTTAAGGGTAGCTTCCCTAAGGGTAAGTACGCTCATGGTTACTACAACTTAATCACCAAAGGTGAAGGCTTACATGGCCACTTAAAGCTGGATGATATCAGTGCAATTGCCCTGATCAGCAAGCCGTTCAGAGGCACTGAAAGCCACTCAATTAACTTCTTCGGCGCACAAGGTGAAGTGGTTTTTAAAGTGTATTTAGGCAGAGACAAAAAGCGCGTGTTATTAAGTGAACAGGTTGAGCGTTTTCAAGCACTTAAAGATAGCGTGAACATTGCAGCTTAGTTGTTGATGACAACGTTTTTGATGACTGTTTGTCATCGCTGCTGATTAGAAAATAGAGAAAAGGAATGTGTGATGTCGACAGAAAAAGAGCAACGCTTACGAGAGAAACTTCTTCCAGAAATTGAAGAATTCAAAGCGCAACGTTCAACCTTACAATTGGCAACGCAAGATGCTGATGGTGTACCTAACGCCAGTTATGCTCCATTTGCATTGGCCGATGATGGTTTTTATATTTTGGTCAGCGAGTTAGCACGCCACGGCACTAACTTAAAAGCCTCTAATAAACTGTCTGTCATGCTAGTTGCTGATGAGTCTGAGTCGAAAAGTGTGTTTGCACGTAAGCGTTTAACCTTTGATGCGACAGCTGAAATTGTTGCCCGTGATAGTGAAACATTCACTAAAGGTGTGGCGGCATTGTCGGCACGTTTTGGCGAAATGATTGACAATCTAGCAGGATTAACTGACTTCAATCTATTTAAACTAAATCCGCATCATGGCTTATACGTTAAAGGATTTGGCCAAGCATTTAGCTTGTCAGGTGCAGAGTTACTTGATGTAGATTGGAAGCGTGATGGTCATCATGGCACCCCAAAAGAGCCTGCTGAAAAAGCGTAATCAGAATTCAGTTAGCCTAGGTTAACTGAGTTTTATGCTACTTTCTCGACATGGGGTTTGTAATGTTTTTGCAATATATTTGTAATGATTTAGTACTAGTTAAGTGCATTTCTAGATGTTACGATATTTGCCATGACAAGTGAGTGTGCTACTGCATTATTGTGGTTTTACTTAAACAAATACAATAACTTCAACCCCAAAAGATGATATTGTTTTAACAAGATTTGTTGCTCACTTTAATGGCAAAAAGCCCAAGTTTACTTAATGTAAACTTGGGCTTTTCCTTATTGAGGCCTTGGCCAAAAATTGTCGATTTTTGCTTATAAAATAAAAGTGGCCACTAAGTCATTAAGTGCCTTTGCTTGCCCTTTTAATTGCTGCGCTTCTTGATGGGCTGTGACGGATGCTTGTGCAATTTCATCCGTGACGTCTTTAATTGCCACTGTATTCTGCGTGATCTCATTTGTCACTTGGGTTTGTTCTTCTGCTGCGGTAGCAATTTGACTGGCCATATCTGAAATTAATGCCGCTGCTTGGGTAATTTCTTCAATGGCTTTATTCGCTTCATTGGCATCTTCGACACTGTTAGTCGCGAGTGCTTGGCTGCTTTGCATTAGCTCAACAGCGTTTGATGTGGTGGTTTGTAGCGTTTCAATCGTTTCATAGATTTCTTGGGCTGAATCTTGAGTACGACGAGAAAGTACACGTACTTCATCTGCAACAACGGCAAACCCACGTCCTTGCTCACCAGCTCTTGCCGCTTCAATGGCTGCGTTTAGTGCTAATAAATTGGTTTGTTCAGCAATTCCCTGAATCGTCGATAAGATGCTGGAAATAGCATTAGCATGACGGCTCAATTCACTAATCACATCCGTTGCTTGGGTGACTTCATTGGCCAACAAATGAATTGATTGACGGGTATTATCCACCAAGCTTTGGCCTTGTAAGCTGCTACTACTGGATTGTTGCGCTGCGGTAGCGGTATTTTCTGCACTGGATGCAATTTCATGTGTCGCACTGGCCATTTGAGTTACCGCAGTGGCGACCATAGTGACTTCTTGCTGCTGGATTTGAATTTCTTTTTCAGCATGACGACTGTTCACTAAGCTATTATCAGCATTTTGATCAAGTTGGTGTGCCACTTGTCTTATTTGACTAATGAGTAAGTGCTGGCTGCTAACAAAACGATTAAAGCTATCAGCTAACACTCCCACTTCATCTTTAGACTCAACGTCAATACGCTGGGTTAAGTCACCGTTTCCATCAGCGATTTTAAACAGTGCATTTGAGACGCGACCGAGAGGGAGAAGTAACTTAGTCATTAACCATGAAATCACTGCCATACTTGCTAAAAGCACTAATGCAGCTAGTCCAAGTTGTTTGACAAGCAAGCTCGCTAGAGGGGCTTCAAGCGTTGCTTGATCAAGTAGAACAATCAGTTCCCAATCCGTTTGAGGAATATCCTCAACCCAGACTAATTTGTCACGGCCTTCAAGCTCAAAATGGATTGGAATTAATTGATCACTGCGGCGCTGTTGCTGCAATACATTGAGATCCAGTTGGTTATCAATATCGCGAATATGTCCCATCGCTTTTGATGCATCTTTATAAGCGATAACCGTACCATCTATATGCATCATGATAGCGAAGCCATTAGAAGGCAAGGTCATACGGTTAACATCATCGACTAAGTCGTTAATATTCACATCGCTGGCAATGACGCCATTATGGATTTTTTCAGCAAGGGTAATCACGACTTTTTTAGTCGGGAAGTCTACATAAGGTTTGGTAAGAATCATCGCTTGGCTGGTCATTGCTTGCTGATACCAAGGACGAGTACGAGGATCATAACCTGTATTATCAATGCTAGTGTCTGCATCGATCATCTCACCGGTATCTTTACCAAAGTATGTGGACTCGAAGCGACCTGAATCTAATGCTTGTTGCAAAACATGAATGTCGTCGCCTTGGTTAATCCGTGATTTGAGCGCATTCAGAATATCTTTTTTAGATGATAACCAATCACTAATTCTTTCAGTTTGTTGGCTGCTGAGTCGCTGAACCTGCTCTAGATTTGAGGTTAACAACATGGTTTTTTGGCTGGAATAACTTTGCCAAGACAATAGGGCAATGACGACTGATAAGGCGATTAATACCGGAAAGATAATTTTCAATTTTAACGAATTAGATTTCATATAAACCAGTGTGACCTTGCTATTGAAAGGGGGAAGTATTTAGCAACCAATGCTTGCCCAAATAGGGCTATTTTTCAGCGGCGGATAATGTCATAAGTGGTCGTTTTTTCATAGCAAATTGCTGATTAAATCAGCAAGCAAAACACCTTGATAACGAAACCAGAACAGACGATATACAAGCTTGCTTTATTGCAATAAAAATTCATCCTTGTTCAAAATGCTATAGCTTGAAAGTAATAAAGCGACGTAGATTTGAGCTTTCTTAAACTCATCATTTGCAGAATAAGTTTGCTACACTCATGTGAATATTATCGAGGTGACACAATGGCAAATATCGTATTTATTGCAACGAGTTTAGATGGCTATATTGCCGATAAAAATAACAACATTGATTGGCTTCATGAAACGCCTAATCCAGAAGGGTCTGACATGGGGTTTAGCGACTTTATGGCACGCATTGATGGCTTGGTCATGGGACGAAATACCTTCGAAAAAGTATTGAGCTTTGATTGTGATTGGCCTTATACCAAACCCGTATTCGTGTTGAGTCGCACCTTATCAGAAGTCCCGAGTGAATTGACAAATAAGGTGTCTTTAGTGAAAGGCGATCTTGCGCAAGTGGTCGCTGAGCTTAACGCCAAGGGATTTAATGACTTATATATTGATGGTGGTGTGACAATTCAACAATTTTTGCAGCACGACATGATTGATGAGTTAATCATTACCACTATACCGACGCTGCTTGGTGGTGGTATTCCATTATTCGGTGATTTAGCTGAACCACTTAAATTTACACATATAAGCAGTCAACAACATCTTGGCTGCTTAGTGACCAATCAATTTAAACGAGTTCGATAGGTGTATTTTGACTATACGTTTGTTTTGCCTATAACGGGCTTTTCACCGCAAGTTTGATCGGCGCAGCATTCATTTTGTAAAAAGACGATGACAGACTCTAATTGGGTAAATTCGGCAACGCAAAATAAGGTGCGCCCTTCACGTCGCTGAGAAATCAGCCCCGCAGAGGCTAAACTGGCAATATGGTGTGAAAGGGTTGAACCTGGAATACCGAGACTTTCTTGTAAACTGCCCACTGCAATACCTTGAAACCCTGCTCGTATCACTTTGTTATATATGGTTAACCTTGTTGGATGACCTAATTCTTTTAATGTTTTCGCAACCGTATCGATTTCCATTGTTTAGTTCCTTAGGAGCGGTATAACAAAAATATATTTCGATAATACTAGAAATATATTGATCTATCTAGTGAGATTACTTATATTTCGATTGTTCTAGAAATATAGATATAAGGTTTACACTATGTTCGACTTCAATTCAGTTTATAGCACTATGATTAAAGAAACACTCGACATGTTTGTGTTCTTAGCCGTTGAGTTAACGATTCTGTTTATTGCTATTAGTTATTTAGTGGGCGTATTACAGCAATACATTCCACCAGAAAAAATTCAGCGGATTCTGAGCAGTAAAAATGGCCGAGGTTATGTGGTAGCAGGATTGTTAGGTGCCATTACTCCATTTTGTTCTTGTTCAACTATCCCGTTTTTAAAAGGGTTACTGCGTGCTAAAGCAGGCTTTGGCACCATGATGGTATTTTTATTTGCAAGCCCACTGCTAAATCCAATCATTATTGGTTTATTTGCAGTGACATTTGGTTTGAAAGTTACACTGTTTTATTTTGTGATGGCAATGGGCGTGTCTGTCATTGCTGGTTTTACCCTTGAAAAGCTTGGGTTTGAAAAGTATGTCAAACCTGAAGCCTATATTGCACCTGAGTCAAAAGGTTGTGGGAGTGGTTGTGGGGCTAAATCTGTACCTGTAAGCAAGTGGCGCAAGATTTGGAACAGCACATGGGCTGACTTTAAAACGGTTTTACCTTACCTGTTAGGCGGTATTGCCATTGGCTCATTAATTTACGGATTTATGCCGACAGAGTTTGTTGCAAGTATCGCTAGTGAAGAGAATCCATTAGCCATTCCTGTGGCAGCAGTTATCGGTATTCCGTTATACATTCGAGCAGAAGCGGTGATCCCATTAAGTGCAGCACTTGCAGCAAAAGGTATGGGATTAGGTGCGGTAATGGCGCTAATTATAGGCAGTGCAGGTGCGAGCTTAACAGAAGTTATTTTGCTTAAGTCGATATTTAAAAACCAAATGATTGCGGCATTTCTGTTTGTCATTATTTCAATGGCGATCAGTGCAGGGTTTTTATATCAATTCATTTTCTAAGGGCAGGTACCTCATTCACGATGGGTAAATAGGGTTTTACCCATCGTTTTATATGATGTTAGTAACAACAATCACAGTTAATCTAGATTACTCTTGTTCGGAGCAGGCGGTAAATTTTTGAGCTGAGACGCCGAGTTTTTCCGAAAAATTAGATACCAAACAAGCCGTGGTTTTCTCATCATCTTCCTCTAGCATATGTTTCTCAACACATGCCCGCATCACCTCGCGAAATACCGATTCTACTTTTGCTTCTGATTGATTTACACAGCTGGCCATTTTGGTAAATTCATCATCCGCTTTCATTTGATTAACGGACATTTGAATCACCATATCTAATTGTTCAGCGGTGAGCTCTTCTGAGAGGGGGGAGCTTGCCATTGTAGATGATGACAGTAACAGAGTGACAATAATCGCGGCTTTCATGTATTAATCCTTTAATGTAATGTCCATATTGATCGCTAATGCTATAGCGCTAACTACACAGTATAGCCTAATAACATAAGCGTTATTACTAGCTGATTTTAATGGGCTTGCTACAATCGTAGGCATTCACCAAGCCGTTATTAATGGCTATCACAATTTGTAAACTGTATCTGCCATTCGGTTAATCTTGCTGGAGACGACATGCTGACACGTTCAGATGATTTAGAAATATTACTTACTGTTGTCGATAGTGGCGGTTTTTCAGCTGCGGCAGAGCACTTGGATATTCAAGTGGCACGAGTATCACGTTCTGTTAGTCGAATAGAGCAACAACTTGGCGTGACGATATTAAACCGCACCACTCGACGAGTTGATTTAACCGATGAAGGTCGTCAGTTTGTTGAGTCTATTCGCAATGGGCTGCAATGCCTTAATCAAGCAGAGCATGACTTGATTTGCCGTGGCGATCTACCCAAAGGACGGTTGCGAGTTAATGCTGCTAGTCCATTTGTATTTCACCAATTAATCCCATTAATTCATGAATTCAAAGAGGCATATCCAGATATTGAATTAGAAATCACCTCTAACGAGGGTTATGTCGACTTATTAGAAAAGCACACGGATGTCGCTATTCGTATTGGTGAACTTGCTGATTCTACTTTGCATGCCCGCTTATTGGGTCACAGTATGTTGTATTTCGTGGCGACACCTGAATACTTGCAAAAGCGTGATATTCCAAAGCAGGTTTGTGAGTTAAATTATCATAATTTAATCGGTTTTAGTGAGCCTAAAGTGCTGAATCAATGGCCGCTAAAGGGCGGGTACACAGCTGTGCCTGCGATGACATGTAGTAGTGGAGAAACCATTCGACAATTGGTGTTAGCCGGCCATGGCATTGGCTGTTTATCTGGGTTTATGGTGAACAAAGATATTGAGGAAGGGCGGTTAGTGACCTTGCTTGAATCTGAAAAACTGGTCAATGCTGGCTGTCGTCAGGTCAATGCTGTGTATTATAAATCATCTTCTGTGGCGAAGCGCATTTCTGCTTTCATTGACTTTATCCAACCTAAATTAACGTTATAAGCCAAGCCATTCACACTTTTTAAAGGCATTTACATGAAATCGATAATGGATTATTTGCGGCTCATTTTGTTTGTAAGTGGCGTACTGCTTGGGGTACAAGTGCCTGCTTTTGTCGATCAATACGGTCAACGTTTACAAGCGCATACTCAAGAAGCCAAATTAAGTCTGGATCAATTTCAGCGAGATGCTGATCGGTTTTTTGCGGGTGATATCCAACGGCTTATTCAGCATTACCAACAAAACCCTGATCAAGTTGTCAATGCCGGCGGAGACAGTATTGAAGCCATTTATCAGCGGTATCAATTACTCAATGGCGCCTTAAATCAATTTAACCAAACCGCTTACAGCGGTTTTGAACAAGTGGCTTTCGAGCCATTAGAGGATATTCGCCAAGAGGTTTGGCAAAATTTTAGCCATACCATTATGTTGGACACCAGAGCGATTGCTATAGGCTTAGTCATTGGCTTTATATTATCCCTAGCTTGTGAATTATGTCTTGTGGGCTGCGGTAAAGGATGCCGACATGCGTATCGGGCGATGAAACCTAAAGCTAAGATGAATACCGAGTAATAAAGAGCCACGAGAAGTTAAGTGAAGCATAGCGAGCATACCAGAATAGCAGCGAGTGCTTTAGTGGCTACATTCACGTTTATTGGATAAATTAACCATACAATTCTTCGGTGTTTGTTTGAAGGATTTCGTTTTATGCTAGTCATTATGTTAATCATCATTTCACTTGATTAAGGATATCCCATGATAGAACAAGGACACACATTACCTGCAGGCATCTTATCTGAGTTAACACCAGACGGAATGCTCAATCACAATGTGAGTGATTTTTTTGCTGATAAGAAAGTGGTGTTGTTTGCAGTACCTGGTGCATTTACGCCAACTTGCTCAGAATCCCATTTACCGGGTTTTGTGATTTATGCCGATCAGCTTAAAGCCAAAGGAGTTGATGTCATTGCCTGTGTTTCAGTGAATGATGCCTTTGTTATGAAAGCATGGGGAGAGGCGCAAAATGCCTCTGAACTGACCATGCTCGCCGATGGCGATGCAAGCTTTACCAAAGCATTAGGGCTAGACATGGATACTGCTGGGTTTGGTGGTATTCGTTCGCAACGTTATGCCATGGTTGTTGATAATGGTGTTGTGACGACCTTGAATGTGGAAGCGCCGAAATCTTTTGAAGTCAGTACTGCAGAAGCGATATTAGCGGTTTTGTAAATATTACGAGAGAGATTAGCTTTTAAAGGCGACGGATATAGTCGCCTTTTTTATTCAAATTTAACCCACTCTTATCCAAGAGTTGTGTCGTAAACGTATAACTGTATTAATCTATTTTTAGGGCCATCACTGATTCTTGATCTTGGTGCAATCGAGTCAATCCTTTCAGCTACCAGTATGATATTTACGAGCTAGATAAATTCAAATTAATCTGAAATATATTGATCTAAATCAAATACATGTTTAGTATTCTTTTAAAACATGCATTTTAAATACATATTAGAGGTTGTTTATGTTAGATCAGCATACCAAAGACGTTGTTAAGAGCACTATTCCGTTATTAGAAGCAGCAGGCCCAGCGCTAACCACACACTTTTATCAACGTATGTTTGAACATAATCCCGAGTTAAAAGATGTATTTAACTTGGCTCATCAACACACTGGCGGTCAGCCAGTTGCCTTATTTAATGCCGTTGCCGCTTACGCCAAAAATATTGATAACCTTGAAGCACTTGGCGCTGCCGTTGAGCGTATAGCCCATAAACATACTGGTTTTTTAATTAAGCCTGAGCAATATGCCATTGTTGGTGGTCACCTACTTGCGACCCTTAAAGAACTCGGCGGTGATGCAGTAACCGAAGAAGTATTGACGGCATGGGGCAATGCATATGGTTTTTTAGCGGATATTTTTATCAATCGAGAAGCGCAGCTTTATCAGCAAACCGCTGCCAAAACGGGTGGTTGGGAAGGTAAGCGCCGTTTTGTTGTAAAGGCTAAAACAGTAGAGTCTTCAGTGATTACTTCATTTTTATTAACGCCTGAGGACGGTGGATCGGTTGTCGATTTTACGCCTGGGCAGTACTTAAGCGTGTCGCTTGAGCATGAACAGCTTGAGTTTACTGAAATTCGTCAATACTCATTATCGGATGCGCCAAACGGGAGTAGCTACCGCATAAGCGTGAAGCGTGAAGCGGAAGGTAAAGCTTCAAATTTACTGCATGATCATTATCATGTTGGTGATGTGATTGAGCTTATAGCCCCAGCTGGTGATTTTGTACTTTCTGCACAAGCTGATACGCCAGTGGTATTACTGTCTGCTGGAGTGGGGGTGACACCAATGAAGAGTATGCTTAATCAGTTATTGTCTCAATCTCACCAAGCAGATATTACGTGGGTTCATGCCTGTGAAGACGGTGCGCAGCATGGCTTTAAAGATGCGATAAAAGCTAAGCGCAATGCCAATACTCACCTTGAAAGTTATGTGTGGTATCGTCAACCGTTAGCGACAGATTTACCCGCTGAAGACTTTGATTTTGAAGGGACAGTTGCACTGGAAAATATCGCTGAGCGTATTGTGCCAAATGCACAGTATTATTTCTGTGGCCCTATTGGGTTTATGAAGGCGATTAAGCAGCAGTTACTCGCGCTTAATGTGCCAGAGTCGCAAATTCATTACGAAGTGTTTGGCCCACATTCAGACTTATAAACAGAGTAATAACCAATCTGAAAAAGCGACTCACTATTTACGCTATAGCAGTCGCTTTTTTGGTATCAAACTTTGGGCAGTCAACAAGCTCAATAGCATTAACTATTATCTATTGGCAACCATACTTGTGCTTTTAAGCCGCCTTCTGGACGGTTACTCAATTCAATTTTTCCGTGGTGGCGGTCAATAATCCGTTTTACTATCGCTAAACCTAGGCCAGAGCCCACTGAGCCACGGGCGCTGTCGCCTTGGGTGAATGGTTGAAATAGTTCATCGATTTTAGCTTCGTTAATGCCAGGGCCATTGTCTTCGACAATAAAGCTGACGTATTTAGGCTTATGTTTAGAGCTGATTTTTATCCAGCCGCCACCATAGCGAAAGCCATTTTCGACTAAATTACTCAGTACTCGTTTAATAGCGATACTTTGAAAAGGCACTAATGGATAATCTTGTAAATCTAACTCGATTTCACCATCACGATTAACCTCTTGCTGGCTAATTTCTTGGATTAAGCGATTAATCTGATTCGGCTCGCGCACGCTTTCTTGATCATGACGAACATAAGCAATAAATTGCTTAATGATGTCATCCATATCCTCGATATCATTAATAATACCTTCTTGAAGATACTTGTCCTCATCGACCATCATCTCTGAGGCAAGACGAATGCGTGTCAGCGGGGTGCGTAAATCGTGCGAGATCCCTGCCATCAACAAGGCTCTGTCTTGCTCCAATTGCTTCATGCTATGAGACATTTGGTTAAAGGCGTGGGTCACTTCAACGATTTCAGATGAGCCGCTTAATGGTAAAGGTTTTGGAAACTCACCTTTGGAAACTGTCACTGCAGCTTGTTGTAGGCGTTTTAACGGTCGATTTAACCGTCGAGCGAATATCCATCCTCCAGCGACACTTAATGCACCAATCACTAATAAGTATAGAGTCAGTGGAGAGAGATCATTTTCATTGAGGCCAGTAAGCGGCACTTTTATCCACAAGGTGGGTGCTTGTGGTGGTCGGATCCAAACTTGTAATTGCGTTCCTTGGGAAAAGCGAACTTCAGCCTCGCCACCTAAGTATTGCGACATTTGTTCAGACAAGAAGCCATAATACGTTGCACTATCAAGCCCTGCTTTGATGGCATCTTGTTGATTGTAGATTTTCATTTCATCGTGGCGTACTTTTGCATTGAGGGCATCGACCATGGTGAGGTGTTCGCGGCTAATCGTGACGCCATCGATGAACAACAAATTAATCTGACGGGCAATCAGTTGGTTAATTTGTTCGTAGCTAGGTTTGATGAAATATACAGTGACAGATAAGTATGACACTAGCTGATTGATAAGCAGCAAACTACCAATCAAGAGAACGGTTTGACTGAAAGAGTTGCGTGGCAGAAAACGCTGCCACCACTTCAGTTTAATTGCCGTTGGCTGGCTAATGGATTTACTCTGGCTAATGGGGAGTTACCCTCTTGCGGTGCCATCAGGCACAAACACATAACCCAAGCCCCACACAGTTTGAATATAGCGTGGATTAGCCGCGTCGACTTCAATTAAGCGACGTAATCTTGAGACTTGAACGTCAATGGAGCGCTCGAGTGCAGAGTAATCACGGCCTCGAGCAAGGTTCATCAGTTTGTCGCGAGATAATGGCTCTCTTGGATGTGATACCAATACTTTAAGCACAGCAAACTCACCCGATGTCAGTGCAATACTCTTATCGTCGTGGAACATTTCACGAGTGGCAAGGTTCAATGAAAAATCACCAAAGCTGATGACTTCCTCTTGCTGAGCAGGTGCTCCAGGTACTTCCGTGGTTTGACGGCGCATAACGGCTTTAATACGAGCAAGTAATTCACGAGGATTAAATGGTTTTGGTAGGTAATCATCTGCGCCTAACTCTAAACCAATAATGCGGTCTACTTCATCGCCTTTGGCTGTCAGCATCACAATAGGGATAGGGTTTTCTTGCTGACGTAAGCGTCGGCAGATAGAGAGTCCATCTTCACCCGGAAGCATTAAATCAAGCACTAAAAGGTGAAAGTTTTCACGTTCTAATAAACGATCCATTTGTTCAGCATTGGCAGCGCTTCGCACTTGATACCCTTGCTCAAGTAAATAGCGTTCCAATAATGATCTGAGTCGCATGTCATCATCGACAACGAGAATTTTAGATGTTTCCTGGCCCATGAAATATCCTTTAGTCTAAATTTCGGCGCTAAATACCATTAATCAGTTCAATATAGCGAGTTTATTAGAGTGCAAACAAGAGGTGTTACAGTCGATTATGGCAGAACAAGGATAATATGACTAATAATGATAATTAAGTCTATGAAATTATTTATAAATAATGAAGTGGATTTGATTTTTGGAAATTGTAACTAAATCAGTTTTTGCGCATTAATCGTGAAAAAGTATCTATGATGCCATCTTCGTTGTGATCCAGTAGAAAGATTAATTGGTCATCATGTAATTTGACATTAAAGGCCGCTGAGGCGATTTCTCCATAACGACTAAAACCTGTTTGTTGATTGTCGTCATATTGAGTTTGAAAATACACTTCCCCAGAGTCTGATTGGTGTTGATATTGGCCCCACTCCATCCCTGTCAGTTCGTCATCATGTTCAAAGTTGATTTGCAGTTGCACATAAAGGCCATTTTCTAGCATTAGGACTGCATAAAGATCGTCATATTCTTGGTTGTACCAATAGCCTTCAATTTCTCTTGGTTCTAATTGTTGGTACTCAATCACGTTATCAATTGAGTTATCACCTAAGGTGTCCATGTTTAATTGTAAGCGAGAGGCATCACTGTTGAGGTACACATGGCTTTGATTTCGTTGGGTGAGTAAGGTGATAAAGCCTTTGGTTGGATTATTGCTAAATGTCGGATTAAAGCTGATAGAAAGCGGCAATTCAGAAAACGCTTTCGTGTTAGACAAATTAAAGTAACCCCATTCGGCAAAACTGTTATCTGGCGCCTGCAGATCTAGACCAATCTGTAAGTAACTGTGGTCATCGTTGATTTGTAAAATTTCAATGTGATCGGTTTGTTGACTAAGCCAGTTACCCACAATATGAGACGGCGGCGAGGCGTTGGCCCCCCCACAAAAAATGAGCAATATGCAGACGATGCTCTTGTTAAATCGCACTAACCATTGCCCATACATAAAAGCTCCATTTTTATGCCACTCAAAAAACAATAGAGATAAAAACAGGATCTCAAGTTTAGTAAATGAGCGCTATTGCGCAAACTTATGCCAGTTAAATCGACTCAAAGTCTTATTAATCTTGGTGGATGCGCCTAAATGGGGCTTTGTTCTATTCCTTTATGGTTATCAACTCTACCTATAAAGCTGTATAAGATATTTTATTGATATACCAATCTTGTGGGCCTGTTGGTGTTGGAACGACAGCATCGTCGTCGACCTCTTTTTTGAGTAAGGCGCGTGCCATGGGGGAGTCAATTGAGATATAGCCTTTGGCATCGCCGTAGATTTCGTCAGGGCCGACAATTCTAAAAGTGAGTAGTTTGCCGTCATCGTTTTCAATTTCAACCCAGGCTCCGAAGAATACTTTTCCTTCTTGTTCGGGGGCATATTCGACGACTTTTAACGTTTCGATACGTTTACGTAAAAAACGAACTCGGCCATCTATTTGGCGAAGCAGGCGTTTATTTTCTTTGTAATCTGCATTTTCACTGCGATCGCCAAGGCTGGCTGCCCAGGTAACTTTTTTGGTGATCTCTGGGCGGTATTCTCGCCACAGGTAATTCAGTTCTTTTTTGAGTTTGGTCATCCCTTCAGGGGTGATGAGGTTGGTTTTCACTTGGGTGTGTACTCAATCTGATGGTGAGTTATTGCTTATGAGTGAAATTACCTAAAAGGAATGCCGTTGTCGACACTTAAGTCGATACGAGTCAGTTGTTAGCTGCCCATATTGCGGCTTTGACTACGACGTTGTTGACGCAGCTGTGCTAACTGATCCATTGCAGAGATGACTTTTTGACTTTGATGACATATCACAGCGAGTCTAGTATCAGTGCCTTGAGCTTGCTGATTGTTTTGCAAAGCATCGTTGTCGGTGTGTGATTTGGCGGCTAATTCGTCAGCTTGTTTGAGACACTGCTTGGCGTAGTGCTCTGTAATTTGAATGATTAAGGCTTCTGCTTGAGTCAGGTTGTTACTGTTGATTTCTTTGACAAATAACAGCAAAAAACAGTCGAATAATGCGCTAAACACTGCAGGGGTATCGAACTTAGCTTGTTCGCAAGCGATACGACGAGATGGGTCGATTAATGCGGCGACTAGATTAGCTGTGGTTGTGGCATTCGTTGCGCCTGCAAAAAGGCTGTTAACGTAGGTATCTTGCTGCCAGAATACGACCAGTTGATGCGACCATTCGGCCTTATCCCACTGTGCGCCCATTGCGTGAATGACTGACATAACAACTCCTACGAAAACAACATGACATGAGTGTAAAACGCGTTTATCTGAATAGCTTTCTTGGCATTGGTATAACCTTAAATGCGTCAGTAAGCTCAGCTAAATAGTCATTAGCCAATAACGCAATGGCCAGATAAAAATCGGTTTCTGCATTGATTTTTGCAAGCTCTAAACAGCGACCCGCCCAAGGTAGCATGTGTTGCTGTAACAACACCTGAATAAACTGGGTTAATTGCTGCTCATCGACATCAGATTCAGGATTGGTTTTAGCCTCAACGAGTTGGGCAAAACTTGAATCTAATACGCTAAAGAACAAGCCAATATGATCAACGGGTTGTGGCATCTCAAGTTCGAAACTCACGCCGTACTGCTTGTAAAAATCAATTAGTGCGATAGTTGATGCATCAAAATGTACTTGATCTTCACCTAAGTAAGCAGAGCCTTGTGGTATCGCTTTAGGTTCACCTGGACCAAAAAATAGCTGACCATAGTCAACTTTTAAGTCCATTAGGTGCTCAGATTCATCCCATTGATTGAGGTACGCTGTTAGAGCGTCACGTCCTTGTTGATTGTCACTGCGATTGGCAAATTCAGGCCAAGTAGCAGCAACGTCATTGTCTTTGAAGTTTGCAATAAGCTCTGCTTCAGGATAATGACAAAAAAGGTTATGCAGAATACGGGCTACGGCTTGGTATTCACATAACTGTTCAACTGACTGTTCAATACTCATGTTACTTTTCCTCAAAAAGGGCAGTGGTCAATGACCACTGCCAGATCTGATTAGACTTCTTTCGGGTTCAAGATATTACCCGCACCGCCACCTGCTGGTTGACCATTGCGATTCGCTTTGATGATCAAGTTCGGGGTAGTGATTGATGGGTTTGGTAATGGTGCAATATGACCGTCACCTGAACCATACTTAGCTTGAATGTTTTCTGTTGTATCAAAGTCTAGTGCACGTAATGGGCAAGACTCAACACACACTGGCTTACGGCCTTCAGCTAAACGGTCATAACAACCGTCACACTTGGTCATCACTTTACGTTCTTGATCAAGTTGTGGCGCATCGTATGGACAAGCACGAGAACAGCTTTCACATGCAATACATAGCTCTTCTGCTACAAGCACTAAACCGTCTTCACGACGTTTGTGCATCGCACCAGTAGGACAAGCTTTAACACATACAGGCTCGCTACAGTGGTTACAACCTACAGACATGTAGTAAGCAAATACGTCTTGCTCAAAAGTACCTGTTGCAGGGTCAACATTCCATGTACCGCCACCATATTCGTAAACACGACGCCAGTTAACGCCGTTTAGGCTTGGCACGCCATTTTCAACTGGCTTAGTGGCATTACGGATTTGCTCGCCTTGTCTGTCTTTACAAGAGATATGGCAGGCTTTACACCCTGTACATTTAGTCGAATCGACATAAAAACTATATTGGATAGCATCGCTCATTGTAGCGCTCCCTTATAAAACTTTACGAATTTGAACACGGTTAGTGTGTTGTGGATTACCTTTAGCCACTGGGCTAGGCATGTATTTGGTTAGCGAGTTAATTGCGCCACCAATATCAACCACTTTACCTGTTGAGCCAGTACGGCCATTTGGATCTGGTAAGAACCAAGCACCTTGACCAAGAGCTACAACACCCGGTACAACACGAGGAGTAACACGTACTACAACTTCAATTGAACCACGATCGTTATACATTTCTACTTTGTCGCCAGAAGCAACGCCGTATTGTTGTGCATCAATAGCGTTCATCCATACTGCATCTTCAACTGCTTCACGTAACCAAGGTACGTTATGGTAGCTAGAGTGAGTACGACCTTTAGTGTGATAGCCCGCTAATTGCAGTGGGTAATCTTCTTTAGTGTCTTCATCTTCATAACCGTCCCACGTTACTGTGTACTGAGGGATAGCAGTGATGGTGTCGCCTTTAACTTTGTTTTGTTCCCAGTTAGCCGCGCGCCATGCAAGTTCTGCAGAATGAATTTCGATTTTGCCTGATGGCGTACCTAGTGCTTCACCGCCGTTAACAAAACCTTGTAGTGCAACGTTGCGGTTTTCCATGTTCTTACGGAAGAAACCAATTTCTTGTGCTTCTTTGTAAGTTGACGGGAACGCAGGGCTCACACCTAAGTTTTTGCTGTTTTCACGGGTTTGTTGGTATAGCTCTTCTAGCCATTCGTCTTCAGTTTTACCTTCAGTAAACTCAGCGCCAACACCCATTTTTTCAGCGATTAATGCTGCAACTTGGTACATAGACTTACAGTCCCAAATTGGGTCTACTGCAGCTTTCATTGCTGTGATGTAACCCATTGCACCTGAAGCGTAAGAATCATCAACTAAGTCGTTAGATTCTAACCAAGAGGTATCAGGAATGATGATGTCGGCAAATTTAGCGCCTGGTGTCATCCAACAATCACAAGAAACAATCAGCTCAACGCCGCTTTCATCTTTTAAGATTTCTGCAGTGCCGTTGATGTCAGCATGCTGGTTTAATAGCGAGCTGTCTGATGCTGAAATGATCACTTTGATGTTAGTACCAAGTGGCGTATCTAAATCATCAGTACCCGTAATACCGTGGGTACGTGCCGTCATGGTTTCGCCATTGTGAATCGCTTCTGACCAAGTGAAGAAAGAGATTTTTTCTTTCACTGGGTTAGTGCCTGTTGGGATAGAACCACGGAACATGTTAGTCATGTTTGGTAGCTCACCGTTTGATGAACCTTCACGACCTAATTTACCGGCTAATACACCTAGCATGTAGATAGCACGAACGGTTTGCTCACCGTTAGCTTGGCGGTTAACACCAGCGCCAGCAATGATGTATGGCTTTTCAGATGCCATTAAGTCATCAGCGACTTTCTTAATGTTAGCTTCAGAAATACCAGTGATTTTTGCTGCCCACTCAGGAGTGCGTGCTTCACGGTCAGCGAACTTGCCTTGGCCCATGATGTAATCGTGGTAGTTCTCTTCTGAATCCATCGCAGCAGCGTATTCGATTTTCTTCGCATCGCCACTGTTTAAGAAGATTTGCTTTTGCGCTTCAATTGACGCTGCGTCGTATCCGACACTGTTCTTGTTGATAAAGTCGATAGAGTTTCTATCAACCCAGCCTTCGCTGATCATCAAGTAAGCAATTGCTTCTGCTAATGCAGCATCCGTACCTGGACGGATTGGTAACCAAGACGATTCTTTACCCGTCATTGAGTCAGTGTAACGTGGGTCAATCATGGTGACTTTAAGGCCATTTGCACGTTGCAATGCCTGTAAGTAGTCATAACCTTCGCCAGAGCCTGATTGACGAATTTCACTTGGGTTGTAAGCAAAACCCAGTAAAAAGTCACTGCTTTCTAACGTGACAGTTGCAGAACCTGATGTACTGCCAGTACCAAAGGTATGCTTAGCCGCTTCAGTTTGTTGTGCCCAAGAATAGTTCCCGAAGTATTGTAAACAACCGCCAACTAGGTTGAATAAACGGTTAAAACATCCGTTAGATGCAAAACCGTAGTAAGCGCCAGAGCCGTAGCTTCTGAAAATTGCTTTGTTACCGTGCTCAGCGATCACTGAGTTTAACTTGCTACCAATCGTTTCTGCAGCTTCATCCCAAGTGATTGGCACGAATTTACCTTCGCCACGTTCACCAACACGTTTCATAGGTGATTTTAAGCGGTCTAATGCGTAAGTACGTTGACGTAGTGAGCGGCCACGGGCACAAGCACGAACTTGGTGCATACCGTAAACATCTTCTACTTCATGGTCCGTTTCAACGCGGGTAATCATCCCGTCGCGGCTATATACTTTAACTGGGCAGTTTGATCCACAGTTAACGAGACATGCAGACCAAGTTAGTGCTTCATCAACAGGTGGTTGCGGCGGTAGTGGCTCAGCATCTTTTGAGCTTGAATTACAGCCCGTTACTGTTGCAGCACAACCCAATGCAGCACTCATTTTTAAGAAACTTCTGCGTTCCATTATTATTTCCTCTTACTAAAATAAATTCAGCACGTTTGTTAAACGACTACAGCACATAGCTGAAATTCAGCATGATTTGATGGGCGTTATAATTGTGATTAAGCTCGCCCAGGGTAACCATGCCTGGCACTTGGTCAGGGGTCATTTGAGCGTCATCGGTGTCGTAATAGCGTTCGTAGCTGTAGGTCAGCTTTAATGCCATGTCATCACTCAAGGCATAGTTAGCGTAAAGGCTAGCGCTATGGTTATATGAGTAGTAATCCCCATATGGGCTGGTGCCATCTGCGGTGACATAAGTGTCACTGCTTGAGTTACTGAATAAGTAATCAGCACCAAGTGTCAGCTTGTCTTCCATTAGGCCGCCATAACTTACGCCAGCACCTAGGTTGATAAACTTATCTTCAATATAAGCGTACCAATCTGGACTGCTGTAGCTTTGGCTGCCTGCTTGAGCAGAGTTAATCCATTGCTGACCTGCAAAACCGTAAGCAGAGAACTGCTTCGTTAGTTGCATATTAAGATTGATGTCGTAGCTGTAATCTTCTGATTCTGTTAAACCAATGACAGTGTCATCGTAATCGTCTTTGGCATAACGACCTGTTAAGTCGATGCTTAACCAGTCAAGGGGAGTGTGGCTAACACGCAGCTCAACTTCGTTGCGCTCTCTGTCTGCTAAATAGTATTTACGCATCAGTGAGTTTTCTTCGCTCGACGTTAGCTCTGTTGCTTGATACTCAGAGCCGCCACGGTTGCTGTGACCTGCTTTTAGATCGATAGTGAAATTGTCGATGGCACGAATAGACAGTTTTGCCCATAAGCTATCTTCATTGGTTTGTTCACGTTCGCTGTAAGTGCGTTCGATGTCTTTGCGATCATAGCCAGCTTGTAAGCGGTAGCCGCTAGCAATGCGGTAGCTGGCGTTCACTTTAAAGGTTGAGCGCTCAATATCCGTGGCGACATTTTCTTTGAATGTGCCACTGACGCTATCGAAGTTGTATTGTTGGAATTCAAATACTGAACTGTTGTTTTCACGATTGCTGTAGTCGTAACTACCACCAAGGCGTAAACGGTTGTTGAGCATAGAAGTGATGCGGAAGTTTGCATCTGTGGTATCGACTTCGCCGTCCCAGTTTTGAATTGGGTTGCCTGCCACTTGAATCAAATCGTCATCTTGGATCATACGACCGACAATGAAACGACCCGACATGACAGTGCGGTCTAGCTGGTACTGACCCGATAACGAGACTTGATGCGCTTGATTATCTGGGGTTGCAGCATACACATCGTATTCAGTTGGTAAGCTTAGGTTGTCAGTATTGTTTTTATACTGACTGCCAAAATAACTTAATTCAGTTAACCAGTTATCACCGGTGAGTGCTGCGCCAGCGGTGAATGAGTCAGTGGTTGAATCAACACGTTGACCAAAGTTAATTGGACCTGGGCTCACTAAACTACTGCTTTTATAACCCGTTTTATCTTCAGAGTCGAAACGCACATAGGCTTGATAAAAGTCTTGTTTGAAATCGGCGCCGATACCCACTTTTTCACGTTGCTGAGATAACTCAAATACGTACGGTACATCAGGCGTCATCATGCCATCGTCGTAGTATAAGTTGCTTTGGGCATCACCAGATTGGTAAGTGGTGATTAATGCGTAATCCGCATCAACATTGAATAAGCCTTTTTGGCCAACACTGATGTTAGCTGTGCTGTTCTCAAAGCCAAGTTGGTGAGCTTGAACACGCGCTTGGTAACCGTGTTCATCTTGGTATTCAATATCGCCACTCAGTGATGTCACAACACCATCTTGGTCAGTACCAAAGGCATTGGCAGCATGGACATCATCACTGTCGATGTAGCCTGCAGAAACGTTAACATTGCCGCTGTAACCTTGTGTTGAAGTACAGCGCTTACATTGATACTTCTCTTGATTAAGGTTTTCAGTATTAGCATTGCCAACAGCAAAGTCAGCAGCCCATGCAGGGGCCGTTGCCATTAATAAAGAAGCAGTGATTAAATTCAGTTTAAAGTTCATTGTTATGGCTCCTGATTAGCGCTGCAGTAAGCTGCCGGCTGGGTGGTTAGAACCATGGATTTGGCTATGACAGTTCAAACAGCTTTTTCCACCGCCAAAGGCATCCATTCCAGGTTGAAGAACAACGCGACTTGCGTGACCGTCATCAGCGTGACATTGCTGACATAGTTGTGGTGCACGATTGTTTAGCATGCCTTCGTTAACGCTGCCGTGTGGGTTATGACACGTGACACAGTTTTCAGTCACAGGTGCATGTTCCCATAGCATTGGGCCACGCTTTTCTGCATGACAGCTGTAACAAGTGTCATTGACTGTTGGCTTGTTTAGGGCGCTTTCAGACATAGAACCATGTGGAGAGTGACAATCAATACAGGTCATTTGATCCCATTTCATTGGATGAGATGAGCGCTTGTTCATGTCAGCTTTTTCACGAGTGTGGCAGCTAGTACAGGTGTCATTAACGGTTAACTTGTCTAAGGCAGGGTCTTTAGCTGCATGTACCACGTGACAATCGGCACAAGCAATCTCTTCAAGATTGTGAGTGCTGCTATGCCATGCCATTTGCTCTGGGTCGTTATGACAACCTTGGCAAACGGTATTTTGAGTTGGTGCATCTAATTTGCTGTCTTTACCAAATTGGATCATGGGCTCTTTGCCCCCACGATTGTGGTTGCCTTGAGGGCCATGACAGGCTTCACATTGCAGTCCAGCCATAGGTGAGTCTTTACTGGTTAAGTCGCCATGTGCGCCTTTAAAGATGTCGGTAACACCTTCGGTACGTTGGTGACACATTAAGCAGCTGTCTGCTCCTTTAGGGGAATACTTACCTTCAGCGAACTTCTCAACGAGTTTTTGAGAAACCTCTTCACCTGTCATGTCATCCCATGGCGCAGCAGCGACACCAAATGAGCACAAGTAAAGGGTTACACTGATAGATGCGATTAAGTTTCGACACCAATTCATAATGTCACCTGACCTTATTAAATCTTAAATAAAAATGGAGTAATCAATTGGAGGTATTTTAAAGAAGAGGGGATTTCAGATCTAAGAATAGTGATTATCAAAAAACGACATTTGTGATCTAAATCTACATCATAGGTAGCAAAAAAAACTAAAATATATTTTCCAATAGTTCCTTTATTTAAAAAGTTCCCCAAATGATAAAATATAAATGCAGACCTGCAATTCACACAAAACTTGTTTGTGAATACTGTAATAGTATTGATTTTCATTTGCCGGTGGAATTTGCCCATTTTAAATATTTTAATGACACAGAATGGGTTGGCATAAATATAATAACCAAATTATTAAATTATATTGAGAATAATATTGAAGACCCTTATTTCTTTCTGAATTTAGCGAAGTATTTTGTTAAAAGGGTAACTGAGTTTACTAAAATAGACTTATCTGATGATGTCGATATCGCTCAGAAATTGATTGATTTCACAATGTTTTATAGCCAAGTATCTGATCTAAATTGGGTTACTATTGATGCGGGGGATTACATTGGCCTAGTGGCTAAGCGTAATCCTATTGAACGTGCTTCTAAGTATGATGACCTATTTGTTTATCTCTCAGTGATGCAAATATTGAATTTCCACAAAGAAGTAAATGGTAATATAATCATTGAGTTACCGTTTGAATGTGGTTTTTACGGTTATAATGTTGCCATTTTAGAAAATGTTAAATTCAACTGTCAGAACCTGTCAATTTTTGCCAAAAAAACGCCAGGTAAGCAGTATGATATTAGGCCATTATGCATTGAAACGATTACTAGCTTGGACAGGATTCATGCGGCAGCTAAGAGTATGATTCCAGCTGAGTTATCTGTTGATACATTAGCTATTGCGTTAGGAATGTCGACACGAAGCTTGCAGCGAGAAGTGAAATCTATGGGTCTTTGTGTTAAAGATATCATTAAAGAAGTGAAAGCAAATAGATTAAAATTAGTATTAAAGAAGAACCAAGATAATATAAAAGTTACTGCATATGAGTGTGGTTTTAAAAGCTTGGCAATATTTAGTCGTCACTTTTCTAATAATGTTGGATGTTGCCCTTCTGAATATGTCAGTCGAATTAACGATAAATAAGTTTATTTTTTGTAAATAAATAAATGTATCAAATGTTACATTTGATAATGGTTATCATTTACGGCCCTTTGTTAGTATATTTTTTATTTTAAATAATACCAAATAAATAAAGATAAATAAGATACCTCTTTGTGGGTATAAGTTGGTTTTTATTTATTGACTCCCTCGTTTTAAATTTTCATTAACTAAAATAACTCATTGTTTTTTATAACCCTGCTAAAAGTAAGTCTACTAGCGGTAAATTAAAAATTGATATGAACCTGTATTTTGATTGTTCTGTTTTAAGAATTTAGTCCATTGTGTCGCTTTGCTAATGCCTAAAAAACCGAGCTAAGTTACCGTTAAACTGAGCTGTCATCCTATTTAGGTTGAAAATACCCTGTAAAAATTCACTTTCTCAATAAACGTTTTAAGCAGGTTATGCTATCTTTGGGCGATATTTGTTATTCAACGCCGAATAAGACCTTTTATGCTAAGTATTGCTCAGATTATCGCTCAGGAATTGAATGTCCGTGAGCAACAAGTTTCAGATACCATTGCGTTACTTGATGATGGCTCCACCGTCCCGTTTGTTGCTCGATACCGTAAAGAAGCTACAGGGGGATTAGATGATGCTCAGTTAAGAACACTCGATAGTCGTTTAGGCTACTTACGTGAACTGGCAGAAAGAAGACAAGTGATTCTTTCTAGCATTGAAACCCAAGGTAAGCTTACGCCTGCTTTGCAACAAGCGATCAATACTGCTGATAGTAAAACACGTCTTGAAGATCTCTACCTACCTTACAAACCTAAGCGCCGTACTAAAGGCCAGATTGCTATCGAAGCAGGTTTGCTACCGCTAGCTGATTTTTTATTGACGAATCGCCAAGCGGATTTAGAAAGCAAAGCCGCTGAGTTTGTGAATGCAGAGGCTGGCTTTGGAGATACCAAAGCCGTATTAGATGGTGCTCGATTTATATTAATGGAGCGCTTTGCTGAAGATGCAGACTTACTGCAAAAAATTCGTAAACACCTTAGTCAACAAGCTGTGCTTGAAAGTCGCATGGTTAAAGGTAAAGAAAAAGAAGGTGCCAAATTCCGTGACTATTTTGAGCATACTGAAGCCATAACTAAGGTGCCATCACATCGCGCATTAGCGATGCTGAGAGGGCGCAATGAGGGCGTGCTGAGTCTGTCGATGAATGCAGACCCTAAAGCAGAAGTGGCACAAAGCAGTTATTGCGTGGTTATCATTGCTGATCATTTCAATTTGAAGTTATCTGATTCGAGTGTCGATCAATGGCTTAAAACAGTGGTGACAGCCACTTGGCGAATTAAAATTGCTTTGCAAATGGAAACCGAGTTCATAAGCCAAATGCGTGAACGTGCTGAAGCGGAAGCGATTAATGTATTTGCGCGTAACTTGGGTGATTTATTGATGGCTGCACCTGCTGGAGCTAAAGCCACAATGGGTCTCGACCCTGGACTTCGTACTGGTGTTAAAGTTGCGATTGTTGATAACACAGGTAAATTTGTCGCACACACGACGATATTCCCTCATGCTCCACAAAATGTCTGGGATAAGTCTATCCGTACGCTGGCTAACTTAATAAAAATGCATAAAGTGGACATCATTGCTATTGGTAATGGTACAGCGTCACGTGAGACCGATAAACTTGCTGCTGAAGTGATTAGCTTTATGAAAGAAACACACCCGAGTTTAACCAAAGTGATGGTTAGCGAAGCGGGCGCTTCAGTCTATTCTGCTTCTGAATTAGCATCGGAAGAGTTTCCTAATCTTGATGTCTCGATTCGTGGCGCAGTTTCCATTGCTCGTCGTTTGCAAGATCCGCTAGCAGAGTTAGTTAAGATTGAGCCTAAATCTATTGGTGTAGGTCAATATCAGCACGATGTGAGCCAAAGCCAGCTATCAAGTTCACTTGAGGCCGTCGTAGAAGACTGTGTAAATGGTGTTGGTGTCGACTTGAACATGGCGTCTGCGCCATTACTGGCTCAAGTGGCAGGTTTGAATAAAACCTTGGCTAAAAATGTGGTCAGTTACCGCGATGAGAACGGTCAGTTTGAGTCGCGTAAACAGTTGCTAAAAGTGGCACGCTTAGGCCCTAAAGCTTATGAACAAGCAGCCGGTTTCTTACGCATTCGTCATGCAAAAAATCCATTAGATGGCTCAGCAGTTCACCCTGAGGCTTATAAGTTAGTGGAAACCATTGCTAAAGCTAAACAGCAGACGGTTGAACAGCTAATGGGTAACAGTGAATTATTAGCGCAGCTTAATGCTGCTGAGTTTGTCACTGAGGAATTTGGTTTACCGACCATTACCGACATTTTAGCCGAGCTTGATAAACCTGGACGTGATCCTCGTGGTGAGTTCAAGACAGCGAGCTTTAAAGAAGGGGTTGAAGAGCTAAAAGATCTTAAACTCGAAATGATCCTCGAAGGGGTTGTGACCAATGTGACCAACTTCGGTGCTTTCGTGGATGTTGGGGTTCATCAAGACGGTTTAGTGCATATCTCTTCATTGACAGACAAGTTTGTCAGCGATCCACACACGATTGTGAAAGCGGGTGATGTGGTTAAAGTTAAGGTCATGGAAGTGGATGTTGAACGTCGCCGTATTGCGTTAAGTATGCGATTAGACGAGCCATTACAAGCAGCGAATAAATCTAAACCTCAGTCTAACGCTAAGACGGGTTCAGCTCATAAGCCAAGTGGCGCTAAACATGCTGCAAACAAGCATAATGGCGGTCAGCGTAAACAAAATAAAGCGCCTGCCAATGCGGCAATGGGTAATGCATTTGCTGATGCCTTTGCTAAGCTAAAAAAGTAAACTAGCTGATGTATTAACAATTTAAAATCAATGATTAAGCCCTTAGCTTTAGGTTAAGGGCTTTTTTATGGAAGGTAACCTGAGCAGACTTCATCAAAATGAGTGTATGGCGATAACAAGTAGTTAGCTTGTTGCATCTCAGCTAGAAGCTTGGGATCCATTAACGGGTTTTCGATACTGAATATGCGTCGTTCACTGAGCTTTGATGAGATCAACTCTTGGCAGTACTGGCGGTAAAATGTGTTATCGAATTGGCCGTTTGCCATAATACGTTTAATGCCGACCTCGATTCGCTTAGCCAGTTGTGGCTCATCAGGTGAAACATAAAAGAAGGTCGCTAACGGAATATGTAGCAGCACATTTTCATCTAGCACTAAATCTGCAAATTTAACTTTAAATGAACTTAACTCGGCTGGCGCTTCATTAACTCCACGGCCAAAACTTTCAAAGCGGCCTTTGTCTAGCATATGAAATAAACCGTCGTAACTTGAACCGACAACCACGTCAAACCCGGCTTTTTCAAATGCCAGTCTTGTTGACCAATGTATGCCGCTGCCAGTTGGGATTTGTTTGAGTTGTTCAATGGTTTTGATCTTGGAAAATTGGGCTTGAGTTTGTTTTTTGATAATGAAAACTCTAAAACCCTGGATACCTTTACGAATAGGCACTCTTATCGGAATCAGCTTTTCATTCCAAGCGGGTTTTATGGCTTCTGCAATGACGTTAATGAGCTCGCCATCGACCATTTCTGTCAAAATCCGATCACGGGTCATAAAGATTGGAGAGTGGGTGATTTCCCATTCGCCAAAATCATCTTCGGTGTTTTCAAGTATCAGCTGCATTAACTCATAGCTGTAATGGTAACGCATATCATTGGCAGAGGCTGGCTGATTGAGAATGATAATATCTTTGGCAACGGCAAAGGGAGCTATTGTGAAATAGCTAAATAGGTAAGTAACAACAATGACGAGTATGTACTTAAATAATGACAAAAGAGTGCCTTGACTGAGTCCTTCAGAATATTAGCTTATTCAATATAATTAAATAGTTACCAATACTCAATATTTACAAGATACAAAAGCAAAATTTGCTTGATAACGATCAATATTTCATGGCGTTACCAAGTCATGTTGTTGCGTTTAAGCTAAGGTAGGTAAAGCAGGATTTAGACTAACGCGAATAGTTGGCTTTGCTCAGCAGGCGTTGTTTGCTGCTGATAAAACTGACCGACTCGTTCACCTAGTTGCTCATAAAATGCTTGCTCTTGTTCTTGGTTAGCATCATGAAGTAACAAGCTTTGAATCGCTCGGCTATTATTCTTGTCGCTGATTTTATCTGTTTCAACATTCGGGTTATTTGGGTTTTTTTGCTGAATATCACGACGTTGAATCGTTGGGTTACTATTGGCTGCCACTCGTAATAGTTGTGGAAAAATACCTTTTGGTCCCAAGGTTTGTTGCTGCGTTTGCTGTTGCTCGGCAGATTGTTTTTGCTGCTGTTTTTGATCGAGTAATTCGTGGCGAGTTAACCGTTCATTTTGCTGATTATACGCCCGCTCTTGGTAGGCTTTAGACAACTCTTGTGGTGGCAGAATAGGCTTGGCTTGCTGATTATCCGCGCGCGCAAGATCCGTCGCAACATTACTTGTTGCTATCGGTACTTGGGGATAATTAGTGACAACCAGCATAAAACTCACTTAGATATTGAATAATAACGTACAAATTATAGTCAATATTAAAGTGGTTTTATAGCGCTAGTCTGTATATTTATTGATCCAAGTACATAATTCGTTCAAAAAATCATCTGTATGTGAAATGAACGGCGCATGGGATGCTTTATTGTGAATAACGTCTTTTATACTTGTTGCTTGCGGCAAAACAGAGATGATCTTTTTTGGAACTAAACTGTCACATTTGCCCCAAATTCGTAACCATGGCTGCTGAATATGATGTAACTGCGAACGCAAATCTACGGTACGAAGCATCCCTAAACCTTGATCAAGTACTGGCTGACTGGGTAAGGGTTTTGCTAATACCAGTTTCTTTATCATGCCAATGTCATCTTTGGCTGAATCACTTCCCATTGCTTGAATCGCTAAAAAGCGCTCCACGGTTTTCGCTAAGTTTATGCTGAGTTGCTCCGAAAATTGTGCCAATACCTTAGGGGCAATACCTGGCCAGCTTTGCTCATCGTTATTTGGTTGCTGCGCCATAAAGCAAGGTGATGACGCAACCGTGATTAAGGCTTTAACTGAGCGAGGGTGATTAATTGCAACCTGAGTGGCTACCAGCCCACCCAGTGACCAACCTAACCAAATTGCCTGCTGCGGTAATTGGTGAGCAAGTTGTTCAGCCCATGCGTTGATATCGCCTTCGTTGGCTTCACTATCGCCAAAGCCCGGCAGGTCGACAAAATGCACTCTATACTGTTCCAAAGCCGTTGCTAAAGGATGAAATACGGCTGAGTTAACTCCCCAGCCATGAAGCAGTATTAGATCTTGGCCTTCACCAACAGTGTGAACGTGTAGCTTAGAAAAAGTGGGCTGCAAAGGTTACCTCAAATCATCACGATACAGACAAGTAAGTGCCATACAGGATAAGGATATTATATGGATTGGCAACTCCCACAAGCCTATAGTCATCGTTTAACGTCGTTTGCCCATTGGCTTCGACGTCATTTACCAAATCGATGTCTATTATGCCGCCAAGACATACGTCAGTTTGATTCAGGGAAACCTCAAACGGGCATTTGTCACCACTGTTTAGTTGCTGGGCTATATCAGCACGAAGTGTGTTTAGGTTGTGGTAAGCGTATGGAGCAACTTCAAGCCTATTGTGGTCACTGTTTGCAACACAAACCTATGATGGTCATTGCACCTTGTAGTTATCATCACAGTCTTGGCGAGTTAGTTTCAGGAATAAAATACCAACAGCAATGTGCGCCTCTTACTGCGTTAGTGAATGTGCTGGCGGTTCGGGTTATGGATCTGGTTGCCAGAGGAGTGATTACATTGCCGCAAGTGATCGTGCCTGTGCCATTGCACAAGAACCGTTTACAGCAACGTGGCTTTAATCAGGCGTGGCTAATTGCAGATGAATTAAGCCGTCAATTGGGGATCCCCATGGACGACAGTTTGTTAGTGCGAAGCATCGATACCCAAGCTCAGGCTGGGCTAGATGGGCAAGCTAGGCGACGCAATTGCGCCGATGCTTTTAATACAACGAAAGCCATACCTTATCAGCGTGTGGCATTAATTGATGATGTGGTAACGACAGGGACGACAGTCAATGAAATTGGCAAGCTATTTGCGGCAGATTATGTTCATGTTCAAGCATGGTGTTTAGCACGAGCTGAAGCGCCAGGCCTGCTGTAATGTAGATAGCTTAAGTTGCTGATTTAAGTTGATAATAAGAAATGTATGTCGCTTCAATGGCGGAGTTGTCAAATACTGATAATAAAAGTATCTTACAGCCTTATTCACTATAAGCCTTTTATACGAAACATATCGTCTAAACATGGAAGTTACTGATAAAAATGGAAATTAAACAGAAAAAATTATCAAATCAGCACACATTTACATTCAATGAACATAGCCTAAATTTTGCTTTTAAAAATAAATCGGGCGCAGAAGATGTGGATGTCGAATATGGGACTTTTCCTGATAAATCATCTTTACTCATTGAGCAAAATGATTGGCTAAGAAATGTAGGTATTCTTTGGTTTTTATTGGGAGCATTGAATATTGGCCGTGCGGTATTCAGTGATAATCCTGTTACAGGTACTGGTTTATGGCTTTTTCTAGGCATTATTTGCTTAATTTGGTTTGCAGTGACTAAGGTCAGGTATTCGGTATTTAAAACTGAAACCAGCAATATATTTGTGATTCAAAATGGGCAGCATGATCACATCATTGATGAAATTTCAAAACGAAAAAAAGCACAACTACTGCAGTGGTATGGTGATGTTAATGTTGATAATGACCCTGAAAGCGAAATAAACAAATTTAGATGGTTAGCAGAGCAAAATGTGATCACCAAAGAGCAAGCAGAAGAAAAAATAGCCCAAGTTGAGTTTGCGCATAAAGATCCTGACTTACAGCATAAACTGAATTAGCTTATATTTTGATATTAAAAAAGAGCGACTTGCGCTCTTTTTTAATTGTAGATTATGCCCTTAATGCTCAGATAAAATTACATCGCTGATGGCACAAAATACAGGGCATTGGCATACACTTTCTCTGTGCCTAGCCAGATGTTTCTGAACAATAAATTATCCGTTAAGGCAACCACTTCACCTTTACCTTTCTTTTCGACAATCATAGCCGGCGTGTTGGCAAAAGAGCGTTGATATTCTTTTGCTAGAAAGCCACTGACCAGTAGTTCATTATCGTATTCTGCCGCCACAATAAATGGTGTGGACGTTGGGCCAAAGCTGATTTCGCGATTTTTCATCACATGTAATGGGTTTGGTAAGCCAAAGGTGATGGGGTGAGTTTGGTCTAACGTTAACGACACAATAGCGCCACCAATTGACTGACGAGCATCTAACTTTGACTTGTCGCCAAACTTAAGTCCTGAAGTACTAAATAGATTATTGAGCTCACGCTTAGATTTAGGCTCTGACTTTAAAATATTGCGCTTTTTAAGCCAAACTAAGGCACGTTTTTGCGCCACAATAGTCCCCCCATCCGAAACGTATTTTCCTAGCTGTCTCGATGTTGCATCACTAATAACATGATAAGGTCCATCAGCCATAAATATATGGCTATAAGCGGACAAATCGATTGAAGTCAGTCGTTCACTGTTCACCATAGTGACAGGGATGCCTAAGGTCTTATCAAGGTAGTACCAAAGCTGGCCTGTTTCTGAAGCATTGGTATCGGAGCCGGTGACCAATAATGGTGTGACGGGCTGAACTTTAATAAAGTCATCGCTACCTAAATCCATACCTGCAGCAGTATGCGATGAACTGGCAGCCACAATATTGACTTGATATTGAGCGGCAAGCTCACTGACAATTTGTCGGACTTGCTCTTCTGATACAGATTGCTTTAATGGAATTTGTAAGCTTCCCGCGACAAATTCAACGGGCAAGTTTTTACTGTTAGCTGCACTGAGACTAAATGGCTTGAGGGCATATTTTACTAATACACCTTGATGCAATAATTGCTGTAAAAAAGGGGCTGCAGCTGCTTGTTGCCAATCTACAATAAGTGCAACCGCCTCATCAGGGAACACGGTTTTTGTGGTGTTAGCACTTATTGTTAGTGCTTTCGCTACCGGTTTATCTGCAAGGAATTTAATACTCGGCTTAGCACCTTCAATCAATGTTAACCCCAGTGCCGACTCAAAGTTCCATGTGGAAATATCGTAAAAGGTTTCATCCTTAAACTCGGTCCGCTTATCAAATAAGGCTTCAACTAAGTCGTGCTGTGGCTGACTTTTGGGAATAAAGATACTGTCTTGCTCCGAGAAGATAATGTCGTCATCTTCTATTGGTTTAGCAAGGTATTTAAAGCTGATTTTATGCTGATTTAGGATATCTGTTAGCTGTGATATATGAGCTGCGCCGCCATGAGCTTTAATCAATCTCCCCGTTTGCTTGCCATCTCGTGTGCGCTTAGCATTGCTTGAGAAAAAGTCTGTTTGATACTTCATCAGCTTCTCGCGCAAGTTATGCGCGCCTTGCAAACTCGAAATTGAAGTAGCGAACTGGTTATCAATGCTATTTGCTAGCGTCACCACACCATTTGGCGATGCTTGGGCTTGTCCACGGGAGCTGGCTTGTTCAAATAAAATGCCTACTGCGCCATTAATATCAGGATAGGTTGAGCCTTTGCCATAGAAAAAATCATCAAACATTTGTTCACTAAAATACACCTGCTTCACCTGATCTAATGCTTGGCGATGAAATGCTGCCAGTTCATTTGATAATTGCTGGTTGGCTTTACTGGTAAGCGGGTTAACCCTATCAGGCACTCCGGGCTGAAAAAAGTAAGACTGTTGATGCCACATTTCGTGGAAGTCACCGACATAATGCGGTTGCCACTTGTGAAAGAAGGCAACTCGGCCTTGAGACGCTGGATGACGTAGAAACAACCAATCACGGTTTAAATCTGCTAAGTAATGGTTAAAGCGGCCACCTGGCCAATCTTGATTATGTTCTCGATGATTGTTATCGGTGACGACCACTTGGCCCTTGTTATTATTGGCCCAGTTTGAAAAGCGATCAAAGCCATCAGGATTTTGTGTTGGGGTAATTAGAATCACGGTATCTTCAAGCAAGTCTTTAACCCAAGGCGCATTGGCAGAAGCAAGGTAATGGCTTAATGCTATTGCCGCATGGGCACCACTGGCTTCGTCGCCATGAATTGAATAGGCAAGCCAAACGACGAGAGGTTGAGTATTACTGCGGCTATTTTGCATGGTGCCGAATTTGACTTTACTGCGATAAGCTAAAATATCAGAAAGATTTTTTTGGTTGGTTTCAGAGGTAATTACCGCAGTGAGCTGATGTCGTCTTTCTTGGCTATAACCTGCTGAGTCCAACGACACACGCTCGCTCTCAGTGGCCAGAATCTGCAAGTACTGATTAATTTGATCGTGTCTTAAATGCCATTCACCCAGCGGATAACCTAAGTATTCAGCTGGTAAGGTAATATCAGCGTTGATGTCTTCGCTGAGTAATCGTTGATTAATTCGTGTGTCTGCCGCGCTCGTCTGTGAAGATGCGCTTAAAGAAACAAAAAGTGGCAAGCTTGCCATCACAGCAATGAGTAGACGAACAAGGTGGCTTGGTAAACTAATCATAGGAGAAACAACATCATAAAATAAAACAATGCAATTACCATAAAGTGATTAAGCTTAAATCTCCATTAAAAACCCGCTTAAATAGGATATTTTTTGTCACACTTGCGAGATGAGGGCTATAAAGCAGGAGCAAGTAGGAGTATCATAGCGCTAAATCTTAGTAAATCACTCAAGTACTATTTAGATGGTGCACCATGTTGTACGGGTACTGATTGAGCTAAGTAGCATTTTTTTAAGTTTTTCAACGGAGCAGTTATATGATCAACATTACTGATACGGCTCAGGCGCATTTTGTAAAATTACTGGCCGATCAACCTGAAGGCACTCATATCCGTGTGTTTGTCATCAGTCCAGGCACCGCTCAAGCTGAGTGCGGTGTATCTTATTGTCCGCCAGATGCTGTAGAAGCAGATGATACTGAGCTTCCTTTTAATGGATTCAGTGCCATGGTTGATGAAAAGAGTGCACCATTTTTAGAAGAAGCTAGCATTGATTTCGTGACCGATCAGCTGGGTTCGCAACTCACGCTAAAAGCCCCTAACGCGAAAATGCGTAAAGTGGCTGCGGATGCACCGCTAAAAGAGCGTATTGAGTATGTGATTCAATCAGAAATCAATCCACAGTTAGCCAGCCATGGTGGTAACATCATGCTAGTTGAAATCACTGAAGAAGGAACCGCTGTTCTTCAATTCGGTGGTGGCTGTAATGGTTGTTCTCAAGTCGATATCACCTTAAAAGATGGTATTGAAAAGCAGCTATTAGACATGTTCCCAGGTGAACTAACAGGCGTTAAAGACGTGACTGATCACCAACATGGTGCTCACTCTTATCAATAAGCGTTAACGCAATATTGATACTAAAAACGCGGCAATATATGTCGCGTTTTTTTATGGCTTTTTCAAGCTGAATGCCATTGAATATAGCCAGTTATTTACCCTTCCTTATTCTTTACCTTGTTACACTTGTAATGCTTTTGTTTGATGTAATGGCAGATGAGTATTAAACTTGCGCTATACCTGAAAGTATTATTAAGGAGAAACAAATGGTGTTTTTTGTAAATACTCGTAATGTTTCTTCTGCCAAAGGCTTCACCATAATCGAACTGGTTGTCGCGATTATTGTGTTGGCCATTTTAGCTGTTATCGCAGCGAGTCAGTTCATTGATGTGAAACGTGATGCTGAAATCAGCCGCGTAAAAGCAGTGGCGGCTTCGTTTGAGCAGTCAGTTACCTTTGCGCATACTCGCTGGCAAATTATTGGTGGAAGTGAACCAATGAATGATTTGCCTGATTTTGCTGATAACGATTTAGATATGAATGCCTTTGGCTATCCATTAGGCACAGGCAAAGGTAATCCAATGGGGAACCCAGTTAATATTGGCCAAGGTCAGGCTGGGTGTGTGGATTTGTGGAATGCATTGATAGAAGACCCACCTAGCGTTGCCATTAGAAATACATCTGATGATGTTGATTTTGAATCCTATCGCCATAGTGCAGATGGCGGTACTGGTGCGACGCAATGTACTTATGTATTAAGAACACTGGGAGATACCAGAGGACGAAATCGCGCAGAAATCAAGATTGTTTATGATTCGGTAGCAGGGACTGTCACTCCTTTCATTGAAGATTAACCCGTACTCCACAGGGAGAGTTTGGTGTAATTTCAACGTTTAATAAAACAAAACGGCTTACTGTTTCCAGTAAGCCGTTTTTTGTTGTCATTTTAGCGGTAACTAGCGTTTCTTTTTAAAGATTCGGCGGTAAAAAGTCACCGCACTGAATATTAAGATTACTGTGCCAATCAATGCGATGACAGTGATAAATGCCACATACTTAAACGGCATATTCATTGCGTCATGCAAAGGTCTAACAAACGTAGCGATTTGGCCTGAAAGTGGTCTATCGCTGTGAAGCAGTGCCGACGTAATTGTGCCTTTATCATAGTTCATGTTGATACTATCAGCTTGACGTAACCAAACGTCATTATGGGTATTAAATCGATAGCTATAAATTGCGTCAACAGGCTTTTTAGGTGCCTCTGCCTTCGCTTTTGGATCCGGTCTAGGCTGACGTGGCTTGCTGATTGATACTAACTCAGAATCTGGCCATACACTTTGTGCCGTTTGAATTTGGCTTTGCCAATCTTTTGCTTGGCTGATTGGGTATTGAATACTGCTATCTGGCGTTGTTTTAAGTGCGCCTGTCCACAACCCTTTGTAAGTAATTAAAAAGCCAGTAATACACAGTAAAAACAAAGGAACTGAGATGAAAAGTCCTAGTTGAATGTGGCTTTTTACTAAGCTGCTTGACTTAGTATTGCTTGGGATTGAATGCTTTAATCTGAATGTTTTGCGAACACGCCACCAAAGATAAATACCCACTAAGGTAATAACACCACCGATCATCGATGCCCATGCATTAAGGTATTTACCAAAATCACCTAATAAGAAGTTGCGGTGTAGCCAGAACATGGTGCTATAGAGTGGAATATCTCTCATTTTATAGGTTGAGAGTTCATTTAAATCGTTATCAAAAGCAATGGAGTGGCCTCTTGCTGCGATTTCGACATACGGAGAGTATTCAGTTGGAAAGCGAACCGTGCTCATTTCAGGGTAACGTTCAAAAAGTGTTTCGGTAACGTGTGCTTTTTGCTCAGACGTTAACGGCACATATTGCTGCCCTTTGTCGTCCATTCTTTTAAGCATATCCATGCCGCCAAGATAAACACCTGTCGTTAACACAATCAGCATAGAAACACTGATAACGAAACCAACCCAGTTATGAAACCATTTTAAAGCAGGGACTACATTCATAGTGAAGTTCTCAAAGTACGTTATTAATGGCCAGTCAAAGATTGATAAGCCTGCTTCACTGTCAATAAATGACCGTCAAAGCAAAAATTTCGTGAATGATAATTAATCTCATTTCTTTACACAATTAAAGAAATGTAAAGACGCAACTTAATCAGAAAGATTGCCAAACAGGTCACAGTTTTTAATGAATGTTAAAGGTTGGGGTATTTTAACAAATGCATAACTATTCTTTATTTATTCATGTGAGTAAAAGGTGCTTATTTCAATTAAACCCTTTACATATAAGAGATATGAGCCCATATGTTTTGTTATTGCTATGTTAATTGTTGATTTTAATCGATTGTTGGGTTTGTTTTGGGTTTCGGTGGTTTTGTGATGAAAAGTAAAATTTTTTATTCTGTTAACATTAAAAACAGTTAATACGCAATATTTATTCAACAACCGTAATGGGATTTGTTCTCATTAGTGCGGTTGTTCACAGTTCTTAACTCCATTCATAAATAAAACTTCACAAAGTAAAGAACGCAAATGATAATCCATCTCATTAACAATACCTGCCAATATTAAGGGCCATTTTGTATGAGAATTTCACCGATTGCGTTCGCTGTTGTAGCAAGCTTAGCGTCTTCATCTGTAGCTGCAGAAGAAGTTGAAAATACTTCTGAATCTAGTCAAAGTTTCACTGCAGAGATTGAGCGCATTCAAGTCACTGGGATGAACTTCAACAACTACAAAGTGGGTTCTTCTTCTGGCGCAATGCGTGGCGATATCGACTTAATGGACACGCCGCAGTCTGTGAATGTGATCCCTGACTTTGTTACCGACGAGCAGTTAGCAAGAAACTTATCAGAAGTACTTGTTAACGATTCAAGTGTGACCGGTGGTAGTGAAAAGTGGAACCGCCAAGTATTCAATATTCGTGGTTTTGAATTAGATTCAGGTAGCGGCTTTTTAATTAATGGTCAGCAACAATGGTCTCACTACGTACAGCCAATTGAAACGCTACAACAAGTTGAAGTGTTGAAAGGTCCATCAAGTATGTTATACGGTCAGTCAGGTCCTGGTGGCTTGATTAACATGGTCACTAAAAAGCCAACTTATGACACGCTATTTGATGTCGCATTTGATACCGATGCTCACGGTTCTACTCGTTTTCAGTTAGATGCAGGCGGCGCGTTAAACGATGCTGAATCTATTCGCTACCGCACTGTGTTAGTGAAGCAAGATACGAAATACTGGCGTGAATACCAAGACGGTAACGGTGAGCAAGAACAAGAACGTGACCGCTTTTTAGGTTACATCAACCTTGAATTTGACTTACACGACGACGTGATGCTGTCGGTTAAATATGACTACACCGATGACAAAACAGGTATCGATAGAGGTGGTTGGTTAGACGACAATGGTGACTTAGTTGGCGACCGTGAAGACATCTGGGATATGTCTTGGGCATTCACTGACAACAACGTAGAAAACTTAGGTGCTGACTTAACTTGGTATATTTCTGACGACTGGAAAATGACCACAGGTTATAACCACCAAACCTTTACTCGCCAACGTTTAGATTCGTCTCCTTCTATGGTGTCGGGTATGGATCCTGTGACCGAAGGTTACCAAATTAAAGCCTTTGACCGTTACGATGATTGGCAACACAAAACAGCTTATATGGATTTCACGGGTATCGTGAATGCCTTTGGCATGGAGCACCAATTATTAGTCGGTGCTAACATTCTTGATTATTACTATGGTCAGCTAAGAGACAGTGGCGATGCGCAAATTGTCATGCCTGGTCAAGATGTTCCAAGACCTGATCTTGATTACAACAATGACCCGACCAAGTCAGAATCTAGCTACAAGCATTATGGTTTCTATGTTCAAGATTTAATGACCATCAACGATGAGTGGCAAGTGCTTGCTGGCGTTCGTTATGATGAGCAAAAGAAAGATGGTGAAGGTGAGAACAGTTATGCCGTATCACCTAAGTTTGGTGTGATTTACTCACCATCTGAGAATGGCAGTATTTATGTTAACTACTCAAAGAGCTTCAACCCTCAATCAATCGTGAGTAGTGATAACGATGTCAATGAAGGCATGAACTTAGAGCCTGAGTACGGTGAGCAATATGAAATCGGTACTAAGTGGGAACTGTTTGATGGTGGCTTATTGCTAACTGGTGCGGTGTTCGATACCACTGTGACAAACGTGACTGTGCAAGAGCAACTTGAACAACCAATTGGCGATAAAGAATACATCACAACTCAAAGTGGTAAGCAGCAACACCGTGGTTTCGAAATGGGTGCACAAGGTCAAGTTAGCGACAATGTGTTCATAACGAGCTCAATGATGTACTTAGATGCTGAATACATTACTAGCGCAGAAGATACTGCACAGCTTGATGGTAAAACACCTGTTGATGCACCTGAATGGTCAGCTAATATCTGGACACGTTACGAAGTCACTGAAGATTTAGCGTTTAACATTGGTGCAATTTATGTGGGTGAGCGTTTTGCTAATACACAAAACACCATTGTTAAAGATGACTATGTTCGTTTTGATTTTGGTGCAGCATATACATTTGCCGTGCAAAACACTGATATGAGTGTTCGTTTTAACGTTAAAAACCTATTTGATACTGACTACTTAGGTGGTGGTACTAACACTGACGTCACTGTGGGTGAAGGTAGAAACTTTAGCTTAGCGTTTGAAGCAAAGTTCTAAGATAAGTGTAAAACAGCCTTTAAGGTAAACCGTGTTTTAGTGAAAAGCCCTAACGTCAGCGATGATGTTAGGGCTTTTTTTATTTAGATAAATACTGCAAAGCAAGAATGAGGGCTAAGCTCACTTTATAGGTTGGTAGCAAGGAATTTCTCAATCGCTTTGAAAGTCATTAAACGATGTTGATTATTGCTTAGGTAGTGATTGCCATTTTCAATTTCGACATATTCAACTGGTTTATCTAATGCGTCTAACTTGCGATACATATCTCGGCTTTGACTGACTTGAACCACTTTATCGTTGTCGCCGTGGATCAATAAAATAGGCACATTAATTTTGTCAGCATGGCGAATAGGTGAGTATTCATAAAGTTCATCATAATCATCACCAAGGGTTTTCTTAGTTAATTCATGGGTCGTATAAAAACGCGATAGTTTTACTAAATCCTCTACATCAGCGACACCAGCAAAACTGATGACACACTGATAAAGCCCTGGGTTCATGGCTGCGCCCATCATGGCTGCATAACCGCCGTAACTGCCACCAACAATACAAATTTTGTCAGGGTCTGCGATACCTTGGTTGATTAAATAGCGTGTGCCTTGATCAACATCGCCCTGCATGGCCTTACCCCAACCTTGCATACCCGCCTTCTTGAATTCATAGCCCAAGCCTGTAGACCCTCTGAAGTTCATTTGCAATACTGCGTAGCCTCGGTTGGCAAAAAACTGAGTCCAATAATCAAAACTGTCAGAGACATAACTATGAGGACCACCATGTGGAAAAATGATCGTAGGCAGTTTTTTGGCTTCAATGCCCTTCGGCAGGGTGAGATAAGCTGGAATTTCTAAACCATCTTTCGCTTCATAGCTGATTTGTTGTGGCTCAACTAATAGCGCGGGTGTTAATTGAGAATATTTAGCTGCAATCACTTCCAGTCGGTTGGCATCACGATCGCCATACAAAAACAAGCCGGGTTGAGTGGGGCTGGTGGCATACACCATATAGCGGCGTTCATTGTGGCTAAATTGAGTCAGGTAATTTTGGGTATCTGGCAGTGCAGCTTTTAAACGATTAACTAGCTTTTTATAGTTTTTATCCCAAAAATGATATTCATTGTCGTCACCAGTAGCTATACCAATTGCTTGACGCGTCACTTTAGAATGGATCAGAGTGGCATGCACATCAGTATTATCTTGTTTATATACCAATTCTTTTTTCAACTTAGGATCGGTTAAATCCACTTTGAAAACGGCATAAAAGCCTTCATGGTAAGCTTTTACATAAAGCGTGTTGGGATTGACATCAAACCCCAGTGGAATAACGGTTTCTTCAGAATAAGCTTCACTTTTCCACAACAGTCGTAAGTCGCCATTGGCTTCGCTTTGCTCATAAATTCGGTACTCGGTGGTATCCCGATCTTGATAAGTGGCAATGCGTACTCGATGCTGTTGATCCGTCATCCAATCAATAACGTGCTCTCGATAATATTGTTCAGTGGTAAAGCTGCCGTTATATAAATTGACTTTGATGACTGTTGGTTCGCTGACTCGTTTACTGAAACCCGATACAGATAAAAGAATATGTTCAGGATCTTTAGGCAATAAATCAATAACGTCGCCTTGATATTGTGGGATAGAGTCGAATCGTTTTAACGCTTTTTTAGTTAACACACTGCCAGCTTCACCCGTGCTCAAATTGTATTTAATCAGTAAGGATTCATTGGCATTTTTACCAAAACGCTTAGATGGCATGAGTGCGGTTATCAGCAGTATTTCATCACTCGCCCAAGTTAGATTAGCGATCATGAACTTTTCGTGATCGTTTTTCATTGGGATATGAAACTGACCTGTTTCAGTATTAAATAAGGCCACAATTTTATGTGGTACTTCTGCAGTATCGTCTAAAAGAAGTGAAGCAATATGCTTACCGTTGGGGGACAGTCGTACATGACTTACATCAGGAATACTGGCAAAAGCCTCAACAGGTAATTGGGTGACCTTTGATGTTTGCGCAGGGGCTGTAAAAGGCGTATTGGTGATACATAACAACAGTATCAACATAAAAATCCGTTTCATGTAAAGCTCTCTTTGGTATTGCCCACCCTCAATGTGAGGGTGGTGTTCAGTTGGTTAAAGTAAGTTTTTTTGTAGGAAGGCTTCGATTGCCATAAAGGTGTTAATGCGGTGCTTGTTATTACTTAAATAATGATCACCATTTTCAAGTTCGATATATTCAACTGGCTTGTTAAGGTCTTCGAGTTCATCAAACATATCTTCACTGTGTTGTACCCGTACCACCCGATCTTTATCGCCATGGATAAGTAACACTGGCACATTAATATCTTTGGCTTTACTCAGAGGGGAACGATCATACAGGGCATCATAATCATCGCCGATTTGTTTTTTGACGATTTCAAAGTTGGTGTAACGTCTTGACGACTTCACTAAATATTCGATGTCAGTGACACCGGCAACACTGACAGCACATTGATAAAGATCTTTAGTGGTAGCAACACCCATTAGTGCGGCATAACCACCATAACTAGCTCCCACAATGCAGATTTTATTGGGGTCAGCAGTGCCACGTTCAATTAACCATCGCGTGCCATCTTCAACATCATTTTGCATATCGAGCCCCCAGTTTTTAAGGCCCGCTTTCATGAAGTCATAACCATAACCCGCAGAGCCCCTGAAATTCATTCTTAACACCGCATAACCTCGGTTGGCGAAGAACTGGGTCCAATAATCAAAACTGTTTGAGTCATAACTAATTGGGCCACCATGGGGAAAAATAATGGTCGGTAAGTTTTTAGCTTCTTGGCCTTTGGGGGTGGTTAGAAACGCTTGGATGTCTAAACCATCACGGGCTTGATACGTCAGAATTTCGGTATCGGCTAACACATCAGGTGACAATTGCTTGTAGCGATAAGCAATAGGTAAGAGTTGGCCAGCATCTCGGTCGCCAAAAAAGTAGATCCCTGCCTCTTTCGCGTTGGTTGAATAAACGATATAACGGCGCTCATTTTCACTAAATTGAGTGATATAGTTGCGGTAATCTGGCAGAGCTTTGTTCAATCCGTTAGCAAGGCCAATGTATTCTTTGTCCCAAAACGTGTATTCAGACTCATCGCCATCATCAATGCCGATCACTTTCTTTTTTAATTTTGAATAAATTAGCGAACCATTGACGTCACTAAACTCTTTGCTGAAAACTAATTCTTTAGTGAGCTTAGGATCTTGTAAGTTAACTTTAAAAATAGCCTCATAGCCTTCATGGTAAGCTTGTACATAAAGTATGTCTTTATCTTCTGCAAAGCCCATTGGCCATACTTGGTCTTCTTCAAATGCTTCGAACTCCCAAAGGAGCCTGCGGTCTTTATGGGCATCAGCTTGCTCATAAATTCGATACTGGGTGTCTTTACGATAAATACCAACTCGAATTCTATTTTGTCGGTCTGTTACCCAATCGGTAATATTACTTTCAGCAGGTTGTTTGAAGCGAACGTTGCCATTATTTAAATTCACCTGAATGACGGATTCATATTGAGGTTTGTTTCCTAAGCCATTGATACCAAGTAATATATGTTTTTCATCATTAGGCAAGTAATCAATAATGTTGGATTGAATTTGCGGCATCCACTTAAACTTTTTAAGACCAAAACGGCTGAGTAAATTCGAGATTTTTTTCTTACTGACAGAGTAGGTAATAATGCGAGTTTCAGTGGTGGGAGTACCGTAACGAACGGCGGGAAATTTTGCTTCAACAAGAAGCAAGTCATCACTGGCCCAACTCATTGACAATATGACAAATTTTTCATTATCTGTTTGGACAGGAAAAATGGACTCACGGGTATCAATATCTAAGATATTGATGATTGCGCCTTGTTGTTTATCAGTATTAAGTCTGACTAACGAAGCGATAAGTTTGCCATTAGGTGACATGGTGACATGACTGACATCAGGAATGCTGGCAAAAGCTTCTAGTGGCAGTAGCTGATTTTTCGCTACAGCGATATTGGCAAACAGCATCACAAAGGCCGTAAGCGAGGTTAAAATCCGTTTCATTGAACTATCCGTACAGAAATATGTGTTAATTTAATGTTATCAGTAAAAAGGTGGAGATTGATAGTCCATCGATGCTTAAACTACTGAAAGTCATATATTTGCTTGAAGGTTTTACTGTAACGATAATGTAACCCTAACGACAGGCTCCGACACAGCATAAACGCACTCATCGCTGCCCATAAGCCATGATTGCCATAATCTTGAAATGCATACCAACAGGGAAAAAATACCGCAAATGTGGCGATGACCATACTATTACGCATAACTTTGCCTTGAGCTGCGCCAATATAAACGCCATCAAACAGGTAAGAGCCAAATGCCAAAAGCGGCATAAATACTAACCAAATTAGGTATACCTCAGCTTGTTGTTGCACGACCTCAATGCTGGTAAGCATAGTGATAATCGCATCACCCCCCAGATAAAATAATACACAAAAGCCCAATGAGAATAGTAACGACCAATAGCCCGCTAATGTCACTGAGTCATGCAATAGCGCTAAATCTTGTTGACCTATAGCGCGTCCGACTTCGGCTTCGGCATAATAAGCAATACCATCCAAAGCGTAAGAGATAAGCAGCAACAAGTTAAGTAAAACCGCATTCGCAGCAATGATGTCATCACCTAACCCAGCACCATAAAATGTCATAAAGGTAAAACTGGCTTGTAAGCATAGGCTGCGAATAAAAATATCACGGTTGAGTTTTAATAAGCGTGAATAACCTTTTAGGCTTAAATGAACTAAAAGCTGACGGAAGTGAAAATCGTCTTGTTGGTATAGCGCTCGTTTGACGATAGTCGCTGCAACTAAAAACGCACAAATATCGGCAATCACAGAAGCAAGAGCCGCCCCTTTGACGTTCCATTCAAAACCAATGACGAACAATACATCAAGGATAATATTCACTATGTTGGCAATGATTAACTGCCACATTGCCGCTTTGGGTGCTTGCCTGCCAAGTAACCAGCCCAATAACACTAAATTTACTAATGCAAAGGGAATCGACCAAATACGGATGTTAACGTACTCGCGACAAAAGTGTTGTACCTGTTCACTGGCTTGACTTAATGACAGAGCAAAATCGATTATCGGTTGCTGTAATAAAATCGCCGTAAAACCAAACATCAATGCCAGGCTGCAACCTTGAACCAGCAATTTTTGCTGAGTTACGTTATCATTAGCACCATAAGCTTGGGCAACCAGACCAGTGGTCGACATACGTAAAAAGCCCAACAGCCAGACAATTAAGGTAATTATTGTACTGCCTAGTGCCACACCGCCTAAGTAATAGGCTTCACTTAAATGACCAATAACAGCGGTATCGACTAAACCTAATAGTGGGATAGTGATATTGGATAAAATCATCGGCAAAGCTAATGCAAATAGCTGACGGTTTTTTTGGCTGTTAAATAGTAATACTTTTAAGGACATAGGAATCTTATGTTAAAACAAAGTCTGTTGGGATTAATTTGGCTTTTTTCTGTTAATGCGCATGCCGTGGTCATTTTGCAATACCATCATGTATCAGAAACAACGCCAGCAATTACCAGTGTGACGCCTGCTCAGTTTGAAGAGCAGATGCAGTATCTTGCTGATAACGAGTTTACCATCATTAGCTTACAAGAAGCGGTTGATGCCATAAAACAAAATAAGCATATCGCGGATAAAAGCATTGTCATTACTTTTGACGATGGCTATGACAGCATTGCAAAAGCGGCTGCTCCTGTGCTGAAAAAGCATAACTTTTCTTACACTTTGTTTGTGTCGGTTGAACCGATTGAAAAAGGGTATGCAGGGATGATGAGCTGGGATGACATTAATCAACTTGCTAAAGATGGTGCGACGATTGCCAATCACAGTTGGGCGCATGAGCATTTGAATCGTAAGCTTGAAGGCGAAACTAAGCAGCAGTGGTTAACTCGTATTGAGAAAAATTTATTAGACACCGAAGCTGAAATTAAAAAGCACACAGGCCAAAGTGTGAGAATGCTGGCTTATCCATATGGTGAATACAATGCTGATGTTGAAAACATCCTCAAGCAGCATGATTTTATAGGATTAGGCCAGCAATCTGGTGCCGCAGGTAAATACTCTGCATTAACCGCATTACCTCGTTTTCCTGTGGCAGGCCCCTATGCAGACTTGGATAGTTTGAAAGTTAAATTTACCAGTTTGAACATGCCCGTTCTCAAACAAAATATCAGTGACCCTTTATTAACTGCTGGTAATTGGCGTCCAGAGCTGACTGTTGAGCTGGATACTAGTGATATATACCCACATCAAGTCATGTGCTTTGTTCAAGGGCAAGGGGCTAAAAAGCCAACGTGGATTTCTGAAACAGAATTTAGCATTCAAGCGCCAGCTAACTTACCAGCAGGGCGCAGCCGCTATAACTGCACAGCGCCAAGTAAAACCCAAAATGGCTACTATTGGTTTTCACAAGCGTGGGTGAGACCGAATAATGATGGAAGCTGGCCAAAAGAATAGTTTTTTGGCTTGATGTTTTGTTGATTTCCAAACTTCGTTTGGAATAGATCAAGGTCGTGGGTTTTCCACCCACACCCGACCAAAAGGGAGTGAACGGCAACTCCCTCTTGGAACACCCACCCGCTCCGGCGAAGTTTTAAAAAGCGAAAACTTCCAACGGAGGTTTCCATAGCTTTTGACTTCGTTTGTAGCCAGCTTCGGCAAGCTGTGAAAATCACTAACGCTTCCAATGGGGCGTCCCTTCCCCTCGAAAGCTAGCCAGACATCCATGTCTGGACTCACGTGATTTTCTTGCTTGCCTCAATTCAATTGAAGCGTTCAAGCCTTTTAAGACTTTTATTCGTGCTTAACTAGGGCAAACGAATCTGCGGATACAACAGTTCCCCATTGAAACTTCTGAAATGCGTTAGCTATTTTTGAATAAGCATGAAGCTTGCTCGCTTTTAAGAGCAATTTCGTAGAGGCGGCAAGGCTCTTATGAAAATCAGCGAAAAGGGAATGCTGTTGTTTCCCTTTCGTCTGGTGTGGGCGAAGCGCCACGACCTTGAACCTAATTCAATCGAAGTTTGGAAATGAATTTAGGAGTTGACGATCATAATCAAGAATACGTTTTACAAATTGAAGAGCTAGCTCATCTTTGCCCCAAAGTGAGTTAGGTACGTTTTGAAATTGTGACCCATTTTCTATTGACCGACACATTGAAATGTTGGACTTTCATTTCTCGTTGAGATGAAAGAGATAAAAATGGAAAATATTTAGCAAAGCATATTTTCCATTTTATGTAGAAGGATGCTTATTCTACTTTTACTCAGTACTCTCACCTTCTTCAGCATCAATTTCATTAATGCTTTTAATACTATCTTGAATTTGTAAATCTGTACTCTCAACCGCGGACTTAACATTACTTTTAAATTGCTCTGCGTGGCCTTGAATTGTCTCGTTAGTTTTACTCATTGCCGATACAACATCGCCTTGAATTTCAATGATGTTGCCTTGAATAGTTTTTTCCGTATTTTCTACAACTGATTCAATGTTGGTATGTACATTCTCGATTTGGGTCTGAATTTTTATTAAAGAGTCATCCTCTAATGCGTTATAAATATCACTACTATAAGTAACTAGTGCATATATAGTCAGACCGATAAGCCCAGCTAAACTTACAATTACGGATGCTAAAGTCTTAATTATCATCTTCTTATCCATAATTTTTTATTCGTTTAGCTAGCATTTATTGATTGATTAATAACGAGTCAGCATCAATCGAAATCTGTTTCCATTCTTTATCTACTTCACCAACGATGGTAATTATTGTTTCTGGGGTCACTGTTTGGCCCTGAAATAAATGATTGTCAATTTCAACTTGAATCTCACCTGTTTCATCTTTAAATAGGTAATTTTCATCTCCTTGCGTCGAAACAATATGGCCTGTAATTGAAACCAAGGTTTCGTCTTGTGCATCTTGAACTTGTAAAACTGTTAATTGGGGAGCAGAACTAGGGCCTTTAAATCCACCTTGTTGAATAGGTGTAATGGCTGCAAAGCTAATGCTAGAAAACATAACAAGTGGTAATACACATAATTTCTTAAACATAATTTTTCCTCACAAAATAAGTCGCTCAATAATGGCAGGTTGTTAACTTACTTATTACGACCAAGTAAATTAATATGTGGGCATTATGCAGGTAAAGGTGTGAAGAGAACGTGAAGGTATTTTTTATATTCAAATTAAGTTTAAAATAATTCAGCAGAGTAGATTTACTCAATTTAAGGAAGGTTAAATGTTTGAAGAACAGGATACTAACAATAAAATATTAGCTAATATTTTATTGTAGGAACAACTTAAAATTGTACAAAGGCTATAAACTCTTCTCCCGTATCTTTACTAGTAAATATCCATCCCATTCGTTCGCACACGCGCTCAACAATCACCAAACCACAACCATAGCCTGCTTGATAAGTTTCGTTTCCTTGATGACGATTCGTGATGGTCAATTGTCGCTGTTGTAGGCTGACTTGAATATCTGCAACACTGTAACTAAATGCATTTTTAATGAGGTTATTAATCACAATAGAAACAAAGGAAGGTGGACACTTTATTGTGGCTGGTTGATGTAGATGTAAGGAGTAATCTAATCCTTGTTTTAAAAATAAAACCTGCAATTCATCGAGCTGTTTTCTAACAGCATCTTCAAGCTGAACCTCTTTAAAGTGTGCTTCTTCAATTGATTCCTTACCTAATAATAAAAAGGCTTCAGATAATATCTCCATGTCTTCGCAGGCCTGTTGTACGCGTTTAATTGCTTTTTGTGCAACTGGTAGTTGGTTGGGGATTTTTGCTAATAATTCAGTAGAGCCTTTGATCACCATGATTGGTGTGCGTAACTCATGAGATGAAAAGCGACTAAACTCGGTTTCGCGTTGGAAAAAGCCTTCAATATCCTTTTTATTATTAATAAAGGTTTGTTCTATATGGCGTGTTTCACGATATTTTGTTTGTAGTTTAGACATTTGTTGGTTAGGTTTCATTAGCGTGATCTTTTGCTCTATGGCGAGTAATGGCGAAGATATTAAACGCATAAAATAGAAACTATAAATCACCACGCCCAATCCAATAAATAAACCGAGGAATATAATATAGGTATGCAGACTTTCTTCATATATATCTAAAAAATCATCGGCATCTTTTTTAAAGACAATATACATCAACCCCTTACCTGAAGGGTGGTTTGCGATAATAAAGTGTTTGTCCTCTGAGCCTAATAAGTGCTCATTAAAACCAATCTGCTGGAATGGAGCTAACCAATCAGGTACTTCACGTTCTGTCCAATAAGTATCAAATTCAGCGGTGTTGGGCAACTTTGTAGCTAAACCATAAATGGCATATTCTTTCTCGTAACGATCTAATTCAGTATCTAGCCAATGATGCAAACTAATCACTTCAAGTTTGCTTTCAGCAAGATAAACAGTTGAGCCGAAAAAACAAAAAATAACCAACAATGAGATGCTTAAATGGCGTCTTATGTGGCGATAAATGCTCGGATATTGTTTGTTATTCTGATTTAAGTCGGAAGCCTTGCCCATGAATAGTCTCTAGTCGGGATTCATTTTGCCCTTCAGCAAGTTTAGTGCGCAAGCTATATACATGACTTCGCAGTGCATCACTAGAAGGACTTTCATCTCCCCATATTGCTTGTATGACTTCTTGTCTACTCGCAATATTGGGAGCTTTTTTAAGTAACACTTTAAGAATGGTTAATTGAATTGGACTCACTTTAATCATTTTACCAGCGCAATTCACTTCTCCACTTTTAACATCAACACTGATATCCGCAAAGCTTAATTGGCCAATGTTTTGACGTACACCGCGATGGGAAAGAGCATGTAAACGTAAACTCAATTCTTCTAATGCAAAGGGCTTTACTAAATAGTCATCACCTCCAGCTTTGAAAGAAGCTATTTTATCTTCAAGCTGATCCTTAGCGGTTAAGAACAAAATAGGTGTATCACAAAATAACTCTTCTCTTAACTTTTTGACCGCAGTAATGCCATCCATTTTGGGCATCATAATGTCCATGATAATGGCGTCATAGTGATTATCTTGCACTAATTGTAAGGCTGCTTCCCCATGATAAGCAAAATCAATGGTCATGCCTTCAAGTTCAAGATAATCAGCAATTGTTTCTGCGACACTATGGGTATCATCCACAATTAATATATGCATTTTAGCACCTTCGTAATACAAACTTATAAAGTTGAATGATAAATAGTTACCTTACGAAAGATGCATGCTTGAATCAATCTATTATAAATTGATTGTTAATGCATCTACATCCACTGAACTATCGCTCCAATCATTATCGACTTCACCAACAATTGTCACTAACATTTCAGGTGTTACAGTCTGGTTTTTAAATACATGGTTATCAATTTCAACTAGGATACGGCCAGTTTTATCTTCAAACCAGTAATCTTCTCCACCATTTGAAAGTACAATATGACCAGTTAAAGAAACAGTCGTATCATCTTTTACTTCTAACGCTTGTTTAACTGACAATTCAACATCTGTATTTGGTCCTGAAAACCCACCTTGTTGTGTAGGTTCATAATTAGCAAAACTAAGGCTTGAAAATAAAACAAGAGGTAACACGATTAATTTTTTAAACATGGTTTTTCCTTAATAAATAAAGTGGGTAGTACAAAAATTTATATTAAGTAACAGAGTTTTTAAGTCTCGTGCTGCTCAATGTGTAGCTACTATATCGATTAAGGTGTGAAGAGAGTGTGAAGGAAAATCTGATATTTTTATGCTGATTTAAATAGCTTAAATTAAAGGAACATAATATGTGGGGTCGTGTAAACTTTAATTTATTACCGTACTTCCTATAATCTCATAACTCATTTTTAACCCTTTTGTACTAACTCACTTCTGTCCAAATATAAGTTAGCTCTCAGTATCAACCTTCTAAAAAAGCCTCAATATTTTCTTATTGAGGCTTTGTCATAATTCAATTTCTAATCAAAAAACACTATGCACTTTCAATAATCAATTTCAAATCAGCAACCAGTTCTTTATTCAAAATCTGTGGAATTTTCCCTGGTTGTTGTTTGGGTTTAAATACCGCAAACTTTTCCCCTTTAGGCGACACTAAAACATAGCTGGCACTGTGGTCTACTTGATAATCAGCGCCGTCACCCACCATGGCATAGGCGAAACCTAAATCACGGGTGAACGGGAACAGTTGAGTGTGGTCAGCTGTGACAGCTTTAAAGTCTCGATTAAAAAAATTGATGTAATCTAAGCGCTTTGTTTGCGTATCTCTGTCTGGATCAACTGATACAAACACCACCTGAATATCTTCTGATACTGATTGCAGTTCAGCATAAGCGGCATTGAGTTTATTCAACGTTGTTGGGCACACATCTGGGCAAGAGGTAAAACCGACAAACAGTAAACTCCACTTACCGAGTAATTGTTGATTGCCAAACTCATTGCCCAACTGATCATGCAGGGTAAACGGTGCCAGTGGTCTTGGGTTATCAAAAAGATAACTACTTTGAAGGGCTAAGTCTGGCACCTGAGTCATCAAGGCCGTATTTGCTGATTGGCGAGGGAATAGCGCTGCAACCGCAACGCCTAAGCCCAACATGATGACGGCTAATAAAAGGATTTTTTTCAATCGGTCACTCCCCGTTTATTCATTGCAGCATTGGTTATTGCTATGCGCATAACTTAAGCCCATAACTTAGACCCACAAGTAGTGATCAACTAATAGCACTAAGAATAAAATCATTAAGTGGTAAATAGAGAACTTGAATACATCCATTGCCAGACCTGGTTTGTCATGGAACTTTAATTGCCAAGCTTTATAGATAAACCCACAACTTAATAAAGTTGAACCGACTAAATAAACAGGTCCACACATGCCCACTAACACAGGTAATAAACAAGCGATAGCCAGTAATAAGGTGTAGAGCAATATGCAAGTTTTAGTGAACTCTACACCATGGGTGACGGGCAACATCGGCACGTCGACTTTGGCGTATTCTTTTTTACGGTGAATCGCTAACGCCCAGAAGTGTGGTGGTGTCCAAGTGAAGATGATGATCACTAAAAGTAGGGCATTACCATGTAACTCGTTGGTGACCGCTGTCCAGCCTAGTAATGGTGGCATGGCGCCAGCTAATCCGCCAATGACGATATTTTGCGGTGTGGCACGCTTTAAATATGCGGTGTAGACCACTGCGTAACCAATTAAACTGGCGAACGTTAGCCATGCGGTTAGCGGGTTAACCAACGCATACAGAATAATGAACCCACCTAAGCCGATTGAAGTGGCGAAGGTCATGGCTTTGATCGCTGATACTTTGCCTTTAGGTAAAGGGCGGTTGTAGGTACGCGCCATTAAGCCATCAATACGGCGATCGATAAGGTGGTTATAGGCCGCTGCAGCACCTGCCATCATGGCGATGCCAATCATGCCAAAAATAAGTGGTTGAAGTGGAACAGCGCCGGGGAGCGCAAGACACATACCGACCAGCACTGTTAGCAGCATCAGTGCGACCACCTTGGGTTTGGTCATTTCAAAATAAGCACGCCACTGTAGCGGGCTAGTGCTAGTGTTGGTTTTCGTTGCGCTTGCGGACAGTGAAAGTGATTTAGCCATAATAGAATCCTTGCTTAAGCTTTACGCCACAGCGCATAGTTAATGAAAATAACGGTTAGCAGTAATAATGCTGCGCCGCCATTATGTGAAACCGCAATACCAAGCGGCAGGTGCATAACAATATTGCTAATGCCTAATCCCACTTGGATTACGACGAGTGCGAACAACAACCAAGCACTTTTACGCATCACTGATGACTGTGCTTTTAGTAATTTAAAGGCCAGCCAACATAAACAAGCGGCAGTGATAATGCCCCAAATTCGATGGGTTACATGAATAGTCATGCGGGCTGGGTATTCTAATACGCCAAATTCAAAGCTAGGGTGATCGCCTTGAAATGGCGAAAATGCTTTGGCAAACGCTAAGTTATCCATCCAATTGCCTTCACATATCGGTAAGGTTGTGCAGGCTAATGCGGCGTAGTTTGATGAGGTCCAGCCGCCCAGTATGATTTGTAATATCAGAACTAGCATGCTGACCATAGCAAGCGGTGCAAGCTTTCTGGCGTAGGCATCACCATCTGGGATCCGCAAAGGTTTGGTTCTAAGATAGAGTAATAGCAGTAACGAAAATAAACTGAATCCACCAATTAAATGACCCATTACGATAATGGGCATTAGCTTCATGGTAACAGTCCACATCCCGAGTGCGGCTTGAAATAGTATTAAGGCTGAAATAAATATCGGCAGTTTTTTAGGTGCATCTGCACGCTTCAAGCACACAATTAAAATGGTTAATACTAAAAGTCCTAGGGCTCCTGCAATATAGCGGTGAATCATTTCGAGCCATGCTTTTTTAGGCTCGACAGTTTGGTTAGGGAAATTTTCTTCGACTTTGGCTAATGCGGCGGAGTCACTTGGTACGCCAATATGGCCATAACAGCCGGGCCAGTCAGGGCAACCTAAGCCGGCATCAGATAAACGGGTATAAGCGCCCATTAAGATCACGGCAAAGGTAAACACCAAAGTGAATTTGAGTAAGGTTTTGATGTTCATTAACCGACCCTCGACAATTTGAGCATTTTGCGCAAGTCGCTGATCATGGATTTACCTTGCGCAATATTCTCTTCTTCGCCAGCAATACCTGGATATTGCATGACTAAGCTACCGAGGGGATCAACAATAATAAGCTGTTGCTTTTCCATCATTGAAGTTAGCTGTGGGCTGGCTTGAGCGGTTGCAAAAGGCACATTTAAACTGGCTAAAATTTGGGTGTCACTGCCGTCTTGTAACAAAACAATAGGGCTGACACGATCTTGATGTTTACCCAATGCCACATGACTTTGATGTAAAACGTATAAACGTTGTTGGCATTGCTCAAGGCATTGTTTTGGCAGTAGATAAAGTAACTGCCACGACTGAGGCTGAGGGTTGTCCATTGATAAGCTCTGATAGCTTATTGAAGGCGAAATCAGTTGGCCTTTATTGGTCGCTGCACCATTATAAAGATCCATACTGAGCACGAGTTTGGCCATGGCTACGGGTAGAATAAATACCAACAGCAGTAAATAAAGCGTCTTGTTGCTCTTTGGTTTTGCTGGGGAGTTCATACTTGCTCCTCTTGTTACGACTTATTTTGTTATAGGGTGTGTTGATTTCTTCAACGTTTTAAAACCAATCCATAGCATGAGCCCTAAAAAAACCGCTGCCATGGTGAACCATTGCAATGCATACCCTTGGTGTTTCTGTGCTGATAAGGGAATGGGTGTCCAAGGTTTTGCTAATGTCATTGTTGGAGTCACATCTGGCTGCAATACTGCCGGTGCCAGTTCGTGGCCTACTTTCTCTGCTAAGGCCACAAGGTTTAAATTTTGAAACCGAATCACTTCATGGTTATTCATTGAAAATGTTTCGGCATATAGCGCTTCGCTTAATGGGTTTGTTTGTTTTTGATAGACCCGCCCTGTTAACTCATATGGCTGATTAGGCATGGGAGTCAGTGCTGGCAGAATACGTCTGTCTTTATTGGCGCCAACAAACCCTAGTTCAACCATTAACCAAGGTTGTGACTCAGACACCTTGACCAATTGATATGCGAGATAACCCACTTGACCGTTATGAACTTGATTATCAAGTAATAAAATTTGTTCGCTGACTGCGATGGTATCGACAGTTAATCGGTAACCTGTCACAGGGTCATTGTTAGCTAAATTAAGTAAACTTTGGTAATCCAATGCGCTGGCGGCTTGTCGTTCAGCTAGCGTGGTTTGCCATGCTTGTTTGTACTCCGCTCTATCGAGTTGCCATAAACCTAACTTGACCAAAATAGAAAACACACTCACAGTAACAAGCAGCAATAACCCAGTAGATAGTCGCCAGACTCGCAAAGGAGAGCCCATGGCAGCGTTAGATACCTTAGTTATTTTCAAGCTTGTATTAGTACTACTGCTTGTATTCATATTATTTAATTTAGCTAGAGCCTTGTTTATTATGGTTAAAGCTGAAAACAAACAGCCAATGAGTCAATATTTGGGGCGACGCGTTATCTTTTCAGCTGTGGTGATGTTGTTATTGTTGCTGGCCCTAGGATTAGGCTGGGTAACACCTAACCCTAGGCCGTATTAGCTCGCCTCTGTAGAGGTGAGCCATACTCTTAAATGACGTAGACAAAAATAAATAAGCATAACCAGACTACGTCGACAAAATGCCAGTACCAACTACCAGACTGGAAGGCAAAATGACTCTCAGGGGTAAAGTGGCCTTTGAGCACCCTAAAGAACAGAATAATCAAGAACACAGTCCCCAATGTGACGTGCATACCGTGAAAACCCGTCAGTAAGAAGAAAGTGTTGCCGTAGATCCCTGATGATAGTGTCAGTCCCATTTCTTGATAGGCATGAATATATTCTTCAACTTGTAAAAATAAGAAGCCAATACCCAATAAGATGGTTAGTCCTAACCAGACTTTTAATGCCCCACGCTTAGACTTTTCAAGAGACACATGGGCAAAGTGTAAAGTGACTGACGATGCAAGTAATATCAGGGTGTTGTATAGGGGTAACCCTGTCCAAGGCATCGCTTCAGTCGTGGTGCCATCAGGTGTTTTAGTGAGTGGCCACATGGCCTCAAAAGTCGGCCAAAGCACTTCATGGGTCATGGCATTGTTTGAAGCACCACCTAACCACGGAATAGCGACCATTCGTGCGTAAAATAGTGCGCCAAAGAAGGCGCCGAAGAACATAATTTCAGAGAAAATAAACCAGCTCATTCCTTGTCTAAAAGAACGATCCATCTGCGCTGAATATAAGCCAGACATTGATTCATCAATGACGTTTTTAAACCAACCAAACAGCATAAAAATGATGACTGCGATACCAGCCACGAGGATATAGCCGCCCGATGTTTCTTCGGTGGCGAGTTGTTGTACGTACGAACCTGCGCCAAAAGCAATCAGGAATAACCCAATAGCGCCAATGATGGGCCAGGCACTTTGCGCTGGCACGTAATAAGTTTCATGTTTTGTTGTCATCTTGCTGCTCCTTGCTCTATGGCCGCAGTTTGTTTGTCTGTGATGTCATAGAGGGTATAAGAGAGAGTCAAAGTTTTAATGGAATCGGGTAAGTCAGGATCCACATAAAAGATTAATGGCAGTTCAGCATCAGCCTTTGCAGCTAGGGGCTGTTGATTAAAACAGAAGCATTCCGTTTTATTGAAATATGCAGCGCCTTGGCCAGGCGATACCGAGGGTATCGCTTGGCCTACAAGAGGTTTAGCAGAAAGGTTTTTTGCTAAAAATGCAGTGCGAGTTAGCTCACCTGGATGAACCTGTATTCGGTTCACTTTGGGGCCAAACTCCCATGGCATACTGCCTTGCACTTGGGCGATAAATTCAATAGTAATGGTGCGTTCTTTATCAACGACCACCGCTTCATAACGACTTGCTGTACCTTGAGGCTTTCCGTTAATGCCTAAGGTTTCGCAAAGCACGTCATAAAGCGGTACCAGCGCAAAACCAAAGCCGAACATACCTATTGATCCTAATACCAGACCTATAAGTAAGTTACGGTTTGATTTTGTTGGCTGGCTCATATCACTTCACCTCTGGTGGTGTGGTGAATGAATGGTAAGGTGCTGGGCTGGCAATGGTCCACTCCAGTCCTTCAGCGCCTTCCCAAGGTTTATCAGCCGCTTTCTCGCCACCTTTGACACATTTAATCACTACGGCTAAGAAAATTAGCTGTGATAAGCCAAATGCGAACCCGCCGATTGAGACAATTTGATTAATATCAGCAAATTGAATGGCGTAATCTGGAATTCGGCGAGGCATGCCTGCTAATCCTAAAAAGTGCATCGGGAAAAACAGCACATTGACTGAAATCACGCTACACCAAAAATGCCAGCGCCCTAGGGTTTCGCTATACATATGGCCAGTCCATTTTGGTAACCAATAATAGGCAGCAGCCATAATAGAGAACACCGCTCCAGTCACCAGTACATAGTGGAAATGCGCCACCACGAAATAAGTATCATGGTATTGGAAATCAGCAGGTGTTATCGCCAGCATCAATCCTGAAAAACCACCAATGGTAAAGAGAATAATAAAGGCAATCGCAAATAACATAGGGGTTTCGAACGTGATTGAACCACGCCACATCGTTGCTACCCAGTTAAATACTTTTACTCCTGTCGGCACCGCAATTAACATGGTGCAGTACATGAAAAACAGTTCAGCAAATACTGGCATCCCTGTGGTAAACATGTGATGCGCCCAAACCAAGAAGGATAAAATCGCAATACTGGACGTGGCGTAAACCATCGAAGCGTAGCCAAACAACTTTTTACGACTAAAGGTTGGAATAATGGCCGAGATAATCCCGAACGAAGGCAAAATCATGATGTAGACTTCAGGGTGACCGAAGAACCAGAAAATATGCTGGAACATGACGGGATCACCGCCACCTGCGGCATCAAAGAAACTGGTACCAAAGTATTTATCGGTTAATACCATGGTAACCGCACCTGCAAGTACGGGCATCACCGCAATCAGCAAGAATGCAGTAATGAGCCATGTCCATACAAATAATGGCAACTTCATCCAAGTCATGCCTGGTGCACGCATATTAACAATGGTCACGACCACGTTAATTGCGCCCATAATCGAACTGATCCCCATGATATGCACCGAGAAAACAAATAGTGCAGTGCTATCAGGGCTATAGGTAGTTGATAGCGGTGCATAGAAAGTCCAGCCAAAGTTAGGGCCGCCGCCTTCCATAAACAGCGAACTCAACAGAATCGCGAAGGCAAATGGTAAGATCCAAAAGCTCCAGTTATTCATTCGAGGCAGTGCCATATCAGGTGCACCAATCATCATTGGGATCAGCCAGTTGGCTAACCCTGTGAAGGCAGGCATGACGGCACCAAATACCATAATAAGACCGTGTACTGTGGTCATTTGGTTAAAGAAGTTAGGGTCAACTAACTGTAAGCCTGGCTGAAATAGTTCTGCGCGAATGACCATTGCCATCGCACCACCAGTGAGGAACATAATAAAACTGAACCATAAATACATAGAACCAATGTCTTTATGGTTAGTGGTTAATATCCAGCGCATGATGCCTTTTGGCGCGCCATGATGGTGTTCATCATGGCCGTCATGAGAATGTTCATCATGAGCTGGGGTAGTATCTTGTGTAATTGTGCTCATCTGTATCCCTTACTTTCCATGACCAACAACATCGGTGGCTTGAACAGCATCACCAGTATTATTTCCCCAAGCATTTCGCTCATACGTCACAACAGCTGCGAGTTGCTGTGGTGAGAGTATGGAGCTAAATCCTTGCATTGCTGTACCAGGTTGGCCATTGATAACCACTTCAAGGTGTCCTTCAACAGGGCCCATGACTAACGGACTGCCCACTAACGCAGGGAATGCGCCAGGTAAACCTGTACCAGCGGCTTGGTGACATGCAGCACAGCTGCTGAGGTAAACTTGCTCACCCATTGCCATCAGTTCATCCATAGATAAGTCATCCATAACAACGTCAGGTGTTGCTTCTTCAACGACGTCAGCAACCACTTGTTCTACCTCAGGTTGTGTCGCTGGTAATTCAGCAGGCAAAGTGACAGGCGTTGGCTTATCACTTGCTGAGCTTGCATCGCTAGGTGCCCCACCTGAGTTCACATCTGCAGCTTGAACCACATCACCAGAATCATTACCCCAAGCGTTTCGCTCGTAGGTCACAACAGCTGCAATTTCTGTTGCAGTAAGCTGTTTCGCGAAGGCTTGCATAGCAGTACCAGGCTGGCCGTTGACGACAATATCAATGTGGCCAGCAACTGACCCTTTAATGATTGGACTGCCGATAAGAGACGGGAATACACCAGGTAGTCCTGCACCATTTGGTTGGTGACAAGCGGCGCATCGGCCCATGTAAACTTGTTCACCTTGAGCCATCAACTCATCAAAGGTCAAGGTTTGCGACAGTGACGCTTCGGCCGCGGCTTTTGCATCAGCAGTTAGTTGTTTTTGATCTTTTAGCCATTGCTCAAAGTCTGCTTCAGAAACGGCTTCAACTACCACCGGCATGAATCCGTGGTCTTTACCACACAACTCAGCACATTGACCTCGGTAGGTACCAACCTTATCAATCTTGGTCCAAGCTTCATTAATAAAACCTGGGTTAGCATCTTTTTTCACCGCAAATGCAGGAACCCACCAAGAGTGAATCACATCATCTGAAGTCATTAAAAAGCGTACTTTACGATTGATTGGCAGAACGAGGGGCTTATCGACTTCTAGTAGGTAAGTTTCAGTTTTCGTTTCTGTCCCAGTAATTTGATCGGCAGGGGTGGAAAGTAAACTGTAAAACTCGACGTCTTCATTAAAATAGCTGTAATGCCATTTCCATTGAGAGCCGGTTACTTTGATAGTTAACTCCGCATCACTTGGGTCTTCCATAGCAATGAGGGTTTTTGTGGCAGGAATTGCCATACCAATGAGGATAAGAAACGGCACGACAGTCCATGCTATTTCCACTTTGGTACTATCATGGAAATCAGCAGGTACTGCACCCTTTGATTTTCTATGATAAATCATGGAGTAAATCATGATTCCAAATACCACAACACCAATAGCACAACAGATATAAAGAATGATCATATGGAGGTCGTAAACCTTACCACTGATCTCTGTTACCCCTTGGGTCATGTTAAGCGGCATATCAGCCGCTGCAAGTGGCACTGCAAAAAACAGCACCATTAATCCATACAACAATCGCTTCACAAGACTACTCCTCTGCCAATTGCGATTTGCAATAACAACAAGGAAAAGTCACACAGTAATACTCTGCTCTATGCAAACTTTTCTATTCCCGAAAAAGTTTGATCACTTCAAAGTACACGGTGGCAGTGAGTATTAATACTCGATTATTCTATTGGGTTTTGGTGGCCACACTTGTACCTAATACTGAACTTTTCAATTCTTAAATTGACGCTTTTTATTCAAGGCTTTCTATACCGCATGGTACCAGCACAATCTTTACAGCGTTTTATCACTTATGTTCATTTTTACCACTAAGAGAGGTCAATAAATGTTACTCCCTTGTTAACTACATTACTTGGAGATTAAATATTGATCAAGATCACTTTATCATCTAATTTGCTGAAAAAAGGCGCAAAAAAAAGCCCGTCACCGAAATGAAGGGCTTTTTTAGCAAATAGACTTTAGTGAAATGCAGATAAATTCAATTGGGTTGCAGCCACAGGATTACTGGCGTTTAATTGGTCATCACGTAAGTGAGTATTTACATCTTCAATAATGACACCTTGCGCTAAGGCGCTTTTAGCGACTAATTGAATGCGACGATTATCACGAGCATCTAATGGGGTTGTCCATGTAATCACTGCGCTGGATGTACCACTTGTGAGTGCTTTTTCCATTGCCCAAAGTGTTTCGACTTCATCTTTAGTGTGAACCAGTAATACACGGTCCATTCTGACATTGGCGTTCGCTAGAATTTGTTTGTAACCAATGTGAGGCGGATTAATCAGTACAATCCATCGCCCTTGTTGACTTAATACGGCTAACTGGCCGCATAGCTGAGTTAATTCAGTTAACCCTTGGTTAGCTGTTTGTTTGGTTTCGATACCTTGCTTTACTGGCGCAGCTGCTGATGCCATGTCCATCCATAAACCTGGGTGACGTGGTGCATTACCTATTAATGTGTTCATAACCAACCTCCATTACGGATAACGCCAACAGCGAGCCCTTCAATCGTAAGGCTTTGGCATGTTAAATCGACTTTTATCGGCGAGTACTGCTCGTTTTCTGCATGCAGATAAACAACGTTGCCTTTCTTTTCAAAACGCTTCACGGTGACATCATCATCAACACGGGCAACAACGACTTGACCATTTTTAGCTTGCTGCATTTTGTGAACCGCTAATAAGTCGCCTTCAATAATGCCAATATCCTTCATACTGTCGCCACGAACACGTAGTAAGAAATTAGCATTGGGTTTAAACATTTCAGGATCAACTTGAAAGTATTGTTCAACATGTTCTAACGCCAAAATTGGTTCACCAGCCGCAACCTGACCAATCAGTGGTAAGCCTTCTTCGACTTCCTCTTCTTCTTGGACCATACGGATACCGCGAGAGGTACCTGGAATAATTTCAATGCAACCTTTTTTAGCGAGTGCTTTTAAATGTTCTTCTGCAGCATTAGCACTTTTAAAGCCTAATCTAGTGGCAATTTCTGCACGAGTTGGTGGCATACCTGTCTCGGCAATATTGCATTTAATTAATTCTAGAATTTCAGCTTGTCGTGGCGTTAAAGGTCTCATGTTGATTCCTGTTTTTTTATACAGTGACTGTCATTATATACAGTATCTTTGGTCGCGCAAGTATTAACCAACATTTTTTGATGATAAAGCAATAGATATGAATTTTTATCGAAGTTTTTAGTTATTTAAAGATAATTAAATCAGTGGTTTATTTTTTTTGTGGGGCGTCGGTAAATTAGTGTGTTTTATTATTGATGACTCAAGTGAATAAGCCAAAAAGTACTGGATACCGTCTATTTATACAGTACTGTACCTAAATGTTTTGCTACTTACTAAGTGATTGATACTTGATGTTAGAACCAACAAAACTTGCTACTTAAATGTTAACTAGATTTACCGAGGTTAGTGTAACTGAATGATATTCTGGTATCCTATGCGCAATAAATCGTTGTTGATAATGCGAAGACCCATGCTAAAACCAGATTCTATCATTGCTAAATCATTACGTTGGATTCAGAAATTAATGGTACACAGTGTTGTTGTGCCTGAAGATCCGTTCGCTGACCTTAACTTAGATCCTGACAAGCCAGTGGTCTATGTGATGAAAACGGAGTCGCTGAGTGATATTGCTGCCTTACATGAAATGACAGCTAAATATAACTTGCCAAGTCCGTATGAACGGTTAGATGTTGATGGTTTCAATACCCCTAGAATTGTGTGTGTGGAAGGGCGTAAACCCTTGTTTGGTAAGCGCCATAGTAGCGATAAATTTGTAGCAAACTTTACTAAGTTGCTCGAATTACACCAAAAGAACAAAGAACTCGACATCCAGCTTGTTCCTGTAAGCCTATATTGGGGTCGTATCCCTGGTAAAGAAGACGACACCATGACCGCTGCGGTTTTTGAGCGTGAAAACCCAACATGGTTACGTAAATGGTTAATGATTCTATTTTTAGGTCGCCATAACTTCATTCAATTTTCTAATGCCATGTCGCTGCGTTATATGGCTGATGAACACGGCACAGATGTCAGTATTGCGCACAAGCTTATCCGTGTGGCTCGTGTGCATTTTCGCCGTCAACGTAAAGTGATGACGGGGCCTCAGCTTCCTAATCGTCAAGCGATGTTCAATTCGCTGTTAAAGTCAGAATCCATCAAGCGTGCCATTCAAGAAGAAGCCGTTAACAAAAAAATTCCCGAAGAAAAGGCACGTGAAAAAGCCATTGAGTACCTTGATGAAATCGCAGCAGACTATTCGGATAACTTGATTCGTATTGCTGAGCGTTTCTTAACTTGGCTTTGGAACAAGTTATACAGTGGTATTAGCATCAAGAGTGCGGAGCAAGTTCGTAAACTGCATCATGATGGTCATGAAATCGTTTATGTGCCGTGTCATCGAAGCCATATGGATTACTTGTTACTGTCATATATTCTTTATTATCAAGGCATGGTTCCACCGCATATTGCGGCAGGGATTAATCTTAACTTTTGGCCGGCAGGTCCAATGTTCCGCCGTGGTGGTGCCTTCTTTATCCGTCGTAGTTTTAACGGTAATAAGCTTTATACCGCAGTATTCAGAGAGTATTTAGATCAACTATTTGCTAAAGGTTATTCAGTTGAGTATTTCACTGAGGGTGGTCGTTCACGTACTGGTCGTCTACTTGCTCCTAAAACAGGCATGCTAGCGATGACGGTAAACAGCGTATTGCGTGGTATCGAGCGTCCTGTGACCTTAGTGCCAGTGTATCTTGGCTACGATCATGTCATGGAAGTGTCGACTTATCATAAAGAATTAAGCGGTAAGAAAAAGCAAAAAGAATCTGTATGGCAAGTGTTTGGTGCATTGCGTAAGTTGGGTAACTTTGGACAAGGTTACGTTAACTTTGGTGAGCCAATTAACGTGCAGCAGTTCTTAAATCAGCAGTCGCCTGATTGGCGTGAAGAAGTGGCTAAAGATCCTGAACAAAAACCAACGTGGTTAACGCCTGCGGTTAATCAGTTAGCCAATAAAGTGATGACAAACATTAACAGTGCTGCAGCAGCGAGCTCTGTTACGTTAACCAGTATGGTGTTATTAGCCGCTGAACAAAATGCATTAGAGCGCACAGAGCTGGAACGTCAGCTAGATTTATATCTTAAATTGATGAAAGAAGTGCCTTACACTGATTACACCTCAGTAGCTCAAGGCAGTGCTAGTGAATTAGTTGATCAATGTCTATCACTGAAAAAGTTTACTTCGCACACTGATCAAATTGGTGAAATTATTGCGATTGAAGAGTCTTCAGCAATTGCGATGAGCTACTACCGTAATAACATCATCCATTTAATGGCAGTTCCTTCGTTAATAGCGAGTTGCTTGGTGCAATACGAAGAGTTTAATCGTCAAAAAATTCATGAAATCGTTAATGACTTCTACCCGCTACTCAAAGCTGAGTTGTTTATGGGGATTGAAGACTTACCCGCTTATATTGATAGCGTATTAAACTTATTTGTTGAGCAACAGCTTATTTCGGGTACAGACGAGTTTGAACTCAATCAAAGTAATATTACCCAGTTAATGTTATTGTCTGAAACTGTCAGTGAGACATTACAACGTTACGCGATTATCTTTAATTTATTGGCTTATAAACCGGATATTGAACGTTCAGATCTAGAAAGCGCGAGCCACTTATTAGCTCAGCGTTTAGGTGCTTTACACGGAATTACTGCGCCAGAGTTTTATGATAAAAAACTCTACAATAATTTGAGTGTAAAATTAAAAGAATTAGGGCACTTGTCGGGTAATGACAATCAGTTTGCTGTCATCCGAATTCGCGACCATGCCAATGGTATGTTGCGTTTATCTGTTCGTAAAACCATAGTAGATAGCGTCACTATGGAACATGGGTAACCACTAACTTTATGAGTTCAACACAATCACAACCGCACAATAAATCATTATTAGGCGGTGCTATGATTATTGCCGGTACCACAGTCGGTGCCGGTATGTTTTCCCTTCCTGTTGTCAGTGCTGGTATGTGGTTTGGCTATTCCATTGCCATGCTAATCGGTATTTGGTTTTGTATGTTGGTGTCAGGCTTAATGCTACTTGAAACCAACTTACATTTTAAACCTGGCGACAGTTTCGACACGTTAACCAAAGTGACATTAGGCCAATTCTGGCGGATAGTTAATGGGCTTTCCATTACCTTCGTATTATATATTCTGACTTACGCTTATATCAGTGGTGGTGGCTCTATTGTGAACCACACCTTGTCAGGTATGGGCATTCATTTACCACAAAGTATTGCAGGCTTAGTTTTTGCCCTTGTGCTTGCTGCGATTGTGATGATTAGCACTAAAGTGGTCGACCGTATTACGACAGTAATGCTTGGCGGGATGATCATTACTTTCTTTTTAGCCGTCGGTAATTTGCTGATTGATGTGGAAACCGTGAACTTGTTAGTCCCTGACGGACAGGCGAGTTTTGCTCCATATATTTTAGCTGCCATTCCTTTTGGTCTGACAAGCTTTGGCTATCACGGCAATGTGCCAAGCTTAGTCAAGTATTATGGCAAGCAGCCTAATGTGATTATCAAGGCGATTTGTATCGGTACCTTTATCGCGTTAGTGATATACACGTGCTGGTTAATTGCCACCATGGGCAATATTCCTCGTAGTCATTTTAGCGATATTATCGCTCAAGGTGGGAATATGGGCGTATTGGTTGCGGCATTGTCAGATGTGATGTCCAGTGCTTGGCTAAATACCATGTTAACTCTGTTTGCTAATTTGGCCGTTGCGTCATCTTTCTTAGGGGTGACCTTAGGTTTGTTTGATTATTTAGCAGACTTATTTGATTTTGATGAGTCGGCTAATGGCCGAATCAAGACCGCTGCAGTGACCTTTATACCGCCAACCATCTTAGGCTTGTTATTCCCAGATGGTTTTTTGATCGCTATTGGTTTTGCCGCTCTTGCCGCGACAATTTGGGCTGCTATTGTGCCAGCGATGATGGCGTATAAGTCACGTAAAATGTTCCCTGATGAGAATAGCTTTAGAGTTCCTGGTGGTACGCCGTTAGTGGTTGTAGTGATTCTTTTTGGTGTGCTAACAGCAGCTTGTCACTTATTGGCAATGGCTGATTTATTACCTGTTTATCGATAAGTTATACGCAATATCGATAATCTAAAAAAGCCCTCTATTGAGGGCTTTTTTGATGCAATTTTTCAACGTACTGAGTCGGTGATTGATGATGTAATCGCCTAAAACTTTTACTGAAGCTGCGAACACTGGCATAGCCAAGTAGCTGCGAAATCTCTTTAACCTCTTTGCCTTCAAGCATATATTTCACTGCTAAATTTCCTAAGATATAGCGCATTAACTCTGTAAAACTAAAGCCATTACGCTGCAATCGTCGCTGTAATTGTTGTTTCGAAAAACCACATAATTCCGAAAGGGAATCTAATGTGGGTAAACCATAAAAACGTATGTAATTCACCAGCTCATAAAGCACTTTAGGCGTGTCATGGGGTTGAGGCATATTTAAATATGAGTCGAGTTGATTAAGGCTAATACTACTTTTGTTATTGCGCTGAATATGTTGGGAGGTGGATAGCGATGCCAAAAAGTGTTGTTCAGAGCTAATCAAGGAGTCGACATCAAGCCATATCTCGGTTTGCGGCGCATTCCAGGTCACTTTGGCTCCAAATACTGCTTCGCTCTCCTGTTGATTTATGGCGGGGCCACTGAGCATCACTTTAATCGGGGTGAAGTCTTTGCCTAAAAAGTGCTTGCAGGTATTTAGCAGTGTTAAGGCTATGCGGAGCGAGTCATGGGATTTGGCTTTGCCGCTGACATAGTTATTGCGATAGCACCATTTAATAATCTTATTCGACTGAGCACCGTAGTAACTTGCACCTGAATGAAAACAAGCCATGGCATAGTTAATGCGCCGAAAGGTAATTGCCAAGTCTGGAGTCGCCAAGAACCAGTTGTTAGGCATATTAAATTGGTTGACGGTTAAGTAGTGTTGGAGCGTCAACATATAATCTTGAACATTCGATAATTGCTCAATCTTACTCAGCCACATTGATACTTCCGAGTAAGGGATTAATGTCATGGGCTCATTCAACAAGCTTTGAGGGATCGATAGATCCTTTGCTGTGATGCCATAGTGGGCTTCAACCCCTTTTAGCACGGGTAAAATACAGCAAACTCGAATAAATGAAACTTCAAATGCCATGTCAATTTCTCGTTAAGTGCTTGGGATCGGTAGATGATATTTAAGTAACTATATATATCAAAAAACATTGATAATTGATACGTATGGTTACTTTGTGTTGTGGTTTTGTCGTTTGGGTGCACACTACGCAGCATCTAAGTTAACAAGAGGTGCAATCACTATGAGTTTATTCAGTATGCCATTCGTCGATTCTGGAGTTGATGTTGCACTTCATGGTGTGGCTTTAGTTGTATTGGTCGGGGCTGTCGCTGCCGCAGGATTCGGTTTTTGGAAAGTTCACGAATTGCCGATTCATAAAGCTCACAAAGAAAAACATCAACAAATAGGACTGATTACTGCGCTCACATGGATAGGATTTATCTGGCATTGGGTTTGGGTGTTAGCAGTCATGGTCGCGTTTATTGATAGTGGTAAAGCATTAAGAAGGATCAGAGATATTTGGCGAGAGAATGAACGGGAAGAGCCTGTTACCGCCACTCCAGCAAAAGAGGAGATTAGCTCATGATTGAAGGTTTAGCAGTTTGGGCGTTGTTTATCTATATTTTACGCTTGGTAGGCATGCCTTGGAACAAAGGCACAAAAGCTTTTTCATACTTAGGCGGTGCTGGCTGGTTACTGTTTGTATGGGTAGGACTATTAAACTATGCGCCTATGGATATTACAGGTGGCTCTGTTGTGCAATCTCCGCATATTCAATTGCGTCCAGCTTCGACACAAATTAAAGGTAATGTAAAAGGTATCTATGTCGAACCTAACCAAAGAGTAACAGCAGGACAATTAATCTACGAGATAGATGATGAGCCTTATCAAATAGCGCTGAATAAGGCTAAAGTGCAGCAACAAACAGCTAAGGTTGCATTGTCACTTGCTAAAGAAGATATAGGTATCGCTGAAAAAGTGTTACACGCTGCGCAGTCTGATGTTGCGATTAATCAAAACCAACTGCATGCGAGTAAAAAAGACTTGGTGTGGAAGCAAACCACCATGAATCGTTATGTTGAACAAAACAGTAAAGTGGCTGACACCATTACTGAAAGTCAGCTGGATGAGCAACAAACGGCTGTCGATTTAGCGCAAGCGAAAGTGGATTCGTATGTGACACAAATTGCCAAATCGAATACCCAAGTACAAAAAGCAAAGTTAGATATTCAAAAAGCGCACTTAACAGTAGAAAGCCGTCAGTCTGATTTAGACAGTGAACTTGAAAATGTGGCTCAGGCGCAATGGAACTTGGACAATACCAAGGTTTTTGCACCTGCAGATGGTTATTTAACGAACTTCATCATGCGTGAAGGGCAGTATGTGGGGGTTGCACCTCGTATCCAAATGTATACCGATGAAAAGTACGTGCTTATGCGGGTGAATCATCAAGCGATTCGTAATGTGAAAGTTGGCCAAATGGCAGAGTTTGCTTCAGCAGTATATCCTAGCAAAATTTTCAATGCAGAAGTTGAAGGGATTATTGAAGCAACAGGTGAAGCTCAAGGTAGTTTGTTGGCTCGTGATGACAATGTTAGACAAACAACGGGGCAGAACATTAATAACAAGCATCACTTTGTGCGCTTAAAGTTACATGAGGCTGAAGGCTTTGATATTCCAGTAGGCTCTGTTGGCTTAGCATGGGTATCGGCGGCTAAACCTGTTGAGTTCCTCGCATTTTTAGATGTGATACGTGGAATTATTATCAGAATGAAGTCGCAAATATACTACATCTGGTCAATATAACCTCAGCTTATACAACCAAAGTTTGAATGGTATATCGCGTTAAAAACGCTCTCGCAAGAGGGCGTTTTTTTATGGTGCAAATTAAACTGATTATTCCCTCGACAGGCTAACTAAAACGGTCTTAACTATAGACATGATTTCCAAAATATTTGCAGTGTCAGTTTTAGTCTTGATAGTGAATATCAGATAACTTTGCCGTTAATCGCACTGAGCAAATATACATTTCAAGGATAGGTTTATGAATGTGACTCACTACATGCAAGGTCAGCCTTGCTGGGTGGAACTGGCCACTCATGATTGGTATTCCGCAAAAGGATTTTATCAAGCGTTATTTCAATGGCATCCTGATGATATGCCTATGCCAGAAGGGCATTACACTATGCTACAAATAGACGGAGATGATATTGCCGCTATGTATCAAATGCCCAAAGAAATGGCCAGCCTTCCCACGCATTGGGAGTTGTACTTTGCGGTTGATGATGTCGCTGAAACCGTTAAAGCTATTCAGCATGCTGGTGGAGAAATTATCGCAGGGCCACATGCTGTGGGTGATTCTGGAAAAATGGCCGTCTGTCGCGACCCTGAAGGTGCTCGTTTTTCAATTTGGCAGGCGATAGAACATATAGGTATCAAGCGCACTTTTGAGCCAAACACCTTATGTTGGGTCGAGTACATGTGCCGCAATGTTGGCGTGTCGAAGAATTTTTATTGTCAGGTTTTGGGTTTTGATACTGAGTCAGTGGATATGTCAGAAGTGGGTGTTGCTGAATATGTGCAGTGGCTTGTTGCTAAGCAAGCTGTTGGCGGCATGATGGAGATGACCGAAGAGTTTGGTGATATGCCATCGCATTGGATGTTGTATTTTAGTGTCGATGATTGTGACATGATGGCGCAAAAGGCAGAAGAATTGGGCGGTAAAGTTTGCGTCCCTCCTACTGATATTCCAGATGTTGGCCGCTTTGCAGTGATAGATGACCCTCAAGGTGGGACGTTTTCTATTATCAAATTAAGCTTACCTGTTGCTAACGGATAATCTGCTTTAACTTAGGCTTTTGGTTTGATAGTTTAATGATGCTTTGCTGATGGTTTAGCAAAGCCTTCACGGAAATCAACAGAGCTCAAGGAAGCAGCATGCAGCAAACGAAAGAACACAAACTCGCTGAAATTCAAAAGAAAATGATGCTGGTGGCAATAATTGATTTACCTGGGACATTGCTATTAGCGATAGGTCTATATGGGATAGTTGTTGGCTACAGGCTTGAGGCTTTGCCAATGTTAGATAACCCCAATGTGCTTTACGTTATGATGGCCGTCGGTGCGAGTATCATGTTATGGGGTTTAGTCAGTATGTTTCGGCTTGCTCGTATCAAACAGCAAATAGAACACGATGATTCTTAAATAATGTGATTATTTTTACAAAAAAAGGCGCTATTTGCGCCTTTTTTAATGTGTTATTACTAGGTGTTAACTAAGTTTAGTTGATTGTTTTTGGAAGCTTTCTTCCGTAAATCAACAAGTAAATAGCAGGTATAACAAACAAGGATAATAACGGCGCAGTGACCATGCCACCGACCATAGGGGCGGCAATTTTTTGCATCACCTCATTACCAGTACCACTGCCCCACATGATTGGTAGTAAGCCGAAGAAAATGGTCGCAACCGTCATCGCTTTCGGACGAATTCGCATCACCGCTCCATGAATTAATGCTTCGGTTAAGTCGCTGCGTTGTTGGTATTGGCCTTGGCTTTTTCTATCTTTAATACTGTTATTTAAATAGACTTGCATGACGACCCCAAATTCAGCAGCCACGCCAGCCAGCGCAATCATGCCGACAGAGACTGCAACCGAGAAATTGAAGTCCAGTAAATACAATAGCCAAGCACTTCCTACTAATGAAAATGGCAAACTCAGCATAATCACTGAAGCTTGAGTGAATGAACCAAACGTCATCATTAGCAGCATAAATATCACCGCAATCATTAAAGGAATGACTAACTCCATTTTGGCTTCGACTCGCTGCATATACTCATATTGCCCAGCGAAGGTATAGCTATATCTTGCTGGTAATTGGATCTGCTCATCTAATGCTGCTCGAGCTGTCTCGATATACTCACCGATAGATATATTGTCTAAATCGACAAATACCCAACTGATTAACCTGCCGTTTTCACTGGCCAACATGGGAGCCCCATCGCTAATCGTAATGCTGGCTAAATTGCCTAATGGCAAATATTTCCCTGTTTTTGTCAGGACAGGTAATGCGGTAAGTTTTTCTATGCTGTCACGCAACTCTCTTGGGTATCGAATATTAATGGGATAACGCTCTTGCCCTTGAATCGATTGTCCGACTTGCATACCGCCAATGGCCATTTGTACTACATCTTGTATGTCTTTTAATGTCATACCATATCGAGCTGCGTTTTTAAGATTTGGCTCAATATCAATATAACGTCCGCCGCTGGTTCGTTGGGCAAAAGCTGACTTAGTGCCAGGTAGTGAACTGACGACGGCTTCAATCTCAGTACCAATACGCTGTAACTCATCAATATTGGCGCCTGAAATCTTGATGCCAACGGGGGTACGCACCCCCGTGGAGAGCATATCAATACGGGTTTTAATGGGTTGCACCCATGCGTTGGTCATACCGGGGATTCTGACCGTTTGCTGTAACTCTGCAATGATCCCTTCAAGTGTCATACCTTCACGCCATGTATCACGAGGCGCTAACATGATTGTGGTTTCTAGCATGGTTAACGGTGCGGGATCTGTTGCTGTCATGGCGCGTCCGACTTTACCAAACACCCGCTTAACTTCAGGTACAGTCTTAATTAATCGGTCTGTTTGCTGCAAAATTTCAGCGGCTTTACCAGCGCTAACGCCAGGTAAGGTTGTTGGCATATAAAGCAAGTCGCCTTCTTCGAGTTCAGGCATGAACTCACTGCCCATTTTCGTCATAGGATAAACCGCACTACCTAGGGCGATTATCGCTAATAAAATGGTGAACTTGGGAAAGCGTAATACCAATCTGAGTAAGGGCTCATACATCGCAATGAGCAAGCGGCTGAGTGGGTTCTTTTTCTCGTCAGGGATCTTGCCTCGAACAAAATATCCCATTAATACAGGGATAAGGGTGATAGCCAGCAAAGCACTGGCTGCCATCGCAAATGTTTTAGTGAATGCTAACGGATGAAATAAACGTCCTTCTTGAGCTTCAAGAGCAAACACTGGAATAAAGCTTAAGGTGATAATCAACAGACTAAAGAAAAGCGCCGGACCGACTTCAATAGAGGCTTTGCGTACCAGCTCCCAATGCGCTTCTCCTGTGGGCGCTTGGCCTTGATGTTGCTGTCGGTAATGTTCAAGATGTTTGTGGGTATTTTCCACCATGACAATGGCTGCATCCACTACCGCTCCAATGGCAATGGCAATGCCGCCTAAACTCATGATATTGGCATTAACGCCAATCAAGTTCATCGCAATAAAGCTGATTAAAATTGAGATAGGCAGTGAAATAATCGCTACCAATGTTGAGCGGGCATGAAGTAAGAAAATCAGACAAATGATGCCAACAACCAACATCTCTTCTAAGACTTTGTTTTTAAGGTTATCCACTGAATTAAGGATGAGCTGTGAACGGTCATAAGTGATGACTAACTCCACCCCATCGGGTAAGCCGTTTTCGATTTCTGTCAGCTTTTGCTTAACATTGTTGATAGTGGATAAAGCGTTTTCGCCGTAGCGCATGACAACAATGCCACCGACCACTTCACCTTCACCGTCTAATTCTGCGATACCGCGTCTTGCGCTTGGGCCTGTGCGCAGTTGGGCGACATCTTTCATCAATACAGGAATTCCTGAATCAGAAACAATGCCTAATGGAATTTCGTTAAAATCAGCCAAGGTTTGGCGATAACCGGTTGAGGTAATCATGTATTCGGCTTCAGCCATTTCGATGACTGACCCGCCGGTAGAACTGTTGGAGTTATCGAGCGCATTTTTAACCGTCATCAAATCAATTTGATATAAGGCCAGCTTATGCGGATCGACAATGATTTGATAAGACTGCTCCATACCGCCAATCGTTGCGACTTCTGAAACGCCAGCCACACTTTGTAATTCAAGCTTTAAAAACCAGTCTTGCAGTGAACGAAGTTGGGCTAAATCATGCTGGCCTTTGCGGTCAACTAACGCGTACTGAAATACCCAACCAACCCCAGAGGCATCAGGCCCTAATGTTGGGGTGACATTATCAGGTAGCTGGGTTTGGGTTTGCGAAAGGTATTCCAATACCCTTGAACGAGCCCAATAAATATCGGTGCCATCTTCGAAGATGATGTAGACATACGAGTCGCCAAACATGGAAAAACCACGCACGGTTTTTGCGCCAGGTACAGCAAGCATGGCTGTTGATAACGGGTAGGTAATTTGATCTTCCACAAGCTGTGGTGCTTGCCCAGGATACGATGTTTTAACAATCACTTGTACGTCAGACAAGTCAGGCAAAGCATCCAGCGGTGTTGTTCGCATCGCTTGATAGCCAACTAATGCAACAACAAGGGTCAGTAGTAACACCATTGCTCGCTGCTTAATCGAAGTACTGATTATTTTTGCTAACATGACAGTCTCCGATTAATGATGCGCATGCGCATCTGATGTGTCAGTGGTGTTGTCTGCATTACTGCCACTTAGACGTTGTAAACTGCCTTGAATGCTGGCTTCGGAATCTAACAAGAATTGACCAGAAACAATGACTTTTTCACCTTCATCTAAACCATCAATAATCTCGGCTTTACCTTGAGTAATCATGCCAACTTTTACGGGAACTGAGGCAAAGCTGTTATTGTCACGCTGCACAACAACGCGATTTTCTCGTCCAGTAAGAATGAGCGCTTCAGTTGGAATGGAAAGCACATTACGTTTTGGCCCACCAAACAATTTTACATCGACCAGAGTGCCGGGTTTTAATTGCTTACCTGGGTTATCCAGCTTGATACGCACACGCATTGCTTTTGAGACGGGATCGAGCTCTGGGTATATGTAGTCAATGGTCGATTCTAAATCGAAAATCCCTTGAGCCGCAGAAGACACTTCAACGGGGCGTCCAATCTCAAGCCAGCTTTGCTCGTTTTCAAATACATCAGCAATCACCCAAACACTTTTTAAATCAACGATTTCAAATAATGTTGTGCCAGGTTCAACAAACATGCCGTGCCTTACCGACAGTTTGCTGACAAACCCATCTTGGTCAGCGTAGTAAGGTACGCGGTAAATGGTTTCACCTGTGCGTTCAAGTTGTTTGATGGTGCTATCACTCACTCCTAATAGCTCTAGACGCATACGCGCTTTGCGCAGTAAGCTTGCGCCGCGTGCTTTATCTTGTTTAAGGTAATCAATGGCTTGCATGTAATCATCTTGTGCTGTAATCAACTCTGGCGAATAGAGTTCATAAAGCAGTTGACCTTTTTTCACTTTCTGGCCGACATTGTGGACCATTAACGTTTCCAGCCAGCCATCAACACGGGTATGGGCGTGACCAATTCGGTTTTCATTGTATTCAACGGTTCCGATTGTACGTACTAATTTCCATAAGGTTCCGCTTGTAACTTGTTCACTGCGCATACCTAAAGCTTGTTGCATACCGCCTGATACGCCGACAAGTATCTCACTAGAACTTGTATCGCCCATGGTGACTTTTTCTAAATCCATACCACAAATAGGACAGCTGCCAGGTTCATCTGAAACCACGTGAGGGTGCATAGGGCAAACGTATTTAATATGACTCGTCTGTGCTTGCTTGTTAGCAGGTGTTAGCGTGGGTTTAGGTTGGCTTAGGATATTGTCTGCTTGCGTTTGGGTAGAAGTATCGACGACAGTGGACGCCATTGCATGGGCATGTCCGGCATGTTCATCTGCGGAAAATTCCTCCTCTTCTTCTTTCACTAAAAACATATTGCACTGAGGGCAGCGGCCTTTTTCGTGGCTGGTTTCTTCTGGATGCATTGGGCAAACATAAGTAGAGGTATTTTTAGTCTCTTCTTGAGCGATATCTTTGGCAGCATGGGAGCCGGACACTTGTTCTGTCGACTGGTGAACTAAAAACATGTTGCACTGAGGGCAACGGCCTTTTTCATGGCTGGTTTCTTCTGGGTGCATTGGGCAAACATAACTCTGCTCAGTCGCTTGATGTATTTGACTATGCTGTTGTGCCTGAGATGGCATCGAAACAAGCGAGAACCCAACAGAAATCGCAATCAATATACAGTTTATGTGTTTCATAAAAACCTCAAATGGCGCTTATATGCGTCGCTGTGACGCACAAATTCGCCTAAATATCTTGTCAGTAAAGCATTGAAATTGGCTGTGGCTATAACAGCTGACTTTCAGTATGAACAAGCGGTATTACTCTGTGATGTATCTCAGTGTATACCTACCGTTGTGCTCATGCCTTCTGTACCTATGCTTTGGCACAAGTAAAGCGGCTGATATAGCAAAGGTTGTTATACGATGGGAGGTTTGAATGCGGGTAAAGTTTGATGGAAAAAGAAATGCGGCAGAGCTGTGGCTTCTGCTTTGATATTAATGGGTGTCGCTAAGGTGATATCCAGGCTTTGCAAGTGACCGGTCATTGAGATTGTTAAGCAATGTCCACAGTCGATGCTGCATCCAGACACTGAATCACAACAGGCACTTGATGCCATTTGCACCATTTCAGGCATGGTGTCACAACATGAATGATCTTCTTCATCTGCTGAAGATGCCATTGCACTGCCCATGTGGTGCTTAACATTTGTATTAGAGGCGAGTTCGTAAGCGTCATGTGTCATGCTCGGCATAACCATCGCATAGCCATTAGTCACCAAACCTTGTCCGAGTAAAGCGAACAAAGCGAGGAAAGTCATGATGTGATGCGATAATGAAAGCTTCATGGTTCTCCAATCGGTGCCAACAAACAAATAAGTGATGAACATTTGAGGCAAGCAATGATACAAGTGCCAAATATAGCTTGTTAACAACTTGCCAGCAATCAAAGTGTCATAAAAAGCCTAACTTTTCATCTAGACCCATTAAAACCAAGATAGTTCAATGCGTTAATATGGCATGCTTGATATGAGGAGTATTGTATCAAGTTAAAGAATCTTTGCGAATATGCTCAGCTTGTATTAGGTTTAAGTAAGTTGTATTGAGTCACTATTTATGTGGTTATTTAGATCTGGCTCTCATTTTGAGCATAATTTGGCAACTTATTAATTAAAACATGTCCTTAAATCATTTTTTTAAGGTTAAAACAACCTAGAATATAATTATTATTTTTAGAATTTAAAAATTATATTTTAGAGTTCAAAAATTATAAATTAAATATTCTATATTGGAGATGAGTGATGAACTGGCGTGCACTTTTTAAACCTAGCGCAAAATATTCAATTATTGCACTGATTATTGTCGGTGTGGTTATGGGTGTAGTGGGCTACTTCGCTACTCAACAAACTTTACATGCAACCAGTACAGATGAATTCTGTATGACTTGTCATAGTAACCATTCACTGAAAGATGAAGTCCTTGCTTCAGCTCACGGCGGCGGTAGTGCTGGTGTGACAGTTCAGTGTCAAGATTGTCACCTTCCACACGGTCCAGTTGATTACTTGATCAAGAAAATCATTGTATCGAAAGATCTATATGGTTTTGTGACTATCAAAGACTTCAACACGCAAGCTTGGTTAGATGAAAACCGTAAAGAACAAGCTGACTTAGCACTTGAGTACTTCCGCGCAACGGACTCAGCTAACTGTCAACATTGTCATACTCGCATCTACGAAGACCAGCCTGAAACAATGAAGAAAATGGCTAAAAGAATGCATGAACGCAACGCCAAGCAAGAAGGCGATAAGAGAAAGACTTGTGTAGATTGTCATAAAGGTGTTGCTCACCCTTACCCTAAAAAGTAAGTAGACCTATACAAGGGTAGTTCATTAGGAGTGATGACCTGAGAGACTACCGATTAAAAAAACCTCGCAATAGCGAGGTTTTTTTATGGCTTAAATTTGGAATCACCTCTTAAGAATAGAAGAAACGAATAAACAGAAAAGGAAATCAATAAGCCGGCCGTTATTACGAATTTAACAATATGACCAGTTAAAAAACGATACCAATTACCATATCGCCGACACTCAGAGTTTGTATCCTCATATTAAATGAGCTGGGTAGCAGAGTTTGTTGCGAGCGATACTGTAGTTAATGACATGGTAGGTAATGACAAGGTAGGCAATTAAAAAAGCCCCACATTTGTGAGGCTTATGTCAAAGCAGAAATATGATTATTTTTCTGCTGGTGGTAGGTCTAATACCTTTTGGCGGTAGACTAATAACCCAAAGACACCAAAAAAATATACCTTAATATAATCAATGAGTTTAAGTTTAAGTAAGCTGCTAAACATCGTATGAAATATCAGTAGCTGGAAGAAATGCATCATCACTGTAATCAGCAACAAGATATTTAAAATAATACTGACTTGCCCTTCAAAAGGAATAAACAGGTTATAAAACATCACTAACCAAGTGAGTAGGGTAAAGCTTTTACCTGCAGTAATAAAAAACTTCATTATTGGCCTTTAATCGATTTGATATTGGAATAAACGGTAGATCACTTGACCTGCCTTTTTCTGTTTTAGCTCCACCCAAGTATTGGGTAGCTCAAGGACATCAAGTTCAGATTCCGTCTCGACATAAATCTGTGCATTCTCGTTGAGCCATTGCTTTTCATCCAGTAAAGCAATGGTCTTGTTCGCTAAGTTTTTTCGAAACGGTGGGTCGACAAACACGATATCAAAGCCTTGTTTATCCATTGGTCCTTTTTCAAGTATAGCCAAGCTGTCGCCATTAATGACGTCAGCATTGTCGCACTGTAAGGTTTGCAAATTTTGAGTTAGCTGTTTGGCTGCGCTGGTTTGTAATTCAAAAATGCGTGCATAACTGGCGTAACGAGAAAGCGATTCAAGACTTAATGCTCCGCTGCCTGCAAAGCAATCTAATACTCGTGCACCACGAACATCACTTGAAAGCCAGTTAAACAGGGTTTCTCGTACTCTGTCAGTGGTTGGACGTAAACCTTCAAGGTTATGAATAGGGAGCTTACGTGAACGCCATTGCCCTGAAATGATTCTGACTTGGCCGCTTGCCGAGTTATTTTTGGACATTTTGCCCTCGTGATTTTGCCTGAACAAAGAAAGTGGTAGACTATGCAACCAATTAGAATACTCGATATTTTATACCAAACTGAAGTGTAAGGGTGAGCAATCCTTTGTACATTATGATGAATGGGCTATCGAGACTATTTTTCCGAATTTTTTAGCTCAATAAGCACTGGTAGTAGACATGGCAAAGAAAGGTTTTTTTTCGTGGTTTCGTAAAGACAAAACCAAAGAACAAGAGAAAGTAACAACCGAGAGCGCACAAGAGCAAATTGATACCAGTCATGCTGATCAGCAAGCGCAAGAACAGGAAGCAGCACGCCTTGCTGAAGAACAGCGTCTGCAACAAGAACATGAGCAAGCAGAGCTTGAGCAAGCCAAGCAGGAACAAGCGCGTCTAGAAGCCGAACGCGTTGAGCAAGAACGTCTTGAACAAGAACGTTTAGCTGCGGAACAACTTGCAGCAGAACAAGAAGCTGCTCGTATTGCTGAAGAACAGAGTCAGCAACAAGAACGTGAACAAGCCGCCCTTGAGCAAGCCAAGCAGGAACAAGCGCGCCTAGAAGCCGAACGCGTTGAGCAAGAACGCCTTCAACAAGAGCGCCTTGAGCAAGAACGTCTTGAACAAGAACGTTTAGCTGCGGAACAACTTGCTGAGGAACAAGAAGCTGCTCGTGTTGCTGAAGAACAGCGTCAGCAACAAGAACGTGAACAAGCCGCCCTTAAGCAAGCCAAGCAGGAACAAGCACGTCTAGAAGCCGAACGCGTTGAGCAAGAACGCCTTCAACAAGAGCGCCTTGAGCAAGAACGTTTAGCTGAGGAGCAACTTGCAGCAGAGCAAGTTGCAGCCGAACAAGAGGCGGCACGTATTGCTGAAGAAGAACGTTTAGCCGAAGAAGCGCAGCAAACTGATGCTGAACTCATTGATGAGCCGCAAGCAAAACCTGCTAAAGAAGGCTTATTTGCACGACTAAAGCGTGGCCTATTACGCACCAGTGAAAACATTGGTAGCGGATTTATGGGTATTTTCCGCGGGAAAAAAATTGATGACGAGTTATTTGAAGAACTCGAAGAGCAACTACTGATTGCAGATGTGGGCGTTGAAACCACGACTCGCCTAATCGATAGTTTGACAGAGAGTGCATCACGTAAACAGTTAAAAGATGCTGAAGCTTTATATGAGCTGATGCGTGATGAAATGCAAAAAATTCTCGATCCTGTTGCTATCCCTCTTGTACCTGAAAACAGTGACGGCCCTTATGTTATTTTAATGGTTGGTGTGAATGGTGTTGGTAAGACAACCACCATAGGTAAATTGGCAAAACAGTATCAAAAACAAGGCAAATCTGTCATGTTAGCTGCGGGCGATACATTCCGTGCAGCAGCTGTTGAGCAATTACAAGTATGGGGGCAGCGTAATGATATTCCGGTTGTTGCGCAACATACTGGTGCAGACAGCGCATCCGTGTTATTTGATGCATTGCAAGCGGCTAAAGCACGAAACGTTGATGTATTAATTGCAGATACCGCAGGACGTTTACAAAACAAAGGTCACTTGATGGAAGAACTGAAAAAAGTTGTTCGTGTCATGAAAAAATTAGACCCTAATGCACCGCATGAAGTGATGTTAACCTTAGATGCAAGTACAGGACAAAATGCCATTAGCCAAGCGCAATTATTCCAAGAAGCGGTTGGTGTAACGGGTATTACCATCAGTAAGTTAGACGGTACAGCAAAAGGCGGGGTTATTTTTGCCATTGCTGATAAGTTTACTATCCCAATCCGCCATATCGGTGTGGGTGAGCAAATTGATGATTTACGTACCTTTAATTCAAACGATTTTATCGAAGCATTATTTAGTCAAGACAAGGCAGAATAGTCATATATGATCCATTTTGAGCAAGTCAGTAAAATTTATCCAGGTGGCCAAAAAGCCTTGTCAGAAGTCAATTTTCGCCTGCATCAAGGTGAAATGGCGTTTTTAACCGGACATTCTGGCGCTGGTAAAAGTACCTTGCTCAAATTGATCACTGTGATTGAACGTGCGAGTGCAGGTAAAGTCTCAATTAATGGCCATGATATTGCTAAGTTAGGCAAAAAACATGTGCCATATCTTCGCCGTAATATCGGTATGATATTTCAAAACCATCACCTATTAATGGATAAAAGCGTATTTGATAACGTGGCTTTGCCTCTTGTTATTGAAGGCTTTTCTCATGGTGAAATTCGTAAGCGAGTTGCTGGTGCTTTAGATATGGTTGGTTTATACGGTAAAGAGCGCCATCTACCGGTCATGTTATCAGGCGGTGAGCAACAACGTGTCGGCATTGCCCGGGCGATTGTTAATAAACCGCCTTTATTACTTGCCGATGAACCAACGGGTAACTTAGATCCTAAGTTATCGATGGATATTTTGCGGTTATTTGAGACCTTTCATGATGCGGGAACAAGTGTGCTTATCGCAACCCATGACTTGGGCTTAATTGCTCGGATGAAATATCGCACCTTAACCCTACGCCAAGGCAAGATGCTAGGTGGTGATGAGATTTACACGACAGATACTCAGGGACAGGCGTAATGACAAATAAGGTGAGCATTACCGCAAGCAAACTACCGTTTACTGGTCGATTAGTGATGTTTTTCGTTCGTCATATTCAACAAGCGATGGCGAGTATTGGTGAGTTGTGGCGAAACCCTATTTCGTCAGTGATGACCATGGCAGTATTAGGGGTCAGTTTGAGCTTACCTGCGGCGCTGCAAGTCTTAGTAAAAAATGCAGAGAATATTACCCAATCGTGGAATAACGCTGCAGAAATTTCATTATTTATTAATGAAGGCCGAAGTGAGCAGTCCGTTCAAAGCCTAATTTCCCGTATAAAAGTGTACGCCGAAGTGGATGTGGTTGATTATATTAACCGAGACCAAGCACTAGAAGAGTTTCAACGTTTATCTGGTTTTGGCGAAGCATTATCTTATTTAGATTCAAACCCGTTACCTGCCGTGGTGGTGGTCACACCTTTAGCGCGCCATTCTAGCCCAGAAGGGGCAAGGCAGTTGCTGGCTAAGCTTGAGCAAGAGCCTGAAGTGAGCTTTGGCCGCTTAGATATTGAATGGCTAGAGCGTTTGCAAGCCATGGTTAGATTAATAGAGCGTACTGTTTTAGCCATAGCGGCCTTATTGGTTTTGGCAGTGGTATTGGTTATTGGTAATACGATTCGCCTGGCTATTATGAATCGCCGCACTGAAATTGAAGTGATGAAACTTGTCGGTGCGACAGAAGCGTTTATCCAGCGTCCCTTCCTTTATACAGGTATTTGGTATGGTGTAATCGGTGGCGTTTTGGCGTGGATTATTATCAATTTACTGGTTTGGTACCTTGACTCTGCACTTGCTGAACTACTGGGTTTGTATGGTAGTCAGTTGCAGATCCAATCTTTGAGTGTGGCTGAGTTAGTTAAGCTAGTACTGCTAGCTTCGTTCTTGGGGTGGTTGGGTTCATATTTGTCTGTTAGGCAACATCTTCGTGCAATTGAACCGTCTTAATAATTCTGTCGTATAGGCATGCTAGATTAAGACTATCGAAAAAATGAACATTTGTTCACTTGCATTTTCTTATGTTTCAGACGACTATCATTTAGCGCATATTTTATGTGCATTTCGGTGTTGAACCACTGTTGACATATCTTGTCTTATAATAGATAGTTCACCACTTACTTAAAATCTTTTAAGTAAAAAAAGTGTTAAAAACGCAGTAACTAGTAGGAGCTTTAATGGCCTTTCAATCGCAATCTATGTCACTCACTGTCCCTAGAGGAAGTAGCAGCTTAGAAGCATACATGCAATCAGTCACAGGCATCGAGATGCTTGGGGCAGAGGAAGAGCATGAGTTAGCTAAACGTTTGCAAGAAACTGGTGATCTACAAGCTGCGAAGAAATTAATTATGTCTCACTTGCGCTTTGTTGTGCATGTGGCGAAAGGTTATTCTGGTTATGGTTTGCCGCAAGCGGACCTTATCCAAGAAGGCAACATTGGTTTGATGAAAGCAGTAAAACGCTTTGATCCTGATGTTGGTGTGCGTTTGGTGTCTTTTGCTGTGCATTGGATTAAAGCGGAAATTCATGAGTACGTGCTTAAAAACTGGCGTATCGTGAAAGTTGCAACCACTAAAGCGCAACGTAAATTGTTCTTCAATATTCGTAAAACTAAAAAGCGCTTAGGCTGGTTTAGTGATGAAGAAGTTGGCATGGTTGCAGAGAATCTTGGTGTGTCTAAAAAAGACGTTACCGAAATGGAGTCGCGAATGGCGGCGCAAGATCCTGCATTTGACTTAACCAACGACAATGACGACGACAGCAGCGCTGATTTTGCTCCTGTTCATTACCTAGAAGATCACTCTTCTGATGTGGCATTAGAAGTTGAAAATGAAAACTGGGAATCAGATTCACAAGCTCGTTTATTCTCAGCGATTAAAACCCTTGATGAGCGAAGCCAGCATATTCTTCGTTCTCGCTGGTTAGATGACGATAAAACCACATTGCAAGAACTTGCAGCCACTTATCAAGTATCGGCTGAACGTATCAGACAGCTTGAAAAGAATGCAATGAACAAATTGAAATCTTGTATGGAAATCTAAGTTTATTAGTGATGCGACCAAGATGATTAAAACCTGCTCCGGCAGGTTTTTTTATGCCTTGAAAAGACTGAGTATGTCTTTAGTTGTTTATTTCATTCAAGTTGGCTTTAACCGCAGCAATGATCGCTTTTCGAGGAACTTTAAGGCTCGTAGTGATGACATTTTCAGGCCATGAATAATACTGGCGAGGACGTTTAAAACGTGCCACTTTCGCCAGGACATGTTGCTGTAACGATTCGATAATCTTTGCTGTAAGGGGCGAGTGTTTATCTGTTAACTGGATAATGGCAGCGGGTAATAAGCTAAACTGCGGGTCAGCTTGAGCAAATACCACTGCATCATTAACTAGAGGGTGCGACTTTAGCGCAGCTTCAATCTCCTCAGGGTGAATATTTTCGCCGCCACAGATAAACATATTATCAGTGCGTCCAAGCAAGTATAAATTGCCTTTTTCGTCCTGCTTTGCTCGGTCTTGAGTATTGAACCAACCTTGTGAATCCAGTGGCAATGTTAGTGATGCTTGGGTGATTGCTGCGTGTGAAGACTCATTTTTATCTGAGTCAGCCAAATAACCCAAGAATAGGCAGTCGCCTTTAACCCAAATGGTGTTATCGACGATGTTAAGTTGGCGATGCAATAATACTTGGCCGAGATGCCCCTGTGGATTGATAGCTGCCGTGGTGATTTGCGAACTCATCTCAGACATACCGTAACTGCAATAAGCATTAACTTGTTTGTCAGCAAGCGCTGAGACTAAATGAGGTTCTATAGCGCCACCACCTAATAATAAGGCTTTGACACTATCTAATGCGTGGGGATGTTGTGCAAGTAGCTTACTTAATTGCGCCGCAACCAGCGAAACGTGAGTCACTTTGCTTTCAATGATCTGTTGCCACAAAGCTTGGCTATCATTTAACACCACTGCTGCACCAGCAAGAGCGCATCGATTAATGATGGCTAAGCCACCAATATGAAATAGCGGCAAGGATAATAACCAGCTATCACCCTGTGCTAACGCGATGTTGTTAGCAGAACCTACTGCACTAGCAATGTGGTTTTCCAAGCAATGTACAACGGCTTTTGGCGCACCGCTAGAGCCAGAGGTCAAAATGATATTTAACGGTTTCTGGGGATTTATTTTAGGTATCGCGCCACCTAAAGCAGTGTTAGATAGCGAGATGGTAAGTTGTTGCTTGTTTACGACGCGATTATTGTCCGCTTTGTTATTGTGCTTAATGCTTGATTCATCCATAAATGAAGGTTCAAGCCATATCGCATCAATGTTAAAGCGTTGACATAATTGGTTAATTTGCTGTGCAGGAAAGCGTGGGGAAATGGGTAACAACACGGCACCCAAGTCAACACAAGCCCAATATAAGCAAACCACTTCGAGATTATTTTTGCTGACACAAGCGAGTCGGCTATGTTGTTTAATACCCTGAGTTTGCAACGTCTTAACTAGGTGGCAAACCATGGCACTGAGTTGCTGATAGGTTAACGAACCCACTGAACTTGATGCTTGCTTGATGGCGATAGCATTCGGTTGATTAAGGGCTGTTTGATGCAATGGAGAAATCATCTTCATACCTATTTTATGCTGCCTACTTTTGCTCAATAGCGACCAGAATTAACCTTGGTAGTGTTGAAGCAGTTGACATACTTCAAGGTTAAGTTGATTGTCTGAGTTCATTAATGGCTGAGTAAAACTGGCAAGTGTGTCAAGCCCAGGAATTTCGTCTGGTGTTAACACTGCAGCAAGTTTCGCAAGATCCCCAATCCCAAGATTGGCCTCTAAACTTGAACTTAAAATACACCGCACGCCATGGCTAGTAGCAAGGTTAATCAGCTGAACTAATTTATCAATATTACCGAGTACCATAGGTTTGATTATCAAGGCTGCTAGTCCTTCAAGCATTTCAAACTGGTAATGACCATCATTTAAGGTTTCATCAAGTGCAAAGGGGATATGTAGGCTTTGGTATACAAGTTGGCTTTGCTCGGGCGTTTTACAAGGCTCTTCGATGTACTCTATAGCTTGTTTCGGTAGGCAAGCTAAGAACTCAATAGCTTGCTCAACGCTAAAACCTTGATTGGCATCAAGGCGTAATTTCAGTTTTGGATTAATAGCTAAAATTTGATGAATAAATGCAATTTCTTGCTCGATACTTGCCTGAGCGACTTTAACTTTAATGGAATAAGTCCCTATGGGTAACGCATTAACTTGCTGCGTTAAGGTCTCAATACTGGTGTCGTCTTTATAATAAAATAGGCCAACTTTACGTTCATCAACATGGGCATATTGAAATTGTGATGACGATTTAAACTCGAGCAAACTTAACCCTAAACCTATAGATGCAAAGGGCGCTTGATTGGCAAGTTCATTCAGTGCCTTGATAGGTTGTCCTATCAGAGAAGGTAATTGTTGTTCAAGGTATGCAATGACCTGTGATAATGATTCAGGACTAAACCCAGTTAGCGGTTCACCTTGAATATCAATACCTGACAAAGGGGCTATTTCAACAAACTCTGGGGCGCAGTTATCAAATGTGGCACTAATGATTAGCCCTAAACGTTGATTAATTCGCTGACTGGCGACGGGCAGAGCCGGTTCAAGGTCAATTTTATATTGATGTATGCTCAGCTCTCGGATGCTTGCTTGCGCCACATTGTCAGTCGTTTCGCCAATTTGAGTAGAGCATGAATGGCTTAAAGGTTGTGGGGCATCAAAGTGCATAAAGCAAATATCCTATAAAGCGATGGCCACCTCGGTTAAGGTGGCTAAATTTCATTTACCGTTAAAGGTTAGCTAAGGATATAAAAGTTGTACTATCCTTGCGGCAAACATCTGTGGTTGGGCTTTATGGGTATTGTGGCCAGAATTCGGAATACTGATCACCGACATATCGATTTTTTCTTGCCACTTAAGCGCCAGTTTAGAAAACTTGCTATCTTGCTCACCCACCAACATGTATCTTGGGCAGTGTAATTGTTTCAACACTTTTTGGCCATTATCTTGTAAACCCAATGAAGTGCTTCTAAAGCAATGGAGTAGCGCTTGCGGATCATTTTTACTGCGTATACTAATCAGCTGCTCACGCGCGCTGTCTTGTAGATCTGCAAATACAGGCTGCTGATACCATTGGGCTAAAAAGTCAGTTATCGTCATATTATCGAGTTTATCTGCCCACTTTTGGTCATGTTTCAAACGAGCTTGTTTATCTCGAGTGGAACATAAGCCTAAATGGGCGGATTCTAGCATTAAACTTAGCAATGCTTGTGGGTGGAACTTCGCAATGTGCAAAGCAACACGCCCACCAAGAGAGTAACCCAGTAAATGAAACTGCGGGTAACCTAGCTTGATCACTTTATCGACAATGGTTTGAGCTAATACTTCAAAACCAGGAGAAGGTAATATTTGATCGTTTTCACCATGGCCTGGTAAATCGATACAGATACAATGAAAGTACTGGCTTAAAATGGGCAAGCTGGCTTGCCAATCTTCTTTTGAACCTAAAAAACCATGTAATAAAACCAGTGCAGGTAATGCTGTGTCACCGTAACGTTTAATGGTTGGCATTAGTGTTGTTTCACCCATTGTGCAATGAGCTTTATTTGATCGCTTGCCTGATTGGGGCCAACATTGACTTCAATTACAGAAGTCCCTGCATAAGCCATTGCATCAGTATAAACCTCATTAAAGCTAGATAAACAATCTACTTGGTTATAAGGCAAGCCAAACATGGCAGCGGCATAACCAAACTCCAGCCCGTGACTTAAACGGTAGAATTCATCTCTGACCGCTTCATTTGGCACAGGTAATAAATTAAAAATATTGCCGCCATCATTGTTGAGCACCACGATCACAAAAGGGTTTGTGATTTGTTTGCAGATAGCCAGCGAATTAAGGTCATGTAAACTGGATATATCACCAATTAACAAAGTACTAGGTTGTTGCGTGGCAAGGGCCATACCGCAGGATGTTGCAATTAATCCATCAATACCAGATGCACCACGATTGGTATAAATATGCGGTGTTTCACAGGTTATAGGAGAAAACATGTCGTATAAGCGCACCGGTAAACTATTTCCAATAAACCACTGGTGGTTTGAGGTCTGCGCTTTAGCAAGTTGACGTACAACTTGCGGCTCACCAAAACGACTTTGATCTATGTGCTGTGTGAACAGCGCCTCTAGTTGCTGGTTCATTTCAATTAAAGGTAAAGCCCAATTTGCTGAAGATGAACGGGGCCAAGGCGCGTTACATATGGCTGAAACACTGGCTTGCCAAATACGTTTAGATTGGTGGTTAGGATCGAGTCGTTGCTGATTGGGAAGTACTTGCCAATAACTGTGCCATTGATGTTGTGCAATAAAGCTAATAAGCCTTTTTGAGATAAATCGGCCGCCAAATACCAATAATCTATCTGCTTGCTCTACAAATTTGGTTGCTTTGGGGTGTAGCATCAATTGATCAATATGGCCGATAACACTTGGGTGTTGTCGTAATTGTGACTGCGCATCTGTGACGACTGGCCAGCCTAACTTTTGTGATAATTCAATGATGAGTGATGGATTATCATGAGGCGAAAGCGTACCCACTACAATGATGCCTTTGCCATGGACAAAACGCATCATGGTGTCTTCTGAGGGCAGGTTATTACAGGAAACCTGGCCATAGTCGGTATAAGGGTGGCAGTGATTTGCCCATTCTGAGATCGGTTGAGTATAAGATGCTGATGATGCTATCAGTGCTGGTAAACTCTCCAACTCGCTTGGGTAAAGTGGCTCACGATACATGCAATTAAAATGCACAGGTTGTTGAAGGTTAGCCACGGCTTCGTCAATTGTTGTTAAGAGTGTGTTTGGACTGATAGCGAGATCTGGCGTTGGCAAATTCACTTGCTTGGCATAATCAGCAAAAATAGCAGGTTGGATAATGGCTTGATTGGCACCGCAGCCAATAAGCTCAGGTGGCCTGTCTCCACTTAATACAATTAATGGAACTTGAGTTAACCATGCTTCAACGATGGCAGGGTATAAATTAGCAACAGCTGTGCCTGATGTTGTCACTATTGCAACTGGACTATTGCTGGATTTGGCAAGGCCTAGCGCCATAAAACCAAGTCCTCGCTCATCAAAATGCATGTGGCGTTCAAGTTTATGTTGCGCCGCCGCAGCTAGGGTTAAAGGCGTTGAGCGTGAGCCTGGTGCCATGCAAACGTGTTTTACGCCAAGCCGAGCTAGCTCTTCTAGGATTAACGCACCCCATAGTAAGTTAATGTCAGACGTAGGTTGTGTTTGCATAGTAATAAATACCCAATTAAAAGTGCCTGAAACCTAAGGTTTCAACATGGTTGTTTACGCTAAGTGTTAACCACAAACCTTACAGAATGTGAGTCACTGGCTTAATAAATGTTGGCTATTTTTATCAGTATAACCAATAAATTAATTATAAAATGTGCGTTACGCTTGATTGTTAATCCATTCGCTCATTACAACATGAGTTTTAATTTTGACAATATCGGCTTGCGCATCAATATACTCTCGAATTTCATGTAATCGCTTCATGGATGCCGCATTGACATACACCAATAAGTCCATTTCTCCGGTGATTCCTTGGCAAGTGATTACCTCTGGAATGACGTGGAAGACATGGACAACATCGGCGCAATTTGCCCGTTCATGCTGAATTTCAAAATAAGCGGAAACGCCTTCTTTTTGTGACTCGCTTAATAACACTTGATAGCCACGAATGATCCCTGATTGCTCGAGCTTTTTAATCCGCTCGGTTACAGCACTACGTGATAAGCTGACTGTCTCAGCGATATGAGAAATACTTTGGCGGGCATTGGCACGTAGTGCATTAATGATGAGTTGGTCGAATTTGTCCATGTGAAGTCTTACTCGCTTTAAAAGGCTGAACCGTTATAAGTGGGCCGCCATAATGTCGGTTTTTTGCATTAATTCCGACAATATGGTGGTTTAATCCATTATCTTGTGGGGTATTTACGGCAGTTTGTTTATCATTTTAATTTTATAATTCTTTCAAACTTCACCATAGAATAAGCCAATGAATCAAATTACAGGAACGATAGGGCGCTGGCAAGGTGCCGGGTTGATGGCCACCACTTTGCTAGGTACAGGGGTATTTATTTTGCCGCAAATGACCATTGCGGTGGCAAATAGTGGTGCATTATTGGCGTGGGCTATATTAACCATCGCCATTTTGCCTGTTGCGGTGGTGTTTGGGTTATTGGCTAGTCGCTTCCCACATGCCGCAGGGCCTGCCTATTTTATTGAGAAAGCTTATGGCACCACAGCAGGGCGCACAATAGGATTAATTTTCTTGTTTGTGATACCTATTGGGGCGCCAGCAGCGATTTTAATGACTTTCCAGTTTATGGATGCACTTGTGTCTATTACTGGCTGGGGGCAATTAGCGGCCGAACTCACCATTGTGGCGGTATTGTTACTGCTTAATTATCGCGGGATTCAAGTTTCGGCCAAGTTGCAATTTGCGTTAACGCTAGCCATTGTCGCTGTTGTTGCTGTGCTATTTGGTGCGAGTGGCACCAATGTCAGCCAAGTGGAATCTTTTGCAAGTATGGCTTCACCAGAAGCTTCTACAGTGATGTTAGCTATGGGGATCGGCTTTTGGAGCTTTTTGGGCATCGAAGCCATGACACATTTAGCCAATGATTTTAACGATCCTAAAAAGGATATGTTACCGGCTATGATGATAGGCACTGTCCTCGTTGGCGTGATTTACCTTATCTGTACTTTATTGCTGTTGATGGTGCCAAGTGATAAAGAAGGCTTAGCCATGATCCACGCATTCAATGTGTTATTAGGTGATATCACTTGGCAAGGCATGGGTGCACAAGTGATTGGAGTATTAGGTATTGCCAGTGGTTTGGCGACGGTCAATGTGTATTGTGCAAGTGCAGCGAGATTATTGTGGAGTTTCAGTAAAGAAGGGGTGCTGCCAAGTTATTTTAGCCAGCTTAATGGCTATGGCGTGCCATTACGTGCGTTGAACACTATTTTGACCATCATGGCATTGGTCATCACCTTAACCTTTGTGACAGAGCAAAAGCTTGAAGATCTTATTGCATGGAGTAATGGTGTGTTTGTGATTATTTATCTGCTGACCATGCTATCGGCAGTAAAATTGCTCAGCAAACGTTATTTGCCATTGATTATTGGTGGTAGTGTATTTTGTATTGGCGTGGGCATCGCCTTAGCTGAAAATATGCTGTATTCATTTATTCTACTGGTGGTGATAGCGCCGTTTATGTATTGGCAGAAACAGCATCAAGCTCGCAAACAGTTGGCGTAGTATTCCCTAGGTTACCAAAACAAAAAACAGCGCTTAATGCGCTGTTTTTCTATGACTAAATTATGCAAAAACCGAGTTAGCGTTGCTCCATGGCAATATTACGCATTTGAATGACTTCACTATGCTTTAAATACAGCAAATCTGCAGTTCGGCGAATGATTTGATCTTCGTTTCGGCACAATTTGCCATCAGAGTATGCCAGCTTCCACATACACAGTAGCAGCTTTTGCTTTTGCTCAATTGAGCATTGAGCATTAATTTCGGCGGTGAACTCAAATAACGACGTTGCGTTACCTTGAACTAATTTGGCCTCGTCAATTAATGCATTTGCTTCAGCTGAACTGATATTTAAGCTGTGACTAATCATGCTTGGGAGCATGGCGACTTCTTGCTCATCGAGCGTCTCATCTGCATACATGACTTCAAGCAGTAAACTCACTGCGGCTAATTTTAGCTGTTGCGCTTGCTCTTCAGGGGTCACTGCTTGAGCATGGGATTGTAAAAACTGTTTCAGTTTCGCGATCATTTTGCCTCCTACACGCCAGCTAATGAGCGCATTTAATGGGAAATCTATATTGATTAAGCTTAACAGAGACAATAATGCCGAGCGAATTGCTCGGCATTAAATTATGTTAATCCTAAATGCTGTTTGGCTTATAGCAATGAATTAACACCTTTCATCAGCAAATCGACTGTACCTTCGCTGCCGTTAGTCTCTAAATATGATTTAGCGATATCGACCATAGGCGCTACGTATTCTTTTTTGATACCAAGTTGTTCAAATGCATCATAAACCATAGCTGCGCCTTCAAATGACTGACCTAAGTCACCCGCCTGGGATAATAACCCTGACATACCAGAATCTGAAGATAGCTCAGGTACTGCTGCGAGTAATGCATCGGCTCCAGGAATACTGTTTGATAGCTGGCTGAAATCAGAACCGCCTAGGTTTGATTGCGCTAGGCTTAAAAGCGTGCCTAACCCGCCTTCAGCTTGTTCTTGGCTTAACCCGAGTTGTGACATGACATTACCAACTAAGTCAGTAGATTGAGTAGCCGCAGTGTCTACTTGTTCTACTTTCTTTTCATCGCTTCCAAATACACTGTCTAACCAACTTGCCTGTGCTGGTGAAGTTACGGCAAACATCGCTATTAGAAGACTTACTGCAGGGCTTAATTTCATCATGGCCATCCTGTGGTTTTGTTGAATGATTAAAGGTGAGGTATCGATATTCTGTCACCATTTTAACGTTATTCACAAAAATGTGACAATTGATTTGATTAACTTCTATTAAGCTTCAATATCAATTGTGCAAAAACACTGTTTTTTCGGTATCCTTAGCAGCATATTTGTCTTATTTAGATTATTGGAAATCCCATGTCATTGTCTGCAATTTTGACTGAAGCATATAATTTCTTTCGTAACCATATTGCACAGCTTGCTTCGCTTACTGTGCCACTACTGTTAATTCAAGTAATGATCCAAGTGTGGTTAGGAACAGAACTCGCAGCGCAAGCTGAAGTAGAAATCCCACAGTTTGGCGCTATTCATGGTGCAGCCATGATGGCGTTACTGTTAATTTTTTCATTATTGATTGCCGCGCTAACCTTGTATTTAGAGGTTCGTTCACGAGGTCATGATGTGACCCCTGGTTTAGTGCTTAAAAACAGCTTTACCTTTGTGCCACCATTACTACTCGCAGGGGTATTCTCTGGTTTAGCCATTTTGGCACCTGTTATGTTATTTGCCGTGTTTGGGCCATTTTGGATTATTGGATTAAGTATTAGTTTCTACTTGTTTGCTCGCCTTGCATACGTCAACTTTATGGTTATCGTAGAACGTGTATCACCGCTTGAAGCCATTAAAAGTAGCTTTAAGTTTTCATCACCAATCGTATTGAAAACTATGCTTATTTTAATGTTATATCTGCCACTTTCTATGGTAGGTGGTATCGTGTTGCAGTTAACAGAATTCGGTGGTTTCCCACTACGCATTATTATTGATACCTTGTTCGCATTTTTAGGACTTTTCGTTAACGTTGCCTTATTTAGATTGTATATGGTTAACCGTACGACAGATGATAGTGAATCAGATACCACAGAAATCTAAATGCGAGTAATCATGCTAAGGAGCCACGCCAGTGTTAAATGATATTGAATTTATTGGCGGCTTCTCAGCTGACATCGTAGACGATTACACCAAAGCCAAAAGCTACGTTAGAGATATTCCAACACAGGCTTTGGTGTTCGTTCGTAGTTTTACCCATCAAGTCACCTCGCTATTAGCCGATAAACATTCCGTTAAATTTAATAGCCCAAACTTATATGACCGCATCGAGCAATTGAATCGAATGCGTTTTATTGATGTACCAACCACACGTGCACTGCACCGATTACGCAGCGACGGTAACCGTGGTGCTCATCCAGAAAAATATCATTTAACGCAAGAGCAGCTTGTCTCACTGGCTGAGAAAACCATCAAGAATATCTTGTCGTTAATTACCTTGCTGTATCCAAAAGTACACCGTAAAAAAGCGCCTGAGTATCAGTTTGAAGCCTTTGATTCATATGTGGGGCGTGAGCTGTGCTATCAAGCTGTGATGCACAACGATCCGCAGGCTCAGTACCTGGTGGGTATGTCGCTTAAATCAAAAGCGTTAATGCAACAAGAGCAAGAGCAATCACTTGAGCAAGATGCCGAAAATCAAGTTGAGTCAGTTGGCACATTTAAGCAAGCGGCTAATTGGTTTGAGCTGGCTTCAGACAAGCATCAACAAGCCTTATTTGAGCATGGCGTTGCTTTACTGCATGGCTACAGTGGTGAAAAAAATGCCTTAGCTGGCGAGATAGCTATTGAACGTGCTGCAGAAGCTGGCGTCATAGAAGCGAAAGCTCTATTAGGCTTCTTTTTCTTGGTTGGTAGTGAAAACTTTGCAGTGGATTTAGCGGTAGCGGCGAATTGGTTAGAGCAAGCTGCATTAGCTGAAAACACTGAAGCGATGTCAAACCTAGGCGTTTTGTATTATCAGCAACAACAGCTTGATAAGGCTTTTGAATGGATTAATAAAGCGGCTCAAGCGGGTTATCCTCATGCTCAATATCATCTTGCCTTGATGTTATTTAATGGTGAAGGCTGTGAAGCAAATCCAAATGCCAGTGAACATTGGCTGGCAGAGGCGGCCGAGCAAGGTCAATTAGACGCCATGTTTACCCGAGCCCAGCATATGCTTAATGATGATTCAGGTTTAGGGGCAGATGTGTGTTTAGCAGAGCGATATTTGCGAGATGTGATTAACTATGGCCGCAGTGTTCCTGCAATGATAGAGCTAAGTGTCGCGCTTGCTGATGGTGTATTTAAACGCATTGATGTGGTTGAATCGGCGTCATTGCTTAAACTAGCCAAACAATATGCTAATGATGAACAAGCTGAGATTATCGAACCGATTTGGCAATCGCTTCAAATTCAAATTGATAATGTGATCGCGCTTAAACCTAGTGAAGAAGAGCTGAAATCTTTGATTCATGCACAAGGGATCTTGGCTTAGTTATGTTTTATTAGCCATATTCTATTTGTCATCAGGTAAAGTGAATTTTCAAAATCTGAGATTTTTTACACGCAACTATCAACTTCTTGAATGAAGAAACAAAAACACCGCCAAATGGCGGTGTTTTTGGTTGAGTCATGACTCATGTGTGACAAGCTAACAAACGTATTAATCAGGTTGATGGTCGAAGGTGCGACCGCTGCGTTGCCTGTGGTTGCCTGTTTGCTTAAACATATCTGATTGGTAAACCGAACGTTCACGTTGGATGTTCGGATCGCCTCGATAAACCTCATCTGGTGCTTGTTGACCGAAAATTGGCTGCATCTTTGGGGCTAGGTACTTGCGCCCAAGTAGGTTTAACCCGATAAAGCTAACAACGGCAAACACAATTAAAAATGGCAATAAAACAATCGACATCAAGCCAATAGCGATAATCGATAGTAGTGCAAAAATAGGATTCATGGTGCCAACTTTTTGTTTCAGTTGGGCTTGATTTATAAACTGGTTAAAATTCATTAATATTCCTCAATATACTGGCTAGACACGAATCAAAAGGCGATGGAAACGTCTCTAGAATGGCTGGTTAAACTCGAAGCCGTAGAATTTGTATATTAATAATGCAATGGAACAGCTATTAACGTCACGTTAAACCTGGTTAATGTTTGTTAGCTAAGGTTACGGGTTTGGGGCTGCAAGCATTAAGTCATTGGTTTTAATCAGTATCGTTTATTTGAATCTAGGAAAATTAAACATCGCTTTGATTCACGGCTTTCGCCACACTTTCACAAATAATATTCCGTAGCCATAAATGTCCAGGTGCTTGACTGTTACGTTCATGCCATAACAACACATAAGCCATTGGCATAAATTCAAATGGCAAGGGGACTTGTACCAAAGGGTAGAGTTTAACCGCGTGGCGGGCAAAGCTCGATGGTAAGGTAAAGATTAAATCGCTGTACGCGCAAATACTGGCAGCGCCATAAAAATCGGGCACTGTGGTGCTGATACGACGATGTAAGTTTTGTTCTGCTAGGTGATAATCTAGCGCCCACCAATCATTGCCTTCGCAGCGCACTTGCACATGTGACATTGTGAGGTAGTTTGCCAAATTCCATTGCGGGCTTTGTATTATTGCTAGCATGGGGTGATCTTGGCGAACCAAGCATACTTGCTTATCTTTAAATAGGGTTTGATGCTCGATACCGTCTGGTAGTTGCTCAATTTTTAAATCGGCTTGAGGGTGAGTGTCACGACCTGCAATACCAAAATCAATTTGTCCTAACTGTAAATCTTGCATCGACTTTTCGGTCCAAACATACGAGTCGAGTTTGACGTTAGGGGCATCATGTAACAATGTGCCGATAAAATACGGTAGCAAAGTTTCGTAAGCACTTTCGACCATGGAAAATGAAAAATGTTGATTACTGCTTGCAGGCTCAAAAGTTGGTGGTTGGGTGAGCTGATGCAATGTCTGTAATATTTGTGGCAATTGCTCGCCTAATTGAATGGCATGCGCGGTAGGTTTAAGTCCGTGTGCGGTTCGCTGAAATAATGGATCATCTAAGGTTGAACGTAAGCGATTGAGACTTTTACTCAATGCTGACTGGCTTAAGTGCAAGCGGCTGGCGGCGCGCGTGACGCTTTGTTCTTCAAGTAAGACTTGAAGAATGACCAATAGGTTGAGATCAATTTTAGCCAGATTATCAATATTCATATGATATTCCTCTAGGGAAATTTACTTAGGAAATCATACCATTTCTATTCATACCATGAGTAGTCTAAAATGCGCGCCTAAATCAATACTCGAAATTAAGAAAGAGACTAGAACAAATGAGACGTAACCTGCTACCCACCTTGATGTTTATGGTGCTATTAAGCCCATTGGCCATCGATATCTACTTGCCTTCTATGCCAACGATGGCGATAGAGTATGGTGTGAGTGGTAGCCAAGTTCAGTCGACATTAGTGCTGTTTTTGTTTGCGATGGGCTTAGGTCAAATCCTGATTGGTCCTTTAGCAGATCGTTTTGGGCGCCGTCCTATCGCATTATTTGGTATCGTCCTTTATGGCGTTAGCAGTCTTATTGGCGCAATGGCACAAGAGTTTGAAGTGCTACAATTAGCTCGAGTTTTACAAGGGTTAGCAGCTTGTTCAACCTCAATTGTAGTATTCAGTGCGGTACGTGATTGCTATAGCAGCAAAGAAAGCGTCAAAATGTACAGTTATTTGAAAGGCGCTATTTGTGTTATTCCTGCTTTGGCACCAACACTAGGTGGCTTACTCGCGCTGCAATTTGGTTGGCGATCTACATTTATTTTTATGGCACTGTACGCCATTATCGTGCTCGCAATTGTCCTCATTAAATTCCCAGAAACTCGTCCAGAAAACACCGATACCAGTGGCCCTTTATATCGTTGGGCACGTTATAAGCCAGTGCTAAGCGATCCGCATTTTATGTTTTATGCGAGTACTTGTATGGTGGCTATGGCTTCTATTGTCACGTACGTATCGTATTCACCTATGTGGCTGATTGGCGAGTTAGGGGTAAGTGAACTTGAGTTTAGTGGCTTATTTGGCTTAAATGCTGCGGTAAATATTGCTGCGTGTTTTGCCGCGCCAGTGTTGGTTAAGCATATTGGCAATCGCCCAGCAGTTATTGCTGCACTCGCAATGATGTTGTTAGCTGCTGTTATTGAAGTCGTCATGCAGTTAGCTGGACCTGAAACAGGTCTTGCAGCAGGGTTTGCCTTCATGTTGCCAATGATGTTGTTATGCATTGGTTTTGCAGTATTACTTGGCCCTGCAACGTCAATGGCTTTATCTGCTTTCGGTGAAAGAGCGGGTACTGCAGCAGCCATGTTAGGCTGTATTCAAATGAGTGGTGCATCTGTGTTAGCGGGCTTAATTCAGATGACTGACATCAGCGCTCCTTATGCCGTAGCCTTCTTAATGGGTGGTTTATCGTTAGTATTGCTATTAATCATGTCGATAAAAAGTTTAAGCCATTTGCATATGGAGCAAGTACAGCCAGAGCATTAATGGTTAAAGTCTGAATTAAATACCAATGCCGCTGGAGGTTATTCAGCGGCATTGTTGTTTTGGTTCTAGAAACGAGCGTTAATCGCGATACCGAAACTGGTATCTGAATCGCTATCAATAAAAAGCTGCTCTATTGAAGCTCTAGCGGAAATGTATTTAGAGAACTTCCAGAAATAGCTGGTATTAACTGTATAAACATTAAAGCTATCATCACTAATATAGCCACTCGTGTCGCTGATAAAGCCTTCTGGACTTTGGCTTGAATATGAGAAAGTGCTTTTACTATCATAGTTTAGATATTTATAGCTAGCACCAACAGACCAAGCATTTGTAATGTACCAGTCTGCATCGATAATTAACGTCGTCTCCTCATGTTTCCCTTTATTACTTGACTCAATCATTTGTGGAATTAAATCATCAGTTCCGTTAACAGTATACGTAGTGTATGCACTGTGAGACTTCGACTTAATTTCGGCATAGGTCACTAGTGCAGTTAGCATTAAACCAGACGTTTTTTCAAAAGGTAAGTAATGCTCGTATTTGGCGGCTATGGCATCGTAATCTTCTGAACTTTGAGAATTGTATGAATCATACCAAGCGTGATTGGAGTTTGAATAAGTGTTGGAGTGTGAGTAAGTTAAGTATGACAACGTAACTTTAGCGTATGGATTGAAATAGTAGCCAGCATTGATTTCATAGGTATCTTCATCACTAGAATCAAACCATTCACGCTCTTGTGTTACTAGGGAGTAAGCACCGCCAATAAAAAAGCGAGAATCGAAAATATATTCACCACTAAGTGCATAAAGGTCTTGGTGATCTGTTGTAGCGTAACGAGCTGAAACAACAGATGACTGGCTTAAATACGGTGCAAGTTCAAGAGGGACATCGGTTTGGTCTACGCCTTGAAAAAAATAACTATATGTAGCGCTTGCTAAACCGTCTGAGCTTTCACTGGTGTCAAGAAACCCAATTTCGGCTTGGTGATGAAAGCTACTTTCTGAACTTGATGGAGAGGTATCTGCTGCAAAAGAGGCGCAGCTTGCAAGGTAAAGTATCACCGAAAGTGATATTTTATTGATAGTCATAATTCTTCCCTGAGTTAAAATATATCCTAAACATAGGCTTAATTAGCAAATGTTATTTAAGTAACATTACATATAATTTCTTTTATTACAACAGGCTATAATTTTAATGAGCAGAGCTTTTTGCCAAAAATGTGCTTATCCACAGTCGGCGTGCGTGTGTAGCAGCGTGAAAACAGTGAAGGTCAAAACCGAAGTGATTGTGCTGCAGCACCCTTCAGAGGTTGAGCATGCTAAAAATACGGTTAAGTTATTGTGCTTAACCTTACCAGAGACTCAAGTTGTGGTAGGGGAAACAGCAGAAGACTTTGCTGAGCTGCAAGTGTATCTGCAACAAGCCAGCAAGCCTGTATATTTAGTCTATCCAAGCGAAACAAGCCAACGTGCTTCAGAGTCAAATTCACCTGAAGATTGTATTATTTTATTGATTGATGGCACTTGGCGAAAAGCCTTCAAAATGCTGCAGCTTAATCCTTGGTTACTTGATTTGCCGGCATTGCATATTGAGTTTGAAGGTGTGTCACAATATCGCATTCGTAAAGCGAAACGAAGTGATAGCTTGTCGACGCTTGAAGCGACAGCATATATGCTGCAAGCCATTAATCCGACATTGGATATAGCGCCAATGTTTGCAGCCTTTGATGCGATGGTGCAACATAAGCTAGATGCCATGCCGCCAGCTGTGCGTGCTCGTTATGATCAAGAACAATAACAAGGAAGATATACCGCATGTTGAATCAAACGCGATTGGGTAACACATATTTCATTGCTGTCACGGTAATGGCAATCTTGAGTGCGATCAGTTCATGGCACGTGAGCGCAAGTGAAAAGCCTAGGCTGACATTATCTCAAAAAGCGGATCAAGGGCGAATTGACTCCAAAAAGACTGAGCAAGAACAGTTAGAAAAAGCTCGTAAAGCAGCAAGTGATACCCAAAATCGTGAGCAAGAAGTCTTAGCTCGTCAAGAGTCTGGTGAGTGGGAAAAAGAGCAGATAAAAAAGTCTCAAGCACAATTTAATGAGCGTGAATCTCGTGCCGACAAATACCTGCGAGAAGCAAAAGAAGCTGCCGCGAAAGAACGAAAAATTGAAGAGAAATAGCCTCCAGCAGTTAGCGCTGTTAGCAGATTACTCACTAATCACTGCTCGGTAACCTTCACCATTTTCTTTGGCCACAAATGTTAAATAGTGGTCAATGCTATCGATACTGTCTTCATGATAATGGGATACAAACAATAACTGGCTCAGGTTCTCTTTGGCGATCAGCTCAAGGGTCTTTTTAACTAAACGTATTCCCAAGTAATCTAAGCCTTGATAAGGCTCATCTAAAATCAGTAGCGTAGGCTGCTTAACGAGTGCTCGAGCAATCAGTAATAATCGTTGTTGGCTATAGTCTAATTGCTTTATCGGTGTATTGGCGTACTCAATCATGTGCAGCATGATGAGCCAGTCTTTTGCGACAGCTTTCTGGTCAGCACTGGCTTGCTGATATAAGCCTATCGAGTCATAAAAACCTGATAAAATCACATCTGTCGCGCTGCAATTTATCCGATATTGTAAGTGGAGTGCTGAAGACACCATGCCAATATGCTGTTTAATTTCCCATATGGTTTCGCCGGTGCCTCTTTTTTTGCCAAAAATATGAATATCATTGCTATAGCATTGAGGGTGGTCGCCAAATATTAACCCTAACAAGGTGCTCTTACCGCAACCATTTGGGCCTTTAATTTGCCAGTGTTGGCCGTTATCAATTCGCCAATTCACATCGGTAAAAATCGTTTTATCGCTATAGGCAACTTTGCCATTTTTAAGTTCAAAAACCGGATTGTTAAAATGACTCTGGTGGCGATGTCGTTGCATTGTCGCCAACATTAATTCGCTTTGTACCTGAGTTTGTGAGGTTATTTGGGCGATGACAGGGTGCTGCTCCCAATCGTGTTTGTTCATCTTTCTGTCTAACTTTCCGTGGCTGAAAATAGCAATGTTATCTATCCACTTGGGTTGATCTTCTTCTCTTGAAAACACCAGTAACATCGGGATTGGTAATTGGCTTAAATAGTAAGATAATGCATCTCGATGTTGAATATCTAACCCTGAAAATGGATTATCAAGCACTAAAAAGTCTGGCTGACTGGCGATGGCAATTGCCAGCATGACTCGTCGTGTTTCCCCTGTCGATAATTCTCGAAACCCTTGCTCTTGTAGTGAGTGTAGATCTAGCTTTGTCAGTAGTGCATCAATTGGCTCGGGGTTATTGGTTTGTCTGCTACCCGCTGCGGGCAGTGCTTGTTTTATCAGTTCGATGACTTTAGTGCCTGTGTCGACAATATCTTGAAAATCTGTGTCGTCACTTTCAAGCTCTAAGGCTAATAACCTTTGCTGCTCGGTTAATGAAACTTGGGCAATGCGATGCGCCGATATACTCATGTCACCTGACAACACCTCAATATCTTTGGGTTGGTTAGTCAGTTTGTTATCAAATAATGCAGCGGATTGCTGGCAAAGCAGATCGCCTAGTATGGATCCAATATCACCATGAGCACTAAACACTCCCCACGACTGGTTGTGAATATGCCAATCGGCAATATCCAGTGTCAGAGAGTGACTCAATGCAGTGAATTGATTAAATTTGATATCCATTAGCAAATGTCCTTGTGTTGCAACCACTGGCGAAAGGGTAACGATTCGCACAGGTCAATCGTACAGAAGTTCACTAAGTAAACAAATCGAAACAATTTCTTAGGTTCTCCTTTAACAAAATATTTAACAACTCGAGTCAGACCTTGTAGATTGGAATGCTACAAAAAATGATAATAACCATGGATGATAATATGCGCCTCTCTACTTTAGCCTTATGTGTTGCGACACTGTCAGGCACGTTTGCTCCTGCCGTTTTTGCCAATACCCCTGATGCAGCTAAATTGACTGCGAATGTTGAACAAAAAGTCATTGAGTGGCGCCGGGATTTACATCAGCATCCTGAGCTATCTAATCGAGAATTTAGAACCAGTAAAGTGATTGCTCAACATCTAGAATCATTAGGTTTAGAAGTACAAACTGGTGTGGCTCACACAGGCGTTGTAGCGATTTTAAAAGGGGCAAAACCTGGGCCATTAATTGGTATTCGTGCTGATATGGACGCATTGCCTGTCACTGAAGTGGTGGACTTACCTTTTGCCTCAAAAGCCACAGATACTTATCGCGGTCAAACTGTAGGCGTGATGCATGCATGTGGTCATGATACCCATGTGGCGATGTTAATGGGCGTGGCCGAAAACCTTGTTAATGCTAAAGATAGCCTTGCTGGTGACGTGATGTTTATCTTTCAACCGGCAGAAGAGGGAGCGCCTGCAGGCGAAGAAGGCGGCGCTGAACTCATGCTCAAAGAAGGCTTATTTGCCAAGCGTAAACCTGAGCAAGTGTTTGGCATGCATGTGACTTCAAGTTTACCTACGGGGGTTATTGGCCTTCGTTCAGGCCCCGCGATGGCATCAGAAGATTCATTCACTATTACCGTTAAAGGTCGTCAAACCCATGGATCTCGTCCTTGGGGCGGAGTGGATCCTATTGTGGCATCTGCGCAAATTATTAATAGCGTGCAAACCATTATTAGCCGTCAAGTTGATGTTACCAAAGCGCCAGCGGTCGTTAGCTTTGGTGCCATTAATGGTGGTATTCGCTCAAACATTATTCCTGATGAGGTAGAGCTTATCGGAACGATACGTACTTTCGATCAAGATATGCGAGCAGATATTAAAGTTAAGCTTGCCGAAATTGCAGAATTATCAGCTAAAACCCTTGGGGCAACTGCCACAACAGAAATTGATGCTGGTTATCCTGTGACAGTAAACAATCCTGAATTAGTCGCTAAAATGCGCCCTGTCATTCGCAGTGTTGTAGGCGAGGATAACTTAATTGAGCCAGGGCTGATTACTGGCGCTGAAGACTTTTCTTATTACGCATTAGAAACCCCAGGTTTGTTTTATTTTCTGGGGGTCACCCCAGCAGGCAAAGATCCTGCAACAGTGGCCAGCAACCATTCACCGGCGTTTTATGTGGATGAGTCTGCATTAAAAGTTGGTGTGCAAACCATGACACAATTGGCGTTAACGGCCTTAAGCGCTAAGTAATAAAACGAATTACCTGACAAGTAACAATCTTGTGTCAGTTAACAAAGACCATGAAAGATATCGTCGCTGTGACGGATGATTAAAAGGAAACCAACATGAAACGCAGAATGACCGCGTTATTGGTATTACTCAGCGCTTGGGTTAGCGTAGCGCAAGCTACCACTCAAGAAGATGTAAATACTTTTACGTTAGATAATGGCATGAAAATTATGGTGCTAGAAGACAGCAGCATACCCAATGCCAATATGTATCTATTTTGGAAAGTCGGTTCACGTAATGAAGTGCCAGGGATTACCGGTATTTCACACTTCTTTGAGCATATGATGTTTAACGGTTCAAAAAAGTATGGTCCGAAAATGTTTGACCGAACGATGGAAGCTGCTGGTGGTGCTAACAATGCCTACACCACTGAAGACATAACCGTGTATACCGATTGGTTTCCTGCCAATGCATTAGAGACCATTTTCGACTTAGAAGCCGATCGTATCGCCAACTTAGATATAGACCCTGAAATGGTCGAAAGTGAACGTGGCGTAGTGCAATCTGAGCGAACCACTGGCCTAGAGAACTCTAACTGGCGCACCATTCAAGAGGAAGTTAAAGGTGTGGCATTTAGAGCGCATCCTTATAGCTGGTCAGTGATTGGTCATGAGTCAGATATCGCAGCTTGGAGTTTAGAAGATTTACAGCAATACCATAAAACTTATTATGCACCCAATAATGCCGTCGTGGTGATTGCTGGGGATGTGAATGTTGCTGAAGTCAAAAAGCTGGCCAAACAATACTTTGGCGTCATTCCTGCGCAAACGCCACCTCAAGCTGTGCGCACTGTAGAGCCACTTCAAAAAGGCGAGCGTCGCGTGTTTGTGGAAAAAGCGTCAGTGAGTACGCCAAACGTGATGTTGGCGTACCACGTACCCTCGACAAAACATGAAGATTATTATGCACTTGATTTGCTAAATACCATTTTTAGTGAAGGTAATAGCTCTCGTTTATATCAAGGGCTAGTTGACAAACAAGTTGCATCAAACGTGGTGTCTTATCTGCCATTATCATTTGATCCTAACCTGTTTTATTTTCTTGGTGTGGCAAATGCGGGAGTCGATGCGGAGCAACTTGAAGTCAACATGATTGCGGAAATTAACCGTATTAGCACTGAAGGGGTGACTCAACAAGAGCTTGAAAAAGTTAAAAATATCAAACTGATGAATTTCTATCGTACGATGCAAACCATTAATGGTCGTGCCAATACCTTAGGCCGTTACGAGCTGTATTTTGGCAGTTATGACAAACTATTCAGTGCCCCAGAGGCATATAACAAAGTCACAATAGAAGACATTCAACGTGTGGCGCAAACCTATTTACGTAAGGCCAATCGCACCGTGGGCGTGTTAGCTGCAACAGAAGGAGCTGACCTATGATGTCATTAGCAGGATTTACCTCAAAACGTACGCTTACAGCCATGGCGCTGGCATGCTCACTAGCCTTAACAGGGTGTGCAAGTACTACAGGCACCAGTAAAACGGTTGATACTGGCAGCTTTAGCATGCCGCAATACGAATCAATGACCTTAGATAATGGCCTAAAAGTGAACTTTATGGTGCAGTCTGAAGTGCCGATTATTAACATCAATGCGGTTGTCAGAGCTGGTGCTGTTAATGACACTACCTCGGGCGTGTCATATATGACTGCTAAGAGTTTATTATTAGGTGCTGGTGGCAAATCGAAGGCGGAAATTGAGCAAACCATTGATTTTCTTGGTGCAAGTTTAAAGACAGCTTCAGGGCGTGAAAGCTCGCAAATTGATGCTGACTTTATGAGTAAGGATCTCGATACCGTACTTGCGATAATGCAAGATGTGTTGATGTCACCAGACTTTGATAGCGCTGAATTTGAAAAATTAAGACAGCGTGAAATAGTGGGATTATCGCAAGCAAAAGAAAGCCCCCGCGCGGTTATTGGCCGTTACTACACTAAAATGGTATTTGGACAGCACCCTTACGCTAACCCAACAACGGGTAACAGCGTTTCGTTAGCTGAGATTAATATTGCACAATTACGTGCTTTCCATAAAAGCTATTATCAGCCAAGTAACATGGCCATTAATGTTGTCGGTGACTTTGACCCAGCCCAAATGAAGGCAAAGCTAACTCAAGCTTTTGGTCGCTGGCAGGGAACTGAAAAAGCCGTCCAACCTGATTTATCACAGGGATTACCGTCACTCAATGCTAGCCGAGTATTGTTAGTTGATAAACCTGATGCGATTGAAACAACATTTGTTTTTGGTGGTTTAGGTATTCGCCGTGATAACCCTGATTATGTAGGGCTAACGGTAGTCAACACCATTTTAGGTGGCCGTTTTACTTCATGGTTAAACGATGAGTTAAGGGTCAACGCTGGATTAACTTATGGCGCTCGTTCTGGCTTTAATCCTTTTTCTGATTCTGGGGTTTTCCAAGTCAGCACCTTTACCAAAACCAGTACGACTAAAGAGGCCATGGACTTAGCGTTAAAAACCTATGCGCGTTTATGGGAACAAGGGATAGATCAGCAAACCTTAGATTCAGCTAAAGCCTACGTAAAAGGCCAATACCCGCCTAAATTTGAAACAGGTGGTCAGCTAGCTGAGCTAATGGCAGATATGTATATCTATAAATTTGATGATTCTTTCATCAATGAGTTTCAAGCCAAAGTCGACGGCTTAACCCTTGAAGATACTCAGCGTTTAATAAGCACCTATTTCCCTCAAGACAATTTGCAGTTTGTGTTGATTGGTAATGCTGCTAAGGTTGCTGATATTGCTAAAGAATATGGTGAAGTCACGCAGATTAATATGACGGACGTGGGCTTCGGTCAATAACATTCATCTCGTCTACTTTTGATTGTAAATGCCTTTCTTATTTGAGAAAGGCATTTTTTATTGGTCAAATTTGTCGGTTCAATAACTGACGTTATTTGCAAAAATAGTTTAGTTATTTGAAAATCGTGATGGAATAAAATAATGTGCTAGCTAATCACTGATTAAGCTTACTTCAAGGCCTTTTTGTCCATGTCTTATAATATTGGAATCTCAAAAATAAGCTGTAGCTTAGCCCTCTTGTTAGGATTTATAGGGATGCTGCCCGCAGCCAGCGTGAGCGCTGCGAAAGTGGATTTGAGCCAGTTTTGTCCACGACTTGATGGTGACTGGGTTGGCTCGGCGGCTAAGTCGGGCTCCAGACCAAAACAAGTGACAACTGCTGCAATTTGCTCATCTGATAAACGGAATTTAATGCTGACGGTGAGCCGTGGCGACAGTAACCCCAATAGTGAAGTTTGGTGGTTTCGTGCACATAGTGGTGATGTACTCCTGACGTACACTGACGGTGTTGGTGCAGATAGAGAGCAAGTTTTTAGTTTATATCTGCGTGGGGATAGTTTTACTTTTTTAGGAAAAGGGCAACTTAATCAGCGGCCAGCATTGATTCGTTTAAGCTTTGAGCCCTTATCATCGACGACTAGCGCTCCAATTGATAATGGTAATAATGACAGTTGGTTGTGGCGTCAAAGTGCGCATTATCTTGATGATGATAGCCAGCAATATCAATTGATCCGCGCGATTGAGCTGACAACTGTTCAGCCCAATTAGCCAGCGCTACAAGTTAAATTAGCTATTCAGCTCCAGCGTAATCAAGCTGACGCCAAGCCTCATAACTAATAATCGCCACAGAGTTGGATAGATTTAAACTGCGATTACTCGCAGCCATCGGAATGCGTAACCGTTGGCTGGCGGGAATAGATTCAATGATATCCATCGGTAATCCACGGGTCTCAGGACCAAATAACAATACGTCATCAGCGGCAAATTCAAGCTCACTATGTGGGCGGCTGCCTTTAGTCGTGCACGCCATGATGCGCTTGCCTTGCATCGCCTCAAGGAAGGCTTCAAAATTCTTGTGGCGAGTGATATTGGTTAAATCAGCATAATCTAAGCCAGCTCTACGAAGCTTTTTCTCTTCTAAATCAAAACCTAATGGCTCAATCAAGTGAAGTTTTGCCCCGTTGTTGGCACACAGACGAATTATATTACCCGTGTTTGGAGCAATTTCTGGTTCATAAAGCGCAATATGGAACATGTTAAATACCTTGATTGAATGAATCGAGAATTATACTCAAAACATCATAACCAGGGAAAGAAATCATCAAGATGATGATGTTTTCCCTGACATTCTGCATATGGCTCCTGCTAACGCTTATCTGAGAGTTAGAAAGGTAGCCTTAGGTTACTGCATGGTTTTAGGCAGGCTAATGACAACACTTAGGCCATGGGGAGAGATATTTTTTGCCTCAATGTTACCTTGGTTGAGCTTAATGGCTGCTTGGGTAATGGCCAGACCTAATCCCCAGCCACCTGACTCACGATCGCGAGCATCATCAGGTCGGTAAAACGGCTTAAAGATTTCTTCTAAGTCGGCTTCATCAATCCCTTGTCCATCATCATCAATGGTGATCACCACTCGATCTTGTACCTGTTCTGCCGTAATAGAAATCACAGATTCGGCATAGCGAATCGCATTTCTCAGCACGTTTTCTATCGCCCGAGATAAGGATTTTGGGTAATGGTCGAGACTGATTGTTTCAGGGATCTCAATATCTAAGCGTTTTTGCTGCTGCTCGGCTTCAAATTCTGCATCATCAAGAATATGGCTAAGCGATTCAGCCAGTTCAAGATGGACTTTATTTTCAGTGTTGCTGATGGTGACACGAGATAGGGTTAATAGCTCAGATATGAGGGCTTCTAACTGCTCAGCTTCATAGCCAATACGTTCTATATCAGGGCTACTTTGATCTTTCTTACGGGCTAATGCCAATGACAATTGCAGCCGGGTTAACGGCGTACGTAGTTCATGAGAAATATCACCCATTAAGCGTTGTTGATTATTCATCATGGTTTCGATGGACTCTGCCATGGTATTAAATGCTTGGGCCAGCTCGCCAATTTCATCCCCACGTTTTACCACGCTGGTTTCGACTCGGCTGGATAAGTCTCCTCGCGCTAGCGCATTAGAGCTTTGCTTGAGTGAACGTAATGGCTTACCTAAGTTCCAAGCTAAAAGGCCGCACAGTAGACCAGACATTAACATGGCGATAATGGCTGTCAGCAGCTTGTTATCACTGAAAAAGAAAAACCAAGGGCGTGGGTGATTATCTGAAATACGTGCATAGACGCGGTAAGGCTTCTCACCTGCTATAAATTCGTAAGGGCCGAAAATTAACTCAGTGCGGAATTGGTGACTAATAGGGGCACCATTGTCTTCGCTGATAAGTAAAAACTCACGAAAAGTACGTGGTACTTTGTTCGTATTTAACACCCTGCTTTGCTCGTCAAGAATATAAAACTTAAAGCTTTTTCCATCACGATTTCGGTGACGATTTAAACGTCTTAACGCTTGTTCATCTTCAAGTAGCGACGGCTCTTCTATAAAGTGCTTTGCCGCACGTTTGAGCAGTTGTGTTTGTTTGTCCGACAAAGGGAGTTGATCATGGCTTTGCTGTAAAAAAGGCAAAATCGCCACAAAGGCGATGATGAGCGAGCTGCATAACCAAAAACCCAGTAATAACTTAACAAATAAGCGATTTATAGAAGAGAGGAATGTCATTACGGGATCCAAATATAGCCTTTACCACGGATGGTTTTTACTCTTGGTCGGCCATCGCTGCGTTCAGGTAATTTTTTGCGCAAGTTAGATAAATGCATGTCTAAGCTGCGATCAAATGGCATTAATTTTTTACCGAGTACGGTTTCGCTAAGTTGTTCTTTTGTGACCAAATCGCCCGCTTGGGTGATCAAGCTATGCAGTAAGGAAAACTCAGTACCCGTTAAGATAATAAGTTGTTCGTTACAATAAAGCTCTTGTCTTGCTTGGTCTAAACTGAGGTCACCAAAATCTAATCTAACTTGCTCATTTTTGTCAGCTTGAGTTAATACCGAGCGGCGTAAAATCGCGCGCATACGTGCAATTAACTCACGGTCGTTAAACGGTTTTGGTAGGTAGTCATCAGCGCCAATTTCAAGGCCAACCACGCGGTCAATTTCATCACCACGAGCAGTTAACATGAGTACTGGCGTTTGCTTTTGAGTTCTGAGGGCACGTAAGACTTCAAAGCCATTAAGTTTTGGTAGCATTACATCAAGTAAAATTAAATCAAAATCTTGGTTCTGTGCATAATCAAGGCCTTGTTGGCCGTCAAATGCTTGGGTTAATTCAAACCCTTCAAGTACCAAAAGCTGGGCTAATAATTCTGATAAACCTGCGTCATCATCAACTAATAAAATTCGACTCATTGCGATCCTCACTCTTTTATTAATTGCACTATATAACGAATGAGGATCCAAGTTTAGCAACATTGCACTCTTTTACATAAAGATGAGTAAGTGCGACATAAATTTTGCTACGCGTTACCACCTAGCCGCACTATTTTTCAGCGACTTGATATTTTCCATTAGTGCGAATATATACCATTGTCCCTTGTGCTGACGTTGTCACGTTATGGCTGAATTTACCGTTAGAGCCAAAATAACTGCCCGCGGTTAATCCTTTACTGTTTGGTGTTTCAACAGATTGATAGTTAAGGCTACCTTTGATAACAATGGCTCTAAACTCTTCAGCATCGCTTGTCAGTGTTCCACTAAAGTTGGCTGGCAATTTTATCATTGCACCGCCGAGCTCCCCGACTTTGTTACTGCCCCATAATGCGGTTATTTCAGCATTATTTCCATTGATAGACTTCGTGTCGGTTTGGTCTAGCCAAACAAGATTTGATTGATGAAGATTTATTGGTCGTTCGCCATTGTCAAATTGCTCACTAGATGGTTTAACCAAATAAGGGCCACTATCAATTTCAAGGAAGATGAGGTTGTCTTCGCCATTGGCTGCAGTGATGTGGTTCTCGCCAGCAGGTTGTGTCCAAAAAGAACCGGTTGGCATCCACATGGTTGCCGCATCGGGATCGTCATTATGCATTTTCCCCTCAATAACCACACCACGATAAGTAATATTATGAATGTGAGGAGGTGAGGAAAACCCTTTATTGAATTTCACTAACATACCCGTTGGCACATTTTGGGTGCGATCGCCCCAAAGGTTGGCCGCCCCAGGGCTTTTATCGCCACGAAGTGGGTTTAAATATCCCCAGTCAATATCAGCTGTCGTGATGACTTCAGACTGGGGGGAGGTTTCTGCAAAGGCAGTGGTGGCAGGTAAAGTGCTGAGTAAAATGGCCGGTAATACTGTGTGTAATAGATTCATGTTTGCGATCTCTGTCGGTGCTCAATATCGTGATTAAAATAAGATTTTTAAAATTAATCTCAAAGTATCAGTCAATTATAGTTGCTAAAGGAAATACAAAAAGGCCACTTGGTGAGAAACAGTATCAAACAAATCGGCATAATCCAGTACTTCGCAATGCTGGTTATTACAAAATGTTATTAAAAACATAAATATTGATAATTTAACTTTTTAGTTGTAGTTCTCCTATACTTTTCTCATCGAAATTAGCCCGACTTTATGAACAACAACTGGAGAGATAAATATGTCTGCACCTATGCCTTACCCAAGAACGTTTTCTCATATTGGTATTTCAGTACCTGATTTAGAAGCGGCAGTGAAGTTCTACACCGAAGTACTAGGTTGGTACTTAATTATGGAACCAACAGAAATTACTGAAGATGATTCTGCCATTGGCGAAATGTGTACGGATGTATTTGGTGCAGGTTGGGAGCGTTTTAACATTGCCCATCTGTCTACCGGCGATCGTATCGGCGTCGAACTGTTTCAATTCAAGAATCAAAAGAATCCAGAAGATAACTTTGAATATTGGAAAACTGGCGTGTTCCACTTTTGTGTTCAGGATCCTGATGTTGAAGGCCTAGCAGAGAAAATTGTTGCTGCTGGTGGCAAAAAACGAATGAAAGCACCGCGTTATTATTATCCAGGTGAAAAACCGTACCGCATGATTTACATGGAAGATCCATTTGGAAATATCCTAGAAATCTACAGCCACAGCTATGAATTACATTATGCCAGTGGTGCATATAAATAATATTCACAGGGGCTTATGGAGGCTATTAAGTTTTCGTAACCCCGCTTTCAATCTGTTAGACATCCTCAATTGTATCGCCGTTATAGGAACACACTATGTTTATCAATCATCCCAGTCGAAGAGAATTCATGAAGTTACTGGGTGTAAGTTTAGGGGCCGCTGCTTTGCCTATGGCATTAACGGGTTGTGCGTCTGCCACCTCGCAACAAGAGGCTACTGCTGAGGCCGCAGCAATGCCAGATTCACCTACACCGTATCCTAGAACCTTTTCTCATATCGGTATCTCGGTGCCAGATTTAGAGGCCGCAGTTAAGTTTTACACTGAAGTCTTAGGCTGGTACTTAATCATGGAGCCGACTGAAATTGTTGAAGACGATTCAGCCATTGGCGAGATGTGTAGCGACGTTTTTGGTCCAGGGTGGGAACGATTTAAGATAGCCCATTTATCTACTGGCGACAGAGTTGGAGTGGAGTTGTTTGAATTTAAAAACCAGCAAAACCCTGACGATAATTTTGAATATTGGAAAACAGGTATCTTCCATTTCTGTGTTCAAGATCCAGATGTTGAAGGTTTGGCTGAAAAAATTGTTGCCGCTGGTGGTAAAAAACGCATGAAAGCGCCTCGTTACTATTACCCTGGCGAGAAGCCATATCGGATGATTTACATGGAAGACCCATTCGGCAATATTTTAGAAATCTATAGCCATAGCTATGAGTTAACTTACTCGGCTGGAGCTTACCAATAAAGTCTATTGGAAAACTAAATACAAAAAGCGAGTCTTACGCGTAAGACTCGCTTTAATAGCAAGGCTAATGAGCCTTGTATAGCAAGATTAAGACTTTTGCTTCAAGCGTTTAATCTTAACGATGACATAAGTTAACAAGATAGAGCCTAGAATCAAGCCTATAGAGAACACCACGTTTTGCAGCGCCATCGGGTTGATAACAAGCATACTGCCTAAACCTAACATCATAATACCCGACATCAGTTTAAGTACTTCGCCTTCTTTTTCCGTTAGCTTACGCTTGCCAAGGGTAGCAGCAAATACAATCACAATGGTTGCTAATGGAATAACGTAAATGACGTTATAAGCGATGAGATACATATAACGCTCAATGGTATCTAACCCCGAAATTGATAACACAGACGTGTAAATCATCGGGAAACCAGCAGTACAAAGTAACTCATAAGCGTTGGCCATAATCGCCAATAACGCAGAACCGAATATTAAGGTTGGTAAAGAGCTGGTTTTAGACAATTTACCCATCCGCTTTATTAAGCTGCCACGGTTTTCAACCGACATCGATAAGCTGACATCTCCCTTGCCATAGAAGAAGTCCTTTATGTTGACCAAGGCGGCCACCAGTGCAATTAATCCCGCACCTGTGATAATCCAGCCTCCGTCTCCACCACCAAGCAGTTGGAACAGGTTGAGCCATGCGCTCATAAAGATGAAGTAAATAAAGCCAGAGAAGAAAACGAAAATCCCGCCCACTAATAGCATGCGTCCACGGCTGCCCGCATTCACCATGATGCTTAATAAAAATAGCAAGACGAAGAAGGCACAAGGGTTAAAGGCATCGACGCCAGCTAGCACTAAGGTCAATACAGGTAGCGACATCTTTTCAGGTTGTACAGCGCCAATAAGCGGAATATCAACAGGCTGAACGTGGGGCTTTGAGTCTAGGTTTGAATGTTCGCCATTACTTGCTTCAAAGTCCATTCCGCATGTTCCCGCATCAGGATCGGCACTGTCTGAACATGTTTCAAATAATGGCGCATCAGCAGTGGTTTTATCTTCATAGAAATCAGCCATGACATCTTTAAGATCTCCAGTACCGCCGTTTCTTTGATAACAAGCTTCAAGTCGTTCAAGTATATAGCGCCCAGTAACGTCGTGACTGTTATAACCAGTTATCGCTTCACCACAAACTGCAAAGTAAGGTACTGATTTAGGCTCTACTCCTGTTTTCTTACCTATAGCCATCAACTTATCGACATTACCTGGTTCGCTGATTAAGTAATCTTCGAGATTAATCCAGTTGTATCGCTCTGCTAAAGCATCGATAAAGGGATGTGCCTCACGACAATGGGGGCAAGTCTGCGACCAGAAAAAGTGTAAATTTACCGAGGGCTCACTGGTAGTTTTGTTGACCCAAATATCGGAATCGTTTGCGTGCGCTAAACCTGTTACTGACACTATCAGGCTGAATAAAATCATTATGCGGGTGAAAAACTTGCTCATCCATAACCTCAACTATAAACATCAAAAGAGTTAACCAGAATCACTACGTCGCCATTAGAAATATTAAGGCAGACTGAAGACGCTAGTGTTATCTCAGATACACAACTTATGCTTTTGTTCAGTATGGAAATGATTAGCTTTTATATACGTGAACTGGCTCCCATTCTGCTTTATAGAGTAACTTTTATGTTCAAAATGGGATCTTTACATAGCTTTACCGACTCATAACCCTAACTGACATTGCATTGGCTAAACTAGCTTCATACCAAAAACGACTTCAAAGGATTTGCAGTTAGTGAGCTTGGTATAACAAGACAAAATTCTGTTAGCAGTGCTATTTAATCAACTTGATCAAGTGCTGGTAGCCATTCTTCAAATGATGAATTAAGCAAATATATAGGTGAGATTATGAAATCACGTTTAACAGTAAAAAACAGTTTATTAGCCCTAGTTGCTTCTTCTGCATTATTAGCAGGTCAAGTGTACGCAACAAGCACAGATACCAATACTCAAACTGAACAGACACAAGAAAAGGGTGAGCGAGCACATGGTGGTAAGCACCACGGTAAAAGTATGCACAAAAGTGTTCGTAAAATGCTACGTTCACTTGATTTAACTGACACTCAACGCACAGATGTAAAAGCGATTATTGAGAAGTACAAAGAAGAGAAAGGCGAGCGTCCATCAGCAGAAGAACGTGCTGCACATAAAACTGAAATGCTAGCGCTTATCAGTAATGCAAACTTTGACGATGCCAAGGCTGATTCAATCATTGAAGCGAAACAGTTGAAGCAAAAAGAAGGCATGAAAAACTTCATGAAAATGCAAAATGAAATCTACCAGCTACTGACTGAAGAGCAAAAAGAGAAGTTTGACTCACGTTTTACCAAAACCAAAGGTAAAGGTCGTGGTTAATTGTTAACTGACTCCGTTATACTGGAGGTTACCACTGCATTTATTTAGGCGTGATGACCTCTATTATGACAACAGATTCAGACTACGATTTTTGGGTTAAGTTAGCTAGTCGCGCAGCTGTAGCCACAGCGTTAATCCTTATTGTGATCAAATTGCTCGCATGGCTCTACTCTGGGTCTGCGAGCATGCTTGCATCGTTAACCGATTCATTTGCCGATGCACTTGCTTCAATCGTTAATTTTATTGCCATCCGTTATGCTATTTTGCCTGCTGACAGTGATCATCGTTATGGTCATGGAAAAGCTGAACCATTAGCCTCGCTTGCTCAATCTGCCTTCATCTTAGGCTCAGCATTCTTATTACTGTTTTATGGTGGAGAGCGGTTATTCAATCCTGTTGAAGTCTCTCATGCTGGTTTAGGCATGGTGGTGTCTATCATTGCGCTAGTGATGACATTTGCCTTGGTGATGCTGCAGAAAAAAGCGTTAGCAAAAACCAATAGTACTGTGGTGGAAGCGGACTCACTGCATTATAAATCTGACCTATTTTTAAATGGGGCAGTGTTACTCGCTTTAGTACTGGCACAATATGGCTGGTGGTGGGCTGATGGTTTATTTGCGGTATTAATTGCTTTATACATAGGTCATCAAGCAATAGATTTAGGTTATCGCTCTATTCAGTCCTTGCTTGATCGTGAGCTAGATGAAGCAACCCGTGAAGACATCATCGCAATTGTTAAGCAAGACCCTAGAGTGAATGGCTTACATGACTTACGTACTCGACAAGCGGGTAAGACCACGTTTATCCAGTTTCATATCGAGTTAAAAGGCTCATTACTATTACGTGAAGCCCATGAAATAACCGACAACACTGAGAAACGTTTATGTGAAGCGTTTGATAGTGCGGAAGTGATAATTCACCAAGACCCTATCGATTAAATGCATATCAAACAGCTTTTTGCAACGCTAACTGTGTTGAATTTACTTGCAATAGACCCGCTATTGACGCGTAAATTCGCCTTGTTATCAGCGCAAAGCTCAAGTTTGAATTTAACTGATTTATTTTAAAAGAGTGAATATGGCTATTTAAACATAACTTATTGAACTCTTATCCCGAGTTCAGGTTATTTAGATTGCTACTAGATTCATATAAAGACTAAAAGCCGCTAACAAGTTAATTTGTTAGCGGCTTTTTTATGTCTGTTTGAGCAAGATAGGCTAATAACCTAGCTGTTTAAATTGCTTAACAGCGAGTGAAACAATATTGTCGATACTGTTATCGACATTAACAGTGACGACTAAGTTTTCTTGGCTAGGATCTTCAAGGGTAGCAAACTGGCTGTCGACCATGTTTTGTTTCATAAAGTGGCCACTTCGAGCCTGCATTCTTGCCAAGATAAGATCGTAACTGCCTTGTAGATATAGAAAAGCGACTTGTTGGTTACCTTCTCGTATGGTGTCTCGGTATTGTTGTTTTAGTGCAGAGCAAACAATGATGGCCGTTTCATTTTTTGATTCGATACTGTAAGCCGCGTCTCGAACGCGCTCTAACCATGGTGCGCGATCATCATCGTTTAATGGCTCGCCACGGGCCATTTTTTGAATATTAGCTCGTGGGTGTAGGTCGTCACCATCAATAAATTTCGCATTCAAGCTATTTGCTAACTTTTCGCCAACGGTGCTTTTACCACAAGCACACACACCCATCACAATAATGGTTTTACCGGTCATTTACGTACCTCAAATCAGGGTTGATCTATATACTTTAGCCGTTTCGAAAGTATATCTCGAAGCTGAGTGATAGTACCGCGTTGAGTTGATTTTTTTTGACTAGATTAGATTTAATCAACTTGATAAAGAATACCTAAAAGAACGATGGAACATACCATGGACACTTTAGCTCAATCTGCTGATCCTACCTACCTACTAATGGTCGCTGCAGCGGCTATAACTGCTTTACTCTTATTGATCATAAAACTCAAAATGCACGCCTTTGTGGCGTTAACATTAGTGAGTTTATCAACTGCCCTTGCGACAGGAATTTCTACTGAACAAGTCGTGCCGACGATGATGTCAGGTTTTGGCGGAACGCTAGCAGCTGTCGCGCTTTTAGTAGGCTTAGGTGCCATGATTGGCAAAATCTTAGAAGTCACTGGTGGGGCGCAGGTATTAGCCGACAGCCTTATTGGCCGCTTTGGCGCAGAAAAAGCGCCTTTCGCATTAGGTGTTGCCTCACTCCTGTTTGGTTTCCCTATCTTCTTTGATGCGGGCTTAATCGTGATGATGCCGATTATATTCAGTGTGGCCAAACGCTTTGGTGGCTCACCATTAAAATACGCACTGCCATCTGCAGGTGCCTTTGCGGTAATGCATGCTTTTGTGCCACCTCATCCAGGGCCTGTTGCCGCAGCTGATTTACTTGGGGCAAACATAGGCATGCTACTAATGATTGGTATTTTAGTGGCGATCCCAACTTGGTATATAGGGGCTTATTTGTTTGGCTTATATGCAGGCAAGAAGTTTGATATTCCTTTATCTAAGGTTTTCTTAAGTTCTGAGACCGTGATTGACCCGGCTAAACAGCCTAAATTCATAACTGTATTAATGATCTTACTGCTACCAGTATTGCTAATTTTTCTAGATACAGGCTTGAACACCTTGAGCGTAGCAGGTGTGATAGATGGCAGTGCCACTTGGGTTGAAAGTCTGCGAATGCTAGGTAAAACTCCCATTGCATTGCTAATAACCTTACTCGTTTGTCTTGCTGTGTTTGCTAAAGATTACGGTATGAAGCAGCTTGAGAAATTGTGTGGTGATTCTCTCGCCCCCATTTGTGGTGCAATTTTAGTGACAGGCGCTGGTGGTATGTTTGGTGGTGTATTACGTGCTAGTGGTATTGGTGAAGCCTTAGCTGGAGTATTAAACGATACCGGTATGCCCATCATTGTAGCAGCCTTTGTCATTGCAACATGTTTGCGAGTAGCGCAGGGGTCGGCAACGGTTGCATTAACCACAACAGCAGCGTTAATTGCGCCTATGGTCGCTGTGACTTCGGGTCTGACACAGTTTGATCTTTGCTTTATTGTCATTGCCATTGCTGGTGGCTCGACGGTATTGTCTCACTTTAATGATTCAGGTTTCTGGCTTGTGGGTCGTTTAATGGAAATGGATGAGAAAACCACTTTAAAGACCTGGACTGTGATGGAAACATTACTCGGGACTATCGCCTTTATTATTGTGGGCGTGCTGAGCATGGCTATTTAGCCTGAATTCAGGTTTTTAATACGTTAAGCCAGTATTAATCTATTAGTTAATGATAAGAAGGAGCTGCAATGCTCCTTCTTATTAGATTATCGTTATTGACACATTTTCGAACAAATACCTACATTTGAAATGATTGATGAGTGAGTGCTTTCTGCTATGCTGCCTGCGCTGATAGAATTATTAAGGAATGATAATGAAACGCTTATCTGTAGTAGCAAGTGCAATATTAATGGTTGGTTTATCTTTTAATGTCACAGCCGAAGAACACAAAGCCCGCGATACGGGTTGGTATGTGGGTGGTGAACTGAGTAATGTACAACTGGAAGTCGGCAGTTTTGACGATTCTGGTGCAGGTTTCGGTGCTTATGGTGGTTATAACTTCAATCATTGGTTTGGCATTGAAGGAAAATGGATGCTGACCAATGATTTACAAGATGGTCGTGTTGATCTTGGTTTAGCTGTTTTTTCGGCTGCGCCGAAATTTACTTGGGCTATCAATGATACCTTTTCTGTTTTTGGTAAAGTGGGCTTAGCGATTCGTGCACTCGAAGTTGACCCAGATTACGATTATGACGAAGGCTTTGATACTGCCGATTGGAGTGGTGTTAATGTGCTTTACGGTGTTGGCATAACAGCTGCTGTTTCCGAATCACTGCGCTTACGTTTAAGTTATGAGTATGCCACCGGTGACTTAGATGCCGATCGTTCTGAAATGCTAGATATTGATGCAGATACTTCACAGTTAGCATTAGGGCTGCATTACCAGTTTTAAACTGAGCGCTCTTTAGTATAAAAAGATAAAGCGAGTGTAAATAAAGAAGGATAGCTTTCGCTATCCTTTTTGTTTCAACTCTTGCCGTAAATTAATCCATTTCTAATTCTTTGAGTTTACGCGTGAGGGTGTTTCGCCCCCAGCCTAAACGTTTTGCCGCTTCTTGCTTATGGCCTTGAGTATGCTTGAGCGCTGTTTTTAATAATATCCGCTCAAAGGCTGGTTGCACTTCTGTGAGCAAATCACTTTCACCCGCTGATAGCTTTTCATCAATCCATTGGGTTAATGCCACTTGCCAATCTGAAACGCCGTCAGTTCTTTCACCTGAAGCGACTGGGTCCTTAAGTAACTCAGCGGGTAAATCCTGAGGCAAAATCTCTTGGCCTGAGGCCATCACCGTTAACCAGCGACAAGTATTTTCAAGTTGTCTAACATTACCGGGCCAAGGTAATTGCTCTAATTTGGTTGCTGTTTCTTTTGTCAGTACTTTTGGCTCTACACCGATTTCTTTTGCTGCAGAAATCAAAAAATGGGTGGCCAATTGGGCAATATCTTCACGACGCTGCGACAGTGGTGGTAGGTGTACTCGAATCACGTTTAAGCGGTGAAATAAATCTTCACGAAAATCGCCTTTTTGTACCAATAATTCTAAGTCTTGATGTGTTGCGGCAATAATCCGCACATCGACTTGTACTGCCACATGGCCACCGACGCGATAAAATTGCCCATCGGCAAGAACACGTAACAGGCGGGTTTGCACATCAAGTGGCATGTCGCCAATTTCATCTAAAAACAGAGTTCCGCCATTGGCTTGTTCAAAGCGACCTTGGCGGACATTGGCTGCTCCTGTAAAGGCGCCTTTTTCATGACCAAATAGTTCAGACTCTATTAGGTCTTTTGGAATAGCAGCCATGTTCAATGCGATAAAAGGGCTATCTTTACGAGGGCTGTGTTTATGCAGTGCGCCAGCAACCAGTTCTTTACCAGTACCAGATTGACCATTTATTAATACACTAATGGATGAACGAGATAGGCGACCAATCGCACGGAATACCTCCTGCATTGAAGGTGCTTCACCAATGATCTCAGGAGTTTTCACCACTTCGGGTTCTTCAGCTGGCGGAGGGACTTGCTCTGTTGCATGGGTCAGTGCGCGTTCCACTAACGCAATGGCTTCATCAATATCAAATGGCTTTGGTAAATACTCAAAGGCACCCGCTTGGTAAGCGCTGACGGCACTGTCTAAATCAGAGTGTGCTGTCATGATAATGACTGGAATATGCGGGTAGTGCATTTGTAAGCGATCAAGCAAGGTTAAGCCATCAGTTCCAGGCATGCGGATATCTGACACAATCACAATAGGCTGTGAGATTTCTAATGCTTGCCATAATGACTCGGCCGCAGCAAAGCTGGCAGTAGAAATCTTGGCACCCAGTAGGGCTCTTTCTAATACCCAGCGAATAGAACTATCATCGTCGAGGATCCAAACTTGTTCGCTTATACTCATGTTACTTCCTCAATAGCCATCAATGGCATGTTATTGTAATGGCAGGATAATGGTGAATTCTGTGTGCCCTGGTGCCGATACGCAATCAATGCGACCTCCATGTAATCGTGCAATATTATGCGCAATCGATAAGCCTAAACCTGAGCCGTCCTCTCTGCCTGTTACCATTGGATAAAACAATGTATCCAGTAGTTCTGCCGGGATCCCAGGTCCGTTATCAATAATCGATAGCGCCAATACTAATTTGAACCTTTGAGTGCCAATAGTGACTTGATGCTGGGTTCTGCTTCTAATGAGTATTTCGCCACCGGTTTTCTCAAGCGCCTGAGTGGCATTTTGTACTATGTTAAGCACGGCTTGTTGCAGTTGATCAGGATCCATATTCATATCGGGAATGGATGGGTCGTAATCTCGCGCTAACGTGACGTTATCCGGTAGGGTTAACTCAATCAGTTTTAAGACTTTTTGCACTACTTGGTGGATATTGTGTTCGGTATGCTGGGTAGGACGTTGTGGTCCCAATAGCTTATCAACCAAGTTTCTTAGCCTATCGGCTTGCTCAATAATTAGATCGGTGAACTCTTTTAATTGCGGCTCAGCTAACTCACGTGAAAGTAACTGGGCTGCACCTCTGAGGCCGCCTAATGGGTTTTTAATTTCATGGGCAAGGTTGCGCACTAAGAATTGCGCAGCTTGTTGTTGGGCATCTAAGTTTAGTTGCTGGTGGATACGATGTTGCTGATCAACTTGTCTTAGCTCGAGCAGACTTAAGTCATCTTCATGCTCCATGGGGATCAAGGTGATATCTATAATGTGGTGCACACCGTCAAGGGTTATTAACGCAGCAGTATTAACTGTAATCCCTTGGCTGGCTTTTACCGAATCAATTAAGAGTTCAGATTCTACTCCCATAAACTGATAGAGTTCAGGCAAACGCTGTTCTCGCAATTTATTTACACTGATCCCTAACAGCTGCTCAGCTGCCGCATTGGCATAATGAGGCATCAGCTTGCTATCGATAACAAGAACAGCGGTAACTAAATGATTCAGCAGATTATTTGTATCCATCAATTGTCCTGCATATTGAAGTTGCACCACCATGTTGCACCAGTATGGTGCACTAAGCAACTTATTCTACATCGACAATCAATTTAATAATCTTTTAATATTGTTTATCTATCTATATGAAAAACAATATTTTTATTCAGTCCTAGGTGTTGGTCTAGGTTTATTAAGAATGGAAGCCTGATGTAGAAATATCTTTCTAACAGAACTTGATGCAAGGACTTTGCCGTTTTGGGTCAAAATCTTAACGACAAGATTATGTTCACCGCGATTTACTTCAGTGACATTGAAGATTGCACTGGATTGAGGCTGACCATAAAGAATGTCGTCAATATACAGTGCAAGTAAATAACCATTGGGTAGTTCTGGCGCCGCACTGGCGACAACAGTGAAGTTTCCTTGGTTACTTCTGATGGTTTCTTCTTGAGTGGGATTAACGATTCTCACCCTGTAGGTAACCGCTTCAGCTGGTTTTGTATTGGAATCCACTTCGGCAGGAACACGAACAGAAATGCTATTTTGCGTATTTTGATTGAGCTCTACTGTTTCGGCATTTTCCCTTGGCTCGTCGCTGTAGTGGACTTTACCATTCTCATCTACCCAGCGATAAACCGTTGCATGGCTGCTTGAGAGGACAATACTGGTTAAAATGAGACTAATGATTAAGACTAAGCGCATGTGGGATTCCTTCACCTTTGGCGTTCAACACATTAATACTAGCTTCTTTTTAACATAAAATCAGCAATTACTGATGAACTGCTGACGCTAATTACTTGTACTGGCAGCGATATTCACTGATTTCGTTAGTGCGAATTTTAAAGTTAACATTGGCATCTAATTCAAATAATTCGCCTGCTGTGACGGTTGTCCAATCTGTGGCATGAGGTAATAACACCTCAAATTTACCAGAGGTGATATTCATGATTTCAGCTTGGCTGGTATCAAAGTTATATTCACCAGGTAGCACAACCCCAAGGGTTTGATGACTACCATCAGTAAAATGAATTGTGCGGCTGATGACTTTACCATCAAAGTAAATATTGGCTTGATTAGCCACGTTAACATTTTGAATCACAGACATTTTGCGATATTCCAACCTAAGAGATAATAAGTAGAGGTGAATATATATTCGATTAAAGTGAATATAAAGACTGTTAGGTTATAGGTTAGATGAAATCAGTTTTTTATTTGCTGTACTGGTACTTATTAGAATAACAGGCAATAAAAAACCCGCCTGAGCGGGTTTTCATATTCAAACTACGTTAGCTAAACTTAGCTACCAGAGCGGCTAGCGCGCTTACGGTCATTTTCTGTTAAATGACGCTTACGAACACGAATATTTTCAGGTGTTACTTCAACTAACTCATCATCATCGATGAACTCAAGTGCTTGCTCAAGTGTCATTTGGATGTGCGGAGTTAACACTTGTGCTTCATCTGTACCTGATGCACGCATGTTGGTTAGCTGCTTACCTTTCAGACAGTTAACAGTTAAGTCGTTAGAACGTGAATGAATACCAATCACTTGACCTTCGTAAACTTCTGCAGCGTGACCGATTAATAGACGACCACGGTCTTGTAAACCGAATAATGCGAATGTTAGGGCTTTACCTGTTGCATTAGAAATCAATACACCGTTAGCACGTTGACCGATGTCACCGCCTTTCACTGGACCGTAATGGTCGAATGAATGGTAGATAAGACCTGTACCAGAAGTTGCAGTCATGAACTCAGTTTGGAAACCGATTAAGCCACGGCTAGGAATGATGAAGTCGATACGTACACGACCTTTACCATCTAGTTGTAGATCTTTCATGTCACCTTTACGCATACCTAATTTTTCAATTACGGTACCTTGGTGCTCTTCTTCAACGTCAACAGTTAATGTTTCGAATGGCTCGCACATCTCACCGTCGATTTCTTTGGTGATAACTTCTGGACGAGATACTGCTAATTCGTAACCTTCACGACGCATGTTTTCAATTAAGATCGAAAGGTGAAGCTCACCACGACCAGAAACACGGAAACGATCTGGAGAATCAGTTTCTTCAACACGTAGTGCAACGTTGTGGACTAGTTCTTGTTCTAGACGCTCAAGGATATTACGTGAAGTAACGTACTTACCTTCTTTACCTGCGAACGGAGAAGTGTTCACTTGGAAAGTCATTGTTAACGTTGGCTCATCAACTGATAATGCAGGTAATGCTTCAACTTGGTTAACACCACAAACAGTGTCAGAAATCTGTAAGTTACCTAAACCGGTAATCGCAACGATATCGCCAGCGTTGGCTTCAGCAACTTCGTGACGGTCTAGACCCATGTAACCTAATACTTGGCCCATTTTACCGTTACGAGTTTTACCTTCAGCATCAACGATTGTGACTTGCTGGTTAGTTTTAACACTACCACGCTTAATACGACCAACACCGATAACACCTACGTATGAGTTGTAATCAAGTTGAGAGATTTGCATTTGGAACTCACCTTCAGCATCCGCATCAGGAGAAGAAACCTTCTCAACAATCGCTTGGAAAAGCGGTGTCATGTCTTCGCTTGTTTCTTCAGGATCAAGAGTCGCGAAACCGTTTAATGCAGAAGCGTAAACGATAGGGAAATCTAACTGTTCGTCAGTTGCACCTAGGTTGTCGAATAAGTCGAATACTTGGTCGATAACCCAATCAGGACGTGCACCTGGGCGGTCAATCTTGTTGATAACAACGATTGGCTTAAGGCCTTGTGCGAATGCCTTTTTAGTAACAAAGCGAGTTTGAGGCATTGGGCCGTCAACTGCGTCTACTAATAATAAAACTGAATCTACCATAGATAGAACACGCTCTACTTCACCACCGAAATCGGCGTGACCAGGAGTGTCTACGATGTTAATACGGTAGTCGTTCCATTTGATGGCAGTGTTTTTTGCCAGAATGGTGATACCACGTTCTTTTTCAAGATCGTTAGAATCCATTACACGTTCTGCGGCTTCGCCTCGACTTTCAAGGGTGCCTGACTGAGCCAATAGCTTGTCTACCAAGGTCGTTTTGCCATGGTCAACGTGAGCAATAATGGCGATGTTACGTAAATTCTCTAACACGGATAAAACCTCTATACCATCAAATAAAAAATAGGAGTTTATAGGGCTGATAAGTATAGCCACTATAAAAAAGCGTGCCATTCTACTCCACCGAGCGCCGAGTAGATAGGATTATTTTTGAACAGGTCGTTTTTAATAAAAAATTAAACACTAAAGATAGAAGATAAAAACGAAAAAGGATCATACTGCCGCAATAAAATGACGCTTTAATGAACTAGATCAATTCATGCGCTAAAAACCCTGCACCGAAATGGACTTTTGCACCAATTGTGATCATAGTGGTGCACCGTATTTGTGCAATATGGCTTTTTCTATGGCTAGTGATTTTTTTATTAAGCTTTAAATCAATCACTTACCTTTCTGGCATGGAAATAGCTTTTAATTGAACAAATTCGCAAAGCAGATAGTTTGTCTGACGAATAACAAGATTATATTAAGGGACAACCCTTTACCCTACCGGAGGCTTAAGAATGTCAGTTGAATCAATATTAAAACAAATTGAAGAACTAGAAGTTAAGTTCGTAGATTTACGTTTTACAGACACTAAAGGTAAAGAGCAGCACGTCTCTATTCCTTCTCATCAAGTAAACGAAGATTTCTTTGAAGATGGCAAAATGTTCGATGGTTCATCTATCAACGGTTGGAAAGGTATTAACGAATCTGACATGGTATTGATGCCAGATCCTTCTTCTTTCTTACTTGATCCGTTTACTGAAGAAGTGACTGGTCTTATTCGTTGTGACATTTTAGAACCTTCTACTATGACAGGTTATGAGCGTGACCCACGTTCAATCGCTAAGAAAGCAGAAGAGTACTTAAAATCTACCGGTATTGCTGACACTGTATTAATTGGTCCAGAGCCAGAGTTCTTCTTATTTGACGACGTTAAGTTTGGTACTGACATGTCAGGTACTTTCGTAAAAGTTGACGCGAAAGAAGCGGCATGGAACTCAGGTACTAGCTACGAAGATGGTAACACTGGTCACCGTCCATTCGTTAAAGGTGGTTACTTCCCAGTTGCACCAGTTGATTCATCACAAGACATTCGTAGTGCAATGTGTCTAATTCTTGAAGAATTAGGTCAAGTAGTTGAAGCGCATCACCACGAAGTTGCTACAGCGGGTCAAAACGAAATTGCGACACGTTTCAACACGCTTTCAAACAAAGCGGATGAAATCCAAATCATGAAGTATGTTGTTCATAACACTGCTCATGCATACGGTAAAACTGCGACATTCATGCCTAAGCCAATTGTTGGTGATAACGGTAGTGGTATGCACGTTCACCAATCTTTAGCTAAAGATGGCGTTAACTTATTCTCTGGCGATAAATATGCAGGTTTAAGTGAAACTGCACTTTACTACATTGGTGGTATCATCAAGCACGCTCGTGCATTGAATGCATTCACTAACCCAAGTACTAACTCATACAAGCGCCTTGTACCGCATTTCGAAGCGCCTGTAATGCTTGCTTACTCAGCACGTAACCGTAGTGCTTCAATCCGTATCCCAGTGGTACCAAGCCCTAAAGCTCGTCGTATTGAAACACGTTTCCCAGATCCAACAGCTAACCCATACTTAGCATTCTCTGCATTGCTAATGGCTGGTCTTGACGGTATCCAAAACAAGATTCACCCAGGTGAAGCAATGGATAAAGATCTATATGACCTACCTGCTGAAGAAGCGGCTGAGATCCCACAAGTTGCAACGTCTCTAGAAAACGCACTAGAAAACTTAGCAGCTGACCACGAATTCTTAACTAAAGGTGATGTATTCAGTAAAGACTTTATTGAGTCTTACATTGCACTTAAGTCTGAAGAGTGTGAGCAAGTATCTCGTACTACTCACCCAATGGAATTCCAACTTTACTACAGCCTATAAGCTTTGGCTTAACGCTCATGTAAATTGGCCATAGGCTAAATTCAAAGCCCTTGATGATTATCATCAAGGGCTTTTTTATTGGTTACTTTTCGCTTTATCTCATTCCAAATTTAATTGTATCAATATGTATCTGATAACTTATGGTTATGATGCTAATAAGGATTAACAATTATTCACCTTTCATTTTAGTCACTAATATACGCCCCATAACAAGCGCTTACACAGTCAGGTGACGGTATAGCAACAAGATGGGACCACTCATCCTCAAGACTAAATTTAATGAGAGAAACAAATGAAAGTTAAACTATTAACCACGCTCGTTACTGCTGCTTTAATGACAGCTTGTTCATCGGATTCTTCATCTCCAGAAAGTGATTACAGAACCATTACTGTTGGCTTTGACTACGGGTTAATTATCGATCCTATGGCCACAGATGTTGCAGGTTCTGCTAGCGATCATTTATTAACTGATGATTATTACCTTCTTATTAACGGAGTTGATAATAAAGAAGAAGCGATTGGTCCTTTCAGTATTGATGATAGTTATACCTTTGAAGTAAGAGATGGTTACCATTTAGAAGTTGTACATGGTGAAATCTTGGAAAAGTTAGAAGCTGAAGTCACAGATGAGTATTCTGTAGCGGGAAATATGACGGTAGCGACAGATATCGATTCGTACACAATGACGCTTGAGAATAGGCATTTTACTTATGTGGCGGTTGATTCAAGTGAAAAAATCGACAACATTAAGGTTAATGGTGAAGAGCTATATGACAGCGAAGAGAAAAGCTACTTTCACGCATTCGTAAATGGTGAAACATACATTATCGAAGGGGTTACAGAAATGGGACCTTTCGAACAAGAATTAGATGCTGTAGTAGGCCAACATCATAAGTGGTACATCATTGAAGGTGATGGTGGTTTCGAAATTGAGAACGATTGGGATATTGTTGATCGACCTGCTGAGCCTCAAGAGCCAGCTATTCCAGAGCCGGATTTTAGCTATAAGGGGTTAGAATTGGTAGCCCTTGATCTTGAAACTGCTACTTATACTGCAATTGTAAATTCTGAAGCGTTTCCACAGACTGGTTTATTAGTGCCTTCTGATGTTTCTATTGCACAAGTTAAATTTGAAGCATGGATGAAAAAAGACGATGAATTATATGGCTACACCAATATTTGGCTATCTGATGGCGTTGCAACTAAATGTGCGACCATTTTTAGCGATGAAACTGTGAAGTATTACGACACGAATTCGTGTAGTGCTGGAGACGCTGAGGACTTCAACTCTTGGGCAGAGTTTACGGAAGAAAGAGACGATTTAGCGTTTCAAAAAGGACGTCATGAGTTTGGCTTAGGCTTGGTGAACATTATTCATCGTAATGCTCAAGCTCAAGAGGATGATGTCGTTCAAGTACATATGTCATATGACGTTATTGTAGAAGAGGATTGTGATTATCATCGTGTTGATAATGGCACGTGCGTAGGACAAAGTGTGGAAATAAAAAATACCCAGTCACGTACTTCAGTGGGTATTCAAATAGAAGGCTTTGAAGCAGGCGTGACAACGTTATCAGAGTTAGCTAACCCGCAAGTTTCATTAGAGAATGAACAAGACGCGTTCATTAACTTTTATTGTAAAGCAGGGCTGCAAGCAGACAGTATTAGTTATCAATTAACTCAAGATTGGGACACATTTACAAAAGCTAACCAAGATTGTGAACTTGTGTCGTATCAAGGTTTTGATGCGTTAGGTAGTCATGCGGTTTTAAGAAGTGGCAGCACGACACTAAATCAACATCAATTTAGTCTTTCTAATTTCGAAATTGTTAAACAGTAATCGGCCTAGAGCTTGATTAATGAGGTATTGATTGTGTTTCAATACCTATTTACCTAAATTTAGCCATTTGGTTGCTCATGCCCAGTACTTTATTGTGCTGGGCTTTTTTGTGAACTCTCATCAAATACTTGTGCAATAAGGTGGCTAAGCCAATTCATTAATGGACTAGAACGGTTTTTATAGTGGATATATGTAGCAATGTCTTGCTGAAGCCATTTTTCTTTGTTTTTAAACTTAATAGCACGTAATTGAGGGTAAAGACTCATATCAAGAAAGCCAGATAAAGGCACAATCATGTCTGTTTTACTCACGGCCTCAATAACAGCAGAAGGCAGTTCTGAACGAAACTTAATCGAGTAATCTAGATTATATTTTTCAAAGACTTGTTGAGCAAAAGTGCGAGTGGCATTCCAATCTGCTGCGATGATAGTGGCAAAGTCAAATTCGGCAGCTTCAGGGATAGTGATAATATTCTTTTTACAAGGGTGCCCATTTCTCACATAGCATTTAAACGTATCTTGAGCTATGACAGTTTCAGAAATCTCTCCAGGTAACTGACTTACTTGATAATTAATTCCTAAATGTATTTGATCTTGTTGAATACTAGCTAAAGTGTCATTAGACCATTTATACATATGAACTTTGCAGTTTGGTGCCGCAGCATGAATTATGCCATACAGCTTACTGCCGATACTGTTGAGTAAGAATGAAGAAAGGGCAATATTTAGCGTGTCATCTAACGCTTCAGGTGAAAAAACATTGGCACTGTTAATCGCAATTTCAAGATTTTGGTAGATTGGGCTAGCACTTTTATAAAGCTTGTCAGCAAATGATGTAGGTTCAAGGCCAGTAGATATTTTCACAAACAACTCTTCATCAAAATGATGGCGAAGCTTTTGTAGTGATTTACTGATAGCGGGCTGAGTGACGAATAAACGATTGGCGGTTAAACGCATATTTCGTTCTTGGTACAAGATGAAAAAGACATGTAACAGGTTCAAATCAAGGTTCTGAAATAAATTTTTAGCCATGGTTTTGCCTTTCATTTTGCTGGTGAATCTAATCTAGCAGTTATCCTCTACTTATCTCAATTTATAGTTGTATTTTATAAAGATTTTTCCCTTTTGCAGTTAATTGTCGGTATATTAATTGTGCAATCAAATGGATTAATCGTTGCTACTGTTCGCAGCGAATTCAGCACAGCCCGTTATACTCAATATTACGCCAGCTAAGACTAAGGAAGGATAATGATTAATTACGCCAGTCATCGATGGTTTCATAAGCTTTGCATTAGCTTGACGCTTTGGATTTGTTCCTTTTCTGTATTTGCTCTCGAATGGCCTCAAGAAGTCGAAACCAAGTTAGGAACTTTAGTTGTTTACCAACCGCAGCCAGAATCGCTTGAAGGTAATGTGCTGCAAAGTCGTGCGGCAATGTCATTTGAAGTCAAAGACCAAGCTGAACCGGTATTTGGTGCTTTTTGGTTTAGTGCCAGAATCGATACTAATGACGATGTCACTACGGTGCGTAATATTCAGGTGACTGAAGTCCGCTGGCCGTCATCAACTGAAGAAGATCAGCAAACCTTTACCGATACGGTATCTGAAGCATTAGCGAGCACCAGTTTTGAAATCTCAATGGCACGCCTTTCTGCCAGTTTAGAAACCGCAGACCAAGTTAAACGCAGTTTAGATAATATTAAAAATGACGCGCCAGAAATTATTTTCAGCTCAAGGCTGAGTGTGTTGCTGTCTTATGATGGCGAACCTCAATTCCGTGATATCGACAATAGTGATTACGAGCGAATACTGAATACGCCATTCGCAGTGGCTAGAGATAAAAAATCTAAAAAACTGCACTTGAGCAGTGGGACTTATTGGTACGTTGCGGACGATCCAATGGGGCCTTGGCAAGTCACTCTTTATCCACCTGAAGACTTGGTCAGTATGGTTAATACCGAAGATGACGAGCCAGCTAAAAGTACGGCTAATGCGCCGCACATTATTACTTCTGATGAACCAACTGAGTTAGTCTCGACAGATGGTGCCCCTAAATGGCTGAGTCTGATTGATGGTAAGTTATTGTATGTTAGTAATACCGAAACACCGTGGATTAGAGAAACCAGTTCAGGCGACATGTATGTTTTGCTTTCTGGACGCTGGTTTAAGTCGAAAAAACAAGCTGGTTCTTGGGCCTTTGTGAGAGGTGATAAGTTACCTGAAAGCTTTAATGATATTCCACCTGAGTCTGATATTGGTGGCTTGAGAGTATCAGTTGCTGGCACTGATGAAGCTAATCAAGCGATGCTCGATGCGCAAATCCCACAAACTGCAGCCATTAAACGTGATGAAGCCAAGCTAGAAGTCGAATATGACGGCGAACCTAAGTTTGAAGCTGTAACTGGCACAGCTGTTTCTTATGCTGTGAATACCTCTACCCAAGTCTTGTTGATTAATAAGGTGTATTACGCCGTTGATAATGGTGTGTGGTTTACATCAAAAACGGCTAAAGGTCCGTGGATTGTTGCTGATGAGATCCCGAATGAAGAAATCGCGCAAATACCGGCTAGCTCACCTGTTTATAACACGACCTATGTGCAAGTTTATGATTCAACTCCAGAGGTGGTGTATGTTGGATATACCCCAGGTTATATGTGGTCGTATCCATACTATGGCGTACCTATTTACGGTACGGGTTGGTATTACCCACCTTATTGGGGCCGCTATTATTATCCTCGTCCACCAACCTGGGGCTTGCATGTTGGCTATAACCCGTGGACAGGCTGGAATGTGGGGGTGACCTGGAGTAATGGTTTTTTCCGTGCAGGCGTCGTGTGGGGCGGAGGTTATGGTTATCATCGACCTTATCGTTGTTGTGGTGGTTACTACGGTGGCGGGTATCGCCGTCCTGTAGTGATCAATACTGGTGACATCAACATTGGGAACAGTATCAATGTCGGTAATCGTACTAAAATTTCCAATAGAATGAATAAAGCTAATATTAATGGTAATCGAGTCGGTCGAGATAACTTATATCAACGCCCTGCGACCCGAGATCGGTTAGCCAGCCCTGCAATTGCTAATCAAAACCTTAAAAAAGCGACGCACAACAAGAATCGTACAAATGATGTATTTGCCGATAAGCACGGCAACGTGGCTCGTGATAATCAAGGTAAGTGGGAAAATCGCAGTGATGGTAAATGGAATACTGCGCCGTCTACTCGTGATTTGAGTAAACCTAGCAGTGTAAGCAAGCCTTCAACTTTGCCGTCTAGTCGTCCGTCGACTCAGCCCACGTCTAGGCCTTCTACTATGCCGTCAAGTAGGCCGACAACACGACCTTCAAATATGAATAATTCAATTAACCGTAGCCGTCCTACTGGCGGCTTTGATCATCAAAGTTTGAATCGTTCACGACAAGCTCGTCAATCCGGTATGGCAAGAGAAGGTCATGCTAGGGGACGTCGCTAGTTCAGATGAATAAAGCCTGTTTTTACAGGCTTTATTCACTTCTGCATCATTGAAATGAAGATTGAAATCGGATGTTAATAATGGAATGGATTTATGTGGAACACACTTAAAGCTTATCGCTCATCAATAATTCTACTTGTGGCGTTAATGCTGGGTGGGATGTTTGGTTTTTTACTGCCAGAAATGGCAATAAAACTTAAACCTATCGGGCAAATCTTTCTGAATTTATTGTTCATGATTATCGTGCCATTAGTTGCAGTTAGCGTTATGTCATCGATTGCCAAAATGACTGACTTAAAAGCATTAGGGGCGATTCTCGCCTCGATCATGGCGGTATCGGTAATGATGGCTATGATCCCCGCAATTGGCATTGTGTTGTTAGCACTGGCTTATGATCCTGCTCAAGGCGTGACGCTTGAGCTTAAAGAGACTGTGGAAACCGCAGGGAGTATGGATTTTGTAAGTTTATTGACAGCGAATGATTTTGTGGGGTTATTGTCTAAATCGAATATTTTGGCATTAATTATTATGTCAGTGATTAGTGGCATTGCCATTGGTCAATCAGGCGAAGATGGACGTAAAGTTTCTGCGTTATTGGATAGCTTAAATACAGTCATCATGAAAATCATTGCCATATTAATGTATCTTGCGCCTATTGGCTTAGGGGCCTTTTTTGCTGCCACTATGGCCAGCCAAGATGCAGAGTTAATGGGCACCTTTGCCCGTGCCGTAGGATTATTCTTGGTGGCGACTCTGGTCTACCTCACCTTAGGGTCAACAGTATACGCATGGCTTGGTGGAGGTATTCAGGGCGTAAAGCGCTTTTGGCAACATATGCTGGCACCAGCAGTAACAGCATTGGGCACCAGTTCATCACTTGCGACCTTACCGGTCAATATTCGCAGTGCCAACAAAATGGGCTTGAATGAGCAGATTGCTGAGATAAGTTTGCCGTTATTGGTGAACTTAAACAAAGGCGGTGCAGCAATGATCACTGCCCTTAAAATTGTGTTTATATACTCGTTACTGGGGATGGAGTTTACCTCTGAGGTATTCATGCTCACCATTTTAATTTCGGTATTGTCTGCGTTTGTGATTGGCGGAGTGCCGGGAGGCGCTTTTCTTGGAGAAATCTTTATTGTCACCACTTTGGGGCTGCCCCTTGAGGTGATCCCTATCTTGGTGATTCTGGGAGCAATTACAGATGCGGCATCAACTGTGATTAACGTAGTGCATGATTTAACCGCAACGCAGATTATTGAGCGAATTAATGGTAAACAATATCAGGCCGAATCAGTCGGTTAAATCGTTTATCAATCAGCGTGTTTTATTATCTAAATAACCAGGTTTGATGATTGTGAGAATGGCTTTTACTGCTTATTGCTATAGGCCATTCATTGCAACTAGAGTAACTATTCAGTTTTCGACGCTAATGGTTGAACAGTCTTTGAGCATATGTAACAATGCGCATCAAATTTTGTAACATTATTTTACACTTAGCTCATGCAACATTATGTAGATTAATTGACTAAGTATGAGAAAAATAAACGTCATTTTAAGGCGTATAACAGATGCTAATGCGTGATGACATGACTGAGCCGCGTTTCTATACGCAGTTTTATTATCGTAAATTAGCGAAGTAACCTGAGCATGGAATCTCAATGAAATTACCTTTTCGTCATTTACTGTTTCTGGTGATGACTTTTATGTCAATAATCCCCATTACAGCAATTTCATTTTGGTCTGCAAATTCTGCCCTCGAAAACGAATATAAGATGGTCCATGACAAGCACTTATTGCTTGCCAATAACATCACCACGGCATTAAATCGATATGCTGTGGATGCCTTAGCCATATTTACTGCGGTGACCAATACCAGCACCAACAAAGCTGAATTAGACAATGATATGCAGCTGCTATTGAACTCCATTGATGTCGCATCTATTGCCATGTATCAGCCAAATGGTCAGCGTAAAAGGGTGCTTTTGGGCTCAGAGCAAGCTCAACCTGAAGACTTAACCAGCGAGCTCAATCCTTTTGAATTAACAGGGCTAGCGCAAGCACGATTTACTCCTGTACATAACCAAGGTGTCGATGTGCCCACTTTGTATATGATCCGTCAAACCGCAGATGGCAATATTTGGTTAGCTACCTTAAAAGCGACTTATATTGAACAAGTGCAAAATGCGGTCATTTTTGGTGAGAAAGGGCATGCTGCTATTGTCGATCAGTTAGGAAATGTATTGGCGCACCCAAATAAACAATGGCAGTCTGAAGCTAAAAACATCAGCAAGATCAGTATCGTTCAGCAAATGATGGCGGGAGAGTCTGGCGTGAGCCAGTTTTATTCACCTGCGGTGAAAGCAGATATGATTGCGGGATTTGATGTTGTGCCAGCAACAGGTTGGGGCGTGATGATACCGCAGCCATTGACTGAGTTAGATCAACGTGCATTTGATGTGATTAAAGTGACCTTATTGATTGCGTTTGTTTCGTTATTGGTGTGCTGCGCTATTAGCTGGTGGATTGTTGGTTTAATCACTCGCCCAATTGATATTTTAACGGCTAAAACACGCCTTATTACTGAAGAGGCTAGCGATACTGTTTCTCGACGTTATCGTGGTTTCCATACTGCTGAATTTGCCAAGTTATTCGATAGTTTTAGACAAATGTCATTAGAAATTCGTAATGGTCGAGAAGAGCTAGAAATTAGAGTAGCACGCAGAACTGCTGATTTGGCTCAAGCGCAGGCTAAAGCGCTTCATTTAGCTAACCATGACACAGTGACTGGGCTTGCCAACCGTGTGGCAATCAGGGAGCAAATAGCGTCGTTATTGCACGAGAGTAAACATTTTTCATTATTGTTTATAGATCTCGACGGTTTCAAAGCCGTCAATGATCAATACGGCCACAAAGTCGGTGACATCTTATTGAAAACCTTGGCTGACAAGGTCAATAAACATTTGTTCATTGATGATGTATTAGCTCGATACGGTGGCGATGAGTTTATTGTACTGATGCCAAATATGGATTCTATCGTGGCAGCTGAATGTGCCGCTGAAAAACTACTACAATTATTCAGTGAACCATTGATTATTGAGGATAAAGTGATAGCAATTAGCGCCTGTATTGGGCTTGCGCTATCAATAGGGAAAGATAAAGACACGGATAGCTTAATTCATCGTGCAGATACCGCAATGTATCGTGCAAAACATCAAGGTAAAAATCAAGTTGCGGTGGCAAGTTGATGATGCTTTGTTGTTATTTTTGGAGGGGATATGCGTAGTCTCTTTATACCTTATAAGTCTCAGAAGATGGCTTGTTTTTCTAAACGTGAGCAAGGGTTTAGTTTAATTGAGCTTGTCGTCGTGATTATTGTTTTGGGCATTTTATCTGTCATTGCTGCGCCGAAATTCATTGACTTAAAACAAGATGCTTACGCAGGTCAAATGCAAGGCGTGTCAGGAGCCATTGGTAGTGCTAAAGAGCTCGTTCACTCAGCGTGTGTTATCAGCCGAGATTGTGACTCAACTGCGCCAGCAAGTGGCAGCAATACTATTGTTGTTGAAGGTGAACGAATAAGTTTAGCTTATGGTTATCCAAGAAACACTGAAGCGGGTATAGCGCGAGCAATAAATATTGTTGATGGAGATGACTTTGAACTGACCCGTTACAATATTGGTGGCCGAAGTGGCTTACGTATCAGGCCTGCTGCAGATTACTCAGTGAATGACTGTGAAATTCGTTACTCAGAGCCTCAAACTGCCATCGAAACCCCACTAATTGAGAGGGATCTTGCTGGCTGTTAGTTTGCTGGTTTTGTTTAGTACTCTGCTTGGATTCGATCAATAAAAGTGTGGATGTCATCAGCATCAGTATAAATATGTGGTGACACTCGTATTCCCATATTACGTGCATCAACGCTGATATTATGCTTTTTAAGCATTGTCATAATATGTTGTTGTCGCGCTCCAAAATCTAAAATGACTGTTGCGCTTTGGCGTGAAGCATCTCGCGGTGATACCGTAAAGTCAACAAGGGCCTTAGTGAGTTTTTGGATCATTTGTTGATTGTGCTGGCGCAAATGCTCAATGCCGATACGGTGGAAATATTGCAGACTATTTGTCGCAATAGCGTATGGCGCAATCGAAGGCGTTCCTCCCCAAAACCGCAGTGCACTCGGGTGATAACTAAAGTGATGGATATCAAACTCGAAAGGGTTTTCATGGGAAAACCAGCCGACATCTTGCGGGCGACAATTTTCTAATTGCCACGGGTTAATCCATAAGTAAGCAGCGCCCGGGCCTGAGCATAACCACTTAACACTAGAGCCAATCATAAAATCTGGGTTCAGTTCGCTTAGGTTAATGGGAATGATCCCTGCTGACTGAGCGACGTCAATTAAACTCAGGCAACCTTGCAGCTTTGCGTGGTTAATTATATGGCGAATTGGTGCCTGTTGGCCAGTATTGGAATAAACATGACTAATAAAAACTAAGTCTACATCCTCGTTGATATGCGACTGCCACACGGCTTCATTGGTGATATCTAGCTGTTTAGGAATAAAACGAATTTCACAGTCTGGTATTGCTTTTTTTATTGCAAATCCCATACTCGGAAAGTCAATTTCACTCATTAAAATGACGCTATTACGACGTTGCAATCGAGGAATGGACATCACTAGCTTAGTGAGTCCACTTGACAAGTTTACCTGGGGGCAAAACGCATCGGCTTGGTGATGAAATAGTCTAGCTAGGGCGTGTTGAAAATCGGTTATTATTGCAAGCCATTGCTGCCAAGGCTCAATATTGCTTTGTTGCCACGGCGCCCAGAACGCTTCCCCGAAGGCTTGTTGGGCACTAATAAGCGGCCTGCCCACCGAATGGCTGAGCAAATATGTGCCATCGGCTAAACAAAAGTCCTGTTTCAACGTGTCGCTCATGCTTTGTGATTGATTCATTTTAAGCTGGCCTGTAATGTTTTTATATCGTCAAAACGAGTGTGTATATCATCACGTTTGTTTGCTGCACGGCGGTCTCGAAGCTTCTCTAGCGCTGCAATCAATACTGGCAATGGCGGACCACTGGCGGTGACTTTTGCCATATGTTGTTGTGCCATGTCGGTAGATGGCTGGCTAATATACTTACTTACAAGTTGGTCGTGATGCTGAATGGCGCCTTGACCATGGCGTTGGCATACCACAAGAAATTGTTGCAGATTTTTTTGATACCAAGCTTGTTGACTGGCTGAACGTTGAAGTAAGAAGTCATCCATGATGCTTTGACGGCGCATACAGTCGCGTAAAATCCGCTGATCCTCAGGCATCATGTATAAAAATTTATCGACTAAAAGTTGAGAGTAAGATTGGTCGTTGGCAGCACATAGCCCTAGCTGTAAATCAATCACATTGATACCCGCAAAGTCACCCGCATTGGCGCCACGATAAACCTGTGAACCTACTCGATAGGGTTTGTAATAAGGTCTAACACAATAGAAAAATCGGTCTGCATCTAATTTATTGAATAAGCGGCTACTTGAATCTATAACTTCAGATAATGCCTGTTCTGCGACGGTTAATAGGTCGAAGCAAATCGGGTGGGAAATACCTAAAGGTTGGATTTTTAGTAGGGCATCAGCTGCCCGTTTATATGCCAAAATCCCTTTGGTGTTGTAGTCGACAAATATCTGCTCGTCTTCGAGGCTGGTAAAGCGTTTATATGTGCCATTAAGTGCACGGTTGTGGGTGGTTAAATGTGCGGTTGCGAATCTGGGCGTGACACCAATAGAGGCGCCAATATGCATCGCTAATGCCGATGCTTGTTTCAGAGGCGAGTAGGTTTCTCTGGAGGGCTCTGTAATTTCATGGCGACGACAAGCTGCCATAAATAATCCCACATTACCGAGCAAATCGAAGGCACTGTCAAATCCTTGATCGGTATTGCCTTCCTCCAATAAATGACTGATTAAGTCATTACCTTGAGTGAGTAACACTTGTTTTATGTCATCGCCAATACCTTCGACATTGTTTTTATCAGCTTGCTCAAAATAGGCCTGCTCAAGCTGATCATTTAACGCCACAAATCGATGACGGATCCATTCATCAAAAGCTTGGGTATGGCGGGTCGGTGTTTTCATCGATGACACTCTTATGCTGGTATAGGTTTAATGCAATGGGATCTAGGCTAGCATTATGCCGAGGGGGAAATTCACCAAATTGAGTGGCTAAAAATTCATCTTTGCGCAGGAATTAACTCAAAAATGTGATAATTTGAGTGAAATTCACTCATTTTTAAGCTGGGTTACTTACGATGGACAAAAAGGATCGACAATTACTCAATGTGCTACAGCATCAAGGTCGTATTGCGATATCTGAGTTAGCTAACCAGCTAAATATGTCAGACACTCCCTGTTTACGGCGAGTGAAAAAACTCGAACAGCAGGGCGTCATTATTGGGTATGGTGCCCTCTTAGAACCTAAAAAGTTGGATTTAAATGTCGTGGTATACGCTTTTATTCTATTAAAAGAAAATTCTGATAATTCGGCGCGCTTGTTTGAGTCTACTGTTGCTCAATTGCCACAAGTTATGGCGTGTTCTGTGGTGACAGGAGCACATGATTATCTATTAAAAATTGTGGCAGCCGATTTATTGAGTTATGAGCAATTTGTGAAGTCAGCTTTAGGGAGCATTGATTGTGTTGCTGGGATTGAATCGACTGTGGTGCTTAAACAAAACTTCAGTCGTACTGTGTTACCCATCTAACCTTTGAAAAGGCTGTAGAACATAGGGTGAAATTAAGAGATTGCAGTCTTAAGTTGATGTAATACTGTTAGTTTATACGATAGGCTAGGTGCAATATTGCCTCTGGGTTTTTAGTGAACACTTAATATCATTTACTGGGTGGTTGCAAATGATAGACGTTATTGGAAATGGACTTTGAATGAAAAGCGTTAACTTTGCTTGGCTTATTTTAATAGCATTATTGCTTATGAGTGGATCTATTCAGGCTAATGTATTTAATACTCAAATTAGTATCCAATGTAATCATTGTCGTACAGATGCCGATTTTCACCATGCGGCGCTTAATGCTTTACAAGATAGAGAGCAAAAACAGATTGATGTTGTCAACTTTAGTCACTTTGAGGTGCGACGTTTTGATGTCAAAAAGCTTGAAGTGGAAGTATGTAGTGATTACCGCCGCTCGGCAACAAAGGGGTATTGTGAGCTCTCCGATTACTCCACGATAAAGCGCCTGACATTGCCACACATTGTGCGTGAGCAATACATTGTATTGGCGGAATATCTACTACAACACGATTTCTTTAGCCCGTTTAATATTCAGGTTGATCCAAACCTAGTCGCTTCAGCTTGGACCTTGTTACAAGATAAATACCAAGCACAGGTCGTTAAAATGTGGCAGCAAGATGCTTCATTTACGTCACTTTATCAGCGCTGGCAGGCCGGTAAATTCATGACGAATCAAATGGGGTTTACCTTTAAGCATCTGTCGCCCAATATGGTGTTTCATTTTGCTGATCAATCTCGGTTTGATGCGATTATTGATATACAGGCGATAAATGCGACAGGGGGTGATGAAGCTGCTATTACCGCTGCTGAGGTTACCCGCTTAGGTGTTGATAATATACTTAATGTTGAGTTTACCTATTTAAATGATAGGCATGCTAACCACCTAGATGCCACACAGGCTGAGCCATTAAATGATGGTGACTTGTGGTCCTTTCGCTCTGTCGATGATGCAGACTTTATTGCGATGAAACAAAAAGCAGCGCAATTGAGTTTACAGGTTTTACAGCAAGATACTGCCACAGGTATTAAGGTTAATTTATCAGCCTGTAAAGCAGACTCTCGACCTTGTAATCAATAACGAACGATTTAAAAAATAAAGAATAATAACAATAAAAATGACAGTAAGCCGCCACAAATCACCGGATAAATAATATAACCATCCGTGGTGCGTTTAGCTCTTTTGGTACAAAGCTTACCGAGAATTAAATTAAAACCCAGAAGCAATGCTAAGGTTAACAGCCCTTGGCGAAAAGTCATTTTACTGATTGTTGAGGTCGTATAAATCAGTAAAAACCATTCCAACAATATTAGATAAAGAAAGAGCTTTTGTAAGCCATCAGGTCCTTTTCTTCTATCTCTGGCGCGCATAATTCTCTCCCTATCGTTTACGACAGAAACATTAGTGATTCAGTGGTTTACGGTCGTTACGCTTTGGCGTTATTGATATACACCAAGAGTTTGTTGATGTCGTCTGGCTTTGATTTCCACTTGCCGCCAATAAAGTTTAATCTTTGGTTAATTGGATACTGTCGCATAATGGTAAATTCAAATAAGGATTGCTCCACTTCGAACCAAATCGATTGATTTAGCTCAAGCTGAAGAGGAGTGATTAATCCTACTCCGCCTAAGCTAATATCCTTGATATTGGCAATCCCTAACTCTTGAGTGATAAACCAGATTTTTTGATGTAACTTTACGCTGATCCCATCGCAAGCTTGTGCGAGCTCTTCATTGGACTCTCTTAGACTGTGTCTAATATGATCTCGGTTATCTGTGACAACAGGTGCTGTGGTCTCATCGCGTTGCTCTCGCTCAATAAATTCCGTCACCTGCTCTTGATCTGTATTCATTAGTTTGGATACCGTGTTCTTGGCATGTTTTGTTCGGCAGCTTTGATTGCTGAATCAACTTTAAGATTAATATCTTGATTATCTTTACTGTGGCGGCTTTGTAGCCCTGTCATCATCCTCAGGCTCTCTTCGGCCTCTTGGGTTAATACCAGTAGCTCAATGCGCCTGTTTGCCGCCGCTGCAGGTTCGTCTGGAACATAAGGCGACTGATCTGCCATACCTGTAACTTGTACGACTTGCTTATAGTCAACACCACCGGCCTCAAGAATACGTCTAGCAAGTAATGCACGTTGGCTCGACAGTTCCCAATTGGTGAATGTACTACCGGCAAATGGCAATGAGTCGGTATGGCCAGAAATACTCAAACCGTTATTGATTTGCCCTAGTAGTTCACTCAAAGCCAGTAGTAAATCTTCAAAGTAAGGTTGGATAGTGGCACTGCCACGGGTAAACATGAATTGCTCAACATTGTCGTGAACAAGAATTCGAATCCCTTGAGGCACTATTTGTAAGTTCACATTAGCGCTCATATCGACATTGGCAATAATCTTGTCTATTTCGCGCGCCAACAACTCTAATTGTGCTTGGGTTTCAAACTCACCAGGTAAGATTGAGTTCAGCTCATTACCTTTGCCTGACGGAGAGCTTTGTTCACCTAGAGCGTGACGCTTATCGATAGCGATATCATTCTTACCTTGTCCTGCTGACGGCACGATAGAGGTTTCGATACTCATGCCGCCTTCTAAATCGATAATGGACGATGAGTTGCTTAAATCAAACGGGTTTATTGGGCCCGATGAGAACATGTCGCCTTTGAGGTATTGCACGATTAAGGTGCGTTCTCGTTGATCGGCCACTTGCATGATCCACAACACCATAAACAATGCCATCATGGCCAAGGTAAAGTCGGCAAAGGCCACCTTCCAAGCGCCGCCATGAGCGGCATGTTTTTTCTTACGCTTTTTCCGGCTAATGATCACCGGTTCGGGTTGAATTGCCATTAGCCACGTTGCTCCTCAATCCAGCGTTCAAGCTCAATAAATGAAGGACGGTTTTCTGATTGAATCTGTTTGCGACCGGCATCAAGTGCGAGCATCGGAGGCTTGCCTTTAGCAAAGGCGGTGAGCGCCGCCGCAACACAACGCAGTTGTGCACTTTTACGATCGACTAAATGTTCAAGAGATTTCGATAATGGGTCAAAAAAGCAATAACAGGCGAAAATACCAATAAAGGTACCGACTAGCGCGGCAGCGACTTTGACACCAATCATGGTAATTGGACCGTCAATATTAGACATGGTAATGATAATGCCCATTACCGCGGCTAAGATACCAAACCCTGGCATGGCTTCAGCTATTTTGGCTAAAGCATGAGAAGGCCTAAGACTGTCGTCTTCAATCCGTTCAATCTCCTCAGCTAGCATATGTTCTAGATCGTGAGGTGACAGCTTACCAATCGACTGTAAGCGCAAGTTGTCAATGAGGAATTGCAGTACTTGAGGGTGTTCTAGCACTGCTGGGTACATTAAGAAAAGGGAACTTTCGTTGGGCTTATCGATATGTTCATCAAGAACTTTTAGCCCTTGAGATTGGATTTGGCTCATTAGCATACCCATTAAACCAAACAACTGCGGGTATAGCTCTGGATCTTCTTTTTCGGTTGAGAAAACAGATTTAACTTGCTCAACCATTTCATCGAGAACGGCGCGGGGAGAGGCGATAACTAATGCGCCTAAACCAGCGCCAAAGATAATTAGGATTTCAGCAGGTTGCCATAATGAGGTTAGGCTGCCCCCTGCCCATACATATCCACCAAATACTGAAAAAATAATGATCGATATCCCAATTAACTTGCTCATATTTCCTGCCTGGTATTATCGCTCCCACTGTTGATATATTTGCTGAAGATTCGCAATAGCCTGTTTATGTAGTTGGCATATTCGTGTTTCAGTTAAACCAAGAGTCGCAGCGATTTCTTTTAAATTAAGTTCATGTTGATAGTAAAGCGACAGGATTACTTGCTCTCTTTTGTTTAATTTCGAAATTGCTTTAAATAATGTGTCTTTATTGGTTATTTGCTCAATAAAGCAACTCTTATCCTTAAAGTTAACCCCTTCGGTTAATAACTCATCAAGACTCTTCATTGACTCTGATTGAGTCGCAAATAAGCGATCACGGTACTGTTCTTTATTGAGCCCTAAGGACTTAGCCACTTCGACATCAGTTGGTTCACGGCCAAGTTCTCTGATGAGCTTTCTGACCGTGTCATTGAGTTCATGTGCTTGTTGTCTTACTGGACGAGGGCGCCAGTCTTGGCGGCGCAATTCATCTAAAATAGCGCCGCGGATCCGTTGCCCAGCAAAAGAAATAAACCCATTGTCATATTCACCCGGATAACGTCTTGCTGACTCAAGTAAAGCCATCATGCCTATTTGTTCCATGTCCTCTATGGCCAAAGCTGCACCGCAATGGGTTCTAAGGTGAGAAACTGACTTCTTAACTAACGGCAAGTATTGCTGCATAACCTGCGCTTCAGATAAGCGGTGGACATGCTTCTCTTCAAAAGCTTCTTGATAAGCGAGTTGACCGGATTGCATATGACAGCCCCTTTTATTGAATAACCATTCTGGTAAATAAAACGTCGTCTAATTCAATGGAAAAATTGTTTTCAGTTAGCACCGTTGCCAATAACACTTGCGCTTCGGTTTGCAGTAATTCCAGTTGGTGGCTGGCATGAAGTTCTTCATATTCTTTTTGGGAAAACATTTTCATCAATGCATTTTTGATCAGTGGATCAGCATCTCGAATGATGTTGGCAGCATCATCAGATCGGCTTTTTAATGCCATCTCTAATAACAAATAGTGCGAGGTGTCTTTACCCGGCACCGAGAATATGAATTTTTCGAGCGGGTAAAATTGCGCCACCTTAGGCGCGGGTTCAAAGGCGGTGAAAGGCTCGCCGAACAACTCTGGTGACTTCCAACCTACCCAGAATATCCCTGCAGACCAGGCAAGAAATACCATAGTTAATCCGCTTAATTTCCCGATTTTTTTGCTACCTATAGCCATTGTGTTTTTCCTTTGTTAAGCGAGTAAATCAACTTGTTCAGGCTTTAATGAGTCTGATTGAGTGAGTGAGCTAACGTCTTGTTGCTCATGTTGTTGATTCGCTTCTTCTGAAATGAATTGCTGCGCTATTGCGTCACGCGATGTGTGTTGCTGCTCTGATGAGGTGTCCGACATTTCAAAATCAATTTGACCACCATGTTCCATTTCTAAATCATGACGCAGTCTCTCTAACCCCATTTGTAGGGCATCACGTACGCTATTGTTGGCTGCGTGCATTTGAATATGTAGCCGATCACCATCAAGGCGAATATTGAGCTCTACTTTGCCAAGTTCAGGTGGGTCTAAACGCAATTCAGCAGATTTAATTTGCTGATCAATTTGAAACCTGAGCTGATCTCGAAGCGGAGATAGCAGCTCGTTTGACTGCTGTAACATGGGCGCAGATTGAGACACTGAAACAGGGCCCCACTGGCTCGTTGCTTGTGTTTTAGCTGCGGTTTGACTGAGTTGGTTAATGACTTGGTTAATATTATCTAACTCTGTGCTTACCCCGTCAGTCACTGGCGGTGTTATTGCCGCTGCTGGAGCCATATTGAGGTGCATTTCCATCGCAGGCTGCATGCTTTGTGGTGCCAAGGAGGTTGTTACCGATGTCGGCTGTTGACCATTGGGCAAGCCAGAGGCTAATTGATTAACCTGGGCTTGTGATGGCGCTGACGACTGGCTAACTTGCTGGTTTAGTAAAGCTAAAAAGTCACGTAATTCAGGGCTAATTGATGATGGAGAATTCGCGCTATTTTGCATTAACGAAAGTTCGCTTAAGACTGACTTTACTTGCTCTGAAGCCAGAGATAATGCCACTGGATTTTTACTATCAAATTCATTTGTTAATGCCGATAACGCCCCTGCAAGATAGGGGGTTTGCTTTATCTCACTGATAAAGTGGGCAGGGATGTGGCTTATCGCACTATTTTGTACAGTCACATTTTCTTGAGGCAATGTGACGACGTTTTTATCTGGTGAGACAAGGGATGATGGCAAGGGCATAACAAATCCCATATCGCCTTGAGATTCATGCTCAAAATCTGATTGTGTCTCACTTGAAATGCTAAAAGGTTGCGATGACGAATGACTCGCCATCGCAGATAAATTGGACACATTAGTTATCATAAATTTCACCGCAAAGACTGGTTAGCTTATAAGCTGAGATACCGTCTTTTGTTGCTTGGAACTGCTTCATCTCTTTATTCAGCAAGTCTTTTTCTGCTGTAGCCTGAGCAATCACCAATTGATGGGTTTTTGAAAGGGATTGGCGAGCCAATAATTGCTGCTGAGTTTTGGGCTTACCCTTAACGGTAAGCGCCATCATCATTAGCTCATTAACTTTTTCTACCTTCTTCCAGTCTTTTGCTTTGGCATATTTAATCAGTGCAGCTTCAAATTGCTGCCACTGATTAGTTGAGGTTGGCCCAGCCGGCTCTGACATCTGTAATTACCTTAATGACGGGGGTAAGCTCAGTGACGCTGTTTTCAACACTAGCGGTCACTAATTGACGACTGCAGTAGTCGTAGAGGCGGTTTAGTGTGATGGCGACTTCACCACCATTCTCTAAATCCAACATCGAATCCAAACCATGAACAATGTTGAGACACTTATTGACACTTTTCCCTTTATCTTCATAGCTTTGTCGCTCCATGTATCCACTGGTACGCTCAATTTCTTCCAGTAAACCGTCCAACAACATACGCACCATTTCATGGGGATTAGCTGAGGCGACTCTGGCGTCTAGTGCGGTTTGCTTGTAAGCATTAAAAGGATCGTATTCGTTCAACATTGTTCATTTTTCCTAATTAAAATAGGCCACTAGCCGTATTTAACTTGTTAATGGTGTTTTCCATTGCAGTAAACTGAGTGAGTAAAATTTGGTAGCGTTGACTCATGTGGTTGTCATGACGAGACATGTTGTCTTCGATTTGTTCCACTTGAGAATCAAGGTTTTTCTGCTTTAAATCGATGTAGCCATTGTTTTTAGTGAATGGGTCGATGATTGAATTGATACGATCAATGTAACCACCGTCAGCGGTAAACATTTCCTTGATCGCCTCTGAGTCACTGCTAATGGTTTGAGAGAGCTTTTCATCGTCGACAGACAGCTTGCCATCACGACCCATTTCGATGCCGATATCAGAGAGGCGCATGCCATTGGGGGCTTCATCGAAAATGGCATTACGAACACTGTTCTGCAGCATACGCAGGCTTGAATCGCCTTTTAAAATACCGATCTGATCTTCGCCGACTGATGAGTTTTCATCATCATCATCGTCTTCATCGTCATCATCTTTGTCTTTGTCGCCATTAATATCATCTAAAACCGAGCTCCCCATTGAGCGGGTGAGTTGGTTTAGTTGCGTCATTAATTCATTGAAAGAATCAACAAAATCATTAACGGCTTTTTCGGTGCCTTCGGTATCGTTACCAATGGTAATCGTGGCGCTTTCACCGACGTTATGGGCTTTTTTCAGCTCGATATTGACGCCATCAATGACGTTATCGAGGTAATTGCTGCTACTGGTGATATCAATGCCATTAAGGGTAAACTCGGCATCTTGGGCTTTAATTCTTTCTTGAGTGCCCCAGTCTGTGCCATTCATCTCCATGGTGACTGTGCAGTCTTTTCCGGTTTCATCCGATGTCAGCATCAATTCAACTTGACCACCTGTTCTGACTAAAGAAGCTGTGACACCAGGGTTGTCAGGATGCTTGTTGATTGCATCACGTAAGTCACTTACCGTTGCGTTACCTGAAGCGTTAAGCTCGGCCATATCAATGTCGATGCTATTGCCACCGACATCGATGCTGACCACACCAGTGGTTGGTAGAATTTCATCTTCACTTGTGAAGGATTTAGTGATTTGATGCGCTTGAGCCAGTTGCTTAACATATAAATCGTAAACGCCAGCAGGTGCATCACTGTCTACTGTGATGGTGGCACTGTCATCGCTAATTTCAGACGTTTTACCTTCGAAGGCATCACCGTTTAAGTTTTCCAGATTACTGGTCATCTTGTTTAAGGTGCGTTCTAAAATTTTATAAGCATCAATTTGTGCTTTGCTGTTATCTAAGTTGTTTTTAAATAAAGCATCTTTACTCATTCGTTCTGCAGCAACTAATTGCTCGGCAAATGAGGCGGCACTCATACCTGAAATCATGGCAACTCCTATTGGCTAACTAGCTTAAATGGCAATCTTTATGCCAATGACTAAGCTGTTGTTTGGTAATCTTTTATTGTTTGCTTGTCGGCTAGGTGACTTCCGTTTTATTGAGCCGGGTGGAAGCTGGGCTTCCGTTAGTTTGTCTATTATTTACAATTATGTTTAACAGTGGTTCAAAGCGACCATAAATCGTTGCAACTGAATTTAAGTTACTGATTATTATCGTTGATAGTAAACTGCAGACTGCAACTTATGCTGGGAGGGCGTTAAAGATAAAAAAGAAGTTGAATTGTAAGAGTTCTTTTAAATAGGTTGCTGAAGATACTTCACTTATCCCTACTCATGGTCGCCTTTTCATATATAGATCCGTTTTAAAAGGCTAACAATCGTGAAACAATCCATAGTTAAACCCAATTTTGTCAAAAACTTTAATTGCATTGGAGCGAGTTGCGAAGACAGCTGCTGCTTTGGTTGGAATATTCAGATAAACAAAGCAAATTACAAAAAAGTGATTAAACATCCAGAGTTAAAAGACTTAGCTGTTGTGGCGCTGAAGAAAGTCAAAAAAAGTGAGCATCATTGGGCGCAAGCAATTTTAGATAAACAAGGCGGGTGCCAATTTCTTGATGAAAATAGCTTATGCCAAATACATGCAAAAGCGGGTGAGCAGTACTTGAGTACAACCTGCCAAACATATCCTAGATTGAGTCGAGGTTGCGATGGTAACCGTTATGAAAGTCTTACTTTATCTTGTCCTGAAGCTGTACGTATGGTGCTGTTTAAGGATGATGCGTTTATATTTGAAACAACAACATACCAAAGTAAGCAGTTGACTAAAGCGACCCCGTTGTGGGCTCGTATTACGTACGACTGCAGCCTACAATTGTTGCTCAAACCTGGAATGCCACTTGAGTTAAGTTTACTTGCTATCGGCGTTCTGATGAATACGGCTGAATCAGCAATGAAGCATCAAGCTCCAAGTGAAAATATTGAAAATATGTACCATCAATTGGATGCTTTGTCGGACTCTGGCGCTCTTAAACAGCATTTCGATGGCTTTGATAGTGATAATAAGCAGCATAAATTACATGCGTTTAGTTCCATTCATCTATGGCTGAATACCAATAGCGTAAGGCGTGGTCGAGAGCGGTTCGAACAAATCAACCTTGCTATTAAAAGCTTAGCTGATGAAGAAAAGCGGTTCTGTTTTGATAAAATTGATGGTATTTGGCAGCAACAAGTTTTACCTCTTTTGGCACAGTATCCGACATTATTTCAACGCTATGGTTTTTATTATCTTTATCAAATGAACTTTCCGGTTATTGATAAGCTTTCGCCTTCTGAAGCGTATCGATTGATGATGGCTGACTTTTTTATGCTTAGAATTTACTTAACTGCGATGGTGAATTATCGAGGTGAACTTACAGAAGCTGATTTAGTGATGTGTTTTCAGGTGTACCATACTCAACGCCAGCATAAGCAAAATTTTAGTCGGTACATTATTAACTTATTGAATGAGTGTGGTTTTGTAGATGTTCCCTCTATAGTTTCATTATTAGCTGCTCAGAAATAATTGAGGGTATTTTTAAATGTAAGGTTTGATATTAATTAAATCAGCAAAACAATAAAAACACAAAAGGGCCATTTGGCCCTTTTAGTGTCATTGGGTTTGATTAGCGTAATAGACCCATAACTAACCCAGTGTTTTGGTTAGCGTTCGAAAGTACAGTAGTACCTGCTTGAACTAATAACTGGTTTTTAGTCATGTTAGCTGATTCAACTGCGAAATCTGCATCCATGATTCGGCCTGCTGCAGCTTTAGTGTTTTCAGTAACGTTAGTTAGGTTTGAATCCGTGTGACCTAAACGATTAATGTTAGCACCTAATGTTGAGTGCTCTACACCTACTGCATCGATAAACTTATCAACTTCAGTGATTGCTTTAGTTGCTCCACCTGCGGCAGAGATATCCTCAGTCACACCTGCTAGATTAGCTTTATCTACTTTTACATCTAAGGTTTCAGCTGCACCAGCACCAATTTGGAAAGTAACACCAGCAGTCAGTGAGTCAAATAGTTTATTGCCAGAGTACTCTGTATTATCAACAATTCGAGTTATTTCTTTAGTAAGCTCTTGGAATTCGTCGTTCAATGCTTTTAGATCTGTTGCAGAGTTCACGCCGTTAGCTGCTTGCGTAGCAAGCTCTTTTTGACGCATTGCAATTGTAGAAAGTTCTTCAAGCGCACCATCAGCAGTTTGTAGCATAGAGCTTGCATCATTCACGTTACGGCTAGCTTGCTCCATACCTGTTACGTTTGCATTTAAGCGAGTTGCAATTTGTAGACCTGCAGCATCATCAGCAGAGCTGTTGATACGAAGACCTGTTGATAAACGCTCCATAGCGTTAGTCATTAGATCGTTACTTTTAGTCACTGAGTTTTGAGCGATGTTTGAAGCATGATTAGTATGAACAGATAACATAATGTTTTCCTATAGTTTAAAGTTTTGGTCTCACAATTAATTAAAACGACACAGGAAAACGAAACTGAATCGGAGTGATAAAAAAAATACTAAAATTTTGTTCAAATGAGGGAGTAAAACAGAATCTTGTAGCTTGGTATAAACCCCAAAGCCCATCAAATACAGGGCGTGAGGGATGTGTGTTGAGACTCGAAGTGAATTACAACAAGGGACTTTTCACGAATAAAATCTCATTATCGTGAGAAACAATGTATTTATGGCTTACTTTTTAATAGCGATGACACATGGTCACGGCTGACATTAGCTTGCGCCATTAAGGACGTCACCTGGGCAGAAAAAGGTGTAGGCTGCATCAGCTCTTTGAGTTTAGCCATGTTGTTATCAAGGTTGCCATGAAGTTGTTCTTGGTAGTTAGTTCGCTTTAATTGCTGCTGCACTTTTTGTTTGCTGCTGCGTAACTCCATTAACTGTTGAGTCACTTTTTGCTGAGTTTTAGCAATTTTAGCCTGTGTTTGTTTAATGTCTTCGGGCTTATCGAAACGCCACTCTTTTGGATCTTGCCAAGATAATATCTCTACCACTTTTACTGTGCGAGCTTCGCCAGCTGGCAGGCGTTGTCCTTGGCCTGACATCAGTAAACCCGCTTGTATCTGTTGCCATTCACTATGTTCACTGCTGAGCATAGCTGAATCTCGTGCAGGTGCTTGTACCGTTATCCCAATATCTTTTAAAGCATGAGTCAGTTGCTTGGCTAAGTACTGGCTATTTTGATGCGCGGGTAATAACGCACTTGCAGCTTGATTCCCATATTGCACGGTAATGCGTTCATCACGGGTTTTTACCCCAATTAAATCAACCGACTTGAGCTGAAAGAAATGCTTAGCTGCTGGGCGCTGGCTATTGATTAAGTTCAGTTGGTGATCAACTAACGGTTGCTGTTGATAACTGATATCGAGCGCTGCTAGTTGTTGTTGGAGTTGCTTTGCGGTATCAGATTGTTGTTCTGACAGGCCATGCTGCAAAGAGGCATTACTGAGAGGAACTTGCAGTTTTTTGAGTAATTGCGACACCTTTAGTAAGCCTTGTTCAGCCACTTGATTGGCTGAAATAGCATGTTGACCTTGAGTGACTTTCGCCCACTTTTGGTAGCTTGCTAATCTGTGGGTTGGAATCGAAGGCGCAGGTTTGGTTGTCGCTGGCTGTGAGCTTGGCACAGCGGTAGGTGCTGGCGCAACCGTTTGGTTGCGCTGCAATACATTGAGACTCTCGGAAATACCTTTAAGCATGGATTTGGTTAACTAACTTACATGTGGTTGAACAATGATAACTGACTTACCTGCACAAAAGACTGTTGCGTCACCTGTAATGTGGTCAACTTCAAATTAAACTCAGCTGTGGCTTGAGCGTAATCTAAGCCTTCGGTTTCACCGATGACTTCTTCGCTGAATAAAATGCGCTCTGTGTGAGTTGTTTGCATCAAACTAAGGGCATTTTGTTTACCACCAATATCAGTAATAGCGCCGCTAATGCTTGCTAAAGAGTCATCTAATGTCGCTAACATATCTTCAGCTGCTTGCCTAAAATCATCATCGCCAGGACTTAAATCTGGGTCATTCAGTACGTCGATGAATTGCTTGGTTTGATTCAGGATATCAGTGCCGCCTGATGAGAATAAAAATTCTTGAGCAGTCACGTTACCCTTCATCCAAGCTGAGCCGGATATCTGTACTTCTCGGTGGCCATCATCGCCTTGATAAAAATAGTTACCATCAGCATCAATACCGATAGGAGCTGTCCCTGTCTCGTTACCTGAAAACAGGTAGTTTCCGCCGTCATCTTTTGCATTAACCACATCCACAAATGACTCTAATAATTCACTTAGCTCGGCAGCGTAAGCGGCTCTATCTTCAGGAGATAGCGCACCGTTATTGGCACCGATGGTGATTTCGCGCATCCGCATTTGCAGGTTAGTCATGCTTGAAAGGTAGGTTTCAGAGCGATCTAAACTGGTACTAAGTGATTCAGTGTTTTGTAAGTATTGCGATGTAGAAGCTAAATCTCGCTGGGTTGTGATGACCTTAGCCATGCCAATAGGATCATCTGAAGGACGCAAAATGGACTTACCTGTGGCCATTTGTTGATTCACTCTAGCCACATCACTGGTGAGGTTTTGCATGCTTTGTAGGTTTTGGCTGTACATATTCATCATGCTAACGCGCATTACAGAATTCCTTCAGTTAGATAGACATTAAAAGCGTTTGGAACAATTGATCAGCGGTAGAGATGACCTTGGCATTGGCTTGATAAGATTGTTGATAAATAATCAGATTCACCCCTTCTTCATCCATGCTAACGCCACTGGTACTCGCCCATTGTGATTGCGCTTCCATTTGCAGTTTTAATGCCGTGTCCTGGGCCATTTGCGCTTGGCGAGAGGCCGAGCCGAGTTGGCCGACTTTACTGGCATAAACATCACCCATAGTGGTCGTGACACCCATAGACTCAAACGTAAACTCGGTATTGGCAAGTTCTAATATGTCTTTTAAGTTGTCGTTATCACCGGGTGTACCATCCTTACCAAATGCCAGCATTTCAGCGGTAAAGCCGTCACTGATTTTGATGGTGCCCGCAGGGTTACTCGGGTCGTAAGTGAATAAATCCAGGGTCGGCTTTTCGCCGTTAAGGTCGGTACCTTCGCGCAATACTGCATTAAACTCGTCAGCGACGGTTTGTGCGAGTTCGTTAATAAACGCCATTGACTCAGCTAAGCTGGTGTCACGGTAATCGAGTAATGCTCCAAAGCTACCTCCGGCGGTTTCATCAATCGGAAAACTGGAGTTACCAAACTGGATACTGACCTTAGATAATTGTGGGTTTTCAGGATCTGGCTGAGTTGATAGCGTTGAAGACTGAGTGCCAGAAACCAACGGCTGTCCTTGAGCCAATGAGATGTTCTTCATCCCTTGAGAATCTTCAACGACGCGGATATCAACAATCACGGCTAAGTCATCAATCGCAGCATCGCGCGCATCAAGTAACGACAGCGGTGGGTTACTTCCTGATGATTGAATTTCTGCATTAAAGCTGGCAATTGTCTCAAGCAAAGCATTGATTTCTTTAGTTGAGGCGTTAATTTGTCCTTCGACTTGCTTAAGCTGTGAGTCGATACCGTCACTGATAGAATTGAATCTTTGGGTCAAGGCACGAGATTCATTTAATACACTCTGACGATGGGCAATTTCATTGGGTTGCTCCATAGCTGAGTTGAGCGAAGCGAACAATAAATCTAAACCTGCGGAAATGTTATTGCCCTCAGAACCAAATATTTGCTCGGCTTGAGTGTAATAACTGGCTTGCACACTGGTAAAGCCGACATCACTGGTGGTTTTCCACAGTTGCGCCACTTCATACTGATCTGAAATACGACGAACACCGTCAACCATGACCCCCATACCGCTACCGTAAGCACTGCTGCCTACAGAACTCATCAATACAGATTGGCGTGAATAGCCTGGTACCATTGCATTGGCAATGTTATTTGATGTGGCATTGAGTGCTGCCATACTGGCATTAATGCCTGACATCCCAATATTGAGCATGCTCATATCTAATCCTCATGTCACAGCGTCGAATCCAGTCGATATTGCGAATTGTTCGCCGCTGTTATTTGTTCGGTTTGGCCATTAGTGGAATATTTAACGCTGGCTGCATGGCTGTTGTGTTCACAGTCATCACTGAACTTTGTTCAGTTTTTGCAGGTATTTGCGCGCTGGTATTCTCAACTTGAGTGACGTGTTCAGTATGGTTATTAGAAGCGACACTATCAGGAGCCGACTTAAGCCCAGCGGACAATTGTTTTGTCATTACGCTAGCAAGGCCGGTGCTTTGTAGCTGACTTAATCGACCCGCCAATTCAGCATCATGCCAGTCTCGGTACATGCCATCATTTTGAGATGATAATGGACTGTTTTTATCGGCCATGACATCAGATGCCGAGCGCATTTGTTTGAGCACTGTCTGTAAAAATTGGGCTTCAAATTGCTGGCTCACCAGCTCTAAAGCACCGTGTTCACCATTGGCTTCGATTAAGTCTTTGGCATTGAGGTTATTCAGATAACCGTGGTTATTATCTAATTTCATTAAATCACCACTAATTCAGCTTCTAATGCGCCAGCTTCATTAAGCGCTTGCAGTATTGCCATTAAGTCCATTGGTGAGGCGCCTAAGCTATTGACTGCTCTTACAACATCATTGAGTGCAATGCCTTCTGGCCACACAAACATATGCCCATCGCCCGTATCAATATCTATATCACTGTCACTACCAACCACAGTTTGACCTTGCCCTTGGCCTATAAACGGCGCATTGGGCTGGCTGACAAATTCTTGCTCTACAATCGACACGACTAAGTTGCCGTGGCTGACAGCTGCTTTTCTAACAACAACATTGCCACCCATCACTACTGTGCCTGTACGGCTGTTAAACACTACGCGGGGGGATTTTCGCCCTTGTTCAATTTGCAGCTCTTCAAGGATAGACATAAAGGTCACACGCTCACGATTTGATTCAGGCGCACGAACTAAAACCTTAGCGCTGCTATCGGCTTCTGCGACATCAGGGCCAAATAACTCATTCACAGCTCGCTCAATATTGCGGGCAGTTTTAAAACTGGGATCGCGCAGGTTAAGGACAATGTGTTCGGTTTCGTTAAAGTTACTGTGGATCTCTGCCTCTAGCAGCGCCCCGTTAGGAATTACCCCTACGGTCGGGGTATTAATCGTCAAAGACGTACCGTTGCGACCTTGAGCTGAAATGCCGCCAACGACCAAGTTACCTTGTGCCACGGCATATACTTCACCATCGACAGCACGTAGCGGGGTCATCAATAAGCTGCCGCCACGTAAACTTTTTGCATCACCCAAAGATGACACGGTCACATCAATGGTTTGGCCCGCACTTGCCAGTGGTGGAATAGTGGCATGTACAGCGACCGCTGCGACATTTTTCAATTTAGGGTCGGTTCTATCATCAATTTGTACGCCAAACTGCTTGAGCATATTAACGATAGATTGACTGGTAAAGCGCACTTGGTTACGGTCACCGGTGCCATCGAGCCCCACAACTAAACCGTATCCTACGAGTTGGTTATCACGGATACCTTGCACATCAACAATATCCATCAAATAACGATTTTGAATGGCTTGTTCTGTTTGCGGTGCAGCAGTGGTTTGAAATGACAAAATAGTCATTAACACGCTCGCAAAAAATGCGATAGCTTGTTTCATTTAACGCTCCATGCCTGCACGAATTGGCAGGCACTAACAAAAGTAAACTGGATGAGATGACGCTGTGCAAGTCGTGTCATTACAATGGGAACCAAGGGCTATTAAAGTATCGAGACGCCCAACCCATTTGGTTACTGTCTGAAATTGCACCCTGACCGCCATAGATAATTCTGGCATCAGCAATACGTTGAGATGAAATAGTATTGTCGTTGCCAATGTCATCGGTGCGGATCAGTCCGAGTAATCTAAGGTACTCATCACCTTGGTTCAGCCTGAGCCATTTCTCGCCTCGAATGAGCAAGGCGCCGTTAGGTAACACTTTGGCGACCGTGACAGTAATGGAACCGGTTAATTGGTTTTGTTGAGTGCTTGAACCTGTGCCGTTAAATGAACGTCCCGTATCTGCGCCACCGCTGCCAGCAAAACTGCTGTTGCCTGACGAGCCTTGTGCGCCAATAGACATCGAGCTTTCTTTATTGGTTTTGGTATCAGCTTTTTTGCTCGAATAAGTTTTTTCATCCAGTGACACAGTGAGGATATCGCCTTCACGAAATGCCCGTTTATCTTTAAAAAGTGTCAACATATAACCTTGACGATAAACACTACCATTACTGGCTTCTGGCAAGCTGTAATCAATTTCTGGGGGAGCCCACTCTGGCTTACCCGGTGCCGTTTCTGGCTCAGGAAGGTGAGATGCACAACCCGATAGCAGTAGTACTATCGCAATCCAGCTATGTCGCATAATATTCCTTGTCGAGACGAAGTTAACCTGACCATGAGTCAAAGTATTACAAGGGTATTGAGCAAGGTTATGCCTTGCTCAATACCTGTCGTGAGTGTTTACAGTGCTTGGTTTAAGAATTTGAGCATGTCATCTGATGAGGACACGACTTTGGCATTCATTTCATAGGCACGTTGAGTCGAGATCATTTCAACCATCTCTTCAACAACATTAACGTTGGCACCTTCAAGAGAACCTTGGCGAATTTGGCCAATAGCTTGATCGCCTGCAACCCCTTCAATCGCTGCACCAGATGCGCCTGTTTCACGATATAAGTTGTCTCCGCGCGCCTCTAAACCAGCAGGGTTGGTGAAGTTAACTAAGGTGATTTGGCCTAATTCTTGTGCTTCGGCTTGGCCCGCCATTTGTGCAGACACTTGACCGTCTGATGCAATCGTTACGGTTAACGCATCTTCCGGAATTTCGATATTGGGCACTAAAGGCAAACCTTGTGATGTCACCATTAAGCCGTCGCTACTACGGAAAAATTGGCCATCACGGGTATACCCTAAGTCACCATTTGCTTCTTCGATTTGGAAGAAACCTTGGCCTTGAATCGCCATGTCTAGCTGCTGGCCTGTAGTGAGAATATCGCCTGTGGTAAATACTTTTTGGGTACCAGCGACACGGGTACCTGTACCTAATTGAAGGCCTGATGGTAATTCATTTTGCTCATCTACTTGGCCGCCAGGCTGGCGTTGTACTTGATAAAACAAATCGTTAAATGCCACACGGTCACGCTTAAAACCTGTGGTGTTAACGTTAGCCAAGTTGTTGGCAATGGTGGTCATTTTAGTGTCTTGAGCACTAAGGCCCGTTTTACTTACCCATAATGCAGATTGCATGATGTGATTCCTTTTATTTTATTCTGTCGTGCGTGTTTTGTTATGCATCACGCATTAAACGATTGCCTGATTCAGCCAGTTTCTCGGCGCTTTGCATCAGTTTCACTTGCACTTCAAATTGGCGGCTTAAGTCCATTGATGCTATGAGTTCGCTTACCGCTTTAACATTACTGGCCTCAAGAAAGCCGCTACGCACTAGCACTTCATCGTCTGCGGCTAATGGCATTCCATCGTTACTGTAAAACAGTCCATCTTGGCCTTTTTGAATTTGCTGTAAGTCTGGGTTAACCAGTTTTAGCTGACCGACTTCTTCGGTAATGTTGCCTGTGTCGGCAACGATACTGATGCGACCATCATCACCAATGAATAGCTCTCGGTATTCGGGTAGCACGATTGGACCATCAACGCCTGCGACAGGGCGACCATCTATGGTTAATTGCCCCGCAGCATCAGGCACGACGACACCAGAGCGGGTATAAGCTTCTCCATTAGGTGTCATCACACTAAATAGACCGCCATCATTGATGGCTAAATCTAATGTTCTGCCTGTTGGGTTGAGCACACCAGCCTGTTGGCTAAAGCCGCTACTTTCAGTTTGCGCTAAGACTCGAGTGTGTAAGCTATTACCTGTGGGGGTGACCACTTTGGCATTCACACGCTCAAGATCTGCCTTAAAGCCAGTGGTATCAGCATTTGCCAGGTTGTTGGCTCTGATAGCTTGGGCTTCCATGACTCTGGTCGCGCCTGTTGCAGCGGTATACAGCATCTTATCCATGGTTCAGCCTTAAATAACGTTTAGTAATGCTTGCTGCATAGTCGAGTTGGCATCTAACACTTTGGCATTTGACTGGTAGTTTCGCTGGGCGGTCATTAAGTTAACCATTTCAGCGGTGTTATCGACATTTGAGCTTTCTAGGTAACCTGCATTAATTGACCCTAAGGTGCCTGTTGTTGGCGTGCCAATCATTGGTTGGCCCGCTGAGTTAGTGGCAACCCACGCATTTTGACCTACAGGGTTTAAACCATTTGGGTTGTTGAAATCGGCTAACACCACTTGCCCTTGAAGTTGCTCTTCACCATTAGTGTAAGTGCCGTACAAGTTACCGCCATCGTCAAGGCGAATACCGTTAAGCTCACCTGATGTGTAACCGTTTTGGCTTAGGCTTGAGTTGTTATAGTCAGAAGCGTATTGGGTGCTTTTATCAAAGCTGAGTGCCAATACCATTGCGGCTGCACCGCCAGTAATATCTCGTGGGATGTCTAATTCAAAATCAGCGCCAGCAGTCAGCAAACCGTTTTCATCAAATGACAGTTGATGACCCGCAGCTGGCGTAATATCTTCATCGCCCATCACATAGTGAACTGACCACTCATTGTCATCCGTTTTAACAAAGTATTGCGTTAGTGCGTGCTCATTACCTTGTGAATCATAGGTCGTCACAGTACTTGAAGAGTGATACGTCGATGCATCATCTTTATCAAACGGAGTGTCAGTTTGGTCGATTGCATCGACTCGAGAGTCGAGGTTAGACACTAAGCTAATGGTACTGGTTGCTGAAGCAGGTAATGAGCCTGCTTGTATTTGTAAGTCTGTGACATTACCGTTTTGTAATTGACCGCCAGGTCCGACACTGTAACCTTGTAAACGGTTACCCGCTGGATCGGTTACATAGCCATTGGCATCTTGATTGAACATACCTGCACGTGAGTACATGGTGCTGCCATCTTGACCGCTAAGAACAAAGAATCCATCACCTTGAATTCCCATATCAAGTTGACGACCTGTGTACGCAAGGCTGCCTGCCATCGAGAAGTTTTGGCTAGTCGACATGGTATTTACACCGCCAGGTTGGCCACCATTGTAAACGGCTGCAAATTCGCTACGGCCACTACGGAAACCAACAGTAGAACCGTTAGCAATGTTGTTACTGATGGTGTTTAAGTCTTGTGTTGTTGCTTGTAAACCACTTAATGCGATATTGAACGACATGGTGTAATCCTATTAATTTTTGTTATGAGACTTCAGAGATTTCGAGAACAGAAACGGTGCCAAGCCCGTTACCTAATTCGGCCATCATGACGCCGGAGGCACTGACAAAATGAACTTTTTCAATGGTTGCAGCGATGAAGGTATCTGCGGTTTCTGTAACATCATCAGCAGTGATATTGGCTTCGATACTGTATTCGCCAGCAGGCAAATCTAGGGCTTCTGGATCAATGGTAAAGGCCACATCACCAGGCTCTTGAGAACCTAACTCTAAGGTATGTACCACATCACCATTTTCGTCGATGATATCGATACTGAGTTCTTCAACCGCATTACCTAGATAGACTTTGCCATCAACAGGTAAGCCGTCTATTTCAAGCTCTGATGCTGGCACCATGGCCGTTTTGCCTACAAGTTGCGCTGATTGCACAATGGCTAAATTTTCCATCATAACCATGCTGGTGGCTTGATTTGCGCGCATGTGCTCAAGACTTTCTACTTGTGAGAACTGTGCCAGTTGAGTGACGTACTCAGTGCCATCAATAGGGTTGGTAGGATCTTGATTTTGAATTTGCGCAATCATCAGGGTTAGAAATTCATTGCGGATAGATGAAGCATCATTGCCTGGTGAATTCATGACTTCTGTGGCAGTTGCAGCAGGGTCATTACTGGTTGTACTTGGGGTAACATTCATTATTTGTTTCCTAGCTGCAAGAGCCCTTGTTGCATAGAACGAGCACGGTTCATCACTTCTACATTGGTTTCAAATGAACGACTCGCTGCCATCATGTCAGCCATTTCTTCAACTGTGTTGACGTTTGAATAGGCGACATAACCGAGTTCGTCAGCAAAGGGATGATCAGGCTCGTATCGCATATCTAACGGAGCATCGGTTTCGACAATGGCGGCGATTTCAACTTGTGCACCAGCGGCTTTGCCTTCTTGGGTTTGGTTGTAGATCGTTGAGAAAACCGGCTTCAATGCACGATATGCATCATCAGGGTTTTCTGCCGCAGCACCTGAGTTAGCCAAGTTACTGGCCACAGTGTTTAAACGAATGGTTTGTGCGTGCATACCTGCACCCGCAATTTGGTATATTTCTCCAAATGACATATCAGTTCCTATTGTCCTTCGATAGCCGAGCGTAAGCCGGAAATTTTCATGTTCAAGAAGGTGAGACTCGTTTGATAATCCATGGCATTTTGCGAATACCTCGCCTGTTCTTTACCCAGCTCAACGGTATTGTGATCCGCAGAGCTTTGGTAAGGCACACGGTAGGCTGTTTGGTAGTCTCGACCGACATCCATTCCCGCATTGATTTGCGTCATGACAGCTTTGAAATCTAAATCCTTCGCTTTATAACCAGGAGTTTCAGCATTGGCTAAGTTACCCGCCAACATCTTGCTTCGCTCGACTCGAAAATCTAATGTTTGTGCGTGAATGCCTAAGGCGGTGTCGAGGTTGATAGCCATTAAAACTCCTAGTATGGTATGGACGATTTCAATATTTGCCTTGTCTATCCAATTAGTGTGCCAAAAGTTTAAAGCGAGTTTTATCAATGGTTTGTGACTATTTTAAAGATAAGATCGGAACGCTAGTTTCCTGTGTGACACTGGCGGCGTCCTGTTTGCTTCCGCTGACAATACATGCGCAAGATCACAGCAATGCCACAGGGCAACTAAAGCAGTCTTTTACGCAAATGGTAGAAAAGGAACTAGCCAACTGGCAGCGACAAGCAGGGCTTGATGCCATCAAACACACGATTGATGTGCATTTACCTTCAGGGGCTGCTAACTTGCAGCAATGCCCAAACGCGCTGGTGATTAGCAGCGGTGCTAGATTGCCTTTTGGCAATGTTCAACGTCGAGTGACATGTGAATCATTAGGGTGGAGTTTATTTATTCGTGCTCGTGTTGATGTCACTGCCAATGTCCCTGTGGCAAATAGACCATTGGCAAGAGGCGAGCATATTTCTGCCAGTGATATTGAGCTGCAATGGCTTAAATTGACTCCAGCAGACCGAGATCTAATTACTCAAAAATCGCAATTAATCGGGCATCAAGTCAGCCACAAACTGCGTCGATTCAGAGCGATAAAAACCAGCCAAGTGACTAATCCTCAATGGATTAATATTGGTGACCGGGTGATTATAGAAGCTAAAATGAATGGCTTTTATGCCAATATGCCAGGTGAAGCATTGGAGTCTGGCGGAGAGGGAGCCACCATTCGAGTCCGTAATTTAAGTTCTGGTAAAATTATTCATGTTTACCCCACTGCGAAAGGCAGAGTGAAGACCTTATTTTAAGCAGGTCAAATAGACCCACTGACCTGCGAACTTTTCAGTTTTAGCTATCAAACTTCATGTTCAGTATTACAGCTCAAAGCTTGTCAACGTCCATAGGCTAAATTGTGCATCAATCCGCTTAAGTTATCAGGCTGATTTTATGATGATGATATTTTAGTTTTCTTGTTTATTAGCCGCCTTTAATAGATATCGACGACATATATGGTGAACCATTATGGATATCAACAAAATTTCTAGCGCAGTCACCGCTGACATGGGCACAACGAAAAGCAAATCCAATACCTCGCAACAGCATGAAGTTGCCGAGCTTAAAACACGGAAAATGCCTGTGCAAAGTACCGTGAGTGATGATTGGAAACTGATTGAAAAAAACCAGCCTAACCTAGCCAGTATGGACGACTTTGACGCCGCAAAAGTGGCTGAATTACGTCAAGCATTGCAAAACGGCACATTCAGTTTAGATGTGAAAAAAATAGCAGAGGCGATGAAGCAAAATCATGGGTAATCAAGTGGAACAATCACATCAAGGTTCGGCTGCACCAGTATCTAAGCGGGAGCAAGTGCAAGGGTTATTGCGTGGAATAAGAGTGGATATTGATGGCTACAAACAGCTTCATGGCTTATTAATCCGCCAACGTGAATTAATGAAACGCCGTGATAATGCTGGTTTAGGGTTGCATAATGAAGCGCAAACACAATTATGTGAAAAGCTAATGGAGCGCGCTAAAAACCGTTCAAGAACCTTAGTTGCTTTAGGTTTTACGGGTAACAGCAAAGGTATGGAAGATCTCATCGCGAGACTGCCTCACGCCAGCCAAAAACAAGTACTGATATTGTGGCGCAACTTGGTTGATTTAGTGAAAGAAAGCCAACAGTTTAACGAAGAAAATGGCAAGTTGTTGGTCAGCCAACAAGAAGTGATTAACTCGTTATTGAACAAGCAACCAGAAAGTCAAAACGACTATGGGTATGCTAGGTAAAGGCTAACCTTTTTTGCTTCCAAAAAAGCGGATATTGCCCTTATCAAAAATCAAAGTCGTGGCGCTTCGCCCACACCCGACGAAAGGGAAACAACAGCATTTCCCTTCTCGACATCCCTTGCCGCCCCTACGAAATTGCTCTGAAAAGCGAGCAAGCTTCATGCTTATTCGAAAATAGCTAACGTTTTAGATAGGCCATCCATGGCCAACTAAAGCTAGCCTGACGTCCTGTCAGGCTTACGCCATTTTCTTCAACGCATTTCAGCAATTTCAATGGGGATCATTGTGCCCGAAGGTTCGTTTGCAACTTAAGCATTCGCTGTAATAACAATCGCACTGCTTTTGATCTTCTTCGAATGTTCCATTTGAATTGAGGTAAGTAAGAAAATCGCGTGAGTCCAGACATGGCCTTTCTCGCACATCTATGTGCTTCAAGGCATTTAATACATCCAGCATTTAAGATTCTGGCTAGCTTTCGAGGGGAAGGGACGCCCCATCGTAAGCGTTAGAGCTTCATTAAACCAGAGTTGTAGCTTGCTGAAGCGGGCTACAAAAGTAGGTTAGCGCTGGATGATTCTCCGTTGGAAATTTTGCAGTTTAAATTTCGCCGGAGCTGCGGGGTGTAGCTCTTAGTAAAAAGTAAGAGGGAGTCGCAGTTCACTCCCTTTTAGTCTGGTGTGGGCGAAGCGCCACGACGTTAATCCAAACGGAGTTTGGTAATAAAAAACATCATTTAAGTATGTTTACTTAAGCTGATACCGACAGGCCAAATCATCCATTTGTTTTTGTTCTTGTTTATTAATATGAGCTTGTCGTTGTTTGAGACGATCTTGATAGAACCAATTAATGCCTTGTTGGCGCCCTAACTGGCTACGCCAGATTTTATCCACTCTTTGATGTTCCTGTTCTAATAATATTTTTTGACGTGTGAGCTTCTTTTGTAGGGGCTGAATTGCGTTAATCATTTGCACGCTATTTTGCATTAATAGCGGGTTGGCGCATTGTTGTGGGTAAGCGTGATATTGGCTGACCATGCTTGATAGTTGTTGCTGCTGCTGGGCGATTTCAAGCAAACGCTGTTGGCTGGCATTCTTTTGCTGGCTGAGCTGATGCAGTTTCTTTTCTTCTTGTTGGCATAACTGTAAAAGCTGTTTCATTTTACGATCTCTACAATGCGCTTTGGTTGATGACGTACTGCTGCATCTGCCTTATTCAGTCGAAGGAGGTGCTTGGTAACCCAGACCTTCAACTAACTGCTGTAATTGGCTGATGCTATGTTGATGGTCTGCTTGACTATGGGTTGCTTGCTGTAAAAAAGCGGCCATTTGTGGGTACGCTTGCACTGCAATATCAAGCTCTTTGTCTTGCCCAGGCTGATAACCACCTAAAGGCAATAATTCTTTCACCTGCTGATATTTACTATTTAAATGCCTAAACACTTGTCCGTGAGACAAGCTGTCAGAGCTGGCAACTTGCGCTGCAAGTCGGCTTACAGAAGCGCCAATATCAATGGCAGGGTAATGGCCTTGTTCAGCCAGTTTTCTATCTAGCACTATGTGGCCGTCAAGGATGGCTCGAGCGGCATCGGCAATAGGATCTTGTTGATCATCACCTTCCGTTAATACGGTATAAAATGCAGTTAAGGTGCCTGTAGGGTGTTGGCCGTTTCCTGCCATTTCGACCAAGCTAGGAAGCTGGGCAAACGCTGACGGCGGATAACCTTTGGTTGCAGGTGGTTCACCTAAGCTTAAGGCAATTTCTCGCTGCGCTTGTGCATAGCGGGTTAAAGAGTCAACTAATAGCAGAACTCGCTTTCCTTGATCTCGGTAAGCGCAAGCAATGTGATGGCACAGTCGCATAGCACGCATACGCATCAATGGGGTGGTATCTGCTGGAGCGGCGATGACAACTGAACGTTGTCGGCCTTCTTCGCCCAATGATTGCTCGATAAATTCACGCACTTCACGGCCACGTTCACCAATTAGTCCTACGATGACAATGTCAGCCTCAGTAAAGCGGGTCATCATGCCTAACAGCACACTTTTACCGACACCAGAGCCAGCAAATAACCCTAAGCGTTGACCACGGCCGACGGGCAATAAAGCATTGATAGCTCGGATCCCGACATCTAAAGGTTCGGTAATTGGCTTACGCTGTAGCGGGTTAGTGCTCATTTGCACCATAGGAATGGTTTGTATCTGGCTAAGAGGGCCAAGGTCATCAAGTGGCTTACCTAAGCCATTAAGTACACGGCCAAGTAAGCCTTTACCAACAGGTATTTGGCAGCGCTCAGCGATAGGGATCACTCTTGCACCTGGCATCAGTCCTGTGGTGTGTTCAATTGGCATTAAACAGACGGTGTCTTTGTAAAACCCGACAACCTCAGCTTCGACGACTCCACCATTGCGACACTCAATATGACAGCGATCGCCTGTACCTAGTTGGCAGCCGACAGCCTCAAGCAGCAAGCCATTGACTCGAGTGAGCTTGCCATACACTTGTGCCACTGGCACAGACGGCCAGTCAATGATCTCGGCGCTTGTTTGAGCCGAACTACTGCTCACTGGCGCCTCGAGTTTCGTCTGTTGTATCTGTTGCTGACTGATTGACACTTGTATCTGATGACAGTTGTTGCTCGATATCTGTGCGCTTTAAGTGATTCTCTACTTGATCTAAACAGGCATTGAGACGGGTTTCCATTGAAGCATCGGCATCGGATTTATCGCCCACAATACGACAACCACCCGCACTGATAGTGTTGTCAGGGACTAAAGTCCAGTCTTGCACTTTATCAGCTGCGATGTCTTTCAATTGCGTGACAGCTGATGGCTCAAGATGAATTTTCACGTCAGTGGGAGCATCAGGAATCGCGGCTAGTGTTTCTTCAACTAAGGCAAGAATTTGTTGAGGCTGTAAGGTCAGTTCACATCGGATAACTTGAATTGATACTCGACGAACCAAATCTAAAATCAGCTCCTGTTGCTGCATCACCTGCTGAGTATGACCTTCTTCGAGCAAAGATTTCATTGCTGACAATGGCGTAATTAAGTTATTAAGTTGCTCATCAATAGCTTCTTTACCCTTTAATTGCCCTTCAATTCGTCCTTGATTAAATCCTGCGGCATAGCCAGATTGTTGGCCTTCTTTGTGGCCTGAAACTAAGCCTGCTTCATGACCTTTTACGACGCCTTCATCATAACCTTTATCAAAAGCTTGTTGGTAATCTTGCCATGATGGCTCTTCATGATTTTGGGCAAGCTCGTCTGCATGTAATGGGCTAAATTGGTGACGGCGTACACGCTCGCCGCTGAGGCGGAAGCGTCTGTCAGAATGCGGTGACTTATTCATGGCTTTACTCTTTTGATCAGTCAAAAATGGGCTCATTACTCAACAACCTGTTCTTCAAACAGCTGTAATTCTATTTGGCCTTCGTCCATCATTTGCTTAGCCAGTTCCATAATGTCTTTGCGGGCTGCTGTGGCTTGACTCAATGGTACTGTGCCTATGGCTTCAATTTGGGTTTCTATCGCTGAAGACATACGCTTTGGTAATGCTTGCAATAAGGTTTTCTTAAGATCTGATTCAATACCTTTAAGCGCTAGCGCTAAGGTATCGGCAGGCACAAGCGCCATGATTTCTTGCAAGGTTTCCGCTTTTTGACGACCTAAAATAATAAAGTCGAACATGTTGTCTGCCACTTCACCCGCCAGTTTTTTATCGTGGAGCTTAATCATCTCCATCAATTGCTCTCGGTTACCTTCAAAGCGATTGAGAATGTCGGCAACTTGGCGAATACCAGATACTTGAGTATGACTCTTTTCCATTGCTATGAGCATGCATCGTTCTACGAGGTGGCGCAGTTCTTCAACGACACCGCGCTCAAGCTCTCCTAATTGAGCGATACGAACCAGTAATTCGTCTTGGCCTGCTTCTGGTAAACCTGATAATACTTGGGCTGCACTTTCAGGTGGCAATAAACCTAAAAGTACCGCTTGAAGTTGGCTATGTTCATTGGTGATTTCACGGGCAAGTAACTTAGGGTCGACCCACTCAAGACGTTTAACCAAGGTTTTGATTTCGTCACCATAGATGTTGTCTATCAAGCTTTTTGCTACACGATCCCCTAAGGCTAAATCGAGGGTTTTTTGCAGGTATGAGCGTGAGGCGCGGGCAATACCTGATTGCTCTTGGTAGCGCTTAAAAAAGCGTCCTATGACAAAGTCGGCTTCATTTTGAGTAATGCTCGATAGGCGAGCCATTTTATGGCTTAAATGCTGCACATCATTACGGTCTAAATGAGCCATCACTTGCGCTGCGCCTTTCTCGCCCATGCTCAATAGGATCATGGCAGCTTGGTCGAGATTATCTAAGTTAATATCAAGTTCATTCATCATTAGTCTTTTCCTATCTCGCTATGAGTGTTGTTTAGCATCTTTGTCGCTGATCCAGTGGGCAATGACTTCTGCTACACGAGCGGGCTCTTTTTCAGCGAGAACACTGAGGTGCTCCATTTTCACTTTTAGCGGAGAACTGGTTTCTGGTAGTCCAATATTCATTAGGTCATCATCAGCTTGAGGCTGACCGAGTCCCATTAGCTCATCTGCAAGAGACTGTGCATCACTATTGCTACTGTCTAATTTCGCAGGGCTAGGCTCTTGATATTGATAATTATCCTGCTCTTCAACTTCCTTCATCGCACTTAAGTCAACGGTTTTAGTTAAGTGGCGAACTAACGGACGTAAGACAAAGAAAATCAGTCCAATACCGAGTAGTAACCCAATAAAGTAACGCAGGTATGACTCGTAACCTTCTGTTTGCCACCATGGCATAGGCTGGAATTCAGCTACTTTCACTGGCGCAAAATCAAAACTATTGATACTAAATTGATCGCCACGCGCAGCGGTAAAACCAATGGCGTCTTGGACCATGTTGCTCATTGATTCAAGTTGCGCTTCAGTCCAACCGTTTTCGCCTGCCGCTTGATTATTTAACAACACAGAAATTGACAGGCTCTCTAATTGCATTTGTTGGTAGCGGGTATGTTTAACTGAACGTCCCACATCAAAATTACGTTGAGTTTGCTGAGTGACATTGCGGCGTTGATTGGTTTCAGCACCTTCTGCAGCTGGAGGCTGGTTACTGAGCGCACCGGGTATTCCCATGGCCAAGTCACCATTGACTTCATTTGAGCTTTGCTGTTCGTTGCGCATAACAGATTGAGGGTCGAGTGACTCATTCGTTTCTTCGACTTGATTAAAATTAACTTGCGCAGCGACCTGAACTTGGAAATTTTCTTGCCCAAGGATTGGCATTAACATACTTGAAGCACGGTTGATGAGGCTTTGCTCTAGCTCGTGGGTGTACTTGAGCTGGCGATCTCGTGCTTGGGTAATGTCATTATTGAGGGTTAACGCTGAGCTTAAGTGATTACCTTGTTGGTCGACAACTTGTACTTGCTCTGCAGTCATCCCTGTGACACTGCCTGCAACCAGATTGACAATCGATTCAACCTGTTCTGATTGAATGTTGCTACCTGCATAGAGATCAAGCATGACTGATGCCGAAGGCAATTCAGGTTGCTGCCTAATAAATAGGGTTTTTTAGGAATCGCTAAATGCACTCTGGCTGTACGAACGGCACGTAGCGCCATAATGGTACGAGAGAGTTCACCTTCAAGGCTGTAGCGATATTTAGCTTGCTCCATAAATTGGCTAGTACCAATGCCTGAACTATCTAGTGACTCCATTCCCATCGGCATTTGTGCTTTCACACCACGGGCTGCCAAAATCATTCGCGCTTTGCCGAGTCTGTCTTCAGGCACTAAAACTAATCCAGAATTAGTATCAAGACGATAGCTTATTCCTTCAGTTTCAAGAACTTCAATAATTTGCGCCGTTTCGACTTTTTCCTGGCTGCCGTATAAAGGTCGGTAGCCTTGGCTTGCGGTCCATAACATCAGCACGATGACGCAGGCCACGACGATGGCGAAAACCGCAAGCACGGCAACTTGTTTATCGCCTTGATTGAAACTGGTCCATTTCTCTTTTATCGTCGCAAAAGGCGATTTTTTCTCTCCAACCTCGGTAACGGGTTGGCTAGTTTGAGTAAGAGTTGTAGGCATTGTGTCTAATTTCCTTGCACTAAGGCGGTTTAGGCTATTGAAACTTATCGTTAATGAGCTGATTTATATCAATATTGATTAAATCGGCATTTTCATTACGTCATCGAACGCTTGTACCAAACGGTTTCGAATTTGAATCATAGTGGCGAATGACAAACTGGCTTTTTGTGAGGCCACCATGGCACCAACTAAATCATCACTTTCGCCACTATCGACAGCACGCATAAGTGCTGATGAGGTGTTTTGGTCGGTGTTAACTGCAGCAACCTTTTGCTCCATCAATTCAGTGAATGAAGGGTGTTGAGTGCCAAAGTCTCTCGGATTTGGACCGACTTTGATGGCGCCTTTGGCCATTTCTGAATGGACATTCATTTGGTCCATTAATGTTTGAACATTGGTCATTGGTGCACTGACCATGGTTGCATTAGCCATTGGTTTTCCTATCTATTTGCTAGAGGGTAATTACGCTACTTTGCCAAGAGCAAGGTCTATGTCTATCCCTTGTTCGCGCATTTGAGCAAGCTTGTAACGCAATGCACGTGTTGTCATGCCAAGAGATTCTGCGGTGAGGTTTCGTTGACCATTGAAGCGTTTCAGTGTGTCTATGATGTATTGAAACTCTGCTTGTCGTTTAGAGTCTTTCAGGCCACTTTGTTGAGGCGCTAACTGAGCAGTTTGTTCTGCTTCTATGCCTAAGTCAGCGGTCTGAATCGCTTGACCACGGCGCATGATTAATGCGCGCTGAATTGTATTTTCAAGCTCTCTTACATTGCCACTCCAGTCATGGCCGAGCAGTACACTACGGGCCTGATCACTGAAGTAACAGACTTGTTCAGAGTTATTGTTGTGGTACATGTCTAAAAAGTGCTCTGCAATAGGCATGATGTCTTCACGACGTTGTCTTAGTGGGGTAATTTTTAGCGGTAATACATCTAAGCGGTAGAATAGATCTTGCCTAAACTCACCATTCTCAACAGCTTTGCGTAAGTCTTTATTTGTTGATGCAATCACGCGAATATCGAGCGGTATCGCTTTATGGCTGCCAATTCTTTCAACTTCGCGCTCTTGTAAAACTCGCAGTAATTTAGCTTGTAAGACGAGCGGCATTTCGCCGATTTCATCTAACAGTAAAGTGCCACCATTGGCTTGTTCAAACTTACCTGATTGATCGCTGACAGCTCCAGTAAAGGCGCCTTTGACATGGCCAAATAGAATTGACTCTAAAATGCTTTCAGGAATGGCCGCACAGTTGATCGAAATTAATGGGGCTTGTGAACGATTGGAGTGACGATGAATATAACGGGCTAATGGCTCTTTACCTGTACCACTTTCACCAGTCAATAATACCGTAGCATTGGTGATTGCTGCACGTTGAGCAAGCATCAATAATTGACGACTGACAGCGGATGATGCAACGATGTCTGAATCAATTTTATCTAAAGTTTTTAGACGGGTTAACAGTGCAATAAGTTGTTGATTATCAATCGGCTGCAACAGATAATCTTGCACTCCTGACTGCATTGCAATACTAGCCAATTCGGTTTGTTCTGGATCAAGTAAGGCAATCTGATTCTTACTCGGGTACATGGCTAAACGCTGTGCTACTTGTTCAGGTTCACAATCTGATAAATTCACCAGATTCAGCCAAGGCGATGGCTGGTGATTGCTCCATAACTGAAAACCATTGCTTAGCAATAATGCGGCAGCGGTTTCACACAGTTGGCAATCGACCAACTGGATTGAGTATTGCTGACTCATCGACTGGCCTTCTGCGTTTTGAGAGCGGTAAGGTTATTCGTTTTAACTAATCTCACCATAACGCGACGGTTCAGCTCACGTCCTTGGGCACTATTATTACTGGCAATGGGGTTTCTTGTGCCATGATGGCGCACTTGAATCATTGTATTGGGCACGCCAAGCTCAATTAATCTTGCTTGAACTTCATAGGCGCGCTCCTTGCTTAATTGCAAGTTCACGAAGTGATCTCCTGATGCATCAGCATGCCCATCGATAAGGACTTCTGTGACATTGTCATCAGCCGCAATATAGCGAGCAATTGCGATTAAATCCTGCTCGTACTCAGGAGATAGATGTGTCGAGTTGCTATTAAACTGCATATCCACTCTGCGTACATAGGAAAAAGGCTTAGGCAGCAGGTTTTGCTTACATAATCTAAATTCTCTTACGATGGCACGAGTAGAAACGGGTGAAGAATTCACCTTATATTTGATATTTTTACCTGGATCAATATTGACTTGCCACGTCAGCCCTTGCTCTAAGGCCTCTAAAAAAGCTGCGCTGTTTCGGCTCGTTTTAGCGGTATGACCTTGCCAGTTTAGTTCTGATTGTGCAAAAGCGGCGTTGTTCTGCTGCTGCCATGAAGAAGATTCAATTATTATTTCGCTGGCATGATCACGCAGGCTCAGCCAGTCAGCAGTTAAACTAATGAATAACTCGTCACCAGGCGTGGCGGTGAGCATAAAGTCTCCGAACCCATCCACTTGGTGGCTTATTTCACAGTGAAATATATTTCCACTGAACTCCCAAGAAGATTTTTCCATCTTGGTTTGATATTTATTCTCTATTACTCCTGCATACGATTTAAGCGGAAAAATAAATGCGATAATTGTAATCAGTATTATTTTTTTCAATTACTAACATCCTATTTTTATTTGTTATGTCTGTAACGTAATAAAGTTTTGCAGTATTAAACACTAAAAGAAAAATGATTAAAATGAATTTTTATAAAAAGTTTTAAATAGTGCAAGCTTTATTGTTTGTTCATATATATGTCATTGTCTTTCGTTATTTAAATGATGTAGTATCTTGCCGAAATACTGATTCCTCTAAGTTATATAGAAACTAGACACAGTTATCTGGTTTTTAAGTATATGATTTTATTTATTTTAAAAATTAATTTTTGTTATTTTAAAATAAATTTAAAGTTTTTTACGATTATAGTCGCTTTGTAATAATATTTATTTTTTTGTTTTTATATTTGGGGTTTGTTTATTATTTAAGTGTTGTTGTTTATTTGTTTTGATTATCTGTTTCTGTGGTCGTTGTTATATGTACTACTAGCTGATTTATTATATTTGGTTGTCAAAATATATTTGTTTGCCAAAGAAATGTCGCCTGAATTGTTTGTATATTAATAAGGTGGTCGTTTTTAGTTCAGTTGCGTGTGGGTGATAATATAAATTTGATACATATTATTACGGTTATTAATTTATGGATATTTTATAGTTAAGTGAGTTTTAAATTAAAATGAAAACCACAGCTAAAGCAAGTTTGATTAAGAAGCAGCAGCTTCCAAAAGTGAGAACCGTTGCGTTAGTTCAAGAGAAACTTGCACGCAGCCGACTAGTATTGCAGCTAGAGCGTTGCCATAGAACACTGCTCGACAATATAAATGACTTATTAGGGCCGATTATTGGCCAAGGTCATCACGCATTGTCAAAAGTATCGCTTTCAACCGATCTGAATACAGTAACACCTGACTTAAACCACGCGTGGTTTTTGATGAGTTACCGCCGAACTCCACTGGCTTGGTGGCGAATTGATAAATGTACGTTAGATCAGTTAGCTAGCGGTTATTACGGTAGTTTCTCTAGCCCGTTACAGTCACCTTTACGGGCGCCTAGTTTGTCTGAGTTTCGTTTGGTGAAGCGTTTATTGCGTTCTGCGTTGGACGTTTTACCGATAACTGAACTCGATGACGACGGCTTAGATCTTGAATTGGTGGTGAATACCACGCCATTAGAGGTGCCTCTTGCTTGGACTCTGAGCTTTCCAGCAGAGCATGTTGGCCCGCCAATGATGTTATGCATGACAGAATTTGCTTTGGGATTGATGGCTGAACAGCCAAGTGAATATCAAGCTGCTGAAAACCTCAATAGCCAATTAAGTCAGCGTTTAAGACAAATTCCGATAAAAGCCACGTTAGAAATTGGTCATCAATTAATGCCTGTGACGTCATTAGAAGGCTTGAAAGTCGGTGATATTTTACCGATGAGTTTGCATTCTCGCTGCCCAGTGACTATCGGTCGCAGACCCCTATTTTATGCCACTGTTCATAATGATGATGGACAAATGGTCGCCAAACTTACCCAGGAAGCGTTTCACCCAGAGGACTCTACCCATGCCTGAAAATATACTTTTACAAGATGATGAATTCTTACTTGATGATGATCTGTTATTAGAAGATACCCTAGCAGAGCCACAACCTGCTCCAAAGGCTAAAACCTTAAAAGAGATGTCATTTTTTCACCAGTTACCAGTGCAAGTGACATTGGAATTAGCGAGTACAGAAATGTCTTTAGGTGAGCTAACCCAAATGGGAGAAGGCGACGTTGTTGCATTGGATCGCATGGTAGGCGAACCATTGGATATTCGTGTTAATGGTGCTTTGTTAGGTCGTGGTGAAGTGGTTGAAGTGAATGGCCGATATGGTGTGAGATTGCTTGAAGTGGAAGCGATAAGCTTAACTGGAGCAAACGACTAATATGGTTCGTGTCATCCTGCTTCTGTTATGCCTATTAGCACCCAGTGCTTATGCTAATGATGGATTAACCTTATTCACTTTAGCGGACGGCGACCAGTCGCAAACCGTGAACGTCAAATTAGAAATCTTAGCCATGATGACCTTGCTAAGTTTTTTACCTGCGATGTTGATGATGATGACAAGCTTTACTCGAATTATCATTGTGTTAGCAATTTTGAGACAGGCGTTGGGCTTACAACAAAGTCCACCTAATAAAGTGTTAATTGGCATTGCTTTAGTCATGTCTATTTTTATTATGCGCCCCGTTGGTGATGTGATTTATGAAGATGCATTTTTACCCTATGACAAGGGTGAAATTGAATTAACAGAATTGATTGTGAGGGCAGAAGTGCCTTTACGACAATTTATGTTGGCGCAAACTCGTGAAACAGATTTAGAGCAAATGCTAAAAATTGCTAATGAGCCAGTGACATTAACCGCAGACGAAATCCCCTTCTTTGTTTTGATGCCTGCATTTGTATTGAGCGAGCTGAAAACAGCATTTCAAATTGGCTTCCTACTTTATATTCCCTTTCTAGTGATTGATTTAGTGGTTGCGAGCGTCTTGATGTCGATGGGGATGATGATGCTGTCGCCATTGATTATATCTCTACCATTTAAACTCATGGTGTTCGTGTTAGTGGATGGTTGGGCAATGACTGTGGGTACGTTAACAGGCAGCTTTGGCTAGCTAGGGTAGACGATGATACATCTAGCATGGATTTTAATGACCAGTACAAATCAGATGATTGAACAGCTGAAGCGGCCACCTGCGGGAGCAATAAGATGGATGTAAACGAGCTAACGTCATTTTTTGCTGAAGCGATATTTTTAGTGGTGATGATGGTGGGCGTATTGGTCGTGCCAGGCTTGATTGTGGGACTGATTGTCGCTGTGTTCCAAGCGGCGACCCAAGTGAATGAGCAAACATTAAGCTTTTTACCTCGCTTAGTGTTAACGCTGTTGATGGTCTTATTTGCAGGTGAGTGGTTGTTGATGAAAATCAGTGACTTGTTTGAGCGGCTATTTTTCAGTATTCCCCATGTGATTGGTTAGGCGAGTAGATGAACGCATTTAGCATGGCTGAGCCGCTGAATTTTGACTGGGTAGATAGCAACTGATGTTGTCGTTAACATCGGTACAAATCAGTGCTTTTATTGGCTCATTTTGGTGGCCATTTTGTCGGTTTATGGGGGCATTTATTGTGATGCCTTTTTTAAGCAGTAACTATATTCCGGTCAAAATACGACTGCTATTTGCCATGCTGTTGAGTGCTCTAGTGGCGCCAATTTTACCCCCAGTGCCTGCCGTTGACGCTATCTCAATAGGGGCTGCGTTATTGGCCGTTGAGCAATTGCTTGTTGGCTTTATGTTGGCATTATTTTTACTGATCATGATCAGTGTAATGACCAAGATGGGCGCGATGATGTCAATGCAAATGGGCTTGGCAATGGCCATTATGAACGACCCTGCTAACGGCAACTCTAATCCTATTCTTGGTCAATGGTTTTTACTGTATGGCACGTTATTATTTTTAGCGTTAGACGGTCACTTAGTTGCTATTGGCGTTATCGTTGATAGCTTTTATTTGTGGCCAATTGGCATGGGCATATTTGAGTTGCCTTTAATGGGACTGGTTGAGCGAGTTGGCTGGTTATTTGCGGCCGCATTTATGCTGGCTTTACCTGCGATTGTCGCCATGTTGATGGTTAATTTAACTTTTGGTGTGTTGAGTAAATCTGCGCCTTCATTAAACGTGTTTGCCTTAGGTTTTCCTATGTCGATGTTAATGGGGCTGCTGTGCGTATTCTTTTCGTTTAGCGGCCTTGCTAGTCGCTATAGTGACATTTGCCTCGATGCTTTATCTAGCATGCATCAGTTTATCGGGGGCTAGTGATGAGCAATAAAGATACCGGCCAAAGTAAAACTGAACAGGCAACACCACAAAAACTCAAAAAAGCCCGCGAGCAAGGGCAAGTTCCACGCTCCAAAGACTTAGCCGCATCAGCGCTGATCATTGGTTGCGCTGTCATGCTAACGAGCAGCGCCGAGTGGATAGGCAGTGAAATGGCCGAAATTACTCGCTTCAATATGAATCTCACTAAAGAGCAGTTAAATGAGCCCAAAATGCTAGAAATGCATATGGGGGCTGCGATTGTCGGAATTCTACATCTTCTTGGGCCGTTATTTATCTTAGTGGCCGCTATCGGCATGATTGCAGGCGCATTACCTGGTGGGCCGCTATTTAGTATTAAAAATGCCTTCTTCAAATATAGCCGTATTGATCCCATTGCTGGCTTAGGGCGAATGGTGTCAATTAAATCATTGGTGGAGTTGGTTAAATCGGTCTTAAAAATCACTTTGCTAGTCAGCATCATGCTGTATTTTTTGCAGAGTAACTTGCAAGGCATTATGGCAAGTAGTCAGCTGCCAGTAGATGAAGCCGTTAAATACAGCATTGATACGATATCAACTGGGATGTTTTATTTAGGCGTCGGTCTGCTGATTATCACATTTATCGATGTGCCATATCAGTATTGGCATCATCATAACGAGCTAAAAATGTCTCATCAGGAAGTGAAAGATGAGCATAAACAGCAAGACGGTAAGCCAGAAATTAAAGCTAAAATTCGCCAAATGCAGCAAAAAATTAGCCGCTCTCGTGCTGATGTTGCTGTGCCACAAGCCGATGTATTACTGGTTAACCCTACTCATTATTCAGTTGCACTTCGTTATGACGCTGATAAAGCAGATGCGCCTTATGTTATTGCTAAAGGAGTGGACGAACTGGCGCTTTATATGCGTGATGTAGCAAAACGTAATGCGGTTGAAATTATTGAAATCCCAGCACTGGCTCGTGCGATTTATTATTCCACTAAGATTGAACAACAAATTCCAGCGGCATTGTTTGTCGCTATTGCGCATGTGCTGAGTTACGTGTTGCAAATCAAAGCAGCAAGAACAGGCAGCCAAGAGAAGCCTGAACCATTGCCGCATTTTTATATTCCTCCCCATTTACGACATGATTAAAGGAACCATTAAACCATGAATTGGTTTGCACAAGTCTTTACTGGCAATCGAAGCTACATCGGTATTCCGATAATGTTATTAGCCGTTCTGGCGATGGTCATCTTGCCATTGCCACCTTGGCTGTTGGATATTTTATTTACGTTTAACATCGTACTTGCAGTAATGGTGTTGCTAGTCAGTGTATCCATACGTCGGCCTTTAGAGTTTTCGGTATTCCCGACGATATTGCTACTCGCCACTTTAATGCGATTAACTTTGAACGTTGCCTCAACTCGTGTGGTGTTAATCGAAGGCCACAATGGTGGAGACTCGGCAGGTAAAGTCATTCAAGCATTTGGTGAGGTGGTGATTGGCGGTAACTATGTCGTAGGCGCCGTGATCTTCTTAATTCTGATGATTATCAACTTTGTGGTGATTACCAAAGGTGGTGAAAGGATATCAGAGGTTTCAGCACGTTTTACTCTGGATGCGTTGCCTGGTAAGCAAATGGCAATTGATGCTGATTTAAATGCTGGGATTTTAAGTCAAGAACAAGCCCGTGTTCGACGTCAAGAAGTTGCTCGAGAAGCAGATTTCTATGGTTCGATGGATGGTGCGTCTAAATTTGTGCGTGGTGACGCTATTGCTGGCATCTTGATCCTGCTGATTAACATTATTGGTGGTATTGCCATTGGTGTGTTTATGCATGGTATGGGCGCAGCTGATGCATTTAAGACGTTTGCCTTACTGACCATTGGTGACGGTCTTGTTGCTCAAATCCCATCATTACTATTAGCTACCGCAGCGGCGATTATTGTAACCCGTGTTTCGGATGCTGAAGAAATGCCTGAGCAGTTGCAAAAGCAACTGCTTGCAAACCCAAAAACCTTAGCAACAGCAGCATTGGTAATGCTGATTTTAGGTTTAGTGCCAGGTATGCCTGGAATGGTATTTATTTCTTTCGCTGCTTTATTGGCTTTTGCTTCTTGGAAGCAAAGTCAGCATAAACCCGCCATTGTTGAAACCAAGCTTGAAGAGCGACTGGAAAGCAATACTACAGAACCATCGCCACCAAGTTGGGATGCATTACCTTATACCGATTTGATTGAAGTACGTTTGGGGTATCAGCTAGTGCATTTAGTTGAGCGGACTAAAGGCGCTGAGTTACAAAAACGCCTAACAGGGATCCGCCGCACCTTGTCTGAACAAGCGGGCTTTTTACTCGCAGAAGTGCGGGTGAGGGATAACTTATCGTTAGCGCCAAATGCTTATCAAATTAATATGATGGGTAACCCGACAGCGACAGCGGAGTTGCAAGCTGAAAAACTGATGGCGATTCAAAGTGGGCCGGTATTTGGTGATATTGATGGAATCATTACTAAAGAGCCTGCCTATAACATGGACGCGATTTGGATTGACCAAGATGCTAAAGCGAGAGCATTAAACTTAGGTTATTCGGTGGTGGACAATGCCACTGTGATAGCGACACACGTTAGTAAGCTGATCCGTGAAAACTTGCCTGACATGTTGCAACACGATGATGTGTTGGCACTCAGTGATCGCTTGGCAAAGCAATCGCCCAAGTTAGCGGAAGCGTTTAACGGTGCGTTAAGTCCAATTGTGCAGTTAAAAGTGTATCGGTTATTACTGAAAGAGCAGGTGTCATTAAAAGATATCCGCACAATTGCAACCACACTACTTGATTGCAGTGAAAACAGTAAAGATCCAGTGCTGTTAGCTGCAGATGTGCGTTGTGCTTTAAGAAATAACATAGTGCATAGTATTGCTGGCGCTGAACCCAAATTGAATGTACTGACATTAGCGCCAGAGCTTGAGCAAACCTTAATGAACGCCTTAACCCAATCGCAGCAGCAAGGTCAGGTCGCGCTGGATAGCTTCCCTGTTGATCCAACGTTACTGGCTCAGTTGCAACAAGGCATGCCGCAAATCTTAGCTGATGCTAAAGAGCAAGGACATAGTCCACTGTTGTTGGTTGCACCACAGCTTAGGCCGATACTGGCCCGCTATGCTTTAGCATTTGCAAGAGGCTTACATGTATTGTCGTACAATGAAATACCTGAGAGCCGAGAGCTTATGGTGGCAGGTCAGCTTGGTTAATACCTTTGTCTGAAACTTGTGTAATAAAAAGGCCGAAGCGTTTTGCGCTTTGGCCTTTTTTGAATGTTAATCTTGTGACAAACACCAATAAAGCTAATCGCTACGCTGTGATGAATAAAAGCGGTGATGACGATAAAAGTGGTGCAGAGTATTAAAACCTGACTTGGTTACGACCTCTGTCTTTAGCTCGATACAGGGCTTTATCTGCCAGTTTCATGCTTTGCTCAAAGCTGTGTTCAGGTTTGTGCTCGGCACAGCCAATAGAGACGGTAACGTTGACGGTTTTCTTTTTTACAGGGGCTTTATTACGCTGTTTCTTTGAGCTGTTCTTTCTATTTTCATCTCTCAGCACAATGTCATAATCTTCAATACTTTGCCTCACATCATCAAGATGAGAGTAAACTTGTTCTATGTCTTTACGGGGAAATACAATCGTGAACTCTTCGCCGCCATAACGGAAGGTTTTGCCGCCACCAGTGACTTTGGATAACTTTACCGCCACTAATTTCAATACATCATCACCAACATCGTGCCCATAGGTGTCATTAAAGCTTTTGAAGTGATCGATATCGACCATAGCAACCGTGTACTTTCTGCCTAAAGCTAGGCTTAAATTAAACAAGGCTCGACGTGACGGTAGTCCCGTGAGTTCATCCCGATAAGCTAAAAAGTAAGAGTCGAACAGGACTGTGATTAAAAAGCTAATCGCAATACAGCTAAATAGTACAGATAACGGCAGGTTAGTCGGCACCAAAAAGTAGCCCAGCCATAGCAGTAAACAAATACCAAGGCTGGTTTGTGCTAAGTTGCTTTTCCAACTGAGCTTACACAGTAAGATGATTGCCAGTGGATAAATAGGGAGCAGATACAAGGGGGACTGCTCGATTGTTAACCCAATACTTTGCTGAAATTGACTAATCGTTGCCGAGTATTGGCCAGTGAGATACACCCAGCAATAGGCGATTAAACCACAAAGAACAATGCCACCGATACGATAAAAACTGTGCACACTGATGACGCCGCGATCTTTAATAAAACAAAATAGCGTGATCACCAAGGTGCCAAAAAGCGGTAAAAATTGATGAATGACAGGCGATAAAAACAGACGGTTACTTTGCAAAGCGTAAAAGGTGAGTAACATCAAACCTATATAAAACAGTCGACTACGATTAAATTGCAAACAAATTAATGAAGATGCCGCCAATAACCAATAAGGTGCAAAATGTAGGGTATCTTGCCAATCAATCCAATGAGTTTGAAAGTGTTCTAATAAGCCTAATGATAGAAAAGTGATAATAATCGGCAGTATAAAAAAGCGCATGGTATGCATTAGGCTGCTCATTGAATCCACCATAGTAAACTAATAAAAGTAAGCATTAAAAAGTTAGCAATTAATATAAGACGTTACGGGTTAAATGTATGTAGCGAGTAGACTTCCATATTGGTGCAGCTTGCGATGCTGTTGCCATTTATACCTGTTACCATTTTAGGCTTATTACCGTTTAGACATGGTGCGTTTATATAAAAACTGCTACTAACAGAGCGACCTTGAATGCGGCAAACTGAAATATAAATCAAATCGGTTTAAGTTAACATCTTCTTACCCGATAACTGTGGACTAGGCGAAAGGGCGAGCTAGGCTCAATAAAAATGGCGCCGAAGGTAGAGGTCTTCAAGCGCCATTTTATGCTTCATGATATCAATGGTGGCAGTTAGCCTTTTTCCATTGCCTCAATAAACTTATTTGATTCAGCAATTGATTTATTCATTTCTGAAATCAAGCTAGAAATGTCAGACTGTAAGCTATTAAACTCGCCTTTAATTGCGCCAATGGCTTGGGCATTAAGGTTATGCTTTAAGTACAGCATGTTGTCTTTCATCGCGGTTAAAATCGGAGGCATTTTGGCTTCTGCACGGCGCATGCCTTTGACTAATGAATTATACGAACGCTCAGTTTCGTTTAACTTATTAGTGCTATTACGACGAAGGCTTGCTTTACTGATTTCTTGAATTTCAGCTTCCCACTCTTCGAATAAGGCTTCGGCCACATCTTCAACTTTATCAATGCGGCTACCAACTTCATCGGCTGCTGATTGAGCTGATTCATATTCATCTTTAGCTTTGTTATAGGCGTCTTCTAAATCGCCGCCATCGAAAGCGAGTAGTGCTTGCATCTCTTCGAGAGCTGAACTGAATTGTTCTTGTGCTTCTTCTTGAGACTCTTTTGCTTCTTGAACGCGATCCACCATGATGTCACGCTTGTGATAGCCAACTTTTTCCATTGCACCGTAATAGGCGCTTTGGCAGCCACTTAGTAACAAGCTTGCGCTAAGGAAGGCAAGTGATATCCATTTCTTCATCTTATGCTCTCTTAAATGTTGTCGTTAAATTAATCTGCTTTAAACATGGCAGCATCAATGATGCTCCAAAGATGAAACACCGCTCCAATGATGGCGGGAATAATAAGTACCCAGAAGAAATAACACACTGCAGTGATCACGAAGAATAAAATTGCAGCAATGATACGGCCTTGAACGAGTTGCCCTAAGCCTGGGAAGAAAACACTGGCAATGGCGGCGATGACATTGCCAGCTGAACCTTGTTGAGACATTAAAAAACTCCCTTGGAGTGTAACTATCGTGTTATAACATTGTACGAAGTTAACTCGGTAATTGAAAATAAATAATCAGAGAAAATTGTGACAAATAAGATAGATGTAGCGTATTTAAAAAATATTAATCTCAGTATTTGGAAATTTATCGTCCATGTAAAGCGACGTGTGGTTGAAGATCAAATTAACGTTAAAGCAGGTCATTTAACTTATGTCACCTTACTGTCGTTAGTTCCAATGGTTGCTGTGACCATGTCGATGCTGTCTGCTTTTCCTGTATTTCAGGGGATCCGCGGCAAGATTGAAAGTTTTATTTATGACAATTTTTTACCTGCAGCGGGTGACACAGTACAAATCTATATCAATGAATTTGTTGAAAATGCTTCGAAAGGCACGTTTGTCGGTGTCATTGCGTTAGTGGTCGTAGCGTTAATGTTGATTTCTGCCATTGATAAAGCATTAAACAATATTTGGCGTACCACAGAGACCCGCTCTTATGTGGTGTCTTTTTCGATGTATTGGATGGTACTGACCTTAGGTCCAGTGTTAATTGGGGCAAGTTTAGTGGCAACCTCATATGTCGTGTCACTTAAAGTATTTGAAATGGCAGAAATTTCAGGGCTGATGACTTGGCTGGTTGAGCGTTTACCAATGTTGTTTTCTGTAGCATCAATCTTACTTTTATATATGGTTGTTCCTAATAGAAAAGTTCGATTTTTACATGCGCTACTTGGGGCTATCGTTGCGGCAATGCTGTTTGAAGCAGGTAAGAAAGGATTCGCGTTTTATGTGACTCAGTTTCCGAGTTATGAGGCCATTTATGGGGCTCTGGCGACGATTCCTATCTTATTCGTTTGGGTCTATGTGTCTTGGATGATCGTGTTACTTGGCGCTGAAATTACCGCTGCAATGCCAGAATATTTACAAAGAGACATGTTGGCTGACAGCACTTCGGAAAATAGTGAGGTGCAAGCCAGTGATGACAGCAATGGTATCGCTGCAAGTGAGCAAGAAAAGAGTAATCAAGCAGCGTCTACTTTTAACACTCAGGCATCTAATAAAACGTGATTGCTAAGGGTCTAATAAAGCGTATATCAGCAAAATATTAAGTAATTTTGTTGGGCTTCTGTCATTATCATGGGCAAGTGGCCTGACTTTTTCGCTCCCATTTGGGGTAATTATAAATGTCATTCAATAGCAGAAGTCACAATGAAAGCCTACTGCTATGGCAGTAGTGCAGTCTGTATTCTATAAGGAAAGCAAATGAAAAAATTGATTTTAGCGGCATGTGTATTAGGTTTATCGGCTTGTGCAACAACAGATAATAACACTTCAGAAAGTGTTGTATCTGCTGCCCCTGCCAGCATTGACATGACAGGAATGACGGACCAACAAGCTGCTGATGCGCTTTATAACGCATTGATTAAGTCTAGTTATTTAGCGACTAAACTCAGCCCTACCAGTGTGGCTGTGCAATTTGGCGATAATCAATTTGTATTGCAACCAAGTATGAGTGAAAAGGGAATAGACCGCATTTTAACGAACCGTTTATTTGCCGTTCACCCGCAATTACACGGCAGTAAAGAACTGTTGGTTTTGATTGGTTCATTAAACCAAAAGCTTAATTTTGCAAAGTTTGTTGTTCGTGAAAATGGCGGTGTGATTCAGGTTCAAGGTGCTGCGACATTTGTTGATTCTATTCAAGTTGAAGAATTACGTCGCTTTATGTTGTGGACCGATGAAGGTTTAAAGCAAGTGGGAAAATCTTTACCTAAAGGTTCTGAGCACTTGATCAAACCTATTCCTGTGATTAAGCCTGACACGGGCGCATAATCTTGTAGAATATCGGCTTTCTCGGGTCGATTAATAGGAAGTAACTTTGATTGGGTTAATTCAACGGGTGGCACATGCCAGTGTCACCGTTCATCGTGATGATGATAAGCATGTCACAGGTAGCATCAATAAAGGTTTATTAGTGCTACTTGGTGTTGAAAAAGATGATGACTTAGAAAAAATGCGTAAGTTGGCTAAAAAAGTGATGGCTTACCGTGTTTTTGGTGATGAAAATGGCAAGATGAACCTCAACCCGCAACAGGTAGGTGGCGAACTGTTAGTCGTGTCTCAATTCACCTTGGCAGCTGATACTGGCCGCGGGTTACGTCCTAGCTTTTCTTCTGCTGCAACCCCTGAACAAGCTAATGAGTTGTATGAAGCTTTTGTTGCCTATTGCCAAGAGCAAGGCGTGGTGACGCAAACGGGTGAGTTTGGTGCAGATATGAAAGTTGAATTGCTCAATGATGGTCCAGTTACCTTTAATCTTCAGGTATAACGGAAAGGCATCATGAATACTGGCTCATCCAGGATAGCGGTTTTACTTAATGAGTTAACGCAGACGTGGTATCAAACCATTCCTGTGAGTCAGTTTATGCAAGTTACTCCGCTCAGTTTTGACAATCAATGCTTTACTGTTACAGCGCCACTTTCTCCCAATATTAACCTTCATCAAACTATGTTTGCTGGCAGTATTTATACCTTAATGACCCTAACGGGGTGGGGAATGTTGTGGTTACAACAACGCTTGGCTGGAGTAGAAGGTAATATTGTTTTAGCCGATGCAAACATTCGATATTTGGCTCCTGTAACCGAAGCGCCAATAGTGACAGTGATTTGGCCAGAATCACTGACTGATAAATCAGCTTCTTCTGAGACGGGGTTACCCGATATGAGTGTCTTCGAAGCAATTAATAATGGTAAAAAAGCGAAGGTTAAGCTTGAGGTGCAATTACATTGCGCAGGTAAGCTCTGCGCTACGTTTAGTGGCTTATATTTTAGTTACTAATTCTTAGAGAATCGTTAGGTATTATTCAAGGACACAACCACGTCGTATAGGCCTAGCTGAGGGTATCCTTCACTAGATTACTGACTTAAAGATTCGCAGCACAGTAAGTCCTTCATTGCTCCACCATTTACTGCACAATTGAACCCTTTAGACTCGAATATATCGCAACCCTTTTGCGCTCTTATCCCGGCGCCACAATATACGACAAATTGCTGCTCTACATGATGGGCATCAAGCCAAACCGGTAATTCAGTTAACGGCACGTTTATGGCTTGTGGTAAATGGCCACTCGCAAATTCATCAGGGTTTCGTACATCAATTAGCATTGCACCATGCTTAATTAACTCCCAACAGATTGCAGTGGCTTGTGCCCCTGTCAGCTTGGTATTTACCGAAATCGAAGTTGTGCTTGCCGTGACCATTAGAACCTCACTTTGATTTGCATTAGATTTTGTTCAATAAGATTATTCTAATGCATTATAAAGATCAAGGTTGTTAATAACAAGAGCATGAAGTGGTCATGCTCTATAACTAATGTTGATGACAAATTGTTTATGACTTACCGCTTATTGCTTAGGGATTAACGCCCATGCATAACTAATCAATGGGCTTAATAAAACTTCGCTAAATATTTAGTGGCGTATTTGCGTAGTTTTTTCTGTTTTGCATTTTGTGCGACGGCTTCCACATCAGCTTTAAAGTCTTCATTACCTGAGGTCGCTAGCGCGCGTGTTATCCAAGCGTAAGTATCTATGGCTAGCTTATTGTCGTCGATTAAACGCATAGGGCTAAGTTGTGCAGCCAGTTGTTGCAGCATGTAATTATCAAATAATCGCTCATTTGCGATACGTTTTGCCGTCGTTCTCATCAGCTCAAGGTTGTCACTACGTAGTGCTGCGGCATATACATTAGTTCGATGTGATTGCTCGGGGTTGTATTGACTTTTGTCTTGTAAAATCGGGTTCCACTGCTCGAATTTTGATAAGTCAGCTAGTGCACGTTTGGCGTATTTACGGATTTTCTTATGAGTATCACCTTGTGCCAGTTGGTTTAGGTATTCACGAAATTGAGGATCGCCAGAATAGCCAAGCCCCTTTATTAACCAGGCAATATTATCAATGACATGCTTATCTTTGGCCGATGGTAATAAGGTATCTATCTTGGTTTTAATCGATTGGTAGGTACTGGGATCATTCAAACCAACGAAGAAAATAGACTCAATGGCTTGCTCTTGTTTATAGGTATCATCACCTGCAAATATCTGTTGGTATTCTTCCTTTGTATAAGTATCAGCCTGAGCGATTGGACTGAGTAAACTGAAGCTGGCAATTAGGGCTATTGGCAATAAGCACATTGGTTTCATGACATATCCTTATGACTGGAAGTTAATGGTGAACGCATTGATTTATTTAGTAAGGTTCTAATTTCTTCTAATTTTATTTGTCTGCAAAGTTGTACTTAATCGTTTTTTCATTAAGCTGTATTGATTGTTCAGTTTAACATCATTAAGAAGTTTATGTCCTTAAGCGAAGATTCAAGAAAAGCATTAAAAACGATAAACGCTTTGATTCTAGATAAGCGTTTTTCAAAGGCAGATGAGTTGCTTCAACCTTTGGTTGATTTAGCTATCGAAGAAGCGTTATTGATGAAGGCTGACTTGTTGTTAAAGCAATCTCCACAAATAGGTTTAAAGTACCTTTTTGAACTGTGCAAAGGGAAGGTTGCTGGTGCTAATTTTAAAGCCGCTTTTATATTGTATTTTCACCCTGAGGTGGGAGTGGACTTCCGACCATATCTGTTTAGTGCCTTTAAACAAGGCGATCACGCGGCAATTATTGCTGCTGCAAATTTGTATTTACAACAGGGCGTTGTTGCTAAAGCTAGTCAGATTTTAACGAAGAATCGTCATATTTCAGAGGTGAATCAGTTAACTGAGTCACTTGGTTTAATTTCTGACAATGAAGAAGCGTTATTAGACTTTAATGATATCCGTAGGGCTGACCTTTCTAAGTTAACGTATGAATCGGTAGCGCCTGAGATTAACTTATTTTATGTTGATGACTTCTTAACTGACTTTGAGTGTTTGTGGCTAAAAAACTGCGCACTTTGCGAGCTTAAGCGCTCTATGGTTGTTGATGGCGAGAGTGGCTCAAATATTGTGAGTAATGTTAGAACGGGCTCTGTGGCTCAACTAGCGCCTACTGCGAATGATTGGGTGCTACTTAACATTGAGATGAAAATCGCTGCTTACTTCAACATCCCTATCGAAAACGGTGAGTTAAGTAATGTTCTTAAATATGAGGTTGGGGAAGAATATAAGCCACATTATGATTTTTTTCACCCAAACGATAAAGGCAGCGAACAAGCTTTAAAAGATGGCGGTCAACGATTCAAAACCGTTTTAATTTACCTTAATGATGTTGAGCAAGGGGGAGACACGCACTTTCCAAGGTTATCGAAATCGGTGCGATCAAAACAAAAACGGTTGGTTGTGTTTAATAATACCGACAATAGTTATGGGCCTTTACCCTTATCTTTACATCAAGGAATGCCTGTCATAAAAGGTGAGAAATGGCTTTACTCAAAATGGTTAAGAGTAAAGCCGACGTCCTACCTACAATGTTTACAACAATTACATGTACGTTAGGTAAGCGTCTTATCCCTGCCAACGTTTAAAAATAAGCGAAGTATTAATCCCGCCAAAGGCGAAGTTGTTACTCATGACATAGTCAGTGCTGATAGAGCGAATTTCGCCTTGAATGTAATCTAATGGTGCACACTCAGGGTCAACTTCATCAAGGTTTAAGCTGGGTGCAAACCAATTTGCATTCATCATTTCTATACTGACCCAAGCTTCGAGTGCGCCGCATGCACCTAAGGTGTGCCCTGTATAGCTTTTCAATGATGATATCGGGGTGTGTGAACCAAATACTGCGTAAGTTGCTTGTGATTCTGCAATATCGCCTCGATCAGTTGCAGTGCCATGGGCATTGATATAACCCACTTGCTCAGGTGCGATTGCTGCATCCTTTATAGCCAATCGAATCGCCACTTCCATTGTTTCTGCATTGGGTTGAGTGATATGCAACCCGTCTGAATTAGTGCCAAACCCAACGAGCTCCGCGTAAATTTTAGCGCCACGGGCTTCAGCGTGTTCAAGCTGCTCAAGCACTAAGGTGCAAGCGCCTTCTCCAATAACTAAACCGTCGCGCTGACGATCAAATGGTCTTGGTGTCGTTGTTGGTGAGTCATTTTTCGTGCTGGTGGCAAATAAAGTATCAAATACTACAGCTTCTGTTGGGCAAAGTTCTTCACCGCCACCTGCAAGCATCAGTTTTTGCAGTCCAAACTTAATGGCTTCATAGGCGTAGCCAATTGCTTGGCTTCCTGAAGTGCAAGCGCTACTTGTGGTATGCACTCGGCCTTTTAGGCCGAAAAATACGCCGACATTGACTGCGGTAGTATGGGCCATCATACGAATATAACTAGTGGCATTGATGCCGGACATATCGCCATGTTTCAGCATGTCGCCAAAACCAATAATGGGGTCTGTACTGCCAGTTGATGAGCCGTAAGCGATGCCCATATCTCCTGATGACACAATCGGATCGTCGAGTAAGCCTGCATCTTCTAATGCAATTTCACTGGCACGCGTTGCCATGATTGAGACACGTCCCATGGAACGGGTTTTTTTCCGAGAGTAATGCTTGGGTTGCTCGAAATCGGTTATTGGCGCGGCAAGACGAGTATTGAGATTAGGGTATTTATCCCACTCAGTCATCGTGACCACACAGTTGTATTTATCTTGTAGCCGTTTAGCGATAGTTGGCCAGTCTTGGCCCAATGCTGAAATACCGCCAATACCTGTGATAACAACTCTATGGCTCATATCATGCCTCCATTGACCGAAATCACTTGGCGAGTAATGTAGGCTGCATCTTCAGACATTAAGAAATTGGCGAGCCCGGCGATTTCATTCACTTTACCCATACGGCGCATCGGTACGATTTGATTAACCATGTCCTTAGGGAAGTCGCTAACCATGTCGGTTTCAATTAACCCTGGTGCGATACAGTTGACGGTAATTTTGCGTTTGGCAAGCTCCAAAGACAGTGCTTTTGTCGCTCCGATAAGTCCAGCTTTTGATGCGCTGTAATTCACTTGACCTCGATTACCAGCGATGCCAGAAACTGATGCCATAGTGATGATTCTACCGCCTTTACGAGCTTGGATCATTGGCATAATGGTTGGCTGAATGACATTATAAAATCCATCCAAGTTGGTGTGAATAACACTGTCCCATTCATCTTCTGTCATTGCCGGGAAAGCAGTATCTTTGGTGATACCTGCATTTAAAATCACGCCGTAATAAGCGCCATGTTGTTCAATATCAGCTTCAATTTGCAGCTTCGCAGCCTGTCGGTCTGCTACATCAAATTGAATTAAACTGGCTTCGACACCCAAGGCTTGGATTTCTGATTGAGTTTGCTGTGCCGCTGCAGTGTTACTGTGAAAATGGATGGCAATATTAAAGTCTTGCGCTGCAAGTTTGAGCGCGATGGCTTTACCTATACCACGACTTGAACCTGTCACTAGGACTCTATTTGTTGTTGTCATTGTTTCTCCGTAGGGACTGCAGGTTTACATTAATCGTTGTGTTCATAGTACGCTCGTCACTGATATCGAGCCTAAGTCGATAAGGTTTCATTGATATAAGCTTGGGTATCTTGAGGCTGAAATACATTAACATTGGCTGAGGCAATGATTTCATTATCAAGAGTAATTTGACAATCGAACACCGCAAGTCCTGATGCTTCTTGATATAAACGAGTCACATCAACTTGATATGTGTTATTGAGCAGATACGTTGGCTGCATCATGCTCAGTTTACGGGTGCCCAATAAAAAGCCGACTCGAATTTTATCTTCAATAAGGTGCGCTTCCACGCCTGCTAATGCGGCAATACTTTGCGCCATGTATTCGATACCAACATAGTTAGGGACGCCATTCAATTGTTGACTGAAATAAGCGCTTTGCTCAGTGATCTCAACTTCAGTGGTGAGGCTATCAGGTTGATGTTTAATAATGCGTGTCACTAATATCATCGGTGCTTTATGAGGCACAAAGGCTGATATATCTTGCGATAGCAATGTTTCAGGAGCGATTTGCTTGGTCTGTTGCTCAGTCATTTTAATGCTCCGCTTTTGCAAAAATAACACTGGCATTACTGCCGCCAAAGGCAAACGAGTTACTCATGATGAATGTGAGCTCGGCTGATTGTCCTGGAGTAACGAATGGCAATATCGGGTTATTCATGTCTTGTTGCTGATCCCATACGTGCGGCGGTAATTGTTGCTGCTGATTAGCGTCACTGAGCAATAAGTAACAAAAAGCCGCCTCAATGGCGCCAGCAGCGCCCAAACAATGGCCAACTAAGGGTTTTGTCGAGCTACATAAAGGGATGCTTGCCGCTTCGTTGTTATTGCTTGAATTAAAAACTTGCTGCATGGCTAAGGATTCCATCGCATCATTTTTAGGCGTTGCTGTACCATGCAAGTTAACGTAAGAAATTTGTGCAGAAGTGATACTGGCATCGGCAAGTGCTGCCTGCATTGCGCTAATTGCACCTAAGCCTTGAGGGTGGGGCGCTGAAATATGGTGAGCGTCTGATGACTCGCCAATGCCCGCTAAATAGACCTGAGATTTCGAGCGTGATTGCGCATCCTCCTGAGCTTTTTTCAGCACAAATAAGGCGGCACCTTCACCTATATTAATTCCATCACGGTGTTGGCTAAAGGGATTACATAAGCCTTTAGACACTGACTCTAAGGCATTGAAGCCGTTTAACGTTAATTGACATAAACTATCCACACCGCCAACAATAACAACGTCACATAAGTCAGCTAAAAGTAATCTCTTAGCACTAGCGAATACTTTGGCACTCGATGAACATGCCGTAGAAACTGTGTAACAAGGGCCGCTTAATTGATATAGCTGACGCAAAAAGTCGCTCGTGCTGCCAAGCTCTTGTTGGGCATAATGATAGCTAGGTGGAAATTCACCATGTTGTTGATGATAGGCTAGGGCTGCCTCGCCTTTCGAGATGCCTGATGTGCTGGTGCCTAGCACCACTGCCACTCTATCTGCACCGTATTGCTTTTTAGCGTGCTCGATATCGGCTGTTATTGAGGCTGCGGCTGTGTAAAGCAATTGATTATTACGACAATCAAATTGCGTCAATTCAGCAGGAATGTCCAAAAGGTTAGCATTATTAATGGCGCCGACTCGTGTGCTTGCATTAAACAGCAAGTCATCACGCAGCACCATGGCGTCAGTGCTTGCTGATAGCAAGTTTTGCAGCACGTCTTCACTGCTATTGCCTAGTGGCGTACAAAGCCCGATTTGTGTAATTGCTATGGCACAGCTCATAGTTAATGTTTCATCTCAAATTCAGTGATGTTAGAAAAGCCAGATAGCACTTTGCTGGCTCAACATTTTTGCATTATAGCAATGGCGTAATCACTAGGGTGATATTCGCGGCTGGAAAATGTAAGCTCACATTGGATTTCCAAGGGTTATCATCGGAGTAATCAATTGTAATCGCGTGTTTTTCATTCACCATTAACGCACTGCATCGTGGTTGTTGGCAATCAAAGTCAATCATTTCACCTTGATTAAAATAGCCATTGACCTGCTCATGAGGCCAATATATCAGCTGCATAATTGCCATTAAATACTCAGCTTTAAAATCTTCACCCATTAACACGTTCTGTTGGCTTAACACTTCACCGCCGTTATAGGTGACCGTAAATAATGGCTGTCCAATTGGAGCAAGGCCGACTAAGGTCATATCTGAGGTGTCTAATGCAAGTTCTGTGAGTAGTTCGTGATGCTTTTCACCATGGGTAAAGCTAATCTTCTGACTTAACGCTTGCTCGCTATTGGAGCTGCTTTGTAACAAAGGTGCCAAGCAATAATTCACTTCTGGCGTCAGCTTTACGCAAGTTTGTCGCTGTAGCTGGTGGCTACAGCCTGTGGTTAACATGACGAGTAGTATTCCTATGGCTGGCATTAATTGACGCATGATTAACTCGCTATAGTTTGTTCACGGCACAAATCAACAATCATATTGAGTCGGCGCTCAGAATCTTTAACAAAAGGGTTGTTCGTATCCCAAGCGTAACCTGCGAGGATGGAACAAATCATTTGTTTAATGGTTTGATTAGGATCGTCGTAAAAAATCACATCTTGGAAGCGTCCGTCATACCAAGCTTGAACATAAGTTCTAAAGGTATTTACGCCAAGCATTAAGGGCTTGGCATAATCTTGCTCCCAATCAACTTGTTCGCCATCGAGCTGCTTCACTAATGTCGTTGCAGCCATTTGTGCTGACTGCATGGCAATGGTGACACCGGATGAAAATACCGGATCTAAAAACTCACCAGCATTACCTAATAGTGCAAATTGAGGCGTGGCTAACGTTGACACATTGGCTGAATAACCTTTTAACGTCGCACATTCTTGCACGACCTTAGCTTGGCTTAATAACGCTTTTAAACCAGGCTCTTCGTTAATCAGTTGCCATAATTGCTGCTCTAAATCACCTTGGTGATGTTCAATTAAGTGAGGCTCTGCGACCACCCCAATTGAGCAGCGGCCATTACTGAACGGAATAAGCCAATACCAAATATCTTTTTGTGTCGGATGGACGCTGATGAGAATTTTTTCTCTGTCAAAATTTGCATCAGTAATATTATCGTCAATATGAGTGAATATTGCACTGCGTGAAGGCAGGCTAGATGCTTGCTCAAGATCTAATAACCTTGGAAGCACTCGACCAAAACCGCTGGCATCAAGTACATATTGTGCCGTAATTTGATAACTGTTTGCTTGCTCATCAGTCACCGTTAGCACTGGTGAGGCATGTTGGTTTTCGCCTAAGTCGATAGCATTAACACTATGGCCATAGCGAATCTCTACCCCTTGCGATACCGCTGTATCTGCCAATATCTTATCAAACTGGCCTCGTTGTACCTGAAAGGTGGTGCCAGGACCAGGAGTAAATTTTTCAGTAAAATTAAAAGTCGTGTACTGATTATTTCGGCGAAATGCTGCGCCATTTTTAAATTGAAATCCCGCCGCTTCAACCGCTGGCAACATGCCGGCTTGTTCAATAAATTGCATGCAGCAAGGTAATAAACTTTCTCCAATAGAGAATCGAGGGAAGTGCTGCTTTTCTACAACCAATACGCATTTGCCTTGCTGGTGTAATAAGCTAGCCGCTACTGCGCCAGAAGGGCCTGCGCCTATAATCACTACATCGACGTGCAGATGTTGAGGTAAGTTTGCACTGTTTTCATCCATGCTAGTGCCGAATGGGTTACTTTCCATATTGGGTAACTTCTCTTGTTATGAAACTGATAAGTGGTGCGAGTAAAAAGGTAAACCCGATCCCAAACAACAATGTTAAGCCAAAATAATGTATCGCATTGGTTTGACTGAGTGCTAACAATCCAAAAGCGAGCAATGTTGAGCAAGCCGACATAAAGACTGCCATCATCACTCCATTAGCCCCTGCCTTCTTATGCTGTTTTACCGAAGCAAAAAATAAACTGTAATCAATTCCAATACCGAGCACTAAAATTAATGCCAACGCGTGGAACAAACTTAATGGCGAACCGACAATTCCCAAACTGGCTAAGGTCAGTAGAATGGAACTGACTGGAACCAGCACAATCGCTGCCGCCAATTTAAGACCAAATCTTACACTAAAGATAACAATAGCGATGGCGCAAACCAGGGCCAACAATTGCAATGTAATGAACCGAAACTGGCTCATTAATTGAGAAATTTCACCGACTTTATCTACTACAGTAATAGATAATTGGCTGTCATTAACTCGTTGTGTTAACGCTGTTAAATCATTAATCCCGCCGAGTAAGATAATACTGCCATATTGCTGGCTTTGAGAGTGTTCTGATGGTGCTAACCATAATGCCGCTAAATCATCACCTGCAATGTTAAGCACTGCGTTTGGTTCGATGAATTGGCTGCTTGCTTGCTCAAGTTGCTTGAGCAGCGCTGGTTTAATGGATTCATCGATTCCAAGTCCTGCAGTAATGTCATCTAAGTGCTGCAGGTAGAGTGCCTGATATGCTTGATAGTTTTGCTGCTGTTGCAACTTGCTAGGTAAATAGGAGCTTAGGCTAACAAAGCTTTGTATCTCGTTTGCCTCTACTGCTTGGGATAATAGTGATTGAGTCTGTTCAAGCTGAGATAATAAACCTTGTTCGCTATCAGCGCTGGCGAGAATAAACTGATTGTCAGTGCCACCACTCAGTATTTGCCTCAGCTGGTTTTCGGCTTGGACAATGCGATCAGGGCTTTGCTGTAAGTTACGAATATCATCATCGCTACTGAGTTGGGTAAAACCTAAGCCGATAAATAGAGGTATGCCAACCATCATCACAATCGCTGTTTTGGATAGCTTGCGATCAGTGGGGCTGATGATGATTGTATTTAACCAATTTAGGTAACGACTTGCCCATGATAATGCCTTAGTCGCGCTAGGTAAGCGATGATTGGCTAATAAAGGATAGGCAAACACTAGGGTTAAATAAGCACCAAACAGGCCTGCGGCGCAAAAGATTGCGACTTGCTGCATGCCGGGAAAAGGGGTTAAACCAATCGCGATAAATGCGATGCTGCTGGTCACTAATGCCAGTGTTAATGCTGGCAATATTCGTTGAATGACTTGAGTGGCCGATTGGTTTTTTAACGCCATTTTTTCACAGTAAAAATGGAAGCTATAGTCGATTGCCACACCAATTAAGCTAGTACCGAATACCAGCGTCAGTAAGTGCATTTCACCAAATAGGGCGAGTGTGGCCACTGTGGCAAATAAAAAGCCGCTAGAAAGTGTCACAGCGGCTAGTGACAGTGGCATAACACTTCTAAAAGCGAACCATACTAACAGCATCACGCCAATTAGGGAGATGCTGCCAATGGTCGAAATCTCAAATTTGGCAGTATCAGTTGCTGCTTGGGCATGAAATAAGGTGCCAGCCTGGATCGTGTCTATCTGAGGATATTGACGGCTTATCTCCGCTAAGCTGTCGGTTAGCACTCGGCTTTGATCTGCTTGCCCTTGAGGACTAAAAGCGCTTTGTACTCCTTTGGCAATCACAATAGCAACGGGTTGAGATTGGCTAGAACCAAGCAGTATTCCTTGTTCAGTGGAAAGCGAGTTGATTGGCGCGAGTGCTAGTAAATTATCAGGAAAAAGCAGTAGTGGATCTTGCGTTAACAATGCGCTACTGGCAAAACCAAAACTGCTATATAGCTGTTGCTGCGCGGCAGTGAGCAATCCTTGCCATTGAGGAGGCAAGGGCTTGGGTGTGCTCGACGTTAATAAGGGCGAGCCTTGTGCTGTGATGCCAAGTGTCGAACGTTGTTTTTCTGTCAGTAACATAAACCGCTTTGAGAAGTAGTATTTGCTCAAGGCTTGCATGGTATGACTGTCGCCACTACGAACATCAGTAAAGACGCTTGGCTCTTGTTTTAGCTGGTTAATCAGCAGGGTTGCCGCATTAACCGCTTCAGCTTTGTTATCGGCAATCAGGCCGATATAAACTTGATCGGCTAAGCGTTTTTCGACACGGTTTAATGCCGTTTGGGTCAGTGGCGCTTCTGATATTTTAGGCAGCATCGCCAAAATATTACTTTGAATCGTCGCACCGGCTTGCCATAAATTTATCCCATATCCACTGACGACTATGATGAGTAAACACCAAACGATAAATCGTGATAATGCGTGTTGCGGTGAGTTAAACCAGCTGGAAAGGCGTGACATTATTGACCCTCTGTCACTGATGGTGTGGGTTTAAGGTCAAATTGTTGTAAATCCATTTTGCTAAGGGTTGGGCTGACATGCGCAAACTCGATAACGGTTTTATCTCCGCTCAATTGGTCTTTTTCGGCGATGGTTGGCTTTTCAGATAGCATGGTAAGACGATGTATTTGCTGCTGTCCTTCGAGCACCATAGCCCCGATGGCTTTAGCAATTAGCGGGTCTTTGGCCACTAACCCCAGCTGCCAATATGGGTTGTGTTGGTCAATATTGGGAGCCATGTATAGATGAAAATCTTTAGCTAACGCATCAACATCCCCCGTGAGAAGACCTTGCATTAATTGCGGTAGTTGCTCTGCCATGGCTGAACTGGTTTGGTTTGCTGTTGTTTGTTGAATATTGCCAAAGCTGTCTTGTTGAAACAGGGTATTTTGCTTCAATAACAAGGTGCTTTTAAAAGGGGTTTGCTGTTGCCATAGTAAGCCAATGTCTTGGCTAAACATAAACTGACCAGCACTTTTTAGTGGACGTTTTAACACCGCTAAATGGCGAGTTTGTTGAAACAGCCCCTTGGCTTGCGTCCCGAGTTGTAGTTGGCTCGCAAGATGGGTTAACTGCTCGTTGGAGGCGGTCGTATTAAAGAGAGTGACAACTTGCGCTGCGCTGAGTGCTGTTGGCTGTATTTTTTTAGGTACTGTATTAGCGGGTAGGGTTGTCTGAGTGGTGTTGCCGACACTTTGCTCACTTGTTTGAGCTTGCTTAAGCTCAAAGCCATTCGTCTTGTCTGCGCCATTGCCATATGCGTAAGTTTGACCTACTAGCAGGAAAAATACGAGTACACAGTAAAAACGGCCTAGGGACTTCATGACGCACTCACCTTCAGTGATGATAATCGCTCACGTTCCTGAATGAGCTCATCAGTGAGGCTTGATTCGTCCAGTAATGGCAGGATTCTCGCGCGAAATATATCCGGAGTAACGAAGCACAACTCTTCAGTGTTAATCTCAACGGCAGCCTGAATGGTATAGCCTTTGGTGATGCGTTGCTGGGTGTCAGCATCTTTAATTTGATAATTAATCCGTAATCGATTTTCCCATTCAACAATTGCGGCATGGACAATGAGCTTTTGATCAAAGGTGCTACTTTTTACATATTTAAGCTGGGTATCAACAATCGGCCAAGCATAGCCTGAATTCATCATTTGACGATAGTTATAGCCAAGTTCGTCAAGTAACTTACAACGGGCAACCTCGAAATAGCGTAAGTAGTTACCATGCCAAGTGATGCCCATAGAGTCGACATCATGAAAAGGCACTATCATTTCTAATTCAGTGCTAAAAATGGCTTTCATTGTTAACAGACCTCCCACTCACCAAGCTGAATCTTGCTAACAGTTTGACGTAAAACGGCTTCAAGTGGGCGATCTTCGGTTAATAACTCAAAGTCTGCACTGACTTGCTGAACGGTTTTCGCCAAAGAAGGGGTTAATGATTCTTCTGCCAACTCTTGTTGAGCAATTCGCAGGTGAATACCTTGAGTCATCGCGAGCAGTGCAGCAGCTGCGACTTGTTCAGTCAACTGTAATACTCGCATACAGTCTCGAGCTGCAATGGTGCCCATACTGACTTTGTCTTGGTTGTGGCATTCTGTTGAGCGTGAAAAAACACTGGCTGGCATTGTATTTTTAAGTGCCTCTGCAGTCCAAGCGGATACGCCAATTTGTACCGCTTTAAAGCCATGGTTAATGGATTGTCGTGCGCCAGTTGCTGCAGATAAATTAGCAGGTAACCCATTGTTGAATTTAGGATCCATGACTAAGGCCATTTGACGGTCAATTAGATCAGCTAAGTTAGCCACAGTGTTTTTCATTGAATCCATGACAAAGGCGATGTGGCCACCATAGAAATGACCACCGTGAAGAATATGCTCACCTTCACCATCGACAATCGGGTTGTCATTAGCACTGTTTAATTCAGTTTCAATAAACTGACGCATAAAAGGTAATGCATCTTGCAGTACGCCAATAATATGTGGAGCGCAGCGAATCGAGTAGCGATCTTGCAGTCTGTCAGAGTTTCTTGGATGGGTATGGTGATTTAAATCTTCACGAATCCAGGTGGCAATTTGGTTTTGGCCTGGGTGAGGCTTAGCATCAAATAAAATATCATCAAAGTGGTTCGAGTTTCCTTTGAGCGTTAATGATGCCATGGCAGTGATACGACTTGATAATCGTGCCAAGTACTGAGCTCGGTCATACGCTAAACAAGCTAAAGCCGTCATAACCGCAGTGCCATTCATTAAGGCTAAGCCTTCTTTTGGTCGAAGGGTTAATGGCACAATATTTAGCTCAGCGTATACGTCTTTTGTAGCGCGACGTTGACCTTGATATGTCACTTCTCGCTCACCGACTAAAACGGCTGCTAAATAAGATAACGGGGTTAAATCACCACTTGCACCTACCGATCCTTCTTCTGGTATTACAGGGCAAATGTCTAAATTCAGTAGTAGCTCAATACGCTGTAATAACTCGTAAGTGACACCTGATTTACCAACAGCCAAGGAATTGAGACGACAAGCCATAATGGCACGCGACTGCATTGGCGAGAATATATCTCCTAAACCACAGCCGTGAAAACGTGATAAATGCAGCGGTAGCTCGTGGACTAAATCTAATCCGACTGTCACGGTACATGAGTCGCCATAACCGGTTGTTACCCCGTAAACCACACCTTCTTCATGTAAGAGACTATCAATAAAGCGTGCGCCTTTTTGAATGTTCTCTTGGTATTGCTGGCTATCATTTAGCTTTACTGGTGCGCCTTTTGCGACACTGACAACTTGCTCTAAGCTAATAGATTGCTGACCGAAAGTGACCGTTGCCAAAGTTGCAGCTGAAGAAGTGGTTGATTGGCTCATGGTATTACTGTTCCTGCTTGAAATTGGGATTGCTTGAATGTGAGGGCGACGACAGCTCAGTCGAAGGTGTCACTTCTGTGGGGCCTGAATCTCTTTGGGAGTCTTCATCACGGCGCCAAAAATCGTAAAAATTAAACCATTGCAATGGTTGTTGTGTCGCAAAGTGCTCAAGTCGGCGGCTATATTCTGTCGCCGCGTCAGCTAATCGCTCTGTTCGTCCTTTACGAGGCCCTTTTAAACTGTCTGACAAGTGTTCGACATGGACACGATAACGACCATGCTCTTGTAAACAAAACATAGTGTAAACCGGACAATCAAGTAGCCCAGCTAGAATAAAGGGGCCTTGTGGGAATGCGGCTTGTTGATCAATAAAGTCGTTATAAAAAACGCGACCTGCAGTATCAGATGAGGTGCGGTCTGCTGCGATAACGACTAATTCTCCAGCGGCAATTTTATCTTGTAATAGCATCGCCGTGCTTGGTCCCAATTCATTGACTTGAATCAGATTTAAACCACTATTTGGGTTTAATTGTTTTAGCACGTTATTAAAGTTTTCTGCATGACTGGTCAGCACCATCACATTGACTTTGACTTGTTGCTGGTGGATAGAGATCGCACGGCAAAGTTCAAGGTTACCTAAGTGAGACACCAATAATACAGCACCTTGGCCAGATGCCACTTGGTCAGCTAAAACGTGTCTGTCAGGAAAGTCTACCTGTGCCAGTTTAATACGATCGCACCATGCATCGATTCTATCCAGCGCCGCATTTCCAAAAGCAAAAAAGTGCTTCAGGCTGTCTCGCCAAGTAACAGGATCAGATAATTGTTCATGCTGCGGATGTTTACGCTTAACTCGACGTAAAAAGTCCATGGAGGCGTTTCTTGCGGTTACGCCAGTAAGGAAGAAGTAGCAAATCACAGGGTACATGATTGCCCTACAAAGCCAATGACCGCCTAAACGATAGCTGTCAGCAATGAGCTTAATTCCCCAATAACTGCCACGCTCACCCATAGCTGACCAGTGCTTATTAGCGTTTTTTTTTGACAGAATTTGCGGCAAACGTTTTAGCATCCCGAAAAATAAGCCGGTATGCATTGCTGAAATGCGAACATTATCTTTAATACCTTGAAAGTGACTAATGCCATCTTCAGGGTAAATCACCTTGGTAGAAATATGCTTGATTGGTACACCTTGCCAGTGCAGCTTGACCATGATTTCAATATCAAAGTCCATGCGTTCGCCTAACGCTTGCTGTTTAAATAGCTGCTCTGTAGCAGCAAGAGGGTAAACCCTAAAACCGCACATTGAGTCTTGAATATCAAAACTCAGGGTTTCAACCCATACCCAAAAATGGGTGATATAACGGCCATATAAACGCCCTTTAGGAACTGACTCATCATATTCGGGTTTGCCTGAAATCAACGCAAGAGGCTGTTCTGATGCGGCTTCAATCATGGCTGGAATATCATCTAGACAGTGCTGACCGTCGGCATCAATTTGCAAAGCATGGCTATAGCCATCTGCATAAGCTGCCCGCAGACCTGTGGTAACTGCTGCGCCTTTACCTCGATTAAAGGGATGCGTTAGTAAGGTTACCCAATCATACTTATCTGCTAATGATTGCAATAAATAACGCGTTTCATCATTACTACCATCGTTAACTAAATAACAAGGTAAGCCTAAAGGTGCTAAAGCGATTAATGTGTCAGCAATGGCTTGTTGGTGATTATAATTGGGAATAATCAGAGCCAGTTTCATGATTGGCTATCCTTATTGCATGTTGCAGAGGCCAAAGCTAATGCGATGCGGCCTGAAGCAAACCGTTTGTCACCATCACGATAACTAAAGGTTAATTTTGACTTGGCGGCATTATGGCTAATGAATAGCTCAACTTCAGTATCAGGTAACATTAATTGTTGAAACTTAAGCACTTCTAGCGTGGCAACGGTAGGCTCGTAACCAAATGCTTGGCAGCCAAGCTGAATTGCCCAATCAAGTTGGGTGACGCCAGGTAATACGGCTTGTTCTTCAAAGTGGCCTTTAAAATAATCTAACTCGGCAGACACAAAGATCCGCCAACAGCTCTCATCTTCATTGCTGTGTTGCGCTAATATTTCGGGTAACGCTGATTTAATCATCATTGAATACTGCTAATAGATCGGTTTGTACACGCTTACCCTGTGCGTTAAGCGGTAATGTATCAGGATAGCGCCAGCGGCGTGGTAACGTGACTCGTTCGAACTGACTTAATAGATGCTTTTTAAGGTGATTATTGACACTTAGTTTACCGGCATCATCAAGCTGCTCTAATCCTTCTTCAGATAAGCAAATTGCCGCACCTAGCATGATTCTTGGCTCGGTTAGCTGAATCACTGCAGCTTCTTTCACAAACGGATGAGTGCAGAGCAAGCCTTCCATTTGCGCTAGAGATAAACGTTTTTCTTCCACCTTTACGATGCGGTCGAGTCGGTGTAACAAGGTAAAACGGCCATCTTCAGCTAATTCAATCTTGTCATCACACTTCATCCATTCATTACTGGCAGGTAAATAAGGTGACTTGAGCATCAATGCGCCATCTTCATCATTCTCACATATCTCAACGCAGCTGAAAGGAAGCCAAGTTCTGTTTGGCTCCATTTGACGTCGATAGGCAATACCGCCAGTTTCTGTGCTGCCAAAGACCTCTATAGGGAACTGACCATAGCAGGTATGAATGTGCTGAGAGGCATCGTATAACAAAGGGCCACCTGAACTGAAAATCAGACTTGGTGCTAACTGTTGTTGTTCAAACTCTAAAGCTTCTGGCAAGCGTGATAATTGGGCAGGGCTACTTATCAAGCATAAGTTCGGCATTAAGGCGATGTAGTAACTTAAGGTTTCAGGGTATTCAACGAGATCACTTAAAAACGGACGACTTGCAGCTAAAGGCCACAATATTTTGAATAACAAACCATAAATATGTTGATGTGAAACGGTAGAAATAACGCTGCACTGTGGCAGTCGAGATGCAAAGGTTTGTTCTAAAATGCTGACTTCAGCATCCAGTTGCTCAATCGACTTTGCAATGGCTTTAGGTTCGCCGCTACTCCCTGATGTGAATAAAACTAACTCGCCGATTTGGCTGGTTTCAGGCCAAGATTTATTGGCAAGGCCGAGCTCTTTTTTAAGCAAGATAAATTGCTTAACTTCACTAAGAGGCTGATCTGAAATTACCCCATCAAAGGCATGGTTTAGCTCAGTTAGCGTGCCACCTTGGATATTAGCGGGCAAAACCACTTGCTTACCTGCAAGCAAGGCTGCACACATGCCAGCAGCAAATAAATCACTGGTTTCAGCTGCGAGTAACCAACGTTTGATTGGGCTGGCATTAAGTTGTTCAAATAGATGGGCAACATGGGCTGTAAACAGTGAACCCGTCACAATGTCATGATGATTGAAACTAATTAATTGTTGCGTTTTAGGGTCATTATGTAGCCAGTTTATCAGCAAGTTATTCATGTTTTTTCAACCAAAATTTGCGATATAACCATTCTCCACCGAGTAATAAACCCATGAGGATATAGGCAATGAATCCATTATAAAGCGTCCACCATTCAAGCGAGGCAAACTGTGCAGTGTAGAGCGCGAAACTGCCATTGATGATAAATAATCCACACCATAAACGGGTGACATTATTTAAATAACCAATGGCCGAATCAGGTAAATCTGGTTCTTTTAATCTGGCCAAACGTTCAATCATACTTGGGCCTTGTTTTAGTGAGTAACTAAATAGCCCTAGCATCGTGAGGTTTATCACCACTGGGTAGAACAGTAACCAATCATTGCGTTTAGCAATAAAGCTCGCCGCTGTGAGTCCAATGCCCACCAGTAGCGGCAGTGCCATAGACTTAAGTTGTTGCTTACTCAGCGCAAGTCGCGCAATTAATACAGCACAAAGCAGTAATGCTATTGTGCCTGGTGGTAAGAACTGCAAACCTAAATACACCGCTATCGGGTAGCAAATAAGTGCGATGGCGGTGATAATTTGCAGTACTAGCACCATTAATCTTTCATTAAACCTTCAATCGCATTAACGACATCTTCAACTGTACGCACTGTTTTAAATTGCTCTGGTTGAATCTTCTTTCCGGTCATTTGTTGAAGCTTTATCACTAAATCCACAGCATCAATACTGTCTAAATCAAGTGCTTCATAAAGTGAAGCATCTAAGGTGATATCTTCTGCTTCAATTTCAAAATCATCGACTAAAATTTGCGTCAACATGTCTAGGATTTGATCACGATTTTCCATGATGACTCCTAAGAACGCTGTGATTCAATAAAGCTAGCTAAGCTTGCTACGCTGTAAAAGTGTGCTTTAGTTGCTTCAGAGTTAGCTTCTATTTTGATATCGAATTGCTTTTTAATTGCTAAACCTAGCTCAAGCGCATCGATTGAGTCTAATCCTAAGCCTTCACCAAATAGTGGTGCGTCAGTTTCAATATCGTCGATACTGACATCTTCTAAGTCGAGGCAGTCAATAATGAGCTGCTTAATTTCGTTGTGTAAATTCATATTAATATTCTAATTGTGATTGGTGTAATTAATGTTTGCTCATGTTGCGTAATGGCGGTAATGCTGTGAGTTGCTCAGCGTAATACTGCTGCAACTCTCTTGTCAGAACTCTGGCCATTTTAGCTTCATTGTTTTGACTAGCATCATACCTTAGGTACTCAAAAGGTGCGCCCATTTCTACAGACATATTGATTGTTTGCCTTGGTAGTTCGTACCAAGGTTGCTGCTTTGTCAGTCCGGCCACATCAATACGAAGTATGACAGGCATGATATCAGTTTGTGTACGTAATGCGATATTTGCAGCGCCACGTGCAAATGGATTTGTTTTAGCCCCCACAAGGGTACGAGTGCCTTCTGGGAAAATAATTAAGTTTGTATCTGTTGCTAACACTTGCTGACAGTCTTTTAGTAACAAGTCTGCACCACGATTAGGAATATACCCTGCTGATGCTAATACACCGCGTATAAAGGGGTTGCGCCATAATCCTTGCTTAACAATACAACCGGCATTGGGCATTAAACTGATTAACACCACCACATCAACCAAGGTTGGGTGATTAGCCACCACTATCACTCCTTTTGCCTCGCTTAAGCTAGGGAGCGTTTTGGTACTGACTTTAATGACTCCGGTTGCACTGAGCATCCACACAAAACCTTTAAACATAATGTGGACCGCTTTTTGTACTCTGGCAATTCGTTGCTGTTTTGTACCCGGCCACAAACGTAATACAGGTAAAACAGTGAGCGAGCTTAATAGTCCACCTAAACCAAAAACAACATAACATAAGGTGCCACCTATCCAACGAGGTACATATGCTAGCCCCGTTAAGTAAGGGGCGGGTTCAGGGAACTCTACTGAGCTGTTTTTATTCGTCATACTCTGCAACTTATAATATCAGCGACTTTCATGTCGCTGGGTCGTGTGGTCATGACCTAATTGCGGGGTCAATTGCCACTGCCAATGAGCCAATTGACCTGTTAGCGAAGTTTGCGAAGCAATAGCATGAATAAATTGCGCATAACTGATTGGCTGGGACTCGTTTGTATTGCCGTTTGATAGCGTCAATTGACCTAGAACAGTGTGCTGATGCTCAGTACTGTTGGCTGGGGCAAGATATAAGCCCATTGCCAAAGGTAATTCATATTCTTGGGTGTATTGATTGTAAATAGGCGGGACAGGATCGTCACCAAAGACAAGCAGAACCGGTTCAGGGTTTTCAGCTAGCTGCGCAAATGCTTCAATCATGGCTTGGGATAGGCTTTCTTCACCTGCTGCAACAGAAGTTGAAGCTGCAGTATTGCCACTCACTATGCCGTAAATGCCACTGGCTGTGTTGTGTACTGACTGGCTGAAAGCTAATGGAGAAAGCGCTTCTTTATCAACAATATCTTGTAATAAACCCAGTGTGCGAGTGAGTTCGCCATGACGAGAAGCAAACACGCTGCGGCAATGTTTTGCGGGTTGGCAGTCATGGGCTGCAGTCAGCATCATTTTAGTTAAGCGGCTAAAACGGCGACGTTGCATGGCTGGCACGTGAGCTAAAGCGGGAGAGGTTTTATTTTCTGTAGTCGGGGTGACAGCATTATCCCATTGGCGCCAGCTTTCTTTATCTTGAAAGTCTAGAGACCATGCGCCCCATGAAAGAATATCAAATACTAATTGCACTACATTGCCTCTGGTACGACTCAGGTATCCCTTGCTGAGATGGCCACATCGATAGGGTTTGGACGCTATGAATATGGCAGCTTGTTGTTAATTTAATAACGTCAGCAATTGTACCGTAATATTTAGCATCACAAAAACAAAAAATAGCGACATAAGGTCGCTATTTTGTGGGTCCTTGAACTGCAAACCTAATCGAGTAACTTGCTCTTATTCGATTAGGGTTTGGCAGCGATAGGTTGGCTAGTACTAAAAATACCTACAAAAGCTAGTTGTTTAGCTGTTGTTTAAGCTTTCTTACAGCACCTTTGATTTTCTTAGTATTTTCAGGCCCCATGCGCACCATTAATTTTTGAATGTTAGGTAGCGACTCAAGTTTAGGGTCAACAAATAAATAGTTAACACTGATTGATGACAGCTCAATTGGATCTTCGATAATGGGGGCTGCCAAAATCACATCAAATGCTTCTACCATGCGTTCATTGAAGCTCATGTCACTATAACCAAGTTCTTCAAATGCTTCGTCAAATAAAGGCGATAATTCTTCAAAAGTACTGACTAGCTGTTCATCATTCATGCCCGCTATCATGTCTGCATAGAGATCATAACGGTGGTAGCTGTCTGGGTTTAAGTAGATTTTGTCGGTAATTTCACTGACGCTAAAGCTGTCTTTAGGACCTTTTAAAGGGCTGGCTTTGTGAATGACTTCACCTTGTGCCATGTTGTCGACAAATACCACAAACTGGCGAGCAATGTCTTTTTTAAGGATGATGGATTCGATTTTCATTCCATCAGCCATTTCAATGGTTTTTTGCTCTACAAAATCATCACTTTCGGTCAGTGCTGGTAGTGGTTCAACGACCACTTCAGGTTCTGTTGGAATGATTTCGGTCGGCTCTACCACTTCTGGTTCAACAATCACTTCTTCAATTGGCTCTTGCTCGATGGGCTGTTCAGGCACCGGCTCTGGCAATTGTACTGGTGTTGGGGCTATTACCTCAGGTTCAGACGGCTCTGACGTGAAATAGAAATAACCTGCACCAGCCAAAATAACGGCAATGGTTACGCCGATAACACCTGCATTGCTGCCACCTGCGCGGCTCGATTGTGGTGTTGCTCTGTCTTCTTGATTGACTTGCATTTCTATTCCTTAGCTTTAAACATCAAAAGTGGAACTGAACACGAGATAAATATTGTTTAGCCTCAAGCTCATCACTCATTCTGCAATATTATTAACGCTTGTCTAGTGATAATAGACCTAAGTTAACAATAATTTATGCTTGTACGTATTGCTGGCGATCACCTAACCAACGGTGAATGATGCCATCAACATTTTCAGGTACTTGTCGCATGACATGTGCGGCAAGTTTTTGGGTGTTTTCAATTAAATACTGGTCTCTGACCAAATCTGCTATTTTCATTTCTGCCAGCCCAGTTTGACGAGTGCCGAGCACTTCACCTGGGCCGCGGATCTCTAAATCTTTTTGGGCAATAACAAAACCGTCATTACTCGACCTTAATACACCAAGTCGTTTTGTTGCTGTTTGCGACAATGGCGCTTTGTAAAGCAGTAGGCAATGACTCACGACTGAGCCTCGACCGACACGACCACGTAATTGGTGTAATTGCGCTAAGCCCAGCCTTTCGGGGTTTTCAATAATCATCAAACTGGCATTGGGTACATCAACACCAACTTCAATCACAGTGGTTGCCACTAGTAAATGTAGCTCACCCGCTTTAAATTGAGCCATTATTTGCTGTTTTTCTGCGCTTTTCATTCGTCCATGCACCAGACCAATGTTGAGTTCTGGTAATAAACGACTGAGTTCTTCTGCTGTATCTTCAGCAGCTTGGCATTCCAGCACTTCAGATTCTTCAATTAAGGTGCAGACCCAATAAATTTGTCGATTGTCGTTTAAGGCTGCTTGCTTGACCCGCTCAATGACTTCATCACGGCGATTATCACTCACAGCAACTGTACTGACAGGCGTTCTGCCAGGTGGTAGCTCATCAATGATAGAGGTTTCTAAGTCGGCATAAGCTGTCATTGCTAACGTGCGAGGTATCGGAGTGGCTGTCATGATCAATTGATGAGGATGAAAACCTTGGCTAATGCCTTTTTCACGTAGGCCCAACCGTTGATGCACTCCAAAGCGATGCTGCTCATCGATAATTATCAGTGCTAATTTGTCAAAACTGACTTGTTCTTGGAAGATGGCGTGGGTGCCAATGACCATATTGGCGCTACCATCAGCGATATCCGCTAGTGATTGAGCCCTTGCTTTGCCTTTTAGTTTACCTGCAAGCCAGCCGACTTTTAGTCCGAGCGGCTCAAACCACGCAGCAAAATTAATGGCATGTTGTTCAGCCAGCAATTCGGTGGGTGCCATCATCGCCACTTGGTAGCCATTTTCAATGGCTTGTAGCGCTGCCAGTGCAGCAACTAAGGTTTTTCCTGAACCGACATCACCTTGCACTAAACGCATCATTGGTGTTGGTTTCTCAATATCTCGGCTTATGTCTGCGACCACTCGCTGTTGAGCCCCTGTGGGTTTGAAGGGCAGGGCTTTTAAAAACGGGTTTAGTAGTTGGCCTGTTGCCGAAAGTGTGACAGCTTTATCAAGGTTGTTACGTTGACGCAGCTTTAGCATACTTAAATTGTGCGCCAATAACTCTTCTTGCACTAACCGCTGCTGAGCAGGATGCATCCCCACCTCCAAGTCAGCTTGTTCGATGTCATTGGGAGGCCTATGTATTAACTGTAAAGCATGGCTAATACTCATATTATTGGGCTGCAACTCGGCGGGGAGCAACTCGGTTAACCCGCCGTGAGTTAGGTGAGTCAGTGCTTGTTCGGTTAGTTTAATCCAACTGGCTTGTTTAAGACCTTCTGTTGAAGGGTAAATGGGGGTCAGTGAATCACTTAATGCTGGATTCTCGCCTTCTTTGATTATCTTGTATTCGGGATGAATAATCTCAAAGTGTCTTTTACCGCGCTTAATTTCACCATAAGCGCGAATAATCGCGCCGTTTTGCATGCCATTACGTTGGGCGACTGAAAAGTTAAAGAAACGTAGGGTTAGCATTCCTGTGTCGTCTGTAATAGTACAGGTCAGCATGCGTTTACGGCCAGGGACAATTTGGGTAGAAATGATTTCTGCTTCGACAGTGCCATACATGGCAGGATATAAACTCGCAATGGGATAGATTTGGGTGCGATCTTCGTAGCGCATAGGCAGATGAAACAGCACATCTTGTACTGTTTTAATACCCAGCTTATCGAGTTTTTCAGCGACTTTTTTGGCTACGCCTTTTAAGTCGGTAATAGGAACCTGATCCAATGGTTGCAAATCCACAATGCCTTCATATTGTCGAGTGTTGGCGCTATCATGCTAGCAAGGGTTAACAGAGTTATCCAATAAGTTATACAGTTCACTATCGAGTGAGAATGCTTGCTAGAGACAATAGTACTGTAAATATATACAGATATTTATGCCTATCTTAGCAGAGTTTGAATACAAGGCAATAATATTCCCCTTTTTGGCAGCTAAGCAACGCTATAACCAGCCTTTTTGTTTAGCGATACGGGCAGCATCAATACGATTACTGGCATTAAGCTTACTGATCGCTTCAGACAAGTAATTCCTGACTGTCCCTTCGGCAATGAACAGCTTCGCGGCAATATCACTGGTAGATAATCCTTCGCTGGCAAATCGTAACGCTTTTCGTTCCTTATCATTTAGCGGATCAATATCCCCGATGGCACTGATTGCAAGCTCAGGATCGATCACCTTTTTGCCAGCCATGACCTGCTTGATTGCCGATAATAAACTTTCTGTGGGGGCATCTTTTAATAAAAAGCCATCGACGCCACAGGCAAGCGCTCGCTTGATATAACCGGCTCGACCAAAGGTGGTTAAGATAATGACTTTGGTTTGCAGTGCTGCACCTTGCTGTTCTTTAAGCCATTGTGCTAATTCAAGGCCTGTACGCCCTGGCATTTCGATGTCACTGAGCAGTAAATCAAACGAGTGTTGTTTGAGTAACGCAATAGCCTGAGTGCCGTCTTCGGCTTCTGTGACTTCAACTGGGCCAATGGTTTCATCATTGCTAAGAGTGAGCAGTGCTGAAAGCGCTCCTCTCACCATAGCTTGATCCTCTGCCAGTAAAATTTTCATGAATCAGCTGTCCTTATCGGTAGAAAGAGGCAATGAAATCGTGAACTGATAACCATCGGTAATTTGATAGTTAAATGCGCCTTTGAGCAATTGAGCCCGTTCTGCGATGCCTTTTAGTCCGTTTCCTTCCACTATCGCTTGTGTTGATGAATTATCAGATAAACGTACGTTTAGGGTGTTGTTTTGATGGCTAAACTGCCACCAACATTCAGTTGCGGTGCCGTGCTTGAGCATGTTATTGACTAGTTCAGTAAACATTAACCCTAGTTGTGATTCATATAATTCGGGCATCTCGGGCAGTTGGCCGTTGACGTTCACTTCTATGCTTTGTTCTCGAAGGGATGCGGTTAATTGCTGTAAGGTGTCAGCCAAGCCTTTATGTTTATAATCCGATACTGTTTGTCTGATTTGACTAAGGCTGTCTCTGGCTATTTCTGCTAATTGACTCAAATGTTCTTTTGCTAAAGGCAGGTTTCCTGCTTCAACGAGTTTTTCCGCTAACTGCGCTTTAAGGGCGATAGACGATAAGTTGTGACCCATAATATCGTGAAGATCTCGAGCAATTCTTTCTCGTTCTAGGGCTGTCGCTAAACTGGCAATTTCATCATTTGATTGACGTTGCTGACGTCTAATTCGCTCATTGTTATGTTCTACTACACCAAATAATCCCACCACAAACACGATTAACATGCCGTATAGCGGGAAATAAAATGCGGGATACCCTACAAGGTAGTTTAGTGTCCATAACCCAATACTGATGGCGATAAAACTGATAATGCTGGTGCGTAATGAGTAAAAAAAACCAATAAAAAAGCCCGCAAAACTAAAAAATGAAATTCCGCCGCTGGTAAATAAACTGGCGATAACCGCAGTCGAAATCATTAACGATATAGGGTATATGGCTTTTGCTTGGCTACTTTTATAAGCCCAAAAATAACCGTATAAGAATGGAATTAATAGCAATAGACTAATGCTTACACGCATAACATCATCACGCATAAACCAAATAGGTATGAAATAAAAAATGAGGTTTAACAAATAGACCCAAGCCGTTTTTTGCTTGTAGGCTTTTTCTGGGTGGTTGTTTTCGTTAGTGGTCATATCCGTGTGAACCATTCCTTGAGCAGACTGATTGGCAGTATCTTGAGTATTCATAACCTTTCCTTAGCAAGTTAGCATACTGCAACCCATCGGCAATGGGTAGCAGTAGCTAACAGGTCCCGTGGCATTATTGACTAGCATTCACTGTAGAGGTTGGGTTTAGCAGGAAGTTAGCCCAACCATAGTCTGGATTAATAGTTAACGCCTGTTGCCAGTCCTGCTTTGCGGCATCTTGTTGACCGAGCTCTTGTTTGGCAAGACCTCGCCAAGTGTAAGCTTCAGCATGTCCCCAACAGATCTCATCACAAGGGTTTTGATAGCGTGCAATGGCTAATGAGGCCAACTCACTGGCTTTGTCGTAACCTCCACCATATTGCGCAGGCGTGTAAAATGCACTCATAGCTTTAACTAATGCAATTCGAGGGTTGTCGGGACTTAATTGTTCAGCCTGCTGTAATAAAGCGCTTGCTTTAGATGATAATTGTTGGGCTTTAGCGCCGTCATAAGCGATTTGCATGCCATAGATTTGCGCGAGTAATGTCATCGATTCAGCATGATCTTCACGACTGATAACTGCTTCAAGTGTGGCTTGTGCATCAGTAAGCGCACGTTTTGCGACACCACGTTGTCCTAAAATATTGGCAGTAATTGCAATACGGTATTGGGCATAGGCATGTTCATAATCAACACTTTGCTGGCTGATTTGATTGAGCGCTTCAAGGTTCATGGTATTGGCTGCAGCATCAATACTATTGATATCTGCGACACTGGTTTGACTGACTAAAGATAAGGTAGCGGCAATAAATAATGTTTTCATGATTAACTCCGTTTATTCAAGTGTGTGTTGAGTGCAGAGTTAGTATTCAATATTGGCGTGAATGTGTGCAGGCACAAACGTCATCAGTTTATGATGACAAATGTCATTAATAAAAAAGCCAGCATACTGAATTAGCATGCTGGCTTATGGTTTAGTCCTGATGTTATCGTCTTAGGCTTTTTGTTTGACCCTATCGCATAGACTGAACCGTTTTTATACTTACGCTTGGATCACTAAGTAACTGATATAGCCTAAATAGCTGGCGACTAAAACAGCAGCTTCTCGGCGACCAATCCGCAGGCCTGTGTAAGCAAAGGGCAGTAATACTGCTGCTAATGCGATCATGACCACCCAGTCAATTTGGCTTATCTCATTACTGATAATAGGGTGGATAAGGGCCGTTACCCCTAAAATCCCTAAAATGTTAAATAGGTTTGAACCAACGACATTACCAATCGCTATATCACTTTCGCCTTTCAGTGCTGCCACAATAGAGGTGACAAGCTCCGGCATACTGGTGCCTATCGCGACGATGGTGAGGCCAATAACCACCTCACTAATACCTATCGACTTTGCCATGGCAACTGCGCCATCGACAAACAAAATGCCGCCACCGACAAGCATAGAAATACCGACAATAATCATTAGTACTGAAAGGAGGTTGCTTTGATTTGTTGCACTTTCAGAGTCGTCATTTTGTTGTTTGTCTGCTGTGAAATAGCTAAATAGTAAGTAACTGATAAGCAACGTAGTGAGAATGACGCCATCAAAAAAGCTTAAACCACCATCCAGTAATAACCCCCAAAACAATAATGAGGCCGCAATCATAATAGGGATATCTCGGCGCACCATCTGTGATTCGATTTTTATTGGACGGATAAGCGCTGTTATTCCTAAGATTAAACCGATATTGGCAATGTTTGAGCCGATAACGTTGCCCAACGCAATTCCGCTATTACCTGCAATAGCTGACTTAACACTCACTGCAAGCTCAGGGGCGCTGGTGCCAAAGGCCACGATTGTTAAACCGATAATAAGCGGCGTAAGTCCCAACTTGAGCGCTATTTGACTTGCTCCTCGCACGAGCGCTTCTGCACCTAGGGTTAAAATCAAAAAACCGCCGATAATCGACAACATAATTAGCATGATTCACTCTCAAAAATGGCTGAAACCGAAATGGACGGCAAGCATAGTGATTTTTTAGTTTTGCGCAATTTAAATTATCGAGCCGGAGGTTAAATTTTGTTCATATAGCTTAGGTATAGCATAGGGTTATTTTGCAAATACCAGGGACAAAAAAGCACACCAATAAGGTGTGCTTTAATCAGTCTAACCAAACAGCGGGTTAAATTTCATCTTCCCAGCAAATTTTCGCACCACGAATACCATCAACTTTGGCACTAAACTGCTTTTCTAGCACGTGGCGTTTAATTTTAAGCGTTGGTGTCATTGCATCATTTTCAATGGTCCAAGGCTCTGTTACCACAACCATAGCGTCAACATGCTCGTGTGATTCTAAGTTAGGGTTAATGCTGTCTAAGGTCGCCTTGAGTGATGAGCGTACTTCTTCACGAGGTTGCAACGCAGCACCTTCTGATAATTGAACCAATGCCACAGGGTGCGGTAAACCCGAACCAATGACACACAATAATTCAATATGTGAATCTTGAGCTAACTTACGCTCAATTGGGACTGGCGCAACATACTTACCTTTTGAGGTTTTGAAGTTGTCTTTAACGCGACCCGTAATTGAGATAAAGCCTTCATCATCAATTTCACATAAATCGCCAGTATGGAAAAACCCATCTTCATCAAAACAAGCTTTGGTGACTTCTTCTTGTTTGCAATAGCCTTGCATTAAGCCAGGGCTTTTAACCATCAGCTCACCTTCGTCACTACGGCGCACTTGGCAACCTTCGACTGGGCGTCCCACTGTACCAATTTTAGTGGCATCGAATGGGAAGTTAATTATCGAGTAAGCACAGTTTTCAGTCATGCCCCAAGCTTCAGAAATGTTCATGCCGATTTTGTGGTACCACTCAAGCTGGCTTGGTGGAATAGGCGCTGAACCTGAACCCAGCAAACGACAATGTTCCAGCCCTAGGCCTTTTTGGATCTTACGTTTAACTAAGCTACTAATGATGGGGACTTTAAGCAGGAAGTCCAATTTAGCTTCACCGGCTTTTTCAATAATATTGAGCTGGAATAGTGTCCATAAACGTGGCACCGAGAAAAACACCGTAGGACGACAGCGCTGCACATCTGCAACAAACGAGTCTAGGCTTTCAACAAAGGCGACCGAAGAACCTGAGTAGAATGATGATCCTTGAATTGCGACACGCTCAGTAATGTGGGCTAATGGCAGGTAAGATAATAATCTGTCAGTGGTATTGGTTTTTAAATCACGCACGACGGCTTCACAAGTCCAACCGTAGCTACCAAATGTTTGAATTGCGCCTTTAGGTTTACCGGTAGAGCCAGAGGTATAAATCAGCGTCATGACTTGCTCTGCGGTTGGCGTCGGCGCATCAACTAATGGCGTGCCAAGTTCAAGAATTTTGTCCCAGTGATACTGAGAAGGCATGGTGTCATATGGCATTGCAAGACGTAAGATTTCACCACCTACCCCCGCTTCTTGATCTGCCCAGAAATCTAATTTACCTGTAAAAATGGCTTTAGCTTCACTGTGCTCAAGGACATAGCGAATAGTCTCAGCATTTGCTGTTGGGTAAATCGGCACACTGATATAACCGCCATGCATTAATGCTAAATCAGTGATAAACCATTCAGCACAGTTTTTAGAAAGTACTGCGACTTTATCGCCTGGTACTAAGCCTAAATGACGCAGTGCACCGGCAACTTGCTGAACTTTTTGTTGTACTTCACGCCAAGTAAAGTCAACGTACTGACCATTGATAGGTTGGCGTAAATAGACTTCATTACCCTGGGTTTCTACCCAGTGCGACAACATTTCTACTGGCGTTTTCATTAGATTTTCCATTGACGATTCCATGTTCTTTTTTGTTTTAATGTAGGTCGTGTTTATTTCAATGTCTTTAACGTAATAATCTATTGTAATCGCATTGAATATTTAATCAGTTCAGACCAGTTATGTAGGCCTAAAACGTTATATATATGCATAAAGTACGACTAGTACTTACATATGTAACATCTTCAGGTATTACACTAACTGGCTCCCATTGAACGAGTAAATAATGAACACGATGATTATCAGTATGGCGATTTAACGCATTCTTCGCAAACGTTAAGCTGTTAATTTTTAATAAATACAACTAATAAACTAGCATATTCAGCTGAGATGTGAACCGTTATCGAGTAATAGCTCTAATAAAAAGGGCGCCTATTGGCGCCCTGTAGAGGAAAAGTCGGTTTGTGACCTAGATCTCCATTATTCCATCCATTTCAACTAAAGAGCCCTTTGGAAGCTGTTTTACACCAATTGCAGCACGTGCAGGGTAAGGTTGGCTGAGGTATTTAGCCATGATGTCATTTACAGTTGCAAAGTGAGAAAGATCAGTTAAGAAGATATTGAGCTTCACAATATCTGACATGTTGCCGCCAGCGGCTTCACATACTGCAGTTAAGTTTTCGAATACTTGCACAACTTGCGCAGAAAAGTCATCGCTGACCATTTCCATTGTGCTTGGGACTAACGGAATTTGGCCTGATAGGTAAACAGTGCTACCCACTTTTACAGCTTGAGAATATGTGCCAATTGCTTGTGGAGCTTTATCGGTTGCGATAATGATTTTTTCTGCCATGACGCCCTCTGCGAAAGTAAAAACTTCAAAATTGAAAATAAAATGCAAGCAAACCTAAGCTGCCTCATAGAGTTAGAGTCATTCAGCTTAGGAAAGTTAGATTAGCAATCTTACTAGCGATTACGTGAGGTGCGCAAGACTTCTGGCAATACGCGAATACGGCGCATGACATTGGCGAGGTGAACACGATCATCAACCGAGATACGCAGGTTAATGAGGTAAACACGGCCATCGCGTTCTTCAGTGCTCAAGTTATGAATGTTTGAGCCTGCCGCAGCGATAATATTGGTGATCTTAGCTAGAGCGCCTTGATGGTTAACAATTTCAACCCGCAAGTTAGCTTGGTAAGTTTCGCCTTCAACGTTATCCCAATGTACTGGAATATATTTATCAGGCTCACCTTGATAACCTCGAATATTGGCGCAGTTTTCCATGTGAACCACTAAGCCTTTACCAGGACTCACGTGGGCAACGACGGCATCACCAGGAATAGGGCGACAACAGTTTGCGAAGGTAACAAGCATACCTTCAGCACCACGAATCGGCATTAGATGCTCTTCGTGATCGTCGTCATCTTCGTTCTTAGTCGTGAGGTTCTTACCCAGTAATCGCTGAGCAATCACAATGCTCATGGCATTACCTAAGCCGATATCCGCCAAGAGTGACTCTAAATCGTCATGTTTGGTTTCAGAGATGACCTTATCCAGTTGCTCAGCATCAATGCTATCAAGCTTGGTTTCACCCAAGGCATGATTTAATAGGCGTTTACCTAATGCAACAGCATCGTCACTGGTCAAGCTCTTCAGTACTTGACGGATTTTACCGCGCGCTTTACCTGTTACCACAAAGTTTAACCAAGCGGCATTTGGACGTGCGCCCTTAGCGGTAATAATTTCAACAGTTTGACCGGAAATCAGTGGCTGACTGAGTGGGTATGCTTGACGGTTTACACGTGCGCCAACACAGGTATTACCCACATCAGTATGCACTTCGTAAGCAAAATCGACAGCAGTCGAGTTAACCGGAAGTTCTAAAATACGACCTTCAGGCGTGAAGGCGTAAATTTCTTCTGGGAAGAGTTCGGTTTTAACGTTTTCCACAAACTCAAATGAACTACTGGCGCTTTGTTGCAGCTCCAGCAGACTTTGCATCCATTTATGGGCACGAATTTGAGTGGTACTTTGTTGCGAACTACTGGTGCCGCTTTTATACATCCAATGAGCAGCAACCCCTTTATCTGCCATTAAGTCCATTTCTTCAGTACGAATTTGAACTTCAACAGGAACCGCATGAGGGCCAAATAATGAGGTATGCAATGATTGGTAACCATTGGCTTTTGGAATCGCAATATAATCTTTAAAACGCCCAGGGTGTGGCTTATAAAGACCATGCATGGCACCTAATACGCGGTAACAGGTATCAATGGAATCGACCATGACTCTGAACGCATAGATATCCATGACTTCTTGAAACTGCAGTTCTTTATTGCTCATCTTACGATAGATGGAATAAAGGTTTTTCTCACGACCTTTGACAGTGCCTTTAATGCCGGCATCTTCAAGACGAGTCGTAATCGCACCTTCAATACTGTTAATCAGTTCTTTTCTATTACCACGGGCTGCTTTAACGACTTCTTTAAGCACACGGTAGCGCATTGGATAATAGGCTTGGAAACCTAAATCCTCTAACTCGCTTTTGATATTATGAATACCAAGACGGTTGGCGATCGGTGCGTAAATTTCTAAGGTTTCGCGAGCAATACGACGACGCTTGTCAGGACGTAATGCACCCAAAGTACGCATATTATGCGTTCTGTCAGCAAGCTTGATCAAAATAACGCGGATATCCTGCGTCATTGCCATCATCATCTTGCGGAAGTTTTCGGCTTGGGCTTCTTTTTTATCGCGAAACTTAATTTTATCGAGTTTTGACACACCCTCAACGAGTTCAGCCACGGTTACGCCAAATAACTCAGTGAGTTCTTCTTTGGTAACAGGGGTATCTTCGATGGTGTCATGAAGCAGGGCTGCCATTAATGTCTCGTGATCAAGACGCATGTCAGCCACAATGCGGGCTACCGCAACGGGATGGGTAATATAGGGTTCGCCACTTGTGCGCATTTGCCCTTCATGGGCATCACGCGCAACAATGTACGCCTGCTTGAGTAACTCTACTTGCGCGGGTTCTAGATAACCTGACGCAGACTCCTTAAGACCTTCAAACAGATACAAGTGGCGCTACTCCTTAAAGCGTACGGCCTTCAGCAATTGCTGCAACAGCAGCAATTTCAGCGGCTTCACGCTCACGAACAGTTTGACGTTCGTCAGCATCTAAAGTGTTAGAGGTGACTAAGCCTAATTCGATTTCGCGTAGAGCGATAACCGTTGGCTTATCATTCATCTCTTCAACCATAGGGTCTTTACCTTGCACAGCGATTTGGCGTGCACGACGCGCTGCAACCAGGATCATGTCAAAACGGTTGCCGATTTGTTCTACGGCGTCTTCTACAGTTACGCGAGCCATGTGGTGAAACTCCAGTGTTATCTATGGGAAAAAAATGACGCAAAATTGTACACTATGACAATTAATCTGCCAACAGATCGTTAATCATACCACTGTGAGTATGGATCTGACTAGCGCAGGTTGATCTTTGACTGCGAATGATCGCGCAAAGATCGCCTAAAGCTACGTCAAAATCATCATTTACAATAATATAATCTGCATCTTTATAGTGTGACATTTCTGATACAGCCTCAGCCATACGTCCGTCAATGACGTCTTGGCTGTCTTGACCACGGCCAGTTAAACGGCGTTCAAGTTCAGCCCTTGAAGGAGGTAAAATAAATACCCCAATGGCTTCTGGCATGAGTTTTTTGACTTGTTCAGCGCCTTGCCAATCAATATCTAAAAATACATCAATACCATTTGCTAATGTTTGTTCAATAACCGTGCGGGATGTGCCGTAATAGTTACCAAACACTTCAGCCCATTCAAAGAAGGATTCTTCAGCAATAAGCGCTTTGAACTCTTCAACCGAGACAAAGTGATAATGTTGACCATTCACTTCACCTGGACGTGGCTGACGGGTGGTATGAGACACAGACACTTGCATGTCGCTTGGCTTATCTTTCAGTAAAGCAGAGATAAGTGAAGATTTACCGGCGCCACTTGGGGCAGACACAATAAATAGATTTCCTCGAGCGCTCATAGTGCAATTTCCAACCAGATTATTTATCAGGCCGAGTATTATACTCAAAGCCATACAATTTGCGAGATTTGTGATAGAGAAAAATGCAAAAATCTGCACTAAAAATAGCAAAGAATTCTGCGTTGAATTTAGCACTCAATCCCCGACTGCTATAGATGCAGCACCTATCTAGCCTGAATTTAACCTTAATCGAAAAAGACAATGGATAAGTTTCCCCTTCGATTTAGTACCAAATAGTGCTTTTTAGCATTTTTTTGTGCCATTTTACGTGGGTTTCACTGACTTTAGCGTTGAAATTGTTTAGTCTGCCAACAGTTCATTTATTTAGATATTGGGATTGCTTGTGTCATTCGCCTCCTTATTTTGTCGCCAAGGTCGAGATAACGGCCTAAGAGCCTTAGCCATTCAATTAAGCTGCTTAGTCTTTGTGTTATTGATTGCGCTACTTTTTTCAAACTCGATTGTGACATTAATTGCAGCTGTCTTAGCGTTACCTATTTGCGCGTTAAGCACTTTACGTCGCTTAAAAGATGCGGCTAAACCCAATACGTTGCTTGCGATCCCTGTACTGTTGTTGCTGCTGTTTAGTATGTCGCTCAGTTTTAGCTTCCCTGTGGCTGTGTCTAGTATTGTTTTTATTCTTGCTGCGCTGACAGCGGGTGGCTTTGCTTGGCTTGCTGCGCCTAAAACAAATCAGCGTAAACCTGCTTATGTTATGGGCTACTTTGGGCCTCATGCTAAAGCATCGGTAAAGCTTGGCGATGTACGCCGAAGACAAGAGCCAGTTATGGGCGGCGAGCATGCGTTTTCATCAATGACTGAAGATAATGAGCAATCTGTTTATGATGCCGATGATGTCAGTTATGAGCCAGGTTATCAGCATGAAACCGTTTATAAAGATGATATTAAAGCCCAACAACATAATATTGATGAGCAAGCCGCTTATGAAAGCGATGATAAACCGACCTACCGAGTTGACCGTGGTGCATTAGAGTCTGGCTCGTTATCTGAACTGCTAAAGTCATGGCTTGTTTGGGGACAAAACAATCAAAAAACGCTAATGATGCTAGCTAAAGGGCTGGGTGTTGTTAGTGTCATTACGGTAATTATTTACCTCATAAGCTTACTATTTACTAACAGCGATGTTGAACAAGAGCCAGTAGAAATAGCGCCTATCGAGCAGCCTGCAATCATTAGCGAGACAGCCAGAGTTAAGCTACCAGATGGGTTTTGGCTGATTTTACAACAAGACATTTTAATCATTCGCTGGTTAGGTGATGAAGGCGATGCGCAATCTATTTGGCGTTTAGATAACGCAGAAGGTGATAAACGCTGTGCTGAATTAGTGTTTAACGACGGCAGCAAATTCCGCCCTATGCAGGTAGATTTAATGGCAGACAGCGGTACTGAAGCTCGTTTTTCTCCTCTAGATAACGCTAAGATCATCAACAATATAGCCATGCGAGGTAGTTTTAAAATGTGCGGATTTAATTTTAGTTTGAAGGGCAGCCAAGCAACATTGTCTAGTCAACCTGATTTTGCGCACTACTTAAAAAGCCTTTAACCTCGTGAGATAGTGGGAATAGTGTCGTTTTTGTTGAGTTTTAAGGCATTACTGGTGCATAGCTAGTCTTGTGCTCAGGGATGGATTAGACTATCGGGCTCGCGATAAAAAATATGGAGTGTTGGGTGGTGGAGTTTATTAGGCAAACAATTTTGCCTTTGTATGGAATTACTGATGAAAATGCCAGTATTGCCCCGTTAGGCAATGGCCATATTAACCAAACCTTTTTGGTGAGATGGTCTACAGGGCAACTTGTGCTACAGCAAATTAATACTACTGTGTTTACCGAGCCAGACGTATTAATCGATAATGCGGCAAAAGTCAGTCATCACCTAATACAAAAGTCCACTCTTGGTGAGTATCAACTTGATGTCATTTCGCCTGTTGTATTAAAAGATGGTCGCTTATCTGTCGACCTTGGTGATAGAGGTTACTGGCGCGCCATTAGCTACTTAGCTAACAGCCATACGATTGAAGTCGTCACCAATACTGAGCAAGCTGAAATGGCGGCCAGTGCTTTTGGTCACTTCGCTTTTGCATTAAGTGACTTAGATGCCAACAGCCTAGTCGATGTTATTCCCAACTTTTTAAACTTACCGCAACGTATCGAGCAGCTTAAACAAGCCATTGCCGAAGATAACGTTGGCAGGCTTGAGCATTGTAAGCCTTGGGCTGACTTTGTGCTTTCTCAGCAGGCACTTTTCGCAGAGCTTGAACAAATAGAAAGCCAATTACCGCTGCGTGTTTGCCATAACGATACCAAAATCAACAACATGCTATTCGATAAACGTGACATGTCGAGCATGGCAGTTATTGATATCGACACCTGCATGAAAGGCTACTTAATGTATGACTTTGGTGATATGGTGCGCGCGTTTTGCTCGCCAGAGGAAGAAGACTCAACAGCACTTGATAAGGTCGTTGCTCGTCCTGAAATCATTGCTGCAGCCACCCAAGCGTATACCGACCAATTAGCTGCAATTTTAACCCCGCTAGAAAAACGTAGTTTGTGGTTAGGCATAAAGGTAATGGCGTTAATGCTAGGGTCGCGCTTTTTAACCGATCACTTAAATGGCGATGTGTATTTTGGTATTCATCGCGAAGGCCATAACCTCGACAGAGCTGCCAACCAGTTAACCGTATACAAAAGCTTAGTTGCACAAGAAGCGCAACTGATGACGCTATTTGAATAATTCAGTCACTGTATATATCAGTAAGGGTAAATCATGAAGTACCAATGGATTTTGTTTGATGCCGACGAAACCCTATTTGATTTTGATATTTTTGCTGGTTTACAGCTGATGTTCTCTCGCTTTGATATCGAATTTAATGCCAGTGATTTCGCTTTTTATCAAACCGTAAATAAGCAGTTATGGGTTGATTATCAGCAAGGATTAATCGATGCCGCGGAGCTGCAACACACACGCTTTTTACACTGGGCGACCAAATTAGGCTTAACGACCAAGCAGCTTAATAGCGACTTTTTAGCTGCTATGGCTGATATTTGTCAGCCGTTACCGGGCGCTAAAAAACTCATTAACAGTTTAGAAGGTAAAGCCAGTTTAGGGATCATCACTAACGGCTTAACAGAATTACAAAATGTGCGATTAGAACGCACTGGATTTAAACCCTCTTTTGAACACGTAGTGATTTCTGAACAGTTTGGCAAAGCTAAGCCCGATGTGAGTATTTTTGAGCACACGTTTGAGTTAATGGGTCATCCAGACAAAAACACTGTATTGATGGTGGGTGATAACCTGCATTCGGATATTCTTGGTGGCGTTAATGCAGGTATTGATACCTGTTGGCTTAATCACCATGGAAAGGATGTAGTCGATGGGATTACCCCCACCTTTGAAGTCAAAGACTTGCATCAACTGCACGATAAATTGCACTCAGGTCGCCGCTAAACCTCTTTTTTAGATAGCTTAACGTCAGTGCCATCATTAATAAAAAGCCACTCAATTGAGTGGCTTTTTCGTTCAGTTTGTAAGAGTTATTCGCTTGCCGCAGACTTTGGAAATGCCTTATGAAAAGCAATCATAAAGTCTTCTCTAATATGTTGCTCTAAATGAGTTGCACGTTCAGTCGGGCAAAAAATCATGATATTCACTAGTTGCTCGCCAGCAGGCCCACTATGGATATGAATATGAGGCTCTGGCCCTGGCAAATCGACCCCTGCATGCTTTTCTATCACATTGTTGTAGCGGGTGGCGACTTCTAAAAAGTCTTCGCAGTGAGCTTCAATTTTTTCAACTAAATCAGGGAACAGCGGATACAAGTTTACAAACTCAACCACTGTAATCGTAAAGCTGTGGTACACATAGCGTTTCATAAAGTTAAGGTTTTTCACCGCATAACTAAAGAACATACTATTAGGGAAGGTGACTGTTTTCCCCGTGTAATGGTACTGACCATGGTGTAAATCAATCTCTTGGATCACCGTCGCCATTAGATTGTGCTCGATGACCTCACCACACAGCTTGCCCACTTCAATCCAGTCGCCAATTACAAATGAGCGTGAGCTTGCACGTTGTATCGAGCCGGTAAAACACAAAATGATTTCTTTTGACGCCACCACAAAGGCAATCGCAATAGCCGTGACTGATAGTGCAAATTTATTAATCTCGGTTTGCCACAGTAAAAACAACACCATGACGATTAAAATAAAGGTGCCGTTTTTGGTGCGAGACATCCATTTACGTTGGCCTTCACTCACAAAAGCCACATCACCCCGGATCTTAGACACCACAAAGCGTTTAAGCATCGACAGCAGTAGGATAATTAGTACAGTAACAAACAACTTATAAGTTGCTAAAAAATCAATGACGATAGTAACTTGTTCCACAAAACCTTCTTTAAATTTGGCGGGTTAGGGTGATCAATATGAAAAGTGACTTTAGCATAGTAGAAATAAAAGTCAGCGATAACTTTTGTAATTGATGAAGGATATTTAAAAGCCGTTTAAATGCTCAGCTAACGACTATAAACTTATTGCCTAGAAGTCTAAGCCTGGTATGATTGCCTAGCATTTTTCTTTATAAAGCAAAGTAGTCAATGGAAACAGGTGAAGTTTTAGTTATAGATTTGTTCGCAGGGCCAGGAGGCTTAGGCGAAGGAGTCTCTTCTTGTGTTCACGAAAATGGTAATAAACCATTTCAAATTGGTGTTTCTGTTGAAAAAGAACCATCTGCACATAAGACACTCACGACTAGAGCTTTCTATAGAAAAATTATAGAAACCGAAGATGGATTATCAAGCTATCAATCGTATCTTTATAATGAGCTAACTCGCTCAGAGCTATTCGACCGTTTCCCTATACAAGCAGCTGAAGCGCAGCAAGAAACCTTGTTTAAACCGCATGCATTAGGAGCAGACAATAAAGACATCCATGAACGTATCAGAGAGTTAGTGAACGCTCATGGTGAGAAGCCAAAAGTTGTTATCGGAGGCCCTCCATGCCAAGCATATTCAATGGCAGGCCGGTCACGCAACGCCGGTATAAAAGATTATGTCGCCAAAAAGGACCTTAGACACTTTTTATACAAAGAGTATCTAAAGGTGCTTTCTATTGCCCAGCCTGATGTTTTTATTATGGAAAACGTTCGTGGAATTCTATCTGCAAAGGTAGATGGTGAAATTATGTTTCCGCGAATTTTGAAAGATTTACGTAGCCCCGGTCGAATAACAAAAATAGCGACACCTAGGTATAAAGTTTTTTCCTTAGTGGTAGGCACTGAAAACGTAAATAACCCTTCATACGATGACCCTACGGATTTTCTGATTAAGGCTGAGAACTATGGTGTACCTCAAGCTCGCCACCGTGTGATTTTATTAGGTGTTCGTGCTGACGTTGAAGGAGTTCCTAGGACGCTGGCGCGAAGAAAAAGGCAAACGACAGTAGATCAAGTTTTATCTGATTTGCCTAAGCTGAGAAGTGGTTTTTCTAAGCGTAAAGATGAAGTGAAAGAATGGGAAAGAGCTGTTTCAAAGAATGGAACTCAAGTTAAGAAGTTGCTGAGAAAGCAATTTAAGAATGCTCAAGATTTAGACCTTAAGCCTTTTAAAAGGCTTAACAGAAGTGAGATTCAGCCTGTAACTCACCCTGAAAAAATGCCAATTCACCTGATTCAGTGGTATCGCAATAATGCTCCAACTAGTGTGCTTAATCATGAGACTCGTGGCCATATGGAAAGTGATTTGTTGCGCTATGCATTCAGCGCTGCGTATACCAAGTTGAGTGGTGGAACGTCACCAAAGGCTAGGGACTTTCCTGACGCTCTTGCTCCTGAACACGAAAACTGGAAGTCGGGCGCTCATGCAGACCGCTTTAGAACACAAGCTGCGAACAAGTGCTCAACGACTGTTACTAGTCACATTTCAAAAGACGGCCACTATTTTATTCATTATGACCCTAAACAATGCCGCAGCCTAACGGTACGCGAAGCTGCTCGTTTACAGACGTTTCCTGATAACTATAAGTTTGAAGGGAATAGAACACAACAATACGTACAAGTAGGAAATGCTGTGCCACCATATTTAGCACAGCAGATTGGTAAGGTTGTATTAGAGTTACTTAGTTAGTGTCACTGAAGATGAGAATAGTCGGGAGTACTTATTTGGCTAGAATAAGCGCCTAGACGATCAATAACTGACTTATGCGTATTTCGCTGATTCCGGACACCCATTCTCCCTTGTGTCCGGATTATGCCGGAATAGGTGTCCGGTTTGCTCCGGCGTATGCACTTATGTGTGGGCCGGAAACCATTGGAGTTATCTTGCCGGTGTAATCGAACTCTTTGCACGTAAACCGAACGGTTGGGCGAGTCATTTTCGCCCGATAGCCAATGGACAGGTAAGGTGCTTAAGATGGCCTATGAGTCACGCAGTAGGCTCACTAATCTCTTATTCCAAAGTATCAAGGCAGTCATTCACTTTTGATGGTTATAGTTAAAAAGAAACTATACCTGGGCGTGTAGCCATTCGACCATACCAAGCCTGAATATCTTTGAGCAACTCATCTCGTATGCGTCCAATTGGAATTAACTTGTCTGAGTCAGGTGTGTAACTTATTTCGCCTTGAACTCCTTCTCCTCTTGAAGAGTAATACTCGTTTTTTTCCACTAGAGATACGACTAACTTAGAGTTGAATATAAACCTGAATTTTTTTCCATCAACTTCAAATACGGGAGTGTCTTTCAAGTTATCTGTAGGTAGTTTTTGTTTGGCATAGAAGTGAGTTTGATGTTCTTCAACAACCCTTATTCCTACTAGATACCTTCTCCAAAAAGCTTTCTTTTGAGCATGATCACAGGATGGAGTTATATCCATGAGAACTAGCTCTACATTGTCGAGGATGTCTCTGGCGCCCTCAAAACCTTTTTGCTTGTTTATATCGTCCTTGACGAATGCATCTTTAATGAATTCTTTAGTGTTATCTTCAGCTATCGCTAGAACCCCGAGATCGACACTCCCATTCGCCGGCCACTTAAATACGCCACCTGGAGCCTTGGGACTACAGACATTGTCCCAATGAAGCATGCCATTCAGCCTTTCTTTGGGAGGATTCTGACCTATTGGATTTTCGATTGCCATTTTGGAAGGAACTAGTTGGCTGGCCTGATCAAAGAGGAGCTTTGAAAGAAGTTGATAAAGTGGTCCAGCAACATCTGTATGTTCAACAACAGTGCCTCCTTCTGCCTTTGCAAGAGCTAATAGAATTCCTCCAAGCTGTTGGTTTTTCTCTCCGGTTTCATCATTTTCAACAGCATTCCACAAGTCATGAACCGTCTTAGATGCAGCTTGGTGTATATGCTGCTCCCATTGATTTAGTAGGGCCAAGTTACTATGAGTTGAAAGCTGTTCATTTATCTTATTTAGTAGGTCTCCTTTATCTAGGGAAGTTAGATTATCTTCAGTTTTGAGCTCGCTATGTGGTCCATTTGCGCAGAATGGTGTTTTATCCAATACAACAAAGTCGTATGGCTTTTTTCCTTCAGGAAGTCGTTCCTTAAGATACCTAAAAAGCTCCTCAGCATATTGGGTTCCCTTCTCGGGGTCCTCAGCCCACGTAGACCATGCTATTAATAGCCAAGGACCATTCTCATTATCTAATAAGGTATCGATGCTAAGCTGAGCAGCTGCATAGTCTTTGTTATCAGGCATTGAGGTTGTTATAAGAGCAATATCTTGAAAAATCGCCCTGATTCCAGTGTACGCTTTTTGGGAATCTAAACCGAATAGGTTTTCTTCTGAATACTTTAAAAAGAAACAAGGTATTTGGAGCTCCCAAAGCCTGCGAACAATAGCTTCACCATCTTCTCTTTTGTCGTCAACAATAAGTACTCTACTTTTATGAGGCATTTTTACTTCCTTTAAAAACCATTGCCACTTTAGCGCCTACACATGCTCTCGGTGTATCAATAGCATGTTGCTCAGGGAAGCTTAACCTTCCTCCATGGGACTTCATTATCATGTCACTGTAGTAGAGGCCAATTCCCATACCGTCTACTTTCCTTGAGAAAAATGGTTCGGTAATATCTTCTGCTGGGTCTATAAAACCAGGCCCGTTATCTGCTACGACAATAGACGGGGCTTCAAGATCGTGACTTGGGCCAACCCAGATGATGGGCTCTTTTTGGTCAGTTTGGCATGACCAATAAATAGCATTATCTATTAAGTTAACTAAAGTAGCCGTCAACATGCGTCTTACACCTTTGACTTCAAAATCTTGTTCATGTAGCTTTTCAAAGCCATTGATGAATTTAATCTTGTGATGTGAAAAACGAAGCTTTTGGGTTAGACAAGCAAAAGAAACTAATCGTGAAGCAGTTAGCTTCTCCATCTTCCCTTTGCTAACCATATACATTGCACCTTGTAGAAGGGAAATTAGTTCTTTTGATTGGTCCTGTAGTCTCTCTATCTCCACTCCTCCAGAAATAGCTCCATGCAGGTTTCTTACCCCCCTTTCTAATTCGTGAAAGACAGTGATTAAACCTAGCCCTACTCCTGCAGACGACAGCAAAATATCTTTAGTTTCTTTGTACGATTTAGTCACTTGCTCAACTAAAGATCCAATGACAGGTTGTAGTTTCTTCTCAATTACAACAGATTTGAGGTCTTGAAGAAGTTCATCTGTACTTTTCTTCTTCGGTGCAGGTGTATCCTGTCCGGGAGGAAGAGTAAGAACATCTCTAAGATGTTTTTTGTCCTTATTGCGCTCTGCTTCAAATTCTGTCAGTACGCAAAGCATCGCGTACTGCAGTTCATCGAAAGCTTCATTTTCGATGAAACCTTCCCTATTAGTTTTCTCTAGAAGACTAGCACTATGCTCAAGATCCAAATGAACTTCTCCAAGCATTAGCTGATTGCTAAGTTTTGCTGTTGGTCTTTGAATACGCCTATGGTCTAGTCCTAACCAGTCATCGCCGGGCTCCCCGTAGTTGTAGACTCTAAGAGAATCTCTATATACTCGGACGCCTCCTTGGCTTTTTAAAAACTCAGACAAACCAGACATCTCGTCTTTCAAGTAACGTTCTTTAACATTGCGATCGAGGTCAAATGCAATGATTGACCCTTTTAGCGGACCGATCCCCAAGCCCTGAGTTTTTCCTACTGGCTTTCCCATTAGAGGGCGAGACTCCCTTTTTTTTCTATTTTTCCACCCTTCTTCTCCAGGAGGGGTCTTAATAAAAAACTCTGGGTGAATCTTAGTCTCACTAATAGTTCGTGGTTCAATTAGGGTGGGGTAGTCTTCTTGAATAGCTTGAAGTGGGGTGAAAGCATAATTGTAGCTGAGGCCAGAATCATCAATACAGAACGTAAATTTGAACATCGCTTGGTCTCGAGCAGTTTCTGGATCGAAAAAACCATTGAGCCAATGTTGGTTCGGCTCCAAAGAGAAGTTAACCGAAAATCTGGACTGATCATTTTGGCTTTTTTCTTGGGAGTCATTTTCAGGTTTTTGTCCAAATTCAAGGTTTCCACTTGTCATACCTAGTACAGCTCTGTAGAGCTTACGGACATCCCCACGTCGCCAGTTATGTTTTAAGCCTGAAATTATGATTCTTGTACCGTGGGAATCACCATCGAATACTTTTGGAGAGAGTTCTTCTATCAGTACAGGGGCTTCATCAAGATATTCATGTTTCTCAAATTTTAGCCAGTCAATACTTACATGTACCTCTGGTTTTCCTATAGATCTTGTCACTAACTCGATTTTGGTGCCCAATCGGTGTACCGCAAACCGCCCAACGCCCTTTTCTCCTACAGGAAGCCTCCCTTTAGGTGTGCGAATATCTTTTTTACGAGCCTCTCCTTTATGCGCATGGGCTGGTTCCATCCAGATGTTAGCCACAGTCTCGTAGTCCATTCCAAAGCCGTCATCGATGATCTCTATTTCACCATTATCCTTATCGATGTTCAAAAGAGTTAATGAAACGTCATTTGCATCGGCATCATAAGAGTTTTTAATTAGTTCAAATAAGGCCAGAGTATGGTTTTTTATGAGCTGCTCACCCAATAATTCCATAAGCCTTGCTCTTGGTCGGAAGTTTTTTTCTTCAGCTTTTAATCGGCTTTTATCATTCATGATTGTGTGCCTTAGAGATCCCTAGTTATGGAGGACCTTAATAATATATATGGATAACCTACTGTATATCAAAATATTTGCTTTGGTACTTAAAGTTGATCAGAGAAATCTGACTACCTTCTGTGATAAAAGAAACAAGGCTTGTTTTCTTTCTTCAAAGTAGTCGTGTTGATCATAGATCCCCTCAAAACCCTTTAACTTGTGATTTAAGCATCTCTCGGCCACATGGCCGGGGGTGCCTTGTTTTGCCAGTAGCGTACGACAAGTGCGGCGCATGTCATGTACCGTAAAGTGTGGCATGTCGCCCATCAAGTTAGGCGGTTGTTTCTTCTTACCTGCTTCATGACCAAATAGCTTAGTAATCGCTCTGTTAAGCGTGTCGGGGCCCATGTGAGGGCTCTTGCTGGCTCTTCGGCTAGGAAAGACATACTCAGAGCCAAATCCTCTTATCTTCAACTCCTCAAGCCATTTCAATACTTCTGGTGCTAAAGGAGTAGTAAAGCCAACATTGGTCTTACTACGCTCCTTTGGTAAGTGCCATAAGCCATTCTCTAGTTCAAACTCTTCCCATCTCGCTTCACACAATTCAGATTTACGTACCCCTAAACAAACCAATAATGCACAGGCCAGATAGTTGTCACGGCTGAAGCTAGTGCTGTTCTCTCTCGCAATACGGAAAAACGATGTTAACTCTTCTTCGCTTAATGCGCGGTCTTTGCTTTGCTCTATGCCGCCAGCGTCTCTAACAGTAAAAGCAGAAGCAGGATTGCCTTGCAGAAGGTCCAACTTAATACCGTGATTAAAAAGCTGCTTACAATGGCCTAGAGCGTCATTGGCGATTGTCGGGCGACCTGAATCATTAATCGCTGTGATTGCTGTGCGAATATCACGGGCGGTAATTCTATCGAGTGGGATGTCGCCGATGTGTGGGGCGATATCTTTGGTGTAAACACGTTTAGGGATATTCGGGTGTTTAAGGCGCGTAACTAAAGTTGGGTACCAATCTTCAAATAAGTCGTTAACGGTTTTAATGCTTTCTTGTTCGGCACGTTTACGCTGCAAGAGGGGATCAAAGCCTTCACGGACTTGCTTCATTTTGGTAGCGGCTTCTAGGCGGGCATCTGATAATGGGAGATCTTTAACCTTACCAAGCGTCATTTCACGGCGCTTTTTATTGGAGGTAAAGCGTAGCATCCAGCTTGCGGTACCTGATGCTGGAACTACTAGGTATAAGCCCTCACCATCAGCATGGCGCTGTGTTTTCTCGCCACCAGCCTTAATGAGCGTTTCTACTTTCTTAACCGTTAACTTACCCATAACCCACCTCTAATCCTGCATGATCTCGGTGAGAACTATTTACCCACCACTTACCTTTGTGGTAAGTCTATCATACCCACCACATTAACCACCAGTTGGTGGTGGTTAATGGTGTATTAAAGAATACGGTGGTGGAAAGTTGTCTGAGGTAAGTCTTTGTATTTTATAGCTTTGAATGCAATAAAATACAGTCCTAACTATTATTCGATATTTTGGATTTGCTCACGCATTTGCTCAATCAATACTTTAAGCTCTACCGCTGCTGCAGTGACTTCTGCGCTGATTGATTTAGACGCTAGGGTGTTAGATTCACGGTTGAATTCTTGCATCATGAAGTCTAGACGGCGGCCTTGTGCGCCACCTTTTTTGAGGATTAAGCGCGTTTCAGCAACGTGTGCGTCAAGGCGGTCCATCTCTTCTGCGACATCCATCTTTTGTGCAAGTAGTACCATTTCTTGTTCCATACGGGCTGGATCAAGTTCGCCAGTGATTTCGGCTAAGCGGTTGGTGAGCTTGTCACGTTGCCATTGCATAACGGCTGGCATGTGTTCACGCACGATTGCTACTTGCTCGACAATTTGGTCTAGGCGAGTTTGCAACATAGTGTTGATGGCTTCACCTTCACGGCCACGGGCTTCAATAAATTGTGCAACAGCGCCGTCAAATGCACTAAGTAAATCTTTATTAATTTCACCCATGTCTTGTTCTGCACCGGCCATCACACCAGGCCAGCGTAGTATGTCTGCTAAGTTAAGTTCACCGTGGCTAGATTCTTTCTTTAACCAATCAGCAGCGTTCAGCAGTTGTTTGGCTAAGTCTTGGTTTAGGCGCATTTCACTGCTGCCAGACTCTGATAATTCGTAACGTAAGTTTACTTCTACTTTGCCGCGGTTTAAGCGCTTACGCAGGCGATCACGTAATACAGGCTCAAGGCTACGCATTTGCTCTGGTAAACGCAGGTAGGTTTCCAAGTAGCGTTGATTGACTGAGCGGATTTCCCAAGAGGCAGTGCCCCATTCGGCTTTATGCTCAATGCGAGCGTAGGCGGTCATACTTTGGATCATGTTTGAACCCTGATTAAGTTAGCGGCAATTGTATGGTGTCGATTATAGTCTGCTAGCAGTGAAGGTCAAAGTATACAAAAGCTTATGGACTAGGTTTTACATTAATATGCAACTTACGCCGACTTTTTAGGTCATATTGGCTACATATGTGCGGGCGAATGGATTTATCAAGGCTGCTTGTTACTGGTAATTAACGTGTTGTTGGCAATGAGCATCGAATTACACGATTGAATTGTTTATAGTAAGCCTACATCTGCTGCTTGTGCCTGATAGGTTTAGCTGTTTTATTATTTTGGAGTAGTCAATTGGACCATTTTGTGTGGAATCTCGACCCTGTGTTAATTTCGTTTATGGGTCTTAAAGTACATTGGTATGGTGCCTTGTTTGCCTTGGCCATTGCGAGTGGGTTTCAGGTAATGAAGCGCATGTATAAAAAAGAAGGCTTGGATGTTGAATCGCTCGATAATCTACTGATGTACTGTGTGATAGGGATTATTGTTGGCGCACGTTTAGCACACTGCTTTTTTTACGATCCAAGTTACTATTTTGCCAACCCGATGAAAATTTTAGCTATTTGGGAAGGCGGTTTAGCCAGCCATGGCGGCGGGTTAGGGGCGATATTAGCGCTGTATTATTACAAGCGTAAAACCGATATGCCGTTTTTGTTTTTGCTCGACAGATTAGCCATTGCGACCGCGATATTTGGCTTTTTTGTGCGTATGGCCAACTTCGCCAATTCAGAAATTTTAGGTCTGCCGACCACTAAGCCTTGGGGCATTATTTTTGAGCGTGTGGATTTATTGCCGCGCCATCCTGCGCAGTTGTACGAAGCGATAAGCTATTTAATTATCTTTATTTCGCTTTATGCTGTGTACAAGTTTACTAACCTAAAAGAAAAGCACGGCGTGATTTTTGGCTTGTTCTTGTGCAGTGTGTTCAGTGCTCGCTGGGCCATCGAAATGGTCAAGGTTAAGCAAGCTGCATACGCTACAGAATGGACCATGAGTGCAGGACAGTTATTGAGTATTCCATTTTTAGTGGTAGGCGTAGCCTTACTGATATTACCGTTTGTGAGAAAGCAAAAGTAAACGCGAGATTGGTTTAATATGAATCGATAACAGGCCGTGACTTGATAAAGTCGCGGCCTTTTTTTGTTCTAATTAAGACTGCTTAAAATAATGTGTCAATATCGACAGTTTGGCCTTGTTCAAGTTGTTTGATGCCTGCGGTAATAGCGGCGTTGACAGGGGTACTGACATTGACTTGTCGACCTAGATTGACCACAGCGCCATTGAGATAGTCGATTTCAGTTTGGCGTTTGGCTTGAATATCTTCCCACATCGATGAGCGGGCTTTAGGGTCAATGTCCAGCATTTGCTTAGCTATGAGGTTAAACAGCCAATCTGGCATTGAGAGTATTAATGGCAACCATGTGGGTTTTACTTTGGTAAATTGCGTTAGTGGCAGCTTGGCTTGCTTGCACACGCTTAGCCACTCTTTCATTGCAAGGCTAAGTAGTTTGCGGGTGCGGCGCTGACTGAGCTGTTCTTTAATGGGCACATCAGTAATGGCGTTTAGTGCATTATTAAGGTTAAGTAGCAATTTCCCGTGGATCACAGGCGCCATATCATCAACAAGGATGCATTCGCTTTGTTGGGCTTTACGCATTGCCTGTTGTATGGCTTTAGTGTGTTGAGTGCTGGCAAAGGTAAATTGGCCTTCTGTGCCTTTATGAAACGTCGCATTAGGCTGTTGCAGCACGTTAAATGGGGTAATCCCTTGGCTGACATGACGATGTGTTAAAAGCGGTAATATTTCATCTAAGCTGCCTAAGCCATTTTGCATAAAAATAATGCTGCTTTGTGAGTGCGTTATTTGCAGTAATTGCTCGGTAATGGCTGCTAGCTGGTGGCATTTTACGGTGACAAAGATAACGTCAAATAGTGGAGCTGGGTTTACTTTGTTTTGTAAATTGCTGTTAGAGTCAATATTTTGATTTGTTGCTAGTTCGGTAATTAACGCCTTGGGCATCACTTTTTGATGTAAACCTTGGTAACTGGTGAGAGTGATACCTTGGTTTTCAATAATGCTGCGCTTAATTCGCTCGCGGCAGATGAGGCTCACATTCAGTTTTGCCATCAGTAGTTCGCCTGCGAGGTAGCAGCCGGTAGAGCCAGCTCCAAATATGGCAATATTCATTATTTTCCTTAACCTTTGCACCGAATCCTAACCCAGTGTGCCTTTTTGTTAATAAAAATCCAATAAGGGTTTTGTTTAGCGTGGCATCCGCGCAAACAAGTCACTATAATGTGCAGCCAAATATGCACGAAATTAAACTGCATAAGCTTAGATTCAAATATTAGATGCTGAGTCTAGATTCAAATATTAGATACAGAATTTGTCATCGATTCCACAAATAGGAAATTCATATGCGCCCAAGCGACAGAACACCTGCACAATCTCGTCCAGTTACGATTACTCGTCAATTTACAGCTCACGCTGAAGGTTCGGTGTTGGTTGAATTTGGTGACACTAAAGTTTTGTGTACCGCAAGTTTTGAAGAAGGCGTACCGCGTTTTCTTAAAGGCCAAGGCCAAGGCTGGGTAACTGCTGAGTACGGTATGCTTCCTCGTTCGACTCATAGCCGTATGCAACGTGAAGCTGCCCGTGGCAAACAATCTGGTCGTACTCAAGAAATCCAACGTTTAATCGGTCGTTCTTTACGTGCTGCAGTAGACATGAAAGCGTTAGGTGAGAACACTATCGTTATCGATTGTGACGTGATTCAAGCTGATGGTGGTACTCGTACTGCTGCAATTACTGGTGCATGTGTTGCACTAGTAGATGCATTAAACTGGGCGCGCGGTAAAGGCATTTTAAAAACTAACCCACTTAAGTTCTTAATTGCAGCAGTGAGCGTTGGTATTTATAAAGGTGAGCCAATCTGCGATTTAGAATACATCGAAGACAGCGCGGCTGAAACCGACATGAACGTAGTTATGACTGAAACTGGCAAGATGATTGAAATCCAAGGCACTGCCGAAGGTGAGCCGTTCAGCCACGAAGAGTTATTAAGCTTACTTGAGCTTGCTAAGCATGGTATTCGCGAAATCGTGGATACGCAAAAAGCAGCATTAAGCTAAAACGTATTTGATTAAGGGGCTCTGTTAATAAGAGCCCCTTTTTTTAAGCTTTATTTAGGCTTAGTCGTCATTAAATAAAAACAGATAACAGTGTTAAGGAGATAATGTGAAAGCATATCAACGTGAGTTTATTGAATTCGCTCTTGAGCGTCAGGTATTACGCTTTGGTGAGTTCACCTTAAAATCAGGCCGTACTAGCCCTTACTTTTTTAATGCGGGTTTGTTTAATACGGGTCGTGATTTAGCACGTTTAGGTCGTTTTTATGCTGCTGCATTGGTTGATTCTGGTATTGACTACGATTTAGTGTTTGGTCCGGCTTACAAAGGTATCCCTATTGCGACAACGACGGTTGTAGCGCTTTGCGATCACCATGATAAAGATGTGCCTTATTGCTTTAACCGTAAAGAGAAAAAAGATCATGGTGAAGGTGGCTCGTTAGTGGGTAGCGAGCTTGCAGGTAAAGTGATGCTAGTGGATGATGTGATCACCGCCGGTACTGCTATTCGTGAGTCGATGGAAATCATCGCAGCCCACGATGCAAGCTTAGCAGGTGTGTTAATCGCACTTGATAGACAAGAAAAAGGCAAGGGCGAGTTATCAGCGATTCAAGAAGTTGAACGTGACTTTGGCTGTGCTATCGTATCTATCATTAAGCTAGGTGATTTAATCAATTACTTATCTGAAAAACCAGGAATGGAAAAAGAGTTAGCGTCAGTGAGCGCTTACCGTGAGCAATACGGTATTTAATCCATCTTCGTTAAAAGTAAAAGCCAGACTTAATGTCTGGCTTTTTTGTGTTTGTTTTGCAGCTAGCAGGGTTAATGATTGCTAACTAACACTTAGACTGGTGTAAAAACTCAGCACGGGTTGCAGGGTTTGATTTAAAAATCCCGCCTAATGCCGTGGTGGTGGTTGAGCTGGTGGAGTCCATCACGCCACGAGATTTAACGCAGTAATGCACCGCATCCATCTTAACGGCAACATCTTTAGTTTCAAGCAAGGTTTGCAGTGCAACTAAGACTTGCTGGGTCAGCCTTTCTTGTACTTGTGGGCGCTGGGCAAAAAAGCGCACGATGCGGTTTATTTTTGATAAACCGATAATTTTAGTGCGAGGCAAATAGGCCACAGTCGCATAGCCATCAATGGTGACTAAGTGATGCTCACAGGTGCTGGTTAGGCTTATGTCTTGCACACGCACCATTTCATCAACGCCCATCTTATTGTCGATGACAGTGATTTTAGGGAAGTTCTCATAATCAAGCCCTGAGAAAATCTCATCAACATACATTTTAGCAATGCGGCGAGGCGTATCCATTAAGCTGTCATCTGATAAGTCTAACGCCATTAGCGTTAACACTTCTTTCATGTGATGCTCAATTTTTTCTTTACGCGCTTCTGGAGTATGAGTTTGCGGCAGCATCGGGGTTTCTAACCCTTGCTCAGTCAGTGCTGTTTTGACCTTTATTGCAGCTTCACTTAATGCCATCTTATCCTCCAACCACAGGGGTAATGCGTACTACTGAGTGTATGTTATGAACCGTGATACTGCTGCAAATGCTGTATCACGAGGGAGGGGGATAATAACGTGATTTGAAGCAAATTAATATTACTGACATAAAAAAAGCCGACCTTTTTAGTCAAGTATCGGCTTTAGTGGTGAGGTGACGAATTAGAGTTTGAGGTTACTTTTTAAAAAACTCAGCATTTTATCGTAATATTTTGCCCTATGGTCATCGTTATAAAAACCATGGCCTTCATCATCCATAATGAGTTTTTCATAGGGATGTTTGTTTTGGTTCAGCCCTTTTTCTAATGACTCTAATTGCTCAATCGGTGCTCGTTCATCATTGCCACCATGCACTAGTAGTATGTTTGCTTTCAGTTTATCAGTATTAAAAGCAGGTGACATGTTTTCTAGCTGCTGGATGTTTTCTCCAAGGACTTGTTTTAAATAGCTATTGCCGCTACTTGTTTGTTGTATATCACCTTCCTCAAACATCATTTTTAAATCGTAGACACCAGCAAATCCAATTGCACATTTGAATAATTCAGGTTCAATGATTGCGCTTTGAAGTGCACTGTAGTCACCAAAACTAGCACCTACGATACAAATTCTGTCTTTATCTACGAAGCCTTGATCAATTACATACTTGGTACCATCGATGATGTCGTATTGAATATCAGCTCCCCATTTTTGATAACCGTCTTGTTGGAACTGTTTACCATAACCACCAGAACCTCGAAAGTTAACTTGTAAAACGGCCATTCCTTGGCTGGCAAGCAATTGACTTTGGGGATCAAAAGACCACCAGTCTCGCACGTAATGTGGACCACCATGTGGATTAACAATTAGCGGTAAGTTCTTGGCCTCTTTGCCTTCAGGTAAAGTTAAATAACCAGAAATAATTTTTCCATCACGACTCGTGAAGCTTATCGGCTTTACTTCTGCCATTGCATCAGGATCTAACCAGCTTTTTTCAGATGCGAGATAGTCTAATGTGACTTTTTCTGTATCAAATAGGTAGTAGTCACCGGGATTTTTATCGTTAAAAGCTTTAATCACGAATAGTTTTGCATCTGTTGTTTCACTGATAATTTGCACTTGATGACCGGGGAGTGATGCAATGAGTTGCTTCAGTAATTTTGTATGATCATCTTTTTGATCAACGAAAGCATATGTTGGATAGCCATCTTCATATTCAACTGCATAGAGCTGTTTAGACTGTTTGTTGATCCAAAAGTTACTTGGATCAACATTTTCATCATTAATGATCTTTTCTTTTTGGCCACTGACTAAGTCAATTTTATAAATACTTACAGTTTGATTATTTTCTCTAGCCGCTGCATAAATGGTGCTTGCTTTTCCTGCAAATGAAATAGGGTGAAAATCAGTTAACCCTACATTGAGATCATTGGCATTTATCCAATCACCATCTTGTCGATAAAACGTGTGTAATTCGTTGTTTTTATTAACCCCAGAGACGAATTTAACTTCGCCTTCATTGTCAGTTAAAAAGCTTGGGTTACCGATGGGGGATGTGGCTACTTTTCTCCTAACACCAGTTTTAACATTGACTCTGTAAACATGTTGTAAGCTATCGTTGCCCAATGAAGTGACGCTTCCCCAAGGAATTGCATTAACTAGCATATACTTATCATTTTCAGGTAATGGGTCTAAAATATATGCAGTGGCTCTAATTGATGTATTTCTCTTAATATTTGAACCAGTTTGCTGCTCGCTGCTATTGTAGCCAAATAAATATTTTCCTTTCGAGCCGTCAGCATTAACAGCCATAAGTTCACCATAATACTGGGGAACATCTGTCCAGCCTTTAAGATAGACTTTTTGCAATACGATTCTATCTTGGTTGACCCACTCATAATTTCCGACTTCAGCATTCCCTGGAAAATTTATCGCACTAATCATTTTTTTAGTTTCAGTTTCTAAAATAATTAAGGTTTTTTTACCATCATGGGTGGTCAATGCGCTGAGAAAATCACCATTGGGTGATATTTTTACATGGCTATACTCAGCGCCTTTACTATATAAAGCTGCCTGAGATAAAGAAGTTGCACTTAATATTGAGGGAAAAACAGCGAGCAGAAAACTTGCAATAATAGCAGTGTATTTCATAAACATCCTTGTATTTTTATCGGAAAAACCTATCGACTTCTATCGATTAATTCTATTTTTGTCATCTTAAAGTACGACTTTTAAGTCATTAATACAATTGTTTACATAAAAAAACGCACCGAAGTGCGTTTACATTATTGTACTTTGAAGGCTGATTTAGCTGCGTAACAACTGCTGCTGAACAAATTGCCATTGCTCGTCAAAGTGCTCGGTAGGTTTTTGTTTAAATTCACTACGAACAAATTGGGCGATTCTGCCTTCGGCGATAGCTAATAATAAGTTAGCTAAAATGGCTTCATCTAAATTAAAACCATGGCCTTCACGTAAGGTTTTTTCACGCAGTATTTGCTTAATTTGGGTTTCAATTTTGGCAAATAAACCACTGATGCGGCTGCGTAGACGCTCGTTCTCGCCCAGTAGTGCGTCGCCATTGAGTACCCGTGAAATACCTGGGTTACGCTCAGAGAAGACCAGTAATAGCTGTAAGACGAGTTCACAGCGTTTCATGGTGTCTTTCTCTTCATCCATAATCAGGTTTAAACGAGACAAAATCGCGTCTTCAATAAACTCAATTAAGCCTTCAAACATTCTTGCTTTACTTGGGAAGTGGCGATAAAGCGCCGCTTCAGAAACACCAACTTCAGCTGCCAATTTAGCAGTGGTAATACGTTGGCCAGGGCTGGTTTCCAGCATGTGCGCGAGACACTGTAAAATGTGCTCACGACGATTTATTTTTGGGCTAGCCGCCATTTGTTATTCCTAGGCTTGTGACTACTTGTAAAGGTTATTTGGTACCTGAGTGACCAAATCCGCCTTCACCACGATCTGAGGTATCAAACTCATCGACTAAGGTAAATTGTGCTTGAACAACAGGAACAAACACCAGTTGCGCTAAACGATCACCTATTTCTAATGTAAAAGGCTCATCGCTACGATTCCAGCAAGACACCATTAATGGTCCTTGGTAATCAGAGTCAATTAAGCCGACTAAGTTACCTAACACAATGCCGTGTTTATGCCCCAAACCTGAGCGAGGCAAAATCACTGCCGCAAGACTTGGATCGGCAACGTGTACTGCAATCCCTGTGGGGATTAACACTGTTTTACCTGGCTCAATGACCATGGTGGTATCGATCATGGCGCGCAAGTCCATACCAGCACTGCCTGGTGTGGCATAGTTTGGTAGTGGAAACTCGCTGCCTATGCGGGAGTCGAGTAACTTTAATTCTACAGGTGTCTTCATGATGTTTTTATTTTTGTTGCTATTAAAGTAAGTAATTGTTTTGCTAGGGTCAGTTTATCGGTTGCTGGCAGCTGTTGACTACCGTCCTGCCAAAAAACATGTAATGCATTGGCGTCAGCATTAAAACCAAGCCCAGCGATTGATACGTCGTTTGCGGCAATTAAGTCCAACTTTTTTCGCTCAAGCTTGCCACGGGCGTATTCTTCTACGTTATCGGTCTCAGCAGCAAAACCTACAGTGAAAGGACGATTTTTTAATGCGGCTACATTGGCAAGAATGTCTGGATTACGGATCATCTCAAGCCGCATATTCTCAGCTGATTTTTTGATTTTTGATTCTGCTACTTCAGCAATGCGGTAATCTGCGACAGCAGCACAGCCTATAAAGATATCCTGACCATCAACATGCTCCATAACAGCATCAAGCATGTTTTGGGCTGATTCAACATCAATACGGTTGACATGACTTGGGGTCGCTAAATTGACTGGCCCTGATACTAAGGTGACTTCAGCGCCCATTTGTGTCGCCGCTGTGGCCAATGCGAAGCCCATTTTGCCTGAACTATGGTTAGAAATATAACGCACTGGGTCAATCGCTTCTCGAGTTGGGCCTGCTGTGAGGAGTAGTTTGACTCCTGCTAACGGTTTAGGGCCAAAGAAATTGATGAGCTGCTCAGCAATGGCTAACGGCTCCATCATCCGACCAGGACCCACTTCGCCACAGGCTTGGTCGCCACTCGCTGGCCCCCATACTGTGATGCCTTTGCGAGCAATATTGGCAAGGTTTTCTTGAGTGGCTTGATTACGATACATTTGCTGGTTCATGGCTGGACACACTATTACTGGCGCTTCTGTGGCTAAGCAGGTGGTCGTTAGCAATTCATCTGCCATGCCAGCATTAATGCGGGCAATAAGGTTTGCTGTTGCTGGCGCTACGATGACTACATCAGCCCAGCGAGCTAATTCAATGTGCCCCATTGCAGCTTCAGCTGCGGGATCCAGTAAGTCAGAAGCAACAGGGTGACCTGATAAAGCTTGAATGGTTAACGGGGTGATAAATTCCATGGCGCTTTGGCTCATGACCACACGAACATCTGCGCCACGTTCTTTGAGGCGACGAATTAAGTCAGCACTTTTATACGCGGCTATGCCACCACCGATACCCAAAAGGACTTTTTTATTTGTCAGCATGTTTACTCAATCCTGCTATCCAGTTCATTGGCGCTACAATATCACAATCAACCTAAATGGTGACGATCCGAAATTAAAATTTTCGTCCATACTCTATGGTTATGTTGGCAGTGATGAGTTAGCTAACAGGAATATTGACTGAATTTGATTTAAGCAATAAACAAGGGAGTGTTTATGGCAATAAAAGATTGGCCAGAAGGAGAAGGTCCACGAGATAAGTTACTTCATCATGGGGCTGGGCACTTATCAGATGCAGAATTATTGGCTGTATTATTGCGAAATGGGTTAGCAGGCCATAATGCGGTGGATTTGGCTCGAGAAATGATCACAGAATTTGGCGGATTACGGGCTTTATTTTCAGCATCACAGTCTCAAGTGTGTCAATTAGCGGGTGTTGGGCCGGTAAAATTTGCTCAAATGCAGGCTGCATCGGAGATTTCGAAGCGAATTTTTCAAGAAAATATGCATCGAGGACAAATTTTAATAAATCCTGATTTAACTCGGGACTATTTAATGAGACAATTAGCAGACCGATCCTATGAAGTGTTCGCATTATTATTGTTGGATAGCCAACATAGAGTGATTCAGTTTGTAGAATTATTCCGCGGAACGATTAATTCGGCATCAGTATATCCACGTGAAGTGGTGGCGTTGGTGCTGGAGAAAAAGGCTGCGGCAGTCATAGTGTGTCATAATCACCCGTCTGGCATTGCAGAGCCAAGTCAGGCAGATCGGCAAATTACTGACAGATTAAAAAAAGCCCTCTCTACTATCGATGTTTCTCTATTAGATCATATGGTTGTAGGTGATCAGCAGATAATATCCTTTGCTGAACGTGGGTGGATATTTTAAACAACACTTGATCTTAGTTTTGTTATCGTGTATAAAATGCGCCCTCTTTGTGCCTCGGGCGACGGCCACACGAGGCACATAAATGCTCGAGCGTTTTAAAATTGTTTTTGGAGAAGATTGACATGTCAAGAGTATGCCAAGTAACTGGCAAGAAGCCGATGGTTGGTAACAACCGTTCGCACGCTAAAAATTCGACTCGTCGTCGTTTTTTACCTAACCTACAAAACCACCGTTTTTGGTTAGAAGAAGAAAAACGCTTCGTGCAACTACGTGTATCTACTAAAGGTATCCGTATCATCGATAAAAAAGGTATTGAAGTTGTAGTTAAAGAACTTCGTGCCCGCGGCGAGAAGGTATAATAGAAAATGGCTAAATCTAAAGGTAATCGTGAGAAGATCAAATTAGTATCTAGTGCTAAAACTGGTCACTTCTACACTACTGAAAAAAATAAGCGTAACATGCCTGAAAAAATGGAAATCAAAAAATTTGATCCAGTTATTCGTCAGCACGTTATCTACAAAGAAGCTAAAATCAAGTAATTGATTTTTCCTCCTTTTAAAAGCCCCTTTTTAGGGGCTTTTTTTTGGCCTTTTTTCAGCCCCACCTATGTCATCCCAACTCTCTTATCCATTTTTAAGTAGCAATATATCTTTACAGTGCTTTGTGCTGATTATTTAGTGTGAGTATTAAACTTGTCATCTTGGCTGATTAGGCTGCGTATGACTGAGTGCTTACCTGTATATTGGCCAACTATTTAACAAACCATGGCAAAAGGGTCGCTTTAATTAAGTGATTGGCTAGCTGATATTTTATCGAATACTAACGTGACACCGCTTTTGAGACTTTTTTTGAATAGTTAAATACTAAAAAGCGCTAAATATCCCAATAAAAGTCTTTTAAAGTGAATTTAAATGCAATAATATTGATTAATTATATTGGTGTCGTATTTTGAAATAGACACTGAATACCGTTAAGTTTATTTGTTAGGGGTTAATGTGCCTTTAAGAACCACAGAACTTGTTGATGGATTCCGTCACTCAGCGCCATATGTCAATGTGCATCGCGGCAAAACCTTCGTTGTGATGCTTGGTGGCGAAGCACTGCTACATAATCAATTTAGAGGCATTCTCAATGATGTCGCCTTGTTGCACTCTTTAGGGATTAAAGTCGTGCTAGTTTATGGTGCCCGCCCTCAAATTGACGCGGCATTGCATGATGCGAACATCGAGCCTACGTATCACAATGGTGTGCGTATAACCGACGAAGACTCGCTTAAAGTCATTAAGCAAGTTGCCGGTGCTGTGCAATTTGATATAACCGCGCGCTTATCGATGAGCTTGGGTAATACACCGATGCAAAATGCGCAAATCAACTTAGTGAGCGGCAATTTTGTTATTGCACAGCCATTAGGTATTGATGATGGCGTCGATTTTTGCCTGACTGGCAAAGTGCGCCGTATTGATACCCAAGGGTTAGAGCGTCAATTAAATAATAACTGTATTGTGTTAATGGGTCCTATGGCGGTCTCAGTGACTGGTGAGTGTTTTAATTTAACGGCTGAAGAGGTTGCCACCCAAGTGGCGATAAAGTTAAAGGCAGATAAGATCATTGGCTTTAGTAATACTCACGGCATTTTAGATGACTCAGGCGAGGTGATTGCCGAGTTAATGCCTAATGGCGCACAAGCTATTTGGGATGACATGAATCAAGCTGGCGAAGCCTGTGTTGGTACTATGGCCTTCTTAAAAGCCAGTATTGATGCGTGTCGTAATGGCGTGCCACGTTGTCATTTAGTGAGTTACCTTGAAGATGGCACCTTGTTGCAAGAGTTATTCTCTCGTGAAGGTATTGGTACCCAGATTGTGACCGAAAGTGCCGAACGATTACGTCGGGCAAACATTGGCGATATCGGTGGTATCTTAGATTTAATTAGACCACTAGAAGAGCAAGGGATACTGGTTAGACGCTCTCGTGAGCAACTGGAAATGGAAATCGAACAGTTTATGCTGATTGAGCGTGACAGTTTGGTGATTGGTTGTGCAGCACTGTATCCATTTGAAGAAGATAATGCCGGTGAGTTTGCTTGTTTAGTCGTGCATCCCGATTACCGTGATGCCGACAGAGGTAGCGTGCTATTGAATAACATTATTGGTCAAGCCAGAGTCAGAGGCTATTCACGGCTATTTGCCTTAACGACTCGCAGTATTCATTGGTTTTTAGAGCATGGCTTTAATATTGTTGAGGTTGATGCGCTGCCGAATGTCAAAAAGCAGCTATATAATTTTCAACGTAAATCAAAAATATTGGCCCTAGATTTATAAGGTTTATTTATAACACTAGATTGAACATTAATGTTGAATACGTGATTGTTTGATACTTACTGAAATGCCACAACATGTTAAGCCATGGGGTGGCATTTTTGTTATGCTCGCAAAATATTGCATTATTCCAATCACATGCTCTATTAAGTCGGGCGCTTAATAAAAGCGAATTTTAGGTATAGAAAATCAATGAATATAGAACTGGCAGGGCTAACAGCGAATGGTTTAGCTAATTTCATCGGCGTTATGATGGGCTTATTGCTGCTCACGTTACTTTTAAAACTGAAAAAGATGCCAAGCATGGCCGTTTACGCAAGCTTAGGGATAATTATTGCGGTGTTTGGTTTGTTTTCTATTACCTTGTATCAAACGCAACACGCGGAGTTATCGGCCGAGGAAAATCTTCAGGTGACACTGACTATTCCACTCTACGGACAAGTATTTCAGCAAGATGAATTAGTTTGGCAGCAAGCCAGAGTGATTAATCTTATTGAGGCGCCGCAATATATGCCTACAAGACGAACTAATGGTCTTGGCTTGTCAGGTTACTCATTAGGATGGTTTACGCTGCAAAACGGCGATAAGGCGTTAGTATCAGTGACTACAAACGAGAATGTCTTGTTGTTACCCACTGAAAAGGGGTATTCGTTGTTGTTATCGTTAGAAAACCCGCAAGCAGCAATGGCAAAAATGACTGCTTGGCAGGATTAAGTCAATTGGCTGTTAGCTTTGCTTTAAACGACGGCGTCGTTGTAGTGCCATATCGGTAGTAAAGACCACTAAAGCACTCCAAATAAACCCAAAGGTGATGCCCTTTTCAATATCGAATGGTTCCTTGTATAAAAATATTGCCAAAATAAACATGATACTGGGACCGATATACTGAAAGAATCCCAGCATCGATAGCGGAATGCGCATGGCTGCACCAGCAAAGCACAATAATGGCACTGTAGTGACAATACCTGCTGCAATCAGTGTGAGGTTCATTGTCATATCATTAGTCAGCATATTCGCGCTGGCTGTGTCTAATGTGAGCGCTAAATAGCCGAGTGCGATAGGGAGCAAAATAGCGGTTTCAACTAATAAGCCTGTTTTAGCGTCGATATTGACCTTTTTACGCAGTAAACCATAAAAGCCAAAAGAAGCTGCTAATGCCAGAGATACTAAAGGTATTGAGCCGAATGAAATGAGCTGAATCAAAACGCCAATACTGGCTAGCGCCACTGCAGCCCACTGCAATTTGCGTAATCGCTCAGATAAAAAGACCATTCCCAATAGCACATTAAATAATGGATTAATGAAGTAGCCTAAGCTGGCATCAAGCATTTGATCGTTATTAATGGCCCAAATAAATATCAACCAATTAGCAGCAATGAGCACCGAGGTGAGTGCTAACACCAATAGCTGTTTGGGCTTTTTCAGCAAGGTCGTTAAGCGAGAGAAACCGCCCAAAAACTGCATTAAAATGATAATAAAAATAAATGACCACACGACACGGTGCGCTAAGGTTTCCAGCGCAGAAACGTCACTCAGTAACTTGAAATAAAGCGGTGCAATTCCCCATAGACAGTAGGCACAAATGGCAAGGGCTATGCCTTTACGATGTTCAAGATCTTGCATGGGAATCCAGTATGAAGCGATAAAGAAGGCGATTGTAGGTGGCTTACGGTAATCTCTCAAGTAATTCGCGAAATCATTTTACGTATATTGAATATACAAAAACTTTACAGTTGCCAAATAGACATTGATGTTCAATTGAATTATTCGCATCCGGCCACTCAACCCATCATATCAGCCAACCATATAAGTTCCCGTGCCAAATGCGATATGAGTACCTTGTTCATTATGCAGCTCCATTCGGCACACTGAAACACGATTACCTGAACGGATCACACATCCTGTAGCGGTAAATATTTCCCCTCGGCCAGGGCGAAGGTAATCGACTCGCATATCAATTGTACCGAGCGTAGTGAGCCGTTGCTCTAACGCTTCAATGGTCCAATCTTCTCGGCTTGAAACTAAGCCTGCAAAACAGGTTAACCCACCGACCACATCGAGCAGTGTGGCTGTCACTCCACCATGTAATATGTGTTGATGAATATTGCCAATGAGTTCGGGTTTCATTTTAATCACCACTTCAACACCGTCGATATCGTAACGCTTGATTTCTAATCCGAGTAGATTATGAAAAGGGACATGCTTATCAAAAATATCAGCCACTTGTTGTAATACTTTACGTTGAACGTCCGTGGTCATAGTTGGCCTTTAGTTAGCAAGTCATGCTGAAATACATGAACGTGATGAGATAGAGTATTTAATCTAACTTAATTAGCTTTATAAAATCAATGGTGCATATTTGAGCAGTTGAGGTCAGCTATTGCGCATTGATTCGAGACATATGCACAGCAGTGCTTTAAAATGGCGCTTCTTATCTTCAGCTCAAAAGATGGACAATCATATCTCAGGTTCAGTAGAAGCACAGCCGCAGCAGATTTCAGTTCCCACTCCAGCATTGGAGCAGGACGCACTCGGCTATCATTTACAACAGATATTTGGTTATCGTGACTTCAGAGAAGGTCAGCGTGAGATTATTGAGCAAACGTTAAACGGCCAAGACACATTAGTTATCATGCCCACAGGTGGCGGTAAAAGTATGTGTTATCAGCTGCCAGCTTTATTACTGCCAGGGTTGACAGTAGTGGTGTCACCTTTGATTTCTTTGATGAAAGATCAAGTGGACAGCTTAACTCAATCTGGGGTTGCGGCAGCTTATTTGAACTCATCCTTACCTCGTGAAGAAACGGTGGCAATACTACGTCGTTTGCATCAAGGTGAAATTAAGCTGCTATATGTATCGCCAGAGCGCTTACTTCGTCCTGACTTTATTGAGCGTTTACATGAATTACAGGTATCTCTGTTTGCCATTGACGAAGCGCATTGCATCAGTCAATGGGGCCATGATTTTAGACCTGAATATGCCGCCCTTGGTCAGCTAAAACAGATATTTCCATACATTCCACTGATGGCATTAACAGCTACAGCTGATCAAGCAACTCGTGAGAGTATTTGCCAGCGGCTTCATATCACGCCATTTTGCTTATTATCTAGCTTTGACAGACCTAATATCCGTTACACTGTGGTCGAAAAGCTCAATGCTGCTAACCAGCTAAAGCAGTTTTTACAACTGCAAAAAGGCAGTAATGGCATTATCTACTGCAGTAGTCGACGCCGTGTTGATGAAGTTGCTGATCGCCTCAAGCTGCAGGGCTTCAGCGCTGCTGCGTACCATGCGGGTATGACACAAGAAGAACGTGTTGATATTCAAGATAAATTTTTAAAAGATAAAATCGATATTGTAGTGGCAACTGTTGCCTTTGGCATGGGGATTAATAAATCCAATGTCCGCTTTGTAGTGCATTACGATATTCCGAAAAGCGTGGAGTCTTACTACCAAGAAACAGGCCGAGCAGGACGAGATGGCTTAGATGCTGAAGCTTACATGTTATTTGACCCTGCTGATATTGGGCGCGTGAAGCATTTAATTGAGCAATCTGAGCCAGGTCCGCAACAAGATGTGGAGTTCCATAAAATGAATACCATGGCGGCGTTTGCTGAAGCGCAAACATGCCGCCGTCAGGTATTACTGCATTACTTTGATGAAAGTGCTGATAAGCCTTGTGGTAACTGCGATGTCTGTATTGACCCGCCTAAAAAGTATGATGGCAGTGAAGATGCTAAAAAAGTTTTGTCTTGTATCTTTAGACTAAACCAGCATTTTGGGGTGAATCAGGTCATTGACGTGTTACGTGGCTCAAAAGCGGCCAATGTGATGGATCGTGGCCATAATAAGTTATCCACTTGGGGAATTGGCAAGGAGCAAAGCCATGAGTATTGGTTGTCGGTTACACGTCAACTCATTCACCTTGGACTGGCTTCACAAGATATTACCCGTGGTTCATCTGTTAAGCTAAACGAATCAGCAAGAGCCGTGTTAAAAGGCGAGGTGACATTGCAACTTGCAGAGCCTCGTATTCAATTAGTGACCACTAAACGTCGCAGTAGCGCCTCTCGTGCGCCGCAGCAATACGACAGAAAGCTTTTTGCACGCCTGAAATTACTACGAAGAGAGCTGGCCGAAGAGCATGACGTTCCGCCATATTTAGTATTCAATGACGCAACATTAGCAGAAATGGCGGCAATGGTACCCACGAGCGCCGGAGAAATGTTAGCGGTGAATGGTGTTGGTGAGCGTAAGTTAAGCCGATTTGGTAATGCCTTTTTGGATGAAATTAGCCAATACTTAATCGAAAGCTAGTTAATCTTTGGTACAAGGCTTATTGCGTTATCATCAAGGATGTTAGCGAGCCGTTTTAATGCTAGGTAATGAAAGCGTGATGGTTCTTCACCTCCTCAGTTCTTCACTTCTTCAATTCTCGTTTGTCGTCAATTTTAGCTCTCTTATATTTCACTAGCTTGATTTCATCATTCTCGTTATGGCCTTCCTTTGTGTGCAACCGCTTTGATTAGGTTATCGCGCAAACATGATTAACAGGTGTTTTTAATCACGAACGATCTATTTCATTCAGTTACTATGCTAGTCCCATATTCAATGTTTGCTGGCTGCGTATTGATTCGCATGGCTGATATAACAAAAATGGCTTAATCACTTCAAAAAATTTATGCACTTTTTTATTGGTGATGATATTTAGTCGTTTGATGCAAATTATTTTTGAAAATAAATCCTAGAATCAGCGTATATCAAGGTTTACGTTGGGTTTTTCTTTATCGCTACACTGTTTTAGGGAAGATTGACTGTCGAGTCTGATTTAGCTTTAAGGGATAATTGAACAAAAGATGAATAAAATAGGGTTGACACAGCAGGCTTGTCACGTTAAAAAGTCAGTATAGAACATTTTAATTTAAGAATAATTAGTTAACTTTAATGAATATTTATAGTGGTAACATTCTCCTAGGTCTCTTTCTTCTCTTACGCAAAATTTGCGCGGAGTCCTTTGTGTTACTTGCTAAATAAGTTTACTTGCATTCACAAACCCCGCGCTAACAGCCGCGGGGTTTTTTGTTTCTGAACCAATTGATTTTTAGAACAAACAAATAGACGAATGACTTGCTAAACACTTTTAATGGCGTCGCAGTTATTTGTTAGAAAACCGAACAAACTTTTACCTGAACAACAAAGTTCGATGGAGAAAACTGATGTCCAATAGAGTCATAATATTTGATACCACATTGAGAGATGGTGAGCAGGCGTTAGCAGCAAGTTTAACTGTTAAAGAAAAGCTGCAAATTGCTCTGGCGCTGGAGCGCTTGGGTGTTGATGTTATGGAAGTGGGTTTTCCTGTGTCATCGCCAGGTGATTTTGAATCAGTGCAGACCATTGCTAGAACAATTAAAAACAGCCGTGTTTGTGCATTATCTCGTGCTCTTGAAAAAGACATTGATGCGGCAGCTCAAGCGTTATCTGTTGCTGAACAGTTCCGTATTCATACTTTTATTTCTACATCGACTATTCACGTTGAAAGCAAATTAAAACGTTCATTTGATGACGTGCTTGATATGGCTGTTGGGGCTGTTAAATATGCCCGCCGTTTTACTGATGATGTTGAGTTTTCGTGTGAAGATGCGGGTCGAACACCTATTGATAACCTATGCCGTATGGTTGAACAAGCCATTAAAGCGGGTGCTCGCACCATTAATATTCCTGATACCGTGGGCTATACCGTGCCAAGTGAGTTCGGTGGCATCATTCAAACGCTATTTAATCGTGTACCTAATATCGATCAAGCGGTGATATCAGTGCATTGTCATGACGATTTAGGTTTGTCTGTGGCTAACTCTATTACTGCTGTTGAGCATGGCGCTCGTCAAATTGAATGTACCGTAAACGGTATTGGCGAACGAGCGGGTAATTGTTCATTAGAAGAAATCGCCATGATCCTATCGACGCGTAAAGGTTTATTAGGGCTTGAAAGCAATATTAATGCAAAAGAGATCCATCGCACCTCTTCATTGGTGAGCCAGCTATGTAATATGCCTATTCAAGCGAACAAAGCTGTCGTGGGCACCAATGCATTTTCTCATTCATCAGGCATTCACCAAGATGGCATGTTAAAAGCGAAAAACACTTACGAAATCATGACACCAGAAAGCATTGGTTTGAATCGTAATAATTTAAATATGACATCTCGCTCAGGCCGCCATGTCATTAAGCACCGTATGGAAGAAATGGGTTACCAAGCATCCGATTACGATATGGATAGCCTTTACGAGCAATTTTTGAATTTAGCGGATAAGAAAGGTCAAGTATTTGATTATGACCTAGAAGCCTTAGTGTTTATGGAAGCTCAATCTCAAGATGATGATCATTACGCATTACAACATTTGATGGTTCATTCAGATTCTACAGAAGGCGTGGCAACTGCCACGGTGCGTATTACGGTGGATGGTAAAGAGATGACAGAAGCGGCGACCGGTAATGGCCCTGTTGATGCTGCGTACAATGCCATTGCAAGAGCAACAGACCGCACCATCAATATTACCAACTACAAATTAGGTGCGAAAGGTGAAGGTCAAAATGCCTTAGGCCAAGTTGATATTACCGCAGAATATAATCAGCAAACTTTCCACGGTCTAGGGTTAGCAACAGACGTGGTTGAATCCTCAGCACAGGCGCTCGTTCATGTGATGAACTTAATTTATCGTGCAGATAAAGTAGCTGATTTTAAACAACAGATTCATAAAGATAGGGAGTTAGGTGGAGTATGAGTTATCAAGTAGCAGTATTAGCAGGGGATGGTATTGGTCCTGAAGTAATGGCTGAAGCACGCAAAGTGCTAAAAGAAGTTGAAGCCAGATTTGCACTAAATATTGAATATGCTGAGTACGATGTTGGTGGTATTGCCATTGATAACCATGGTTGCCCGTTACCAGAATCAACTTTAAAAGGTTGTGAAGCTGCAGATGCCGTATTGTTTGGTAGTGTTGGTGGCCCTAAATGGGAACATCTAGCCCCTAATGATCAACCTGAACGTGGCGCGTTGTTACCGCTTCGTGGTCATTTTGATTTGTTCTGTAATTTACGTCCTGCCAAGTTGCATACAGGACTTGAACATATGTCACCGCTGCGCAGTGATATCTCATCACGTGGTTTTGATGTGTTATGCGTCCGCGAGTTAACGGGTGGTATTTACTTTGGTAAGCCAAAAGGGCGCCAAGGTGAAGGAGCTGATGAAGAAGCGTTTGATACGATGCGCTATAGCCGCCGCGAGATTGAACGCATAGCTCGCATTGCTTTTGAAGCTGCTCAAGGCAGAAGCAAAAAAGTGACATCAGTTGATAAGGCTAACGTTCTGGCTTGTTCAGTATTATGGCGAGAAGTTGTTGAAGGTGTCGCTAAAGATTTCCCAGATGTAGAGCTTGAGCATATCTATATTGATAACGCGACAATGCAATTGTTACGTCGTCCGAATGAATTTGACGTCATGTTATGTTCAAACTTATTTGGCGATATTATTTCTGACGAAATTGCCATGTTGACGGGCTCGATGGGGCTATTGTCATCTGCGAGTTTAAATAGCAGTGGTTTTGGTATGTATGAACCTGCTGGTGGCAGTGCACCAGATATCGCCGGCCAAGGTATTGCCAATCCAGTGGCACAAATTTTATCAGCTGCCTTATTGCTGCGTCATAGTTTAAAGCTTGAAGAAGCCGCGAGTGCGATAGAGCGTGCGGTAAGTAAAGCCTTGTCTGAAGGTTATTTAACGGGCGAGTTATTAAGTGCTGATGAACGCCAAAATGCTAAAACAACGTCAGAAATGGGCGATTTTATCGCTAATGCTGTTAAGGAAGGTGTGTAATGGCAACTCAAGCAAGTGGTGCTCAGACTCTGTATGAAAAAGTGTGGGATGCCCATGTACTGGCATCGCCAGAAGCTGAGGCGCCGATTATCTATGTGGATCGCCATTTGGTTCACGAGGTGACATCACCGCAGGCCTTCAGTGGTTTAAAAACCGCAGGGCGTAAACTCCGCGCACCTGAAAAAACCTTTGCAACCATGGATCATAATATCTCGACATTGAGCGCGAGCTTAGATGCGATGAGTCCAATGGCACGTATTCAAGTGGAGACATTAGCGCAAAACTGTAAAGAATTTGGCGTTAAGCTTTATGATATTCACCATCCTAACCAAGGTATTGTTCATGTAATGGGGCCAGAATTAGGCATTACACTTCCTGGTACTGTCATTGTTTGTGGCGACTCGCATACGGCGACACATGGGGCATTTGGTGCGTTGGCATTTGGTATTGGTACCTCAGAAGTTGAGCATGTGTTAGCAACCCAAACTATGCGTCAGCTGAAAGCGAAAACCATGAAAGTGGAAGTACGTGGTCATGTCGCTGAAGGCATTACAGCAAAAGATATTGTGTTAGCCATCATTGGTCGTTTAGGCATGGATGGCGGTACTGGTTATGTCGTTGAGTTCTGTGGTGACGCTATCGAAGCGCTATCAATGGAAGGTCGCATGACATTATGTAACATGGCCATTGAAATGGGCGCTAAAGCAGGCATGGTTGCGCCTGATCAAACCACATTCGACTATCTTGAAGGGCGCGAGTTTTCTCCTAAAGGCGATGACTGGCAGCAAGCCGTTGCGGATTGGACTGCGTTAAAAACCGATACAGATGCAAGCTTTGATGCAGAAGTGATTTTAGACGCTGCCGATATTGCACCACAATTAACTTGGGGAACAAATCCAGGTCAAGTGGTTCCGATTGATGCAGAAGTGCCAAATCCAGCGAGCGAGCCAAATGCGACAGTGCGTAGTAGCATGGAAAAAGCCCTTGAATATATTGGCCTAACTTCTGGTACCAAAATGGTTGATATTCCGATTAATAAAGTCTTTATTGGTTCGTGTACTAACTCTCGTATCGAAGACTTACGTGCAGCTGCGCACCATGCTAAAAACCGTAAAGTCGCTGATGGCGTCACTGCGATTGTGGTTCCAGGTTCTGGACAAGTTAAATTACAGGCAGAAGCAGAAGGGTTAGATAAAGTCTTCCTTGATGCTGGTTTTGAGTGGCGCTTACCGGGTTGCTCTATGTGTTTAGCAATGAATGATGATCGATTAGAAGCTGGCGATCGCTGCGCATCGACCAGTAATCGTAATTTTGAAGGTCGCCAAGGCCGTGGCAGTCGAACACATTTGGTGAGCCCTGCAATGGCAGCTGCAGCTGCTATCGCTGGTCATTTTGTTGATATCCGTAAGCCTTATTAATCCATTACCACTAGAAGAGAGAAACAGATGCAAGCTTTTACTCAACATACTGGTCTAGCGGTTGCGATTGATAGTACGAATATCGACACTGACCAAATAATTCCTAAGCAATTCTTATCAAAAGTGACAAGGGATGGCTTTGGGGTACATTTATTCCATGATTGGCGTTATTTAGATGAAGCGGGTGAGCAAGATAATCCAGATTTTTCATTAAATTTACCTCGTTATAAAGGTGCGTCGATTTTATTAGCTCAAGAAAATTTTGGCTGTGGTTCAAGTCGTGAACACGCACCATGGGCGTTAGCCGATTTTGGTTTGCGTGTGGTCATAGCCCCCACTTTTGCTGACATTTTTTATGGCAACTCGATCAATAATGGTTTATTGCCAGTTAAGTTAACTCACGAGCAAGTCAATCAATTGATGGCAGAGGTTGAGGACAGTGAAGGTGCGAATATAACCGTTGATTTAGTGTCGTTAACGGTGACCTCACCAACTGGGAGTGTTTTCGATTTTTCGATTGCTGAATCAGCGAGACATAAGCTATTAAACGGCTTGGATGCAATTGGCTTAACCTTAGAATATGCACAGGCAATTACGGACTACGAGGCGAATATACCTGCTTGGCGTCGTTAATCGCCATGACAATATGTCTGCGATTAGCGACGTAATTTTAAACAGGTTTAATCAAATTGTTGCTATTGGGCTTAAAATTAACATTTAGGCTTACACTTGTACCAAGTTTATATTAGCTAAAGCCCTTACTATGATAAGTAAGGGCTTTTTTATTGATTGATATAAATTATATTGGCTTAATAGTTTGATTTTTAAGGTTTTGTCTTTTTATCTTTCATTGTTTTACACAAAGGTAGTGAAACTCACTGCTTTTTTGGGAACACTTGCGTCCAGTAATATATTCTTGTTATATGATTGATATTTAAGTTTTTATTATTATGTTTGATATTTTTCTATTGGCTCTTAGCGAGTATTTTTTAAAAAACGTCTCTGAGAGGGCGTTTTTGGTGTGAGCTGTGTCACCAAAGATGTTTTCTGTTACTGGTTTTGTAGTTATTTACTCTGTTTTAAGGCTTTGGCTTGTAAATTTATTCTGCATCAGTAAACTTGCCGCGATTTCAAATTGAGCAATTGCTCTAATGATGTAAGAGATTAAGCAAACATTAGATTTGCTACAAACAGAGACTAATAATGAAAAAGACACTATTGACTGTGGCAGTAAGTGCCATGCTTTTCGGGGCAACGACTCAAGTGAATGCAGCTGGTTTTCAGTTAGCGGAATACTCATCAACGGGTTTAGGCCGTGCTTTTGCTGGTGAAGCGGCAATGGCAGATAATGCTTCGGCTCAAGCAAGAAACCCTGCAATGTTAACTTACCTTGAAGGTCGTCAACTTTCAGCAGGTGCGATTTACATCATGCCAAATGTTGATGTTGTAGGTGACGTCAGTATTTCTTCTCCAATATTAGGTCCTGATCCTGTCATTATTGCAGCGGATGCTACTGATTTTGCTGATAGTGCGGTTGTGCCTAACTTTTATTACTCTAATCAGTTGAATGACAACTGGACTTGGGGTTTAGCGGTTAACTCAAATTACGGTTTAGCGACAGAGCTTGATGCAACCCATCCAGCGTCTTTATTCGGTAATGAAACTGGGATTACAACTGTCGAGTTTAACCCGAATATTGCTTATAAAGTTAATGAAGCATTCAGTGTCGGTGCCGGGTTACGTGTGGTGTATGGTGAAGGCCATGTTGGCGCATCTATGCCGGGTTGGATTGATGGCGTGAAACAAGCCGTTCCTGCTCTTGCCCCTCAACTTCCTGATGCAGGTGCGAGCCTTAAGTATATGGAAGGTGATGATATTGCCTTAGGTTGGCAATTAGGCACAAGCTGGCAGATCAATGAAGCGCATCGTTTAGGCTTTGCTTATCACAGTGGCGTTGAACTTGAGTTAGATGGCTTTGCATCTGGCTTATTGTACGATGGCGGTCAAGATGTGCACATTGAAGGCTACTTACCGATTGAGTTACCTGCATTTGCTGAGTTAGCTTCACATCACCAATTAACTGAAAACTGGGCAATGCATGCAAGTGTAAACTGGACTCAGTGGAGTGTTTTTGATGAGTTAGTAGCATACTTCCCTGGCGAAACTAAACCAATTGACTCAACAACGGGTTTACCATTGGAGTCTGATTTAGTTAAAGAAGAGAACTTCAAAGATAACTGGCGTTTTGCTGTCGGTACAACATACCAACTTAACGACAAGTGGTTAGTTCGTGGCGGTATGGCATTAGATCAAGGTGCTGCGCAAGACGAATACCGTTCAACAACAATTCCAGATTCAGATCGTTTATGGTTCAGTGCTGGTGCAGGATATCAAGCAACGAAAAACCTAACGGTTGATTTTGCTTTGACCTACATTAAAGGTGTGGGGGACGCGCCAATTGACGAAACTCAAGACCTACTGGGTTTAGCATCAGTTAATTATAGCGGTGGTGTTGAAGCTGATGTTTGGTTAGCTGGTATTCAATTAAGCTATAAAATGTAATTTGAAACTGTAGATTACATTGAAAAAGCCTCGCACTCGCGGGGCTTTTTTGTAGGCTAAATATAGCTTACAGCACAATTATTCTCATTGTGAGTGTAACGGACTTGAGATCGGTGATTATCCGTCTTAACTTAGTAAAGATAATTTTTACAGTGTTATACCGCGCAAGCGTGCAGAACACTTTTTAAAATAACACTGCTGACAATCTATAGGTAGATAATGACTTCTAAGAAATATGTTATTGCGCTCGATCAAGGTACGACAAGTTCTAGGGCGATTGTATTCGATCACAATGCCAATATGGTTGCAGTGGCGCAAAGAGAGTTTTCTCAGATATATCCTCAAGCTGGGTGGGTAGAACACGATCCGATGGAGATTTGGTCGTCGCAAAGTTCGTCATTAATCGAAGTCTTAGCAAGGGCGAGTATTAGCGCTGATGAAGTGGCATCAATTGGCATCACAAATCAACGTGAAACAACAGTGGTGTGGGATAAACGCACTGGTAAGCCAATATACAATGCCATTGTTTGGCAATGCCGTCGTAGTCAAGCCATATGTCAGCAGTTTAAAGCGGATGGGTTAGAGGAGAATATTAAGTCTGCCACAGGTTTAGTACTCGACCCTTATTTTTCTGCCAGTAAAATTAAGTGGATTTTGGATAATGTTGAAGGTGCGCGTGAAGAAGCCCAAGCGGGCAATTTGTTGTTTGGCACAATAGATACTTGGCTAGTGTGGAAGTTGACTCAAGGTAAAGTGCATGTAACCGAGCCGACTAATGCGTCACGGACGATGTTGTTTAATATCCATCAGCAGCAATGGGACGAAAAACTGTTAAAAGCGTTTGATATTCCAAGGGCAATGCTGCCAGAAGTGAAACCTTCTTGTGCTGTTTATGGCACAACCACGATTGCTGGTGGTGAGATTGCTGTTGCTGGTATGGCGGGAGATCAACAATCTGCGTTATTTGGTCAGCTTTGTTTTGAGCCAGGAATGGCAAAAAATACTTATGGCACAGGTTGTTTCTTATTAATGAATACAGGCCAGAAAGCCGTATCATCAACTCATGGCTTATTAACCACTGTAGCAATTGGTGGAGACTTATCGGTAAATTATGCATTAGAAGGCTCAGTGTTTATGGGCGGTGCTGTGATCCAATGGCTTCGTGATGAAATGGGCTTGATTCAGGATGCACAAGACACGGAATATTTTGCTAATAAAGTGGAAGATACCAATGGAGTGTATTTGGTACCTGCATTTGTTGGTTTAGGAGCACCTTATTGGGAACCTGATGCTCGTGGCGCGATTGTCGGTCTGACTCGTGGCGTTAACCGCAGTCATATTATCCGTGCAGCATTAGAAGCGATAGCCTATCAAAGCCAAGATTTACTTGCAGCGATGAGCCAAGATTCGGGAGTCCCGTTGACTCAAGTTCGCGTCGATGGCGGTGCAGTTGCAAACGATTTCTTAATGCAGTTTCAAGCTGATATTAGTGATGTGGATGTGATTCGACCTCAGGTTGCAGAAACTACGGCGATGGGGGCTGCATTTTTGGCTGGGCTTGCTGTTGGTTTTTGGCAATCAACTGCTGAACTTAATAATATCGCAGCGGCCGATAAAACGTTCTTTGCATCGATGGAAGCCAATGTACGCAATCGTTTATATTCAAGCTGGAAAAAAGCTGTCCAACAAACAGTTTAATGGTGAAGTTTACACTTCTATATCGATATGTCTTGCAGATGATTTAGTATCTGCGGGTTGAGCTTGGTTTGTATTAGGACGTGATATAGCTGCATTTGGGGTTGATGTGTTTGGTGGCAATTGCGATTGCGGCGCTTCATGGCTATCAGCATCTAAGGCATTACTGTTGCTTACCTTTTTGACATCTCGTTTAAAACTACCCACTTGCTTTGGTGGTGTTGCTGTTATGGCATATATGGTGTCTAAGCTCATGATGGCCTCCTCATGGTTGTCGATAAATGATGGATCTAAGTCGATTCATATACTATATCGGCAATCTTTGGTTAGTATTTAGACAATTTAAGTATAACTTTGTTTCATCTTTCTTGGTATTTTCCCTTTTGCGTATATGGAATGGTCATTTTTGACTCACATGTGCTGCTCTGTTTTATATATCATTCAATACAACAAAATGCGCTGGTTAACGGCAATCATTATTGCCAGTCAGTTATCGACATCATGTTTTCGGTGGATTTTTATTTTTATTTTGCCTGTAAGATCGACCCTATTTGTTATTTTTATATGAAAATGGTCACAATTTGGATCAAATTCCCCACATTCTTTACTGAGATGAACGCTGTTATGTCTATGGTTTCGTTCATTTACCCATCTAAAAACCACTTTTATCCACTCGCTTATCATTAATTAAAATTTGCTGCGAACCCGCTTCAGAACTGGATTTAATTAATGTTGTCATCCCTTGACAATACTTGTGTTGTGTCCCTAAACTTAAGGGTTGTGGGGAATTGTGGATATTTGTGGGAAATTTAATAACAAATTATAGGATTTGATGACCGTGTTTCGGGGTGCCAGTGCAATAAATATGGATGCAAAAGGACGGATCGCTATTCCAATGCGATACCGAGAATCCTTGCGCGCCGAGCACGAAGGCATTGTGGTTATCACCGTTGATATTCAATCACACTGTTTACTGATCTATCCGATCCATGAATGGGAATTGATTGAAGCCAAGTTATTACAATTGTCTGACACAGATAAAGTCGAACGTTCTATGAAACGTAGATTACTCGGTCACGCTCACGAATGTGAGTTGGATGGCAATGGACGTGCGCTTGTTCCACCTGCATTAAGACAATATGCCAGCTTGCAAAAGAAAACGATGTTGGTGGGTCTACTCAATAAATTTGAATTATGGGATGAAGCTGCTTGGCAACAACAGATGGATGAAAGCCATGAGTTGATTCAAGCAGAAGATCTCGCAAACCATGAAAGATTAGCTAATTTTTCATTATAAATAACCCAATTAAGAAGAGTCTAATGAGCCAAGAATTTGCCCATTTATCTGTACTACTAAAAGAAACCGTTGATGGTTTAAATATCCATGAAGATGGCATCTATATCGATGGCACTTTTGGGCGTGGTGGTCATTCTAGGCATGTATTAAGTCAACTTGGTGACAATGGACGTCTAATTGCGATCGATCGTGATCCCCAAGCTATTGAAGCGGCAAAGCAATTTGCTGACGATCCTCGCTTTCAGATTGTTCACGGAGGTTTTGGCCAATTGGCTGACTACGTTACTGAGCTCGGGCTTAAAGGCAAAATTGACGGTGTGTTATTGGACTTAGGCGTGTCATCGCCTCAGTTAGATGATGCTGAACGTGGTTTTAGTTTTTTACGCGATGGTCCACTAGATATGCGAATGGATAACAGCCAAGGTCAAACGGCTGCTGAGTGGATCGCTAAAGCAGAAATTGAAGATATGGCTTGGGTTTTTAAAACCTACGGCGAAGAGAAAAATGCGCGTCATATTGCCCGATGTATTGCTGCTGACCGTGAAGAAACTCCTTTTTTACGCACAAAAGATTTAGCCGATCTAATTGCTCGAATTACTAAAAATAAAGAGCGTAATAAGCATCCAGCGACACGTGTTTTCCAAGCTATTCGTATTTATATCAACAGTGAGCTTGAGCAAATTGAGCAAGCGTTAGAAGGCGCAGTTTCAGTATTGGCGCCAGAAGGCCGCTTATCGGTGATCAGTTTCCATTCTTTAGAAGACAGAATGGTAAAACGTTTTATTCGTAAAAATAGCCAAGGTGAAAGCGTGCCACACGGGCTACCGATAACAGAAGCGGAAATAAATAAATCGAGAAAGCTAAAAGCGATTGGCAAAGCAATGAAGCCGTCGGATGTTGAAATTGAGCAGAATCCACGAGCACGAAGCTCGGTGTTACGCGTTGCTCAACGTCTTGATTATTAATTATTGAGCACAGCGACATCATAAAGAGGTTAATTTGGGACAATCATCAATAAAATTATCACGCATTGTGATTGCCGATATCTGGCGACATAAGTGGATTTTATTATTGTCGATGGTGGTGTTAGCCAATGCGGTAGGGGTGGTTTATACCAGCCATGCCACGCGTAAGTTGACCTCGCAGTTAGATCAGCTTTTACAAGAGCGGGATCGTTTAGATATCGAGTGGCGCAATTTGTTACTCGAAGAGCAATCTAAGTCTGAGCATAGCCGTGTTACTCGTATTGCTACTAAAGATTTAAAAATGGTTCGACCCTTACCTAAAGAAGAAGTGGTTATCAGGCTGCAATAACAGAAAAGGAATGATTGAGTCAGTAAAATGAGCAGACAAGCAAAACGTAAGTTAAATCCAGAGTTAATTCCATGGCGATTATTCGTAGTGGTAGGCTTTGTTTTGCTTTTATTTACGGCCTTGATTGCTCGAGCGGCTTACATTCAGATTATTGAACCAGATAAATTGCGTCATGAAAGTGATATGCGAACCCTTCGTACCAGCAGTAACCAAGTGCAACGTGGCTTAATCACTGACCGTAACGGCGAAATGCTTGCGGTGAGTGTGCCTGTGCGTGCAGTGTGGGCAGACCCTAAAGTGTCGCACGACAAAGAAGCATTTAAAGATATACGCCGCTGGCAAGCCCTTGCAGATGTATTGCATTTACCTGTTGAAAGCATTGTAGGCAAAGTGCAGCGAGATCCTAAACGCCGCTTTATCTATTTAAAACGTCAAGTGACTCCTGCAGTTGCTGAATATATTAAGCAGCTAAAAATTGCTGGTATTTATTTAAAATCCGAATCTCGTCGTTACTATCCTGCTGGTGAAACTGCAGCGCAATTAGTTGGTTTGACGAATATTGATGATGTCGGTATTGAAGGTATTGAAAATGCTTACGATAGCTGGCTTACAGGCACGCCTTCTAAGCAAAAAGTACGTAAATCTCGAGATGGTAAAGTCGTCCAACGTCTAGATATTGTTGAAGAGGGTGAAAGCTCAAATGATTTAGTGTTGAGTATTGACCAGCGAATTCAGCAGCTTGCTTACCGTGAGTTAAAACGCACAACAGAAATTAACCAAGCAACGTCAGGTTCAGTGGTGGTGCTTGATGTTCATACTGGTGAAGTGTTAGCGATGGTGAATACACCATCTTACAATCCTAATTCTCGAGAAAACCTACAATCGTATCGAATGCGTAACCGTGCATTAACCGATACGTTTGAGCCTGGTTCAACAGTAAAACCGTTTGTGGTTGCTGCAGCATTAGAGGCTGGCACAATTGAACGTAATGATTTAATTAAAACCTCACCGGGCTGGATGCGAGTGGGTGGTCGTCAGGTACGTGACCCGATTAATTATGGCGACATGACTTTAGATAAAATCTTAGTGAAATCCAGTAACGTAGGTATCAGTAAGGTATCGCTATCGATGCCAGTGCAAGAGTTATTGGGTACATACCAGTCAATGGGGTTAGGTAATTATTCTGGCATTAATCTCGCGGGTGAAAGTGCCGGATTGATTCATGATCGTCGCCGCTGGTCTGATTTTGAAAGAGCAACTCTTTCATACGGTTACGGCTTAACTGCTACACCACTGCAGTTAGCTCGAATGTATGCCGCCCTAGGAAGCGGTGGTGTGCTTTATCCTGTTTCGGTGTTAAAACTCAAGCAAGCCCCTCGTGGTGAGCAGGTTATTTCTGAGCAAACAGCCAAAGATGTCATGGAAATGATACTGGGTGTGACTGAAAAGGGTGGCACTGCGACCCAGGCGCATATTGATGACTATCCAATTGCAGGTAAAACAGGAACCAGTCGTAAATCAATTGCTGGTGGTTATGGTGATGATTATGTGTCGCTATTTGCCGGTGTCGCGCCAGTTCATAACCCTCGCTTAGCGATATCTATCGTGGTTAACGAGCCAAAAGGCGATCGTTACCATGGTGGTGATGTTGCAGGCCCAGCATTTGCAAAAATCATGTCTGGAGCATTACAGATGCTCAACGTAGAGCCATTGAATGAGAAAGAAAAAGTGGAATTAGCTGCCATTGCTAGGAGGGCTGAATAATGCTTCTTAGTGATTTGCTTGCTCCTTGGTTTCATTATGCCGGTCGTGAGATCGTGGCCTCGATGACATTAGATAGTCGTCAAATTAAACCAGGCAGTTTGTTTGTTGCATTACCAGGCCATCAAGTTGATGGCCGTCAATTTATTGATAAATCCATAGACTCTGGTGCGATAGGTGCGCTTATTCATACCGATAATCCGGATGAGCATGGCAAAGTTGAACATCATGATACTGGCGCAGTATTAGTCTACTTTTTTCAGTTAAGTCGTCAGTTATCGGCAGTCGCAGCACAGCTTTACCCGGTTCAAGGGCAAGCAATGTCAATTATTGGCGTAACTGGAACAAATGGTAAAACATCAGTTAGCCAGCTAATTGCACAGCTCGTTACCCTCAAACAGCAAAAAGCTGCGGTGATGGGGACACTAGGCAACGGTGTGTGGGGACAGTTAGTTGATAGCGGTAATACCACGGCTGATGCGATAACGATAATTGAGCAAATTAGTGCTTTTCAGCAGCAAAATGTGTCAGCGTGTGCCATTGAAGTATCTAGTCATGGCCTGGTACAAGGCCGAGTGGAGGCCGTTCCTTTTGATACGGCAGTGTTTACTAATCTTAGCCGTGACCATTTAGATTATCATGGTGACATGGATGCGTACGGCGCAGCCAAAAAGCGTTTATTCACATTTCCATGTGTTAAGCATGGCTTACTCAACTTAGACGATGCCGTTGGCTCGCAATGGTATGCTGAATTCGATTCCCAAACTATGTTTGGCTTTAGTACAAAAGTACCTGTGACTTCACAAGATATTGAAACGCAGCAATTAGCGCGGTTTTATACGGATAATATGCAGTTTAATGATGCAGGTGTTAGTTGCGACTTTTATTACCCTTCAAATGTCAATGATCAGCAATCAGAATTAATTAAAGCCAAGTTAACATCGCCATTGCTTGGTGATTTTAACTTATCAAATCTTGTTGCAGCGATAAGCGCACTTTTCTTACAGCAATCTAGCCCTAATCGTGACTCAATGAATGAGTTATTGGGGCTTGTGCCATTGCTCACCCCAGTAGCGGGTCGTATGGAGCGCTTTAATCAGCAAGATGGCCCAACTTTGGTCGTTGATTACGCTCATACACCAGATGCTATTGAGCAAGCGTTAAAAGCATTAAGAATCCATTGTCATGGTACTTTGTGGTGTGTTTTTGGTTGCGGTGGTGATAGAGATACAGGTAAGCGACCATTAATGGCTCAAGCGGCTGAGCATTACGCAGATAAGGTCATGGTGACAAGTGATAATGCGCGTAGTGAAGACCCTATGACCATTATCAATGATGTTGTCGCTGGTCTAAATAAGCCCGAGCTTGCTTTGACAGAAATTGACAGAATCACAGCCATTAAGAAAGTCGCTACATTTGCGAAAGCAGGTGACATTGTTTTGCTAGCAGGTAAGGGGCATGAGACCTATCAAGAAGTGTCGGGTAAAAGAATTGATTATGATGAGCGTGCGCTAGCTATGCAATTAACGGGCTGTGACACTATGACCAGTGTTAGCGAACAAAAGGGGTGCCTATGATCCCTATTCAATTATCCGACTTAGCACGTGAGTTAAATGCCACGTTAGTCGGCGCTGACATAGAAATTAATGATGTCACAAGCGACAGCCGTAAGATGGCTGAAAGCAGTTTATTTGTTGCATTAAAAGGCCTGCGTTTTGATGGGCATCAATTTGCGTCAACCGCGATTGAAAATGGTGCGCAAGCGTTATTAGTCGAGCATGAACTTGCTGTTAATGTACCTCAATTAATTGTGAGTAACACGCAAAAGGCAATGGGCGCTATCGGTGCGTATGTTCGTCAACAAGTGTCGCCAATTGCGGTAGCATTAACTGGGTCAAATGGTAAAACGACTGTGAAAGAAATGGTTGCGACGATTTTATCGCAGCACCATAACGTGCTTTACACAGCGGGAAATTTTAATAATGAAATTGGTGTGCCGTTAACCTTACTCAGATTAGAGCATCAACATGAATTTGGTGTGTTTGAGTTAGGGGCAAATCATCTGGGTGAAATTAATTATACTTCATCTTTAGTGACGCCTCAGGTGGCGTTAGTCAATAATGTTGGCCGTGCTCATCTTGAAGGTTTTGGCTCGATTGAAGGTGTTGCTAAGGCCAAGTCTGAAATCTTCAATCATTTACAAAAAGATGGCGTAGCAATCATAAATGCTGACGATCAATTCTCACCATTTATGATGGATAAAACTGCCGAATTTACGCAACTTAAGTTTTCGATATCAGCAGAGAATGAAGCTGATATTAAGGCGTTAGATATCGTCGCTGATAACAGCGGATGTTATCAATTTAGCTTAGAGTACCTTGGAAAATCACACCTTGTACATCTTCCATTAGCAGGCTTGCACCAAGTCAGTAATGCTTTAGCTGCTACCGCTATTTGTATTGCGCTTAACATCCCCGTTTCTGACATTGTGACAGGGCTCAGCCAGTTGTCACCAGTGAAAGGGAGAATGGTGCCGCATAACTTAGGCAGAGTATTATTAGTTGATGATAGTTATAACGCTAACCCAACTTCTGTCGATGCCGCAATGAATTGGCTTAAACAAACTCGAGGTTTTCAGTGTTTAGTGCTGGGAGATTTAGGTGAATTAGGTGACAATAGCGCCCTTTTGCATGCGGAAGTTGGTAAACAGGCCAAAAAAGCTGACATCGATGCCTTGTTTTGTTGTGGTCAACTGACTGAATCAACAAGTAAAGCGTTTGGAAGCGAGCATTATGAGGATACTCAATCCTTAGCAAGAGCGTTAATTGAAAAAATAAATCAGTTACCTGGTGAGGTAACCATTTTAGTAAAAGGTTCTCGAAGTGCAGCGATGGAAACTGTAGTCGAAGAGTTGTTAGAAGCCAATAGGCGTGGGGAGTTTGTTTAGATGCTGGCTTATTTAGCTGAGTATTTAACCCAGTTTTACAGTGGGTTTAATGTTTTTTCATATGTGACTTTTAGAGCCATTCTTGGCCTGATGACAGGTCTTATCTTTAGTTTATGGTTTGGTCCGAAACTGATTGAGCGATTGCAGTTGATGCAAATTGGTCAAGTTGTCAGAAATGATGGCCCTGAATCACATTTTAGTAAGCGTGGAACACCTACAATGGGTGGTTTACTGATACTTGCTGGTATTTTTGTCAGTGTTTTATTGTGGGGTGACCTATCGAATCGATACGTCATTGTCATGTTATTTGTACTTGGAACATTTGGCGGTATTGGCTTTCTTGATGACTATCTAAAAGTGGTTAAAAAGGATTCCAAAGGTCTTATTGCACGTTGGAAATATGCTTCGCAATCTATCGCAGCCTTGGTCGTTGCGTTTTATTTGTATAGCTCGGCATCAATTCCTGGTGAAACGCAATTAGTTGTCCCGTTTTTTAAAGATGTAATGCCGCAACTTGGTCTGCTTTATATCGTGTTGGTTTACTTCACGATTGTTGGGGCGAGTAATGCCGTTAACTTAACAGATGGACTTGATGGTTTAGCGATCATGCCAACAGTGATGGTAGCAGGCGCTTTTGCACTGATTGCTTACTTATCTGGCCACGCGCAATTTGCTAATTATTTACATATTCCACATTTACCCGATGCGGGTGAGCTGGTGATTGTATGTACGGCAATTGTTGGAGCTGGTTTAGGTTTTTTATGGTTTAACACATACCCTGCACAAGTTTTTATGGGCGACGTTGGCTCGTTAGCGCTAGGCGCAGGCTTAGGTGCTATTGCGGTATTAGTGCGACAAGAAGTGTTATTGGTGATCATGGGCGGTGTTTTCGTGATGGAAACTGTGTCGGTGATTTTACAAGTTGGTTCATACAAATTGCGCGGACAACGTATATTCAGAATGGCGCCAATTCACCATCATTACGAATTAAAAGGTTGGCCAGAGCCAAGAGTGATCGTTCGCTTTTGGATTATTTCATTGTTCCTAGTCATGCTAGGACTGGCAACCCTTAAGTTAAGGTAGTTAGCAATGCAATCAAGCTATTCACATATTGTTTTGGGACTTGGGGCGACAGGGTTATCTGTGGTTCGTTATTTGATGTCTCAAGGAATTACACCATTGGTGATGGATAGTAGGCGTACACCACCAGGTCAAGATACGTTAGCGCAGGAGTTTCCTGATGTTGAGTTATTAACCGGTGGCTTTGTTTGTCGATACTTAGTGCAAGCTAAGCAAATTATTGTGAGTCCGGGTATTCCTATCGACACGCCTGAAATCCGTGCTGCTATGGATATGGGAATTGAGGTTATAGGTGATGTTGAGCTATTCGCTCAAGCAATAGCAGATAGACCGCCTTGTGTTGTCGCTATTACTGGTTCAAACGGTAAAACAACAGTGACTACCTTAGTGTATGACATGCTCAATGCTGCAGGTAAAAAAGTCGCAGTTGGTGGCAATATTGGTATTCCTGTTTTGGACTTACTGGCTACAGATGCTGAATTCTTTGTACTAGAGCTATCAAGCTTTCAGCTAGAAACAACCCATAGCTTGCAATGCATTGCAGCGACTTGTTTGAATATCAGTGAAGATCATATGGACAGATATCACGATATTCATTCGTATCGCGCCGCTAAGCTGCGCTTATATCAGCAAAGCCGCTTCGTGATGTTTAATCGTGATGATGCGTTAACTTATCCTGATGAGCCAACAAACCAAAATACGTTTGGTTTAAGTGTACCTGAAGGTGACGAATGGGGCTTAGCTGACGGCAAAATCTTGCATGGTGAAAGTGAGATTATGAATTTGCATGAGGTGAGCTTAATTGGTAGCCACAATCAGGCAAACTTACTGGCGGCGATGGCATTGGCTGATGCCTGCGGTATTGATAAGAATATGATGATCGAGATTGCCTCACATTTCAGTGGGCTTGCGCACCGTTGTGAATTAGTCGGGTTGAAACAAGGTGTCACGTACATTAATGACTCAAAAGCCACCAATGTTGGAGCTACGGTTGCAGCCTTAAACGGACTAAGCGATCACTTGGGCGACCTCATTTTAATTGCTGGCGGTGAAGGCAAAGGTGCAGATTTTAAAGAGCTTGAAAAATCACTGACCAATGTTACTCAAGTGATTACCTTTGGCAAAGACGGAAGCAAAATTGCGCAGTTAAAAGCTGACAGTATTGAAGTGAATAATTTGGAAGAGGCCGTCGCGAAAGCTGTTGAGATCACTTTTTCTGGCGATATCGTGCTACTTTCGCCAGCTTGTGCAAGTACTGATATGTACAAGAACTTCATGGATAGAGGTGATCACTTTAAACAATTAGTGGAGCAGATTGAAGATGGCGAGGGGTGAGCAACAACTTAGCTTATTCCAACAAGTCCTAAAAAGGCCTTGGGCAAACATTCTGTCTGAAACTACACCCAGTGATCAGCTTTATGACCGTAGTTTATTTTTGGCTGTTGCAGGGTTAATTACATTTGGCTTTGTGATGGTGATGTCAGCGTCTATGCCTGAAGCGCAGAAACTGACAGAGAACCCGTTTCATTTTATATATCGCCACGTAGCGTATTTAATGGGATGTGGTGTGATCGCTTATGCCGTACTCAATATTGAGCTGAAGTTTTGGGAGCGTTACAGCGCATATTTAGTGTTGTTGGTGTTGCTATTACTGGTAGCGGTATTAGTGGTGGGAACCACTGTAAATGGGGCTACCCGCTGGTTAGCGATTGGGCCTGTGAGAATACAGGTCGCTGAGATAGCCAAGTTTGTTTTTATTATTTACATGGCGGGGTATTTAGTTCGCCGTCATGGTGAGTTAAGAGAAAACAGTAAGGGGTTCTATAAACCTATTTTTGTCTTTTTACTGTTTGCTTTTTTGATTCTTGCTCAACCAGATTTAGGTACTGTCGTCGTACTTTTCGTTTGTACTGTCAGCCTGTTATTTTTGGCAGGAGCACGAATCATGGACTTTTTGGTACTGATATTTCTCGGTATCGCCATGTTTGTTTTTTTAGTGGTGTTTGAGCCTTATCGAATGCGACGGGTGACGTCCTTTTTAGACCCATGGGAAGATCCCTTTGGGAGTGGTTACCAGCTAACTCAGTCACTGATGGCTTATGGTCGTGGTGATATTTTTGGACAAGGTTTGGGTAACAGTATTCAAAAACTGTCGTATTTACCTGAGGCACATACAGATTTTATCTTTGCTGTTATTGGTGAAGAACTTGGTTTTGTTGGTATTGTTTGCGTATTAACTGTGCTGTTTTTTGTATCGTTTAGAGCGATTCGATTGGGTAATTTGTGTTTGAGTATTCAGCGCCCATTCGAGAGTTATTTAGCATATGGCATTGGTATATGGATTTGTTTTCAGACAGTAGTCAATGTGGGGGCCAGTATTGGTATGTTGCCCACTAAAGGTCTGACGCTGCCCTTTATTAGTTATGGCGGTAGTAGTTTATGGGTCATGACGGCAGCGGTAATGTTACTGATACGAATTGATCATGAACGGCGGTTAAGTTTAACGCAAGCGGTGCAAGGGAGAGTAAAAAAGTGAGCCCTAATATGACTGATGCACCTAAATTATTGGTGATGGCTGGCGGCACGGGCGGACATGTATTCCCGGCGTTAGCAGTTGCAAAAGAATTAGCCAAAAAAGGTTGGCAAGTACGCTGGTTAGGTACGGCTGACAGAATGGAAGCAAGGCTGGTTCCTCAACATGGATTCGATATTGAGTTTATTGATATCAAAGGTGTGCGAGGAAATGGAATAGTAAGAAAATTGGCTGCACCATTTAAAATTATACGTTCAATATTACAGGCTAAAGCGTTCATTAATGAATATCAGCCAGACGTGATTTTAGGCATGGGTGGTTTTGCCAGTGGCCCAGGTGGTGTGGCGGCAAAATTGGCAGGCGTGCCTTTAGTATTACATGAGCAAAATGCAATTCCGGGCATGACTAATAAGTTGTTATCTCGCATTGCTAACAAGGTACTTTGTGCATTTCCGAATACCTTTTTGCCGGCAACCAATGCAGAAGTCGTTGGTAATCCAATTAGACAAGAGTTAATAGAGCTCGGTCAAAAAGAGAAAGTATGTGATGACGAAGCCTTAAAGGTGTTAGTTGTTGGTGGCAGTTTAGGCGCAAAAATATTTAACGATGTCATGCCGGATGTGGTTGGGCAATTAAGTCAACAGCATTCAATTACCGTGTGGCATCAAGTAGGTAAAGGAAACCAACCTACTGTCAATAGTCACTATCAGGACAAAGGCCAAGCAGCCAATGTCAATGTGGCAGAATTTATCGATGACATGGAAGCCGCATATCGCTGGGCAGATGTTGTTGTTTGTCGTTCAGGTGCATTAACAGTATCTGAATTAGCCGCTGTAGGACGGGCAAGTATTTTAGTGCCTTATCCCCATGCTGTAGACGATCATCAAACTATCAATGCTTCAGTATTAGTAGAGGCTGGTGCGGCAATTTTATTGCCGCAAACCATAGTAAATGCAGATAATTTAGCTGAGAAGTTAACCCTTTTCGCTGAAAAAAGACATGTTGTATTAGAGATGGCTCAGCAAGCAAGAAGCGTTGCTGTTTTAGATGCCACCCAACGTGTTGCAGGTATTTGTGCTGAATTAGCACGAAAGGATTGAAATGACAAAAACAGAAAAGTACGCCCAATTACGTAGCATGATCCCTGAGATGAGACGGATTAAGAAAATCCACTTTGTCGGAATAGGTGGTGCAGGCATGGGTGGGATAGCTGAAGTATTAGTAAATGAAGGCTATCAGATCAGCGGCTCAGATATTGCTGTTAATAGTGTGACTGAAAGGCTACAAAGTTTAGGGGCAAAAATCATCATTGGCCATCAGGCTGCAAGCGTTACAGATGTTGATGTTGTGGTCGTTTCAACGGCAATTGATAAGCAAAACCCTGAAATCATAGCGGCTAAAGAACGCCGTATTCCGATTGTCCGTCGTGCTGAGATGTTGGCTGAATTAATGCGTTACCGTCATGGCGTTGCGATTGCTGGCACCCATGGTAAAACAACGACGACAAGCTTGATTGCCAGTGTTTACGGTCAAGCTGAACGTGATCCAACATTTGTTATTGGTGGATTGCTCAATAGTGCCGGAACCAATGCACGTTTAGGGACAAGTCGTTATTTGATAGCAGAAGCCGATGAAAGTGATGCAAGCTTTTTGCATTTACAGCCTATGGTCAGTGTTATTACTAACATTGAAGCTGATCATATGGACACTTATGGTGGTGATTTTGAGAAGCTAAAGACGACCTTTGTCGACTTTTTACATAACTTGCCATTTTATGGTGTAGCCGTGATGTGTATTGATGATGAAGTCATTCAAGAAATCATGCCAAGAGTTGGTAGACAAGTCGTTACTTATGGCTTTAGTGATATTGCTGATGTACAAGCATTGGATTTCAAGCAAGTTGGCCATCAGTCGCAATTTAACGTACGCCGAACAGGCCGTGAAGATTTAGCCATAGTGTTAAACCTTCCTGGCGAGCACAATGTGTTGAATGCACTGGCAGCGATTGCAGTCGCTACTGAAGATGATATTGATGACGAAGCTATTGTTGCAGCACTTGCAGAATTTGAAGGGATCGGAAGACGTTTTCAGCATTTAGGTGAGTTTGATACAGCAAACGGTAAGGTGATGTTGGTTGATGATTATGGTCATCACCCAAGTGAGGTACTTGCAACGATCAAGGCGGCTAGAGCTGGTTGGCCTGATAAGCGCTTAGTGATGGCATATCAGCCACATCGATATAGTCGTACCCGTGATTTGTATGAAGATTTCGTTGAAGTATTATCTCAAGTCGATGGCTTACTGTTACTTGATGTATACGCAGCGGGTGAAAGTGCCATCCCTGGAGCAGACGGCAGAGCATTATGTCGCTCAATAAGATTGCGTGGGCAAGTTGATCCAATATTTGTCGCATCGCCTGAGTTACTTGCTGATGTGTTGCCTGACGTTTTACAAGAGGGCGACTTATTGCTGACTCAAGGCGCTGGTAATATTGGTGCACTATCCAAAATGCTTGCATCATCTAATTTAGGTTTTGATGAGTCGAACAAAGAAAGTGTTGATTGATTATTAAACGATAACTGTTTGTAAATAGAAGCTTTAATACAGTCAGCATGCTAGATATAATGGTGAATTGCCAAATGAAAGTGACCAGATACAGTTGGGAGTTACAGTAACCGTGGCGTGGAGTGATAAAGCTCGCCAATTAAAAGGCCATTTGAGTCAAGTCAATTGGTACTTATATACCGGATTACTGTTTTTACTGACAGTGCTGCTGACTATCGTATGGGCTGGCTTAAAGCTGAATGTATTATTGAACGATGCAGATGCATTGCCTATTGATGCTGTAGCGATTAAAGGTGAGCGAATTTATACCACAGATGCAGAGATTCAAGCTGCATTACAAGCATTAATGCAGCGCAGTTTTTTTAGTGCAGATGTGGTTGAAGTGCAGTTAGCGCTAGAAGCATTACCTTGGGTACATCATGCGTCAGTGAGACGTGAATGGCCGGCTAAATTGAAGGTGACATTACAAGAACAACAGGCTGTAGCACACTGGAATGGTGACGATTGGCTTAATGTTCATGGTGATGTGTTTATTGCTCAATCACATGAAAGTATCGCAGCATTACCAATGCTTTCTGGCCCAGAAGATATGTCTTCTGAAGTGTTAACGAGTTATCAGCAATTGGCTGATTTATTGAGTATTAATGGTTTTAAGCTTGCGAGTTTAAGTTTAAGCCCACGGCATGCATGGCATGCGACATTGGATAACGGCATCCTTCTTGAATTAGGTCGAGAAGATAAGATGTCGAGAATACAAAGATTTATAAATGTTTATCCTGAAATAACAAAAAATGACAAGCCAATAGCAACCATTGATTTACGCTATGACACGGGTGTTGCCGTTGGCTGGGACGATACTAACACAGAGAGTCGACACTAAATGACCAAGAATCAGGAAAGAAATCTTATCGTAGGCTTAGACATTGGCACGTCCAAAGTCGCAGTGATCATTGGTGAAGTGCTACCCGATGGTGAGATAAGTGTGGTCGGTTTAGGTAACCATCCTTCACGTGGCATGGATAAAGGTGGTGTGAATGATTTGGACTCTATTGTAAAAAGTGTTCAACGTGCACTTGACCAAGCTGAACTAATGGCTGACTGCCAAGTATCATCAGTCTATTTAAGCATTTCAGGTAAGCACATCGCCTGCCAAAATGAAAATGGCATGGTGTCAATTAATGATGAAGAAGTAACGCAAGAAGATGTGGACAATGTGATTCACACCGCTCGCTCAGTTAAGATCCCAACAGAGAGAAGGATCTTACATGTGTTACCGCAAGAATATTCTATCGATGTGCAAGATGGTATTAAGAGCCCAATTGGCATGTCAGGTATGCGTATGGAAGCAAAAGCCCATATTGTCACTTGTGCAAACGATATGGCAAAGAACATCACCAAGAGTGTTGAGCGTTGTGGCTTAACAGTAGATGACTTAGTTTTTTCAGGTATTGCTTCCGCTGATTCTGTTTTAACTAATGATGAAAAAGATTTGGGTGTATGTATTGTCGATATTGGTGGCGGAACGACTGATATAGCGGTTTATACCAATGGTGCATTACGACATTGCGCAGTGATTTCTGTAGCCGGTAACCAAGTAACGAGCGATATTGCGAAGATTTTTAGAACGCCATTAACTCATGCCGAGCAAATTAAAGTGCAATTTGCTAGTGCACGAAGTTCAATGGTGAGCCGTGAAGACAGTATTGAAGTTCCATCAGTGGGTGGTCGTCCTTCACGCAGTATGTCTCGTCATACGTTGGCAGAAGTCGTAGAACCAAGATACCAAGAATTATTTGAATTGGTATTAAAAGAATTAACTGACAGTGGTTTAGAAGATCAAATTGCTGCAGGGATTGTATTAACGGGCGGAACAGCTTCTATTACAGGTGCTGTTGATATTGCTGAAGCAACTTTCGGCATGCCAGTTAGGGTAGCGTCACCGCTACCAGTGAAAGGCTTAAATGAATATGTTGATCAACCTATTTACTCAACAGGAATAGGTTTGCTTCATTATGGCGCCAGACGCGTTATCGAACGTCAGTTCGAACGTCCTGAGCGTCAAGGGGTTACCAGTCTTTTGAATCGGGTCAAAAGCTGGTTTAAGGGTGAATTTTAATAACGCAGGCAAACGGAGATCAGACAATGTTTGAGATCATGGACACTCATAATGACGAGGCGGTGATTAAGGTCATCGGCGTCGGTGGTGGCGGCGGAAACGCTGTCGAACATATGGTTAAACACAGCATCGAAGGTGTTGAGTTTATTGTAACGAATACGGATGCTCAGGCATTACGCAAATCAGGCGCTGGCTCAACAATTCAATTAGGACGTGATGTCACTAAAGGATTAGGTGCTGGAGCGAACCCTGATGTGGGTCGCCAAGCTGCAGTTGAAGATAAAGAAAACATCCGCGCTGCGATTAAAGGCTCTGACATGGTCTTCATTGCTGCAGGTATGGGCGGTGGTACCGGAACGGGTGCTGCGCCTGTTGTTGCTGAAATTGCTCGCGAAGAAGGTATTTTAACTGTTGCAGTTGTGACAAAACCTTTCCCTTTTGAAGGCAAAAAACGCATGACTTTTGCTGATCAAGGTATTGCTGAGCTAGCAAAACATGTTGATTCACTGATCACTATACCTAATGAAAAGTTATTAAAAGTATTAGGCCGAGGTACTTCATTACTTGACGCTTTCGCTGCGGCAAATAATGTTTTATTAGGCGCAGTGCAAGGTATTGCTGAACTAATTACGCGTCCTGGTCTAATTAACGTGGATTTCGCCGATGTGAAAACCGTGATGTCAGAAATGGGTAATGCCATGATGGGCACAGGTGTTGCAACTGGTGATGATCGTGCAGAAGAAGCTGCGGAAGCTGCAGTTGCAAGTCCTTTACTAGAAGATATTGATCTAGCTGGCGCGCGTGGCGTATTGGTCAACATTACAGCCGGTATGGATATCAGTATTGAAGAGCTTGAGACTGTGGGTAACCACGTAAAAGCATACGCTTCTGATAATGCGACAGTGGTTGTTGGTGCAGTTATTGATCCAGAAATGAGCGAAGAGTTACGTGTAACTGTTGTTGCTACAGGAATCGGCGCTGAGAAAAAGCCTGATATTCAATTAGTGACTAAGCCTGTTGCTCGTCCAGAGCCTGCACCGGTTATTGAGCCTAAAGTTGAACCTGCAGAAGAGCCAGTACCAGCCGCTAGCTATGTAGCGCCTACTGGAAATGCGGTTCCAGCACAGCAACCTGCGGCGCAACCTGCAACGCGTGCTGACGGTGATTACTTAGATATTCCAGCATTTTTACGTAAGCAAGCTGATTAATTGTTGAAAGTAAAAATGAAAATCTAAAAACGCTAAGATGTTGATAAAATGTTACTTGTGTAAGTAGAGGCGTAGAAAAACACAGTAAAGGAGTCTTTTTTGTGAAAAGGCAATTTTATGGTAGTATATCGCCTCAGCTTACTGGGTAAACTCAGTAAAAGCAGTGCAATAATGTTTATTAATAAGTGATTAAAACGGGTAACTGAATGATTTTTCAAAGAACTGTTCAAAAAATGGTGAAGAGTACTGGTGTCGGATTGCATTCCGGCAACAAGGTAACTCTGTGCATTATGCCCGCACCTGTTAACACTGGTATCGTACTAAGACGTACAGATTTAACGCCTGCAGTGGAAATTCCTGCTAAGGCAAATCTTGTTCGTGAAACAACAATGTGTACGGCATTGGTTAATGACGAAGGTGTTCGCATTTCGACTATTGAACATTTATTCGCAGCGCTTGCAGGCCTTGGCATAGATAACGCTGTTATCGAAGTTGATGCTCCTGAAATCCCGATTATGGATGGCAGTGCAAGCCCGTTTGTTTTTTTACTGCAAAGTGCAGGTATTAAAGAACAAGCAGCCGCTAAAAAATACATTAAGATCAATCAAACCATTCGTGTTGAAGATGGAGATAAATGGGCTGAATTAAAACCATTTAAAGGTTTTAGGGTTGATTTCAAAATTGACTTCAATCACCCAGAAATTTCGCGTAGTCAGCAACACATGGTGATGGATTTTTCAACATCTGCGTTTGTTAAAGATATTAGCCGAGCAAGAACGTTTGGCTTTATGCAAGATATTGAATACCTAAGAGCTAACAATTTAGCGTTAGGTGGCAGCATGGAAAATGCTGTAGTGCTTGATGAGTATCGTGTTCTTAACCCTGATGGTCTGCGATATGAAGACGAATTTGTTAAGCATAAGATTCTTGATGCGTTCGGTGATTTATATGTAGCAGGACATGCCATTGTTGGTGAGTTCTGTGCGTATAAAACTGGTCATGCTCTAAACAACCAATTGGTAAGAGCATTACTGGCACAACAAGAAGCTTGGGAGTTAGTCAGCTTTGAAAATGAAGTTGATGTACCACTTAGCTTTATGGTGCCGGGCGCTGTATCTTTAGCGTAAAGAGTTAAGATTGCCTATTACGGCTGGCTAATGCAGCCAGCCGTTTTAGTTTTTCACCAAGAGACCCTTCAACGTGATCAGCCAATGTTTGCAGATGCTCTGCAGCGACAGGGCTGATTTTTGCGTAATTAGTTGGTGCTTTACTTGGTGTTATTGCTAACCCTGGGTTGACTTTAACCTCTATTGCGGTAAGCATTGGAAGCGTCTCTTCCTGAAGTTGTTGCAGTAGTTTGGTCTTTTGGAAATTTATTCTAGCAGCCCATGCAGCCGAAGTAGTTTCAATAACAAGAACACCCTGACGAAGATTAGCGACTTTTAGCTGCTCACTAACAGGACCATTTAAACTCTGCTTTACGTAAGTATTCAGCTGGTTTAATAGCTCTGCTTTTTCAGCTAGTTCCGGTAATGTTCCCGATTGATGTAGTAATCTACTGAGATCTTGAGGGGGCTTTTTCATATGATAATAAGATGGCTGAGTTAGGCTATGAGTGTAACAGTTTTTATTCAAGGTCGAAATGGAGTAACACGTTGGCATCCTAGCAAACGTTGGTTGCTTCTACCTATCCTATTAGTGGCAGCAGGAACTGGTCTTTACCAGCAAAATGCTGATCGCTTTGCTGCACAGCAGACGAAAGTTGATGAAAATCAAAAGTTGCGTGAACAGCAAAAACAACAAGTTCTAGACCTCAAAAAAGCGACTGAAACTCAACTAAGTACATTAGTTGCTCACGTCGCACGCATGCAAGCTAATGTGACTCGTTTAGAGGCATTAGGCCAGCAAGTCGCCGAAAATAATTTACTTGAAGATCAATTTGATTTTACTGCTGACGTTGGTGTTGGTGGGTTAAGTGAAATCGGTGCAGGTGTTGAATTAAACCAACTGCTAGACGATATGTCGCAGCTGGCATCCAGAATTGATAATAATAATGTTCAGTTAGCACTACTTGAAACTGTGTCAACTAATCTCCATATAGATAAAGAACGTTATATATCAGGGCGACCAATTGTCAAAGGTTGGTTATCTTCGCCCTACGGTTTACGAAATGACCCTTTTAATGGTCGTAGAACAATGCATAAAGGCATTGATTTTGCGGGTAAAGAAGGAGGCGATGTTATCGCGACTGCTGCAGGCGTGGTGACATGGTCAGGAAATATGCTTGGTTATGGTGGGCTTGTCGAAATTGATCATGGAAATGGTCTTCGAACCCGCTATGGACACAATAAATCTATGTCAGTAAACGTAGGTGACGTCGTTGCCAAAGGCGATAAAATTGCCAGTATGGGTAGCACAGGCCGTTCAACCGGTCCCCACGTGCATTACGAAGTATTGCGAAACGGACAACAAATCGATCCTAGAAAGTTCGTTTATCGCAAGGCTAGTTAATAACATTTTCGGTTAAGTCGCTCAATTGAGCTCAACCTACAAGAGATAAGTGATTAAGATGTTAGGCAAATTACTGACAAAAGTATTCGGCAGTCGTAACGACCGTACCTTGAAAGGCCTTGGTAAAGTTGTAACTAAAATTAATGCATTAGAAGCTGAATATGAAAAGCTGACTGATGAAGAATTAAAAGCAAAAACGGACGAGTTCCGTCAGCGTATTGAAAATGGCGAAACGTTAGACGCAATTATGGCTGAAGCATTCGCAACAGTGCGTGAAGCCTCTAAACGTGTATTCGAAATGCGTCACTTCGATGTGCAGTTATTAGGTGGTATGGTGCTAGATAGTAACCGTATTGCTGAAATGAGAACAGGTGAAGGTAAAACATTAACCGCTACCTTGCCTGCTTATTTAAATGGTATTACAGGTAAAGGTGTTCACGTTATTACCGTGAATGATTACCTAGCAGCACGTGATGCAGAAAATAACCGACCTTTATTTGAATTCTTAGGCTTAACTGTTGGCATTAACGTGGCAGGTTTAGGTCAAGTCGAGAAAAAAGAAGCGTATAACTCAGATATTACTTACGGTACTAACAACGAGTTTGGTTTTGATTACCTTCGTGACAACATGGCATTTTCGCCTCAAGAACGTGTTCAGCGTCCATTACATTACGCCCTAATTGATGAAGTCGACTCAATCTTAATTGATGAAGCACGTACGCCGTTAATTATTTCTGGCGCAGCTGAAAATAGCTCTGAGTTGTACATAAAAGTTAATACACTTATTCCTAATCTTATCGTTCAAGAAAAAGAAGATACTGAAGATGAAATTGGTGAAGGTGATTTCAGTATTGATGAAAAGGCTAAGCAAGTTCACTTTACAGAACGTGGTCAAGAAAAAGTAGAAACTTTGCTTATCGAGCTGGGTGTATTGGCTGAAGGTGATTCACTTTATTCAGCAGCTAACATCTCGTTGCTGCATCATGTTAACGCAGCGCTTCGTGCACACACTTTGTTCGAGCGTGATGTCGATTACATTGTTAAAGACGGCGAAGTTGTTATTGTTGATGAACATACTGGTCGTACAATGCCAGGACGTCGTTGGTCTGAAGGTTTACACCAAGCTGTAGAAGCTAAAGAAGGTGTTAATATTCAGAATGAAAACCAGACATTAGCATCTATCACATTCCAAAATTACTTCCGTCAATACGAGAAGTTAGCCGGTATGACAGGTACAGCTGATACTGAAGCATTTGAATTCCAACATATCTACGGGCTAGATACGGTTGTCGTTCCGACGAACAAGCCAATGATTCGTAATGATATGGCCGACTTGGTGTACTTAACAGCTGCTGAAAAGTACAACGCAATTATTGATGATATTAAAGGTTGTCGTGAGCGTGGTCAGCCAGTGCTAGTTGGTACAGTATCAATTGAGCAATCTGAATTATTAGCAACACTATTAAAGCAAGCTAAGATCCCGCACTCAGTATTGAATGCGAAGTTTCATGAAAAAGAAGCACAGATTGTTGCAGATGCGGGTAGTTCAGGCACGGTAACTATTGCTACTAATATGGCAGGTCGTGGTACCGATATCGTCTTAGGTGGTAACTGGAAGGTTCAAGTTGATGCATTAAAGAACCCAACAGATGATCAAATTGCTAAAATTAAAGCTGAATGGCAAGTTCGTCATGATGCAGTAATCGCAGCTGGCGGTTTACACATCTTAGGTACAGAACGTCACGAATCTCGTCGTATTGATAACCAATTACGTGGTCGTGCTGGTCGTCAAGGTGATGCAGGTTCTTCACGCTTCTACTTATCAATGGAAGATAGCTTAATGCGTATCTTTGCATCAGATAAAGTAACGGGCATGATGAAAAAACTAGGTATGGAAGAAGGCGAAGCCATCGAACATCCTTGGGTATCACGTGCTATTGAAAATGCACAACGCAAAGTAGAAGCACGTAACTTCGATATTCGTAAGCAATTACTTGAATATGACGATGTTGCTAATGACCAACGTCAAGTCGTTTACTCACAACGTAATGAGTTAATGGATGCAGAAAGTATCGAAGATACGATTTCAAATATCGAACAAGATGTCGTAAGCAGTGTGATTGATCAATATATTCCACAACAATCTGTTGAAGAGCTTTGGGATGTTCCAGGCTTAGAGCAACGATTAGAACAAGAATATGGTTTAAAACTGACAATCCAACACTGGTTAGATACTGAAGATGATCTTCATGAAGAAACTTTACGTGAGCGTATCGTCAACAGTTGGAGCGATGCATACAAAGCCAAAGAAGAAATGGTTGGCTCACAAGTGCTTCGTCAATTTGAAAAAGCGGTAATGCTGCAAACTCTTGATGGTTTGTGGAAAGAGCATTTAGCGGCAATGGATCATTTACGTCAAGGTATCCACTTACGTGGTTATGCTCAAAAGAACCCTAAGCAAGAATATAAACGTGAATCGTTTGAATTGTTCCAGCAAATGCTTGAGTCACTCAAACAAGATGTGATTAGTGTTCTTTCAAAAGTTCAGGTACAAGCACAGTCTGATGTTGATGAAATGGAACAGCGTCGCCGTGAAGAAGAAGCTAAGATCCAACGTGATTATCAACACGCTGCTTCAGAAGCGTTAACTGACAACAGTGAAGCAGAAGCGGCGATGCCAAGAACGGTAATCCGTGATGGTGAGAAAGTTGGTCGCAATGATCCTTGCCCTTGTGGTTCAGGTAAGAAGTACAAACAATGTCACGGTAAATTAAGCTAAAAACGCTTTCTTTATATAGAACCAAAAAGCAGCTATTGATAGCTGCTTTTTTTATATCCTGATTTTAGGCTGAAAAAACGCCATTCTTCTTATGTTTGTGGATAACTATGGGGGTAAATAGTGTGTAGCTTGTGGCTAATGAAAAACATGCAAAAAAATCATATTTTTTTGCAAAAAGCCCTTGCACGGTTTCATAATCTCCCTATAATGCGCATCCACTGACACGGCAAACCACGCAATAGCATGGTGTACACGCCAAATCAGTTCACTGAAAAGTGACGCTGAAAAGAGTTTTTAAATTAGTTTAAAAATCACTTGACGCGATACGGGAATTGCGTAAAATACGCATCCCTAGCCACTCGGGCTTACCGAGATGCGCTAACGCTCTTTAACAATTTATCAAGTAATCTGTGTGGACACTCACAGGTGTTGAGTTAATCGAAATTGCTGACTTCTTTCTTGTAAAGAGTGCAGCAATCAAAATTATTATCAATGTAACGATGAGTGTTCATAGCAATATGTAACAAACAGGATGTAGATTCTTCCGAGTCTGCATAATGTAATCAGAATTCATTGAGCCGAGACCTAGTCTCAAAAAACTTTAATTGAAGAGTTTGATCATGGCTCAGATTGAACGCTGGCGGCAGGCCTAACACATGCAAGTCGAGCGGTAACAGAAAGTAGCTTGCTACTTTGCTGACGAGCGGCGGACGGGTGAGTAATGCCTAGGGATCTGCCCAGTCGAGGGGGATAACAGTTGGAAACGACTGCTAATACCGCATACGCCCTACGGGGGAAAGGAGGGGACCTTCGGGCCTTTCGCGATTGGATGAACCTAGGTGGGATTAGCTAGTTGGTAAGGTAATGGCTTACCAAGGCGACGATCCCTAGCTGTTCTGAGAGGATGATCAGCCACACTGGGACTGAGACACGGCCCAGACTCCTACGGGAGGCAGCAGTGGGGAATATTGCACAATGGGGGAAACCCTGATGCAGCCATGCCGCGTGTGTGAAGAAGGCCTTCGGGTTGTAAAGCACTTTCAGTAGGGAGGAAAGGTAGCAGCTTAATACGTTGTTGCTGTGACGTTACCTACAGAAGAAGGACCGGCTAACTTCGTGCCAGCAGCCGCGGTAATACGAGGGGTCCAAGCGTTAATCGGAATTACTGGGCGTAAAGCGTACGCAGGCGGTTCATTAAGCCAGATGTGAAATCCCCGGGCTCAACCTGGGAATTGCATTTGGAACTGGTGAACTAGAGTCTTGTAGAGGGGGGTAGAATTTCAGGTGTAGCGGTGAAATGCGTAGAGATCTGAAGGAATACCGGTGGCGAAGGCGGCCCCCTGGACAAAGACTGACGCTCATGTACGAAAGCGTGGGGAGCAAACAGGATTAGATACCCTGGTAGTCCACGCCGTAAACGATGTCTACTCGGAGTTTGGTGCCTTGAGCACTGGGCTCCCAAGCTAACGCATTAAGTAGACCGCCTGGGGAGTACGGCCGCAAGGTTAAAACTCAAATGAATTGACGGGGGCCCGCACAAGCGGTGGAGCATGTGGTTTAATTCGATGCAACGCGAAGAACCTTACCTACTCTTGACATCCAGAGAACTTTCCAGAGATGGATTGGTGCCTTCGGGAACTCTGAGACAGGTGCTGCATGGCTGTCGTCAGCTCGTGTTGTGAAATGTTGGGTTAAGTCCCGCAACGAGCGCAACCCCTATCCTTATTTGCCAGCGCGTAATGGCGGGAACTCTAGGGAGACTGCCGGTGATAAACCGGAGGAAGGTGGGGACGACGTCAAGTCATCATGGCCCTTACGAGTAGGGCTACACACGTGCTACAATGGCGAGTACAGAGGGTTGCAAAGCCGCAAGGTCTAGCTAATCTCATAAAGCTCGTCGTAGTCCGGATTGGAGTCTGCAACTCGACTCCATGAAGTCGGAATCGCTAGTAATCGTAGATCAGAATGCTACGGTGAATACGTTCCCGGGCCTTGTACACACCGCCCGTCACACCATGGGAGTGGGCTGCACCAGAAGTAGATAGTCTAACCTTCGGGAGGACGTTTACCACGGTGTGGTTCATGACTGGGGTGAAGTCGTAACAAGGTAGCCCTAGGGGAACCTGGGGCTGGATCACCTCCTTACCTATACGACTAACTTAATGTTTGTTGAGTGTTCACACAGATTACTTGATAGAAAGTAAGAGCAAATTACGTTGGGTCTGTAGCTCAGCTGGTTAGAGCGCACCCCTGATAAGGGTGAGGTCGGTGGTTCAAGTCCACTCTGACCCACCAAAATCTTTGTTTTCTCCTAAACAAGATTTTGTATTAACGAAAGTTTGTTTGACTGCATGTAAATGGGGCTATAGCTCAGCTGGGAGAGCGCCTGCCTTGCACGCAGGAGGTCTGCGGTTCGATCCCGCATAGCTCCACCATTTACTTGCTCATGGATAGAGACGCCAAAGATAAAACGACAGTTTTATCTTTGGCTTTTTTAAGCCCGCTCTTTAACAATTTGGAAAGCTGATAGTATTTAATACGATGATGTCTGTCGTTGTATTAATTACAAATCGTATTACTGGGAAGTTAATCCCTTTTTAGTAATACATTGAGTTCTCAAAACACTTTATTAAGTGTCTTGAATATTCTAAAACTAAGGCGAATTTGTGTAGTGTTAATTCACATGCAAATTATGTAATAAACCAGCTAGTTACGGTACAACTTGGGTTTCTTTGAAACTTATTTGGGTTGTATGGTTAAGTGACTAAGCGTATACGGTGGATGCCTTGGCAGTCAGAGGCGATGAAGGACGTAGTAACTTGCGAAAAGCGTTGGCGAGCTAGTAACAAGCATTTGAGCTAACGATGTCCGAATGGGGAAACCCGGCCACATAAGTGGTCATCATACAGTGAATACATAGCTGTATGAGGCGAACTTGGGGAACTGAAACATCTAAGTACCCGAAGGAAAAGAAATCAACCGAGATTCCCCTAGTAGCGGCGAGCGAACGGGGATTAGCCCTTAAGTCTATGGGGTGTTAGTGGAATGTGTTGGAAAGCACAGCGGCACAGGGTGATAGCCCCGTACACGAAAACTAACCATAGATGAAATCGAGTAAGGCGGGACACGTGACATCCTGTTTGAATATGGGGGGACCATCCTCCAAGGCTAAATACTCCTGACTGACCGATAGTGAACCAGTACCGTGAGGGAAAGGCGAAAAGAACCCCTGTGAGGGGAGTGAAATAGAACCTGAAACCGTATACGTACAAGCAGTGGGAGCGGTTCTTGAGACCGTGACTGCGTACCTTTTGTATAATGGGTCAGCGACTTACGTTTTGTAGCGAGGTTAAGCGAATAGCGGAGCCGTAGGGAAACCGAGTGTTAACTGCGCGTTTAGTTGCAAGGCGTAGACCCGAAACCGAGTGATCTAGCCATGGGCAGGTTGAAGGTTGAGTAACATCAACTGGAGGACCGAACCGACTAATGTTGAAAAATTAGCGGATGACTTGTGGCTGGGGGTGAAAGGCCAATCAAACTCGGAGATATCTGGTTCTCCTCGAAAGCTATTTAGGTAGCGCCTCGAGCGAATACCACTGGGGGTAGAGCACTGTTAAGGCTAGGGGGTCATCCCGACTTACCAACCCTTTGCAAACTCCGAATACCAGTGAGTACTACTCGGGAGACAGACGGCGGGTGCTAACGTCCGTCGTCAAAAGGGAAACAACCCAGACCATCAGCTAAGGTCCCAAAGTTATTGCTAAGTGGGAAACGATGTGGGAAGGCTTAGACAGCTAGGATGTTGGCTTAGAAGCAGCCATCATTTAAAGAAAGCGTAATAGCTCACTAGTCGAGTCGGCCTGCGCGGAAGATTTAACGGGGCTAAGCAATACACCGAAGCTATGGGTTTGCTCTTAGGAGCAAGCGGTAGAGGAGCGTTCTGTAAGCGGTTGAAGGTGAAGGGGTAACCCACACTGGACGTATCAGAAGTGCGAATGCTGACATGAGTAACGATAATGGGGGTGAAAAACCCCCACGCCGAAAGACCAAGGGTTCCTGTCCAACGTTAATCGGGGCAGGGTGAGTCGACCCCTAAGGCGAGGCTGAAAGGCGTAGTCGATGGGAAACAGGTCAATATTCCTGTACTTTTGCTAACTGCGATGGAGAGACGGAGAAGGCTAGGCTAGCGCGGCGTTGGTTGTCCGCGTTTAAGGTTGTAGGCTGTTCACTTAGGCAAATCCGGGTGAACATTAGGCTGAGAGCTGATGACGAGTCACTAAGGTGATGAAGTAGTTGATGCCATGCTTCCAGGAAAATCTTCTAAGCTTCAGGTTAGTAGGAATCGTACCCCAAACCGACACAGGTGGTCGGGTAGAGAATACCAAGGCGCTTGAGAGAACTCGGCTGAAGGAACTAGGCAAAATGGTACCGTAACTTCGGGAGAAGGTACGCTCCTGACGGTGATGAGACTTGCTCTCTAAGCTGTTGGGAGTCGCAGATACCAGGTGGCTGCAACTGTTTATCAAAAACACAGTACTGTGCAAAATCGCAAGATGACGTATACGGTATGACGCCTGCCCGGTGCTTGAAGGTTAATTGATTGGGTTATCTTCGGAGAAGCTCATGATCGAAGCCCAAGTAAACGGCGGCCGTAACTATAACGGTCCTAAGGTAGCGAAATTCCTTGTCGGGTAAGTTCCGACCTGCACGAATGGCGTAATGATGGCCACGCTGTCTCCAGCCGAGACTCAGTGAAGTTGAAATTGCGGTGAAGATGCCGTATACCCGCGGCTAGACGGAAAGACCCCGTGAACCTTTACTATAGCTTGGCACTGAACATTGAACCTACATGTGTAGGATAGGTGGGAGACTTTGAAGCTCAATCGCTAGATGGAGTGGAGTCAATCTTGAAATACCACCCTTGTAGTTTTGATGTTCTAACCGTGGCCCCTAATCGGGGTTCGGGACAGTGCCTGGTGGGTAGTTTGACTGGGGCGGTCTCCTCCCAAAGAGTAACGGAGGAGCACGAAGGTTGGCTAAGTACGGTCGGACATCGTACGGTTAGTGCAATGGCATAAGCCAGCTTAACTGCGAGACATACACGTCGAGCAGGTACGAAAGTAGGTCATAGTGATCCGGTGGTTCTGTATGGAAGGGCCATCGCTCAACGGATAAAAGGTACTCCGGGGATAACAGGCTGATACCGCCCAAGAGTTCATATCGACGGCGGTGTTTGGCACCTCGATGTCGGCTCATCACATCCTGGGGCTGAAGTCGGTCCCAAGGGTATGGCTGTTCGCCATTTAAAGTGGTACGCGAGCTGGGTTCAGAACGTCGTGAGACAGTTCGGTCCCTATCTGCCGTGGGCGTTGGATGATTGAAGGAAGCTGCTCCTAGTACGAGAGGACCGGAGTGGACGAACCGCTGGTGTTCGGGTTGTTATGCCAATAGCATTGCCCGGTAGCTACGTTCGGAATCGATAACCGCTGAAAGCATCTAAGCGGGAAGCGAGTCCTAAGATGAGTCATCCCTAGGAATTTAATTCCTCTAAAGAGCCGTTCGAGACTAGGACGTTGATAGGCAGGGTGTGTAAGCGTTGTGAGGCGTTGAGCTAACCTGTACTAATGACTCGTGAGGCTTAACCATACAACCCAGATGAGTTTTTATCTGAGTTGATGGTAACTAGATTTATTACTTACTGTTGAAGGTAAGACTTAGTGAAGAATATAAAGCGCTTAGTAAAGTAGAAAACTCAAACGGCTTTCCGAATTTAGTTAATTGCGATAAGCGATTAACACCGAATTTGCTTGGTGACAATAGCATTGTGGTACCACCTGATCCCATCCCGAACTCAGTAGTGAAACGCAATCGCGCCGATGATAGTGTGGGGTCTCCCCATGTGAAAGTAGGTCATTGCCAAGCGCCTAATTTAAGTCTCAAATTACTGAAAAGTAATCTTGAGCAAGATCATGCTGATATGGCTCAGTCGGTAGAGCGCATCCTTGGTAAGGATGAGGTCCCCAGTTCGATTCTGGGTATCAGCACCATCTTTAAAACCAGATTTGTCTGGGGATAATAGCATTGTGGTCCCACCTGATCCCATCCCGAACTCAGTAGTGAAACGCAATCGCGCCGATGATAGTGTGGGGTCTCCCCATGTGAAAGTAGGTCATTCCCAGACACCAAATAATGATAAGCCCGCTACTACGTAGCGGGCTTTTTCGTTATAAAACATTTTTATTAACTTAGTCAGAGCAATTATCATTAGCTAAAGCATATTGGGTGTTGTTTAACAGTGTGTAATAAACCATTTCTATATGGCAGCGGTATAAGATGATTAAAAAACAATAGGCCTATGGATAAGTAGTTCTAAGCTTTTATATGACTTACTGATAGCAATTAAACGTCTAACCACAGTTTTTGAGAAGAACTAAAAAGTCATACTGTGTTTACCTGGTGGTTAGTTCCTGCTGGTTAGCAATAGAGGCTCAGTTAATTATACTTTCAATAATTACATCAGTTAAAAAATTGGTTTCTTAATAAAAGAATCCAGTCATTCATAGATTAAAGCTTGCTAATGATTAGGTATATTGTATTTTTCTATACCTTCTATACCTTCTTCTATACCTTCTATACCTTCTATACCTTCTATACCTTCTATACCTTCTATACCTTCTATACCTTCTATACCTTCTATACCTTCTATACCTTCTATACCTTCTATACCTTCTATCTTCTATACCTTCTATACCTTCTATACCTTCTATACCTTCTATACCTTCTATACCTTCTATACCTTCTATACCTTCTATACCTTATACCTTCTATACCTTCTATACCTTCTATACCTTCTATACCTTCTATACCTTCTATACCTTCTATACCTTCTATACCTTCTATACCTTCTATACCTTCTATACCTTCTATACCTTCTATACCTTCTATACCTTCTATACCTTCTATACCTTCTATACCTTCTATACCTTCTATACTTCTATACCTTCTATACCTTCTATACCTTCTATACCTTCTATACCTTCTATACCTTCTATACCTTCTATACCTTCTATACCTTCTATACCTTCTATACCTTCTATACCTTCTATACCTTCTATACCTTCTATACCTTCTATACCTTCTATACCTTCTATACCTTCTATACCTTCTATACCTTCAGATTGGAAACGGTTTATCTGTTCATGAGTGTTTAATTTGAATAGAGTTGGTCCTATTAATTGGTAAATTGATAGCAAAATTCAATATTCATCGCAGCTTAAAGAGATAATGGTAGCTCTTGGTACATCTATTCAGCTTCAGTCAATAGAGCTAATTTGCCTTCGTTTGTGTATAACTCTGGGGGTAAGTTTGGGGTATCTTGTTCTTAATTAGTGCGCTGAATTTAATTTCAATTTTTTTCAAAAAAGCCCTTGCACGGTTTCATAATCTCCCTATAATGCGCATCCACTGACACGGCAACAGGCACTAGCCAACACTGAGTCAGCTTGATTTGAAGCGGTTTTAACCACCTTAAATCAACGGCGAAAAGAAGTTTGAAAAAACACTTGACGCTGACAACGGGAAGTGTAGAATACGCATCCCTGACCAACACGGTCAACGCTCTTTAACAATCAAACAAGTAAATCTGTGTGGACACTCACAGGTGTTGAGTTAATCGAAATTGTCACTTAGGTGGCAATCAAAATTATTATCAATGTAACGATGAGTGTTCATAGCAATATGTAACAAACAGGATGTAGATTCTTCCGAGTCTGCATAATGTAATCAGAATTCATTGAGCCGAAGCATTTTCGAATGTTTCAAAAAACTTTAATTGAAGAGTTTGATCATGGCTCAGATTGAACGCTGGCGGCAGGCCTAACACATGCAAGTCGAGCGGTAACAGAAAGAAAGCTTGCTTTCTTTGCTGACGAGCGGCGGACGGGTGAGTAATGCCTAGGGATCTGCCCAGTCGAGGGGGATAACAGTTGGAAACGACTGCTAATACCGCATACGCCCTACGGGGGAAAGGAGGGGACCTTCGGGCCTTTCGCGATTGGATGAACCTAGGTGGGATTAGCTAGTTGGTAAGGTAATGGCTTACCAAGGCGACGATCCCTAGCTGTTCTGAGAGGATGATCAGCCACACTGGGACTGAGACACGGCCCAGACTCCTACGGGAGGCAGCAGTGGGGAATATTGCACAATGGGGGAAACCCTGATGCAGCCATGCCGCGTGTGTGAAGAAGGCCTTCGGGTTGTAAAGCACTTTCAGTAGGGAGGAAAGGTAGCAGCTTAATACGTTGTTGCTGTGACGTTACCTACAGAAGAAGGACCGGCTAACTTCGTGCCAGCAGCCGCGGTAATACGAGGGGTCCAAGCGTTAATCGGAATTACTGGGCGTAAAGCGTACGCAGGCGGTTCATTAAGCCAGATGTGAAATCCCCGGGCTCAACCTGGGAATTGCATTTGGAACTGGTGAACTAGAGTCTTGTAGAGGGGGGTAGAATTTCAGGTGTAGCGGTGAAATGCGTAGAGATCTGAAGGAATACCGGTGGCGAAGGCGGCCCCCTGGACAAAGACTGACGCTCATGTACGAAAGCGTGGGGAGCAAACAGGATTAGATACCCTGGTAGTCCACGCCGTAAACGATGTCTACTCGGAGTTTGGTGCCTTGAGCACTGGGCTCCCAAGCTAACGCATTAAGTAGACCGCCTGGGGAGTACGGCCGCAAGGTTAAAACTCAAATGAATTGACGGGGGCCCGCACAAGCGGTGGAGCATGTGGTTTAATTCGATGCAACGCGAAGAACCTTACCTACTCTTGACATCCAGAGAACTTTCCAGAGATGGATTGGTGCCTTCGGGAACTCTGAGACAGGTGCTGCATGGCTGTCGTCAGCTCGTGTTGTGAAATGTTGGGTTAAGTCCCGCAACGAGCGCAACCCCTATCCTTATTTGCCAGCGCGTAATGGCGGGAACTCTAGGGAGACTGCCGGTGATAAACCGGAGGAAGGTGGGGACGACGTCAAGTCATCATGGCCCTTACGAGTAGGGCTACACACGTGCTACAATGGCGAGTACAGAGGGTTGCAAAGCCGCAAGGTCTAGCTAATCTCATAAAGCTCGTCGTAGTCCGGATTGGAGTCTGCAACTCGACTCCATGAAGTCGGAATCGCTAGTAATCGTAGATCAGAATGCTACGGTGAATACGTTCCCGGGCCTTGTACACACCGCCCGTCACACCATGGGAGTGGGCTGCACCAGAAGTAGATAGTCTAACCTTCGGGAGGACGTTTACCACGGTGTGGTTCATGACTGGGGTGAAGTCGTAACAAGGTAGCCCTAGGGGAACCTGGGGCTGGATCACCTCCTTACCTATACGACTAACTTGATGTTTGTTGAGTGTTCACACAGATTGCTTGTTACTCCTTTATGGAGTTGAGCGAAATGCGCCGCCAGCCGGTTAGCATTGTTCTTTAACAATTTGGAAAGCTGATAGTATTTAATACGATGATGTCTGTCGTTGTATTAATTACAAATCGTATTACTGGGAAGTTAATCCCTTTTTAGTAATACATTGAGTTCTCAAAACACTTTATTAAGTGTCTTGAATATTCTAAAACTAAGGCGAATTTGTGTAGTGTTAATTCACATGCAAATTATGTAATAAACCAGCTAGTTACGGTACAACTTGAGTTTTTTTGAAACTTATTTGGGTTGTATGGTTAAGTGACTAAGCGTATACGGTGGATGCCTTGGCAGTCAGAGGCGATGAAGGACGTAGTAACTTGCGAAAAGCGTTGGCGAGCTAGTAACAAGCATTTGAGCTAACGATGTCCGAATGGGGAAACCCGGCCACATAAGTGGTCATCATACAGTGAATACATAGCTGTATGAGGCGAACTCGGGGAACTGAAACATCTAAGTACCCGAAGGAAAAGAAATCAACCGAGATTCCCCTAGTAGCGGCGAGCGAACGGGGATTAGCCCTTAAGTCTATGGGGTGTTAGTGGAATGTGTTGGAAAGCACAGCGGCACAGGGTGATAGCCCCGTACACGAAAACTAACCATAGATGAAATCGAGTAAGGCGGGACACGTGACATCCTGTTTGAATATGGGGGGACCATCCTCCAAGGCTAAATACTCCTGACTGACCGATAGTGAACCAGTACCGTGAGGGAAAGGCGAAAAGAACCCCTGTGAGGGGAGTGAAATAGAACCTGAAACCGTATACGTACAAGCAGTGGGAGCGGTTCTTGAGACCGTGACTGCGTACCTTTTGTATAATGGGTCAGCGACTTACGTTTTGTAGCGAGGTTAAGCGAATAGCGGAGCCGTAGGGAAACCGAGTGTTAACTGCGCGTTTAGTTGCAAGGCGTAGACCCGAAACCGAGTGATCTAGCCATGGGCAGGTTGAAGGTTGAGTAACATCAACTGGAGGACCGAACCGACTAATGTTGAAAAATTAGCGGATGACTTGTGGCTGGGGGTGAAAGGCCAATCAAACTCGGAGATATCTGGTTCTCCTCGAAAGCTATTTAGGTAGCGCCTCGAGCGAATACCACTGGGGGTAGAGCACTGTTAAGGCTAGGGGGTCATCCCGACTTACCAACCCTTTGCAAACTCCGAATACCAGTGAGTACTACTCGGGAGACAGACGGCGGGTGCTAACGTCCGTCGTCAAAAGGGAAACAACCCAGACCATCAGCTAAGGTCCCAAAGTTATTGCTAAGTGGGAAACGATGTGGGAAGGCTTAGACAGCTAGGATGTTGGCTTAGAAGCAGCCATCATTTAAAGAAAGCGTAATAGCTCACTAGTCGAGTCGGCCTGCGCGGAAGATTTAACGGGGCTAAGCAATACACCGAAGCTATGGGTTTGCTCTTAGGAGCAAGCGGTAGAGGAGCGTTCTGTAAGCGGTTGAAGGTGAAGGGGTAACCCACACTGGACGTATCAGAAGTGCGAATGCTGACATGAGTAACGATAATGGGGGTGAAAAACCCCCACGCCGAAAGACCAAGGGTTCCTGTCCAACGTTAATCGGGGCAGGGTGAGTCGACCCCTAAGGCGAGGCTGAAAGGCGTAGTCGATGGGAAACAGGTCAATATTCCTGTACTTTTGCTAACTGCGATGGAGAGACGGAGAAGGCTAGGCTAGCGCGGCGTTGGTTGTCCGCGTTTAAGGTTGTAGGCTGTTCACTTAGGCAAATCCGGGTGAACATTAGGCTGAGAGCTGATGACGAGTCACTAAGGTGATGAAGTAGTTGATGCCATGCTTCCAGGAAAATCTTCTAAGCTTCAGGTTAGTAGGAATCGTACCCCAAACCGACACAGGTGGTCGGGTAGAGAATACCAAGGCGCTTGAGAGAACTCGGCTGAAGGAACTAGGCAAAATGGTACCGTAACTTCGGGAGAAGGTACGCTCCTGACGGTGATGAGACTTGCTCTCTAAGCTGTTGGGAGTCGCAGATACCAGGTGGCTGCAACTGTTTATCAAAAACACAGTACTGTGCAAAATCGCAAGATGACGTATACGGTATGACGCCTGCCCGGTGCTTGAAGGTTAATTGATTGGGTTATCTTCGGAGAAGCTCATGATCGAAGCCCAAGTAAACGGCGGCCGTAACTATAACGGTCCTAAGGTAGCGAAATTCCTTGTCGGGTAAGTTCCGACCTGCACGAATGGCGTAATGATGGCCACGCTGTCTCCAGCCGAGACTCAGTGAAGTTGAAATTGCGGTGAAGATGCCGTATACCCGCGGCTAGACGGAAAGACCCCGTGAACCTTTACTATAGCTTGGCACTGAACATTGAACCTACATGTGTAGGATAGGTGGGAGACTTTGAAGCTCAATCGCTAGATGGAGTGGAGTCAATCTTGAAATACCACCCTTGTAGTTTTGATGTTCTAACCGTGGCCCCTAATCGGGGTTCGGGACAGTGCCTGGTGGGTAGTTTGACTGGGGCGGTCTCCTCCCAAAGAGTAACGGAGGAGCACGAAGGTTGGCTAAGTACGGTCGGACATCGTACGGTTAGTGCAATGGCATAAGCCAGCTTAACTGCGAGACATACACGTCGAGCAGGTACGAAAGTAGGTCATAGTGATCCGGTGGTTCTGTATGGAAGGGCCATCGCTCAACGGATAAAAGGTACTCCGGGGATAACAGGCTGATACCGCCCAAGAGTTCATATCGACGGCGGTGTTTGGCACCTCGATGTCGGCTCATCACATCCTGGGGCTGAAGTCGGTCCCAAGGGTATGGCTGTTCGCCATTTAAAGTGGTACGCGAGCTGGGTTCAGAACGTCGTGAGACAGTTCGGTCCCTATCTGCCGTGGGCGTTGGATGATTGAAGGAAGCTGCTCCTAGTACGAGAGGACCGGAGTGGACGAACCGCTGGTGTTCGGGTTGTTATGCCAATAGCATTGCCCGGTAGCTACGTTCGGAATCGATAACCGCTGAAAGCATCTAAGCGGGAAGCGAGTCCTAAGATGAGTCATCCCTAGGAATTTAATTCCTCTAAAGAGCCGTTCGAGACTAGGACGTTGATAGGCAGGGTGTGTAAGCGTTGTGAGGCGTTGAGCTAACCTGTACTAATGACTCGTGAGGCTTAACCATACAACCCAGATGAGTTTTATCTGAGTTGATGGTAACTAGATTTATTACTTACTGTTAAAGGTAAGACTTAGTGAAGAATATAAAGCACTTAATAAAGTAGAAAGCTCAAACAGCTTTCCGAATTTAGTTAATTGCGATAAGCGATTAACACCGAATTTGCTTGGTGACAATAGCATTGTGGTACCACCTGATCCCATCCCGAACTCAGTAGTGAAACGCAATCGCGCCGATGATAGTGTGGGGTCTCCCCATGTGAAAGTAGGTCATCGCCAAGCGCCTAATTTCTCTTTTTAAGAGAGCAGATAGCCCGTTACTCACGTAACGGGCTTTTTTGTGTCTGTAATTTAAGAATACATCCTTGGAAACAAAGCTAAAGCTCAAGTTTAGACACGTCAACAGCTGATAGTGTGATTGATATGCCCATGAAAAAGTAGGTCATTGCCAAGCGCCTAATTTCTCTTTTAAGAGAGCAGATAGCCCGTTACTCACGTAACGGGCCTTTGGAGTTTAATTCTTAAGTATCAAGAGTGGCATTACAGATAGTGTAAGTGTGCAAGCATGTCATTACCATGTGTATTGTTACTAGCAGTAAAAAGCTGTAGTACTAGTTATGGCAATGCGGTTGGTTACGCTGAAATATGTAAACTAAATTAAGCTAATATAATCAGCACCAGCCTGTGTGGTTTATATCATTTCGTTCATTAGTTTCTTTATGATGGGTATATTGGCTTCTGGAAATTCATATTGTGACAAGGCTGAGACCTCTACCCATTTGATTTCTTGATTTTCAAGGCCTTCTCCGATCCCATCAAAGTCTTTGACTAAATGTATATCCAGTAGTACATGTTTATCAGGGTAATTATGTGCTATCTCCAAAAATGAAATCGAAGTATAAACATCGAGGTTTACTTCTTCTTTAAGCTCTCTAATTAGCGCTTGTGTGACCGTCTCATTGTTTTCCACCTTACCACCAGGAAATTCCCATTTACCACCTTGATGGAGGTGTGAGTGACGCTTTGCTAATAATATTTTTTGTTCATCATTAATGATAACGCCAACGGCTACATGAACTCTTTTCATTATTACTTCCGGTAGGTTAATGCTTGAAGAAGTCACCTTCATCGAATCCTTCTGTATCTAATGTTTCGTGATCAAACTCTGGCTTTACTGGAATAGCATGTTTTTCACTAGCCCAATCTCCTAAATCAATCATTTTACAGCGTTCACTACAAAATGGCTTAAATTTAGATTCACTGTTCCATTGAACATTTTCTTGGCAAATTGGGCATTTAACTGAAATTGGCATAATTCATCTCTCTAACTAATACAGTGAGATCCTAAAGAATTTATTGGCAAGTAGCTAGTTTGAATTTAATTTGTTTATCGGTATGCTTTTGAGAATCAAAATTAACAAAGTGAATGGCAAACCGGCTTTTATGACCGCTGATGGTAGGGTAACAACCTTGAGATTGTGATAATTTTACTCTAATAAGAGACAAGGTTTGGGGACTGGTTCCTTGATAGAAGCCTTGTTCTGCCTCTGAGGTTCTAAATTCAGCAGTACTGCGAGTTAGCTCTAGCAATAATGTAATAGGTTTCAAAATAGGTTCAAAATTTGCTATCCATGCTTTCAAATCTTTTTGTCTTTCATTCCAAGGCTTTGAAAGCCAAAAATGCAGTTGAGGTAAATCAAAATTACAACATGCTCCAGGCATACCAAAACGCTGCTTTAAAGCGGATATAAACCTATCTTGCTTTAACTTACAGCCGATACGGTCGTTACTTTGCAGCGGAGCTTTTGCTTCTTGAAGTTGGTCAATTATTGATTGTATTTGTTGTTTATCAACATGAGGTAAAGCATGCCATTTTGTTAATACAATTAGCTGCTTATCGATGTCTTTAAGAATATCAGAACGGTAATCACAACGATCTGTTAGTTCAGCAAGCGAAAAAAGAGGGTAGAAACAGTGGTGCTGCTGGTCATCATTGACATGATTGTTAAGCTGATCTGCTAAATATTCGAGTCTTAGGTAACTACGCGTTTTTTCATTTAATGGTTGCTCATAAATCAGATCGTTATTCATTGTTATTATCTATGCTGAAGATGCTTGGGCTAAATATCTCAAATGTAATAACTGAACAGTGTCTCGTAATGCCTCGGGAGATTGAGTATTCTCAATAACGTTATCTGCTTTAGAAAGTCTCGTATTTCGGTCTATTTGGCTGGCTATAATACGTTCAACTTGAGCTGATTCAACCCCGTCTCGTTTTGCTGTTCTGGCTATTTGTTCATGTGCTGGAATATCCACCACTAAAGTCGTATTGACTAAACTATCTAACCCATTCTCAAATAGCAAGGGAACAATCATAATTACATAGGCTGATTTAGCATTTTCTACCGCTAGAAGCATTGCGTTGCGGATCATTGGGTGTAGTAGGTTATTTAACCAAAGCCGTTCTTCCTCATTATCAAATACAATTTCTCTTAACGCTGCTCGATCGAGCTCTCCTGAAGGCTGCAATAGTTTTTGGCCGTGACGAAGAACGATTTTTTTGAGTCCATCGCTTCCTTTTTCAACGACTTTCCTTGCGATAATATCCGCATCTACAAGTTCAATTCCTAATTCAGCAAATTGATTTGCAACTGTGGTTTTACCTGAGCCTATTCCACCTGTAAGTCCGACGATATATTTAGACATATTGCGCTCTAATTAATATAAGGTTCCAAGGTACCAATTGATAATATCTTGTCCCCAGACTAATGCAATCCAGCCTGCTACCGCTATGTATGGGCCAAATGGAATCGGGTTTTCTCTCGATAAATTTTTCAATAACATCATCGTAATACCGACAATGGCTCCTACTAACGAAGATAGGAGGATGATAAGCGGTAAAAATTGCCAGCCTAACCAAGCACCAAACACGGCTAACAATTTGAAATCGCCATAACCCATGCCTTCTTTGCCTGTAACTAGCTTGAACAACCAAAACACAGACCAAAGGCTTAAATAACCAGCAGCTGCACCTACAATGGCATCAGTAGGGCTTGCATAGATACCTTTAAGATTAATAAGCAAGCCAAGCCACAATAAAGGTAAGGTTAACTGATCCGGTAATAGCATTTCATCTAGGTCAATACCTGTTAATGCTATCAGTATAAACGTCAGTATTGATGCAAATAGAAACTGCCAGGTAGGTCCAAAGTGCCAAGCAAGCACCGCAACTAAAATGCCTGTTATTAATTCAAATAGAGGGTATCTAGCGCTAATTGCTGCTTTACAATTAGCGCATTTACCTTTTAGTAAAATCCAACCTAAGATAGGTAAATTATGCCAAGGTTTGATATTACTTTTGCATTTCGGGCAGGCTGAGCCAGGTACAACTAAGTTATATTTTAGGGGGTATTTGTCTATTGGCTTATTTAAACGTTTTTCACCGACTTCTTTGACGATGTCTGGGTGGTATTCTGATAAATAAAAGTTACATTCACTTTGCCATTCACGTTTCATCATCACTGGAAAGCGGTGGATGACGACGTTTAAAGAGCTGCCAATAGTGGCAGCGAAGATAAAGCTAATTGTCATAAAGAGCCAAGGTGATTGGCTCATTGATGTTATGAAGCTAGATACAAATTCATTCATGACTTTTCTTATTCTTATTGTTTTTAAGCTTTAGCCGACAACGTTACCCATTTCAAAAATAGGTAAATACATACCGATAATCAAACCACCAACAATTGTGCCAATGACAACCATCATGATTGGTTCAATCAGGCTTGATAAGCCATCCACGGCATCATCAACTTGCATTTCATAAATGTTTGCAATTTTATTAAGCATGTCATCTAAACCACCAGACTCTTCGCCGATCATTACCATTTGTATAAGCATGTCAGGGAAGATACCTGTGGTTCTCATTGCTACATTCATTTGCATACCAGACATGACTTCTTGGCGGACTTTTAATAATGCTTTTTTATAAACGGCATTACCGGATGCGCCAGCAGCAGACTCTAAACCATCAATTAATGGGACACCCGCGGCAAAGGTTGTTGCCAGCGTGCGCGCAAATCGAGACATTGCTGCTTTATGTAAAATATCACCAATTGCGGGTATTTTTAGCAGTGCGACATCAACTTGATCTCTAAAGCCCTGAGAATTTCTGTGTGCTCTTTTAAATGCAAAAATTCCAATTATTAAAGCAACTGCAAAGTAGTACCAGGAACTTTGTAGCCACTCTGAAATGCCTATGATCATTTGAGTAAATGCTGGTAGCTCGGCACCAAAACCATTAAATATTTCTTCAAACTGAGGAACTACAAATAATAATAGCAAAACCGTAACTGCTATAGCTACGATAACGACAGCTGCAGGGTAAAACATGGCTTTTTTAATTTTAGATTTTAAGGCCTCAGCTTTTTCTTTATATACAGCAATGCGATCGAATACCGCATCTAATGAGCCTGAATGTTCACCAGCAGCGACCAAGTCAACATAAAGATCATCAAAATATTGTCTGTGGGGACGAATAGCATCAGATAGAGGAATACCTGATTGAACATCGGTCAAAATTCCAGATAATAGCTCACGCATTTTAGCCTTTTCATGACCTTTGCCTAAAAGTTCAATGGTTGTAACAAGCGGTACACCTGCGGCTAGCATAGTGGCTATTTGTCGAGTAATCATTGCAATATCCATCGCAGTGATCTTTTTTTCTGACTTAAATAGTGGAGTCGCTTTTTTTCTCACTCCCTTGGGAGTCACTCCTTGGGCTTTTAAAACACTGCGTATTTCAGCAATCGAAGTGCCGCGTAGTTCGCCAGATGTTCTTTGACCATCTCTATTGACACCTTTCCATTCAAAAGTGAAGGTTTTAGGTTGTAGCTTGGTGTCTTTTTTTGTTCTCGGCTTTCTTCTTGCCGCTGCTGTTGCCATAAAGCAAATCCTTTTCTATTTATTATGTGCAATCAATGCTTAACGAAAATTTACAGCTTGTTAATTAAAACTTGTAACACGGTTTACCTCTGCAATACTAGTAATCCCTTGCGTTACTTTGAGTAAGCCTGATAAACGTAGATCTCGCATACCACTTTGTGTTGCTTGTTTGGCTATTTGCAGAGAGTTACCTCCTTCCATAATGGTACGAGCGATTTCATCTGTCATTTTCATTACTTCGTATATACCCACTCGACCTTTATAACCGCCAGAGCAATGGTCACAGCCAACCGGTTTGTAAACCGTGAACCCATTATTAATTGAGCTTTCGCTGAAACCTAGGCGCTGTAATTCTTCAGTGGGAACATCTTCTGGAGATTTACACTCAGGACATAATCGCCTTGCAAGTCGCTGAGCGATAATTAAATTCACTGAGCTAGCAATATTATAGCCAGGTACACCCATATTGATTAATCGCGTTAAGGTTTCTGCTGCAGAATTCGTGTGCAATGTAGACAATACTAAGTGACCTGTTTGTGCGGCTTTAATTGCAATTTCTGCCGTTTCTAAATCACGGATCTCACCGACCATCACAACATCAGGATCTTGACGTAAAAATGATCTAAGTGCTGAAGCAAATGTTAACCCAGCTTTTAAATTGATATGAACCTGATTAACGCCTTCAAGGTTAATTTCTACCGGATCTTCGGCGGTAGAAATATTGCGCTCTTCAGTATTGAGTATATTCAAGCCAGTATACAAAGATACTGTTTTACCAGAGCCGGTCGGCCCTGTTACAAGGATCATTCCTTGTGGTTTAGCGAGCATTTCTTCGTATAGAAGGCGCTGATCATCTTCATAACCGAGTTTTTCAATACCTAATTGCGCAGAAGAAGAGTCTAAAATACGCATTACAATTTTTTCACCCCAAATAGTTGGGAGTGTACTCACACGAAAATCGATAGATTTAGTACGTGATAGCTTCATTTTAATTCGGCCGTCTTGCGGCACTCGGCGCTCTGCAATATCCAGTTTCGACATAACTTTTAAGCGAGCAGAGATTCTGCTTGAAAGATTGACAGGGGGCTCAGAAACTTCATGTAAGATACCATCGATTCTAAAACGAATACGGTAACGTTTTTCATAAGGCTCGAAATGTAAATCTGAAGCACCTTTGCGAATTGCATCGGTTAGAATTTTGTTTATATATATAACTATTGGTGCATCATCACTGCTTTCTGCTGGCTCTTCTTCTTGTGAAGTATCTGTAACTTCAATACCAGCTAATGCTTCTTCATCCATGCCATCGAGGCCGAGACCTGAAATATCATCTTCAAGTACTTTCTCAAGAATGGTATTGAGCTTATCATCTTCAACAATGATTGCTTCGGCATGGAGGCCTAAACTAAATTGGAAGTCTTCTAGCGCAGCAATATTCGTTGGATCTGAGGTGGCAATATAGAGTCTATTACCACGTTTAAAAAGCGGCAAACAGTTATGGGTAGCGATAAGTTTTTTGTTAAGAATGTCTTCAGGTATATTTGCTACATCAAACTCGGATAAATCCAGTAATGGTGAACCGTATTCTTCATAGCACATTTCTGCAATTTCTCTCGCAGATAACGCTTTCATGGCAATTATCGTGCTTACTAAAGTCTTTCTTTTTTTCCGAGATTGTAAAATAGCATCAGACATCAGTTGTTCGTCTAATAATTTTTTTCTAACAAAAACGGTTGAAAGTCCTAAATTGAGACTTGTTGCTGCCATGAGGATTCCAAATTATAAATATTTACCAAATATTAACTTCTTTTAGTTAAGATGTCATTCAATAGAAACGCACAGTTGCTCTGTAGCTATAAAATTTTATTCTTAGATGATATGAGCCGATAAATTAACCTTTTATCCCTTTCTTATTTCAATAATATAGAAGTTTATGTTAACAGCTGATTTTATTTTGAAGTAAAAACCCATAGTTAAACAGGATAATTTAAAGCATCAAGGTTTGTTTATGTATTAGGTAGCAGTAGCTTTGAACGTTATATCAATCCTGCTAAATAGTGAGTCTTTTAACAAGTTTTAATGGTATTTAATGAATGCAGCTAAGAACAGCTAGTTTTGCCCTATTAATTGGTTTTTTGGTAACTATCATGCTGGGAACAGTTTTAGGGAATCGATTGACTGATATAATTGAAATAGGATCTCTTTATGACAGCAAGCGTTTTTTGGCTTTACTGTTTATTTGGTCCTCTGTACTTTTATTATGTACAACAAGTAATCTGAAAATTTTATCGCCAACTCCTAACCAAGCATTTTTTTTGCTAGCTATCACAGCATGCATTATAAACTCTTTAGTATTAAGCGAGCACCCTTATTGGAGCGGTGTTGAGCTTGCTAATATGGTGCTTTTTATTATTGTTTTTTTGTGCTTTTATAACGTAATAACAGTGTTAACTAGGCTGGAGTTAGTCAGTTATTTGTTCTTTTTCGCCGCATGCTTTTCTACGCTTCATTTTATTGTTTATTTGTTATATCTTGCATTTTCCTGCTCAGAAAATGGCCCTGCCGGAATTTCGAATCTAATCTCTGGATACGATAATGTGCGTTTTTTTAATCAACTGCAGGTTATGATTTACCCTCTACTCTCTTTGGTTGTTTTTTTCGAATCATTACATAAATATAGAAAAATCGCTTTTATTTTAGCTTCACTTCATTGCTTAGCATTATTGCAAACAGAAGCTCGGGGAGCAGTTTTGTCATTATTTATAACTTTTAACCTGATTAATTACTTTTCAACCCACTCTAGAAAGAAGTTGTTTGCATTATTTGTTACTAAGTCTTTCGCTGTTGGTTTAGTTCTTTGGTTAGGGCTTATTGTTGTGATACCAAGTATTTTTTTTGATACGACGACAGTAAGCATAGATACATCTAGCTCTGGCAGATTGGAGCTATGGTTATATGCAGTTAATAGTATACTTGAGCGCCCTTGGTTTGGTTTTGGGCCAATGAGTTTTGCTTGGGGAGAAGGAAGGCCTCTAGCAAATGCACATTTACATAATTCAATTCTGCAAGTTCTATACGAGTACGGCATTCCAATTTTTTTAGTTATTCTCAGTTTAATTTGTTTGTATTTTAAACAGGCACTATCTCAGTTAAGTTCTAATCACATTGTGTCAGAGAGTGTTTTGTTCTCAATTCTATCAGCTGCTATTTACTCTTTATTTAGCGGAGTTGTAGTTATGCCATTCTCCCAGTTATTACTTATATTTCTTGTTTCTGTGGGACTCTATGACAGGCAATATTCAGATAAGAGGTTCATTACTCTAAGGAAAGGAAAAAAGTTAGTGTTATTTATTCTGACAACAATATTTGTTGGTGTTGTAGCATCTAGTTTTCAACATTCAGAACTAAAGAATACCCAACATCCAAGAGTTTGGATAGATGGTGCAATTAGTTTTTAAACACTTGTCTATTTCATCTGGTATGCTTTCTAAATCTGATAGACAAAAAAAAACCTAGGCTTAAACACCTAGGTTTTAATACTTAAAAAGCTTGTTAGCTACAGCTTCCAGGCTTAAATTTAGCGTCTAAACCACCGCCTGTAGCACATGACCAAACACCTTCAGTTGTACGGTTCAATGTTAGTGTTTTACCATTTGCTTTATCTGCATTTGAATTCTTAATTGAGCAAGCAATGCTTGTACCTGTAACTGTAAGAGCACAATAACGACCGCCGCCAGCAGTCTGACCTATATAACCAGCGTCAGTAGCAGTCAATGAAGGTGTTTTACCTTCATTCTTAATAACTTCAAATTGTGACTTTAAAGAGCTAAGTTCAGAATAAGCAGAACCTACTTGTGACTTAACAGTGTAATCTTGGTAAGCAGGCAATGCGATTGCTGCAAGAATACCGATGATCGCTACTACGATCATTAATTCAATAAGAGTAAAACCCTTAGCGTTTTTCATTTGGTTAATGCTTTTCATTTTTGTCTCTCTCTGTATTGCTTCGGGCTTGTTCTTATCCTTGAAACTTAAAATTATTAAAGGCCCTTAATAACTTTAAGTGGTGTCCTATCACCACAATCCTTCCGACATTAGTAAACTAGTGTTCTTATTAAAATGGTAATGCAGTTACGAGACAGCTAAATAACTCGATTCTCAGGGAAACCAGTCATAAGCCATATCGTTACATTAGTGTTAAAGGATAGAGTAGTGTTTGAATATTCGCCACTTTACCTTTGACCACAATTAGCAGTGTAACATACTTGCTACATTGTTAACGGAGTGTTCAGCTGAGAGTTAGTGCTTAAAAATTACTTATCAAAGCAATTAATTGTTACCAAGGTAACACTTTGAAAAGTCATTTGTTAAGGCTTGTGTCTCAACATTAACTCGTCTGTAGTGAACGTTATTATAAAGTTACTAAAAAGGGAATACTTTATCGGCGTAAAGTGCGAAAAAAGCGTTTTTTGCTGGTTTTATTTCATTGAAACGACTCGGGAAGTAACATTTTTGTGACAATCTTTGCTCGATTTGAATAATAATTGACTGTCGATTAGTTTTGTCAAAATTATGGCATTGTTAAACAGCCTTTATATATAGAAATAAGTACTATATAAATTAAGCTTTAATAATGGTAAGACCTCTTAAGGTATTATGAGAAACTGGAATTCAATTAAAATTGTTAGCTAGAACTTCCGCTTCAAATAAGAAAGCAATGAGCAGATTAAAGGTCGGAATGACAGTAAATGTAGCTCATTTTATAGCCTGAGTAGCAGCGTTATTGTCCCAGAGTGAATCAGATAAAGGCTTCATATAGATCGATGAGCCAATGTTTAGACATGTTATTTGTGCTCGTGAAACCATAACCATAACCATAACCATAACCATAACCATAACCATAACCATAACCGTAACCAATGTCATATTCTCTAAGTGAAGTGAGTAATCGCTGAAGTTATTAGAGAAAGCTGATTCCGCACTTTTTGGGAGCACTAGCAAGGTATTAAAAAGCCTGCTTTAAGCAGGCTTCATAGAAACATCAAGGTCTAACTGTTAGTTGTGCCAATATGTTGATGTCATTTGTTATAAGTACCTAAATGCTAATAACTGTGTTTCTACTCTATATCAGTAACGAGTTCGCCGATATTTATGATTTTAGACGTAATGATAAATCAAGCGCTTTAACATGCTTGGTGAGTGCGCCAACAGAAATAAAATCAACGCCAGTTTTTGCAAAATCACTGATGGTGTCGATAGTGACGTTACCAGAGACTTCTAATTTAGTATTAAAGCCTTTTTGCTTAAATTGTTCATTTAGTGCTACAGCTTCAATCATCATAGTGACATCAAAATTATCAAGCATAATGATGTCTGATCCAGCTTCTAATGCTTGAGTTAACTCATTAATAGACTCAACTTCAACTTCCACGGGTTTATCAGCCGCTAGTTTTCTCGCTGCATTGACAGCCAGCTCAATATTACCGCAAGCCATAATATGATTTTCTTTTATTAAAAATGCATCGAATAAGCCGATGCGATGATTTTTACCGCCACCACAGGTGACTGCGTATTTTTGTGCTGTGCGAAGTCCAGGAATGGTTTTACGCGTATCAAGCAGACGAGTGTGTGTGCCAGCTAATTTGTCGACATAATGCTTGGTTAAACTCGCTACACCAGATAGCGTTTGAATAAAGTTCATTGCAGTGCGTTCGCCAGTTAAGATTGCTCTAGCTGGCCCTGAAAGCTCACATAGCACTTGGTTAGGAACTAATAAATCACCATCATCAACATGCCAATGTAAAGCGACTTCGCCACCAAGTTGGTTAAATACTTGCTCTGCCCAAGCTTTACCGCAAAAAACACCTTCTTCACGGGTGATAAGTTCGGCTTCTGCATACTTTTCAGCAGGAATAAGTTGTGCTGTGATATCTGCAGCTAACATGTCTTTTGGAGTATGAGACGGATTGTGTCCTAGATCTTCATCAAGAGCGGTTTTCACTGCGTGACGGATGTCATTTTCAATCATGTGATTTGTCCTTGCTATTACAGCTGCATCAAGTTGGTCAATATATAATGAAATCCAACTGATAATAAAACAGGTATGCGAGCAACTTTACCACAGTTGTCATTTCAAAATATAGCGCTTAACTGATACATTAAGCTTGTTTACTAGCAACGCAGAAACAAGCTTAGTGATTAAATTCATTATGTATATAACAGCCCATTAAAGGTTGTAGTTTAACGCTGATAATAAGAATAGATTATGAACAAAAGTATTCATGCAGGCTGGCACCGAAAAGCCCGCATATGTAAGTCACCTCATTTTAATCAACGACCCCTACATGAGGTGAGTGGATTAATTATTCATAATATCAGCCTTCCCGCAGGCTGCTTCGGTTTACCGCACATTGATGGCCTTTTTCAAGGTTGTTTAGATGTCAGTGCCGATCCTAGTTTTGAAGAGCTTGCGGGTCTTGAAGTCTCTGCGCACTTTTTAATACGTAGAGATGGCGAGTTAGTGCAATATGTCAGTTGTGATGACAGGGCATGGCATGCTGGAGTGTCGAGTTTTGAAGGTCGTGACAATTGTAATGACTTTACGGTGGGGGTCGAACTTGAGGGAACAGACGATGCTCCTTATACCAATGAGCAATATCAAGTTTTAGCTGAATTAACCTTGGAGTTGTTCAATGTATACCCTATGCTTAATCAAACTAGAATTGTAGGGCACTGCGATATAGCACCGGGACGAAAAACTGATCCTGGCGATAGTTTTGATTGGTCACGATATTTTAGTTTATTAGCAAACCGTGGTGCCAGCTAATGCCACTGATTAAATGATGTTCGGAATCTAACAGTAAATGTCTATTGTGTCAGTGGTTTTTATGATGTTGTCAGCTTGTATACTTCAAAAGGTAAGGCCAAATAAGCCTTTGTTATAAAGTCATTTTTTAATTATAGTGTTGAACTTAGTTTTGCGTTTATCCAGTAACTTTATTTTTGTTTAGTTTGCAGGAGTCACATGGCACTTTTTTCGTTATTAATTGCAATCATGGTCGAAAGACTCAAGCTACTTCCTGCAAGTTGGCAATTTGATTCAATGCTCGCTAAATACCATTCTTTATTTTGGAAAGATAAGCAACTTGATTCAGCTATTTGGGTTTCTATTGTTATCCTTATTCCTGCGGTTATGATTTTTCTCTTGTTAGTCCTCTTAGATGGTCTCGTTTATGACTTACTGACATTATTGCTATGGGTCGCAATATCCATTCTTTGTTTTAGCCATCAAACTCTGCGTAATAACTTCAAAAAATACATGCTTGCGGCGTGTCGAGGAGATGTACAGGCCTGTTACCATTATGCCGAAAGCCTAGATTGTGCTGAATGCTTAGATGCTATTGATGAAAAAGATTTGGGCCAACAAATAGGTAAAACAGTCGCTTGGGTTAATTATCGGTATTACGGAGCTGTAGCATTATTTTTGATCTTCTTTGGGCCAGTTGGTGCGGTGCTTTATTGTACGGTACGTTTTTATGACCAACATAATCAGTTAAACCAGCTCAATATGCCTTTTATTAGTCGATTACTGTTTTTACTCGACTGGCTACCGAGTCGCATTTTTAGCTTTGGTTTTGTATTAAGTGGTCATTTCGCTTCAGGCATTGCCGAATGGCGTAAACAGGTATTCAGTGCCAGCAATCATGCAAAAAATATTGTCACCCGTACAGCCATAGCCGCTGAAAGTATACCTGAATCAACCTCGGCGCCTGTTTGTGTGCAGCCAACCTTGGCATTATTAGCATTAAGTAAACGTAACTTTATTTTATTACTGACAGTTTTGTCGGTACTCACTATCTTCGGTGTGGTGAGTTAATACATCATCAAGTTTATGCGTAATTAATGCATAACTAATATTTATTTGAAATAGAAAAACAGTTTTTATTTTATAGACGATTAGCATTTAAAATAGCTGCTAAAGTTTACTAGAAATGCGCTTTTTATTTTAGCCGCTAACGACATTGAAACATTCCGTATCCCCTCAGTGGTTGCGTTTGTGAAATGGTCAGACCCCTTAAAAGTTTTTTTTCGTTATGCTCATAGCACCTTAAGAGTTGTGATGTTTTAAACTTTTAGCCAACATCCATTCAACACTAGCCTAACTAGACATCAATTGTTTGATTTGATAAAGTGCGCTATCTCATATAAATTGGTAAGACCAATTGACAACGGAGCTGAGGGCCAAATGGCTTATAGCAAAATAACCCAGCCAAAAATTTCAGATGTGATCATGGAGCAGCTAGAGCGCATGATCCTCGAAGGTAGCTTGCAACCAGGGCAAAAATTACCGCCTGAGCGTGAGCTTGCCTTGCAGTTTGAAGTGTCTCGTCCTTCTCTGCGTGAAGCGATTCAAAAGTTAGAAGCCAAAGGTCTGCTAATGCGCCGACAAGGTGGAGGCACTTACGTCAAAGAGCAACTTTGGCAAAGCCTAGCAGATCCTATTGTAGAGCTGATGCATAACGACTCTGAAAGCCAATACGACTTATTGGAATTCCGTCATGCTACAGAGGGTATGATGGCCTATTTTGCTGCGCTTCGTGGAAACGATGCCGATATGCAAAGCATCAAGCGTTCAATTAATGAAGTTGAAACGGCAAGCAATATTGAAGCTCAAGCCGATGCGATTGTGCGATTTTATCGTGCAGTTGCAGAAGCATCGCACAATGTGGCGATGTTACACCTAGTACTCAGTTTAACCCCTGTGTTGCACAAAAACGTGGCACAGAACTTAGAGCTTTTAAGCCGTCGCGAAGAAGCCTCTACTATGGCGAATGAACACAGGCGAGCATTACTCGCTGCGATTGTTCGCCGTGATCCTGATGCGGCACGTGAAGCCTCGAACGAACATTTAAGTTACATCGAGGAAGTCATGTTGTCAGTGAGGGAAGAAGACAGTCGGTTGCAGCGTAGCTTGCGCCGTTTAAAGAGCGGTGTTTGATACAAAATATAGTGAACATCACTATAGATTGACCGAAACACATTAATTATCAGTATCTAGAGAAGGACAGCGACATGTCTGAAGATATGCTACAAGACTTAGATCCATTAGAAACTCAAGAATGGGTAGATTCCCTGCAAGCGGTATTAGAGCAAGAAGGCCCTGAACGTGCGCATTATCTACTTGAACAGTTAATCGATAAAGCGCGCCGTAATGGTACTCATCTACCTTACAAGGCAACGACCGCTTATTTGAATACCATTCCATCTGGCCAAGAGCCACATATGCCTGGTGATCAGGAAATGGAGCGTCGCATTCGTGCTATCGTTCGTTGGAATGCCCTTGCAATGGTATTACGTGGTTCTAAGAAAGATTTAGAGCTAGGTGGTCACATTTCTAGTTTTGCCTCTAGTGCTACTATTTATGATGTGTGTTTTAACCACTTCTTCCGTGCTCCTAACGCAAAAGACGGCGGAGATTTAGTGTATTACCAAGGTCATATCGCACCGGGTATCTACTCTCGTTCTTTCCTTGAAGGTCGTATTAGCGAAGATCAAATGAACGGATTCCGTCAAGAAGTTGATGGTAAAGGTCTGTCTTCATATCCGCATCCCAAATTAATGCCTGACTACTGGCAGTTCCCGACAGTATCAATGGGCCTTGGTCCGATTCAAGCAATTTATCAAGCGCGTTTCCTTAAGTATCTCACTGACCGTGGTTTAAAAGATTGCTCTGAGCAAACGGTTTACTGTTTCTTAGGTGATGGTGAGTGTGATGAGCCTGAAACATTAGGTGCTATCGGTCTTGCTGCCCGTGAAGAATTAGATAACTTAGTCTTTATTGTTAACTGTAACTTGCAGCGTCTTGATGGTCCTGTTCGTGGTAACGGTAAGATCATTCAAGAGTTAGAAGGCGAATTCCGCGGCGCAGGCTGGGAAGCAGTGAAGGTGATTTGGGGTCGCTACTGGGATCCACTACTTGCACGTGATACTAGCGGTAAATTATTGCAGTTAATGGAAGAAACCGTCGATGGTGAATACCAAAACTGTAAAGCTAAAGGTGGCGCTTATACACGTGAGCACTTCTTTGGTAAATATCCTGAAACTGCCGAAATGGTTGCTAACATGTCAGATGATGACATTTGGCGTTTGAACCGTGGTGGTCATGATCCAGTTAAGATTTATGCTGCATTACAACATGCTAAAAATACTAAAGGTCGTCCTACAGTTATCCTTGCTAAAACAGTAAAAGGTTACGGTATGGGTGATGCGGGTGAAGGTAAAAACATCGCGCATAACGTGAAGAAAATGGGCGTAGAATCCCTTAAGTACTTCCGCGATCGTTTTAATATCCCAATTAGCGATGATCAGTTAGAAGATATTCCTTACTACCATCCAGGTGCTGACTCTGAAGAGGTTAAATACCTCAAAGCGCGTCGTGAATCACTCCATGGTGCGATGCCAACTCGCCTTGAGAAGTTCTCTGAAGAGTTAGAAGTACCATCGCTTAAGATTTTTGACTCAGTGCTGAAAGGCTCTAATGGCCGTCAAATCTCAAGCACAATGTCATTTGTCCGTATCTTAACGGCACTGCTTAAAGACAAGAAAATCGGCAAAAATATCGTACCGATTATTCCTGATGAAGCACGTACTTTTGGTATGGAAGGCTTATTCCGTCAGGTGGGTATTTATGCCCATGAAGGACAAAAATACGAGCCGCAAGATTCAGATCAAGTTGCTTACTACCGTGAAGATAAAACCGGTCAAGTATTACAAGAAGGGATTAACGAATTAGGTGCAATGTCATCTTGGGTCGCAGCGGCAACAAGCTACTCAGTTAACGATACACCTATGATCCCATTCTACATCTACTACTCAATGTTTGGTTTCCAACGTATTGGTGACATGGCTTGGGCTGCAGGTGATATGCGAGCGCGTGGCTTTATGGTGGGTGGTACTTCTGGTCGTACTACCTTGAATGGTGAAGGTCTTCAGCATCAAGATGGCCACAGCCATGTCTTAGCAAACACTATTCCAAACTGTATTTCTTACGATCCTACTTACGGTTACGAAATTGCTGTGATTGTTCAAGACGGTATTCGTCGTATGTATGGTGAGCAGGAAGACGTGTTCTACTACCTGACTACTATGAACGAAAACTACGAACAACTTGCGATGCCTGAAGGCAGTGAAGAGGGTATCGTTAAAGGTATCTACAAGCTAGAAAGTCATCAAGGTAGTGGTAAAGGTTCAGTTCAGTTAATGGGTAGCGGCACGATTCTAGAGCAAGTGCGTAAAGCGGCTGTTGCTTTATCAAAAGACTTCGGAATTAGCGCAGATGTATTCAGCGTGACTAGCTTTAACGAGTTAACACGTGACGGCCAAGCCACTGAGCGTTACAACATGCTTCACCCAACTGAAACGCCAAAAGTGCCATATATCTCTGAAGTGTTATCAAAAGATGCACCAGCGATTGTCGCAACAGATTATATGAAGATTTACGGCGAACAATTACGTGCTTACATCCCGACTGATTACAAAGTGTTAGGTACTGACGGTTTCGGCCGCAGTGATAGCCGTGAGAATTTACGTCACCACTTTGAAGTTGATGCTAAGTTCATTGTTATTGCTTCACTTAAGTCTCTTGTCGACCGTAACGAAATACCAGTTGATGTGCTAACTAAAGCTATCAAGGAATACGGTATTGACGTTGATAAGATCAACCCACAGTTCGCATAGAGAGAAACAAAATGGCTGAATTAAAAGAAGTTTTGGTTCCTGATATCGGTGGTGATGAAGTTCAGGTTATTGAAGTCTGTGTTGCAGTTGGTGATGAAATCGCTGCAGAAGACTCAATTCTTACGGTTGAAAGCGATAAAGCAACCATGGATATTCCAGCGCCGTTTGCTGGTACTGTAGCCGAGTTAAAAGTGGCTGTAGGCGATACCATCGCTGAAGGTAAGCTGATTGCGATGTTAAATGCAGCTTCTGCGGCGGCTCCTGTTGAAGCGCCACAAGCAGCACCAGCTCCAGTAGCACCAGCGACTCCTGCTGCACCAATCGTTGAAGCTCCTGCAGCGCCAGCAGCTGGCGGCTCGCAAATCATTGAAGTGGCAGTGCCAGATATTGGTGACGCTGAAAACGTTGATATTATTGAAGTTCTGGTGAGTGTGGGTGAAACCATTGAAGCCGATACCGGTTTAATCACCTTAGAAACTGACAAAGCGACGATGGAGGTGCCTGCACCTTCAGCGGGCGTGGTGAAAGAACTTAAAGTTGCCGTTGGCGATAAAGTGTCTCAAGGTTCATTAGTATTGATGCTTGAAGTTGGCGCATCAGCTCCTGCTGCAGCTGAACAAGTTGCCACAGCTCCTGCAGAAGCAACACAAGCTGCTGCGCCTGCTGCTAGCACTGTTGAAGTGAAAGAAGTTGCGGTTCCAGATATTGGCGATGCATCTGATGTTGACGTTATTGAAGTTTTGGTTGCCGTTGGTGATATGCTTGAAGTGGATACGGGTTTAATTACCCTTGAAACGGATAAAGCGACGATGGAAGTGCCTGCACCATTTGCTGGTAAACTTGTAAGCTTAACGGTAAATGTGGGTGATAAAGTTTCTCAAGGTAGCATTATTGCCACTGTTGAAACGACTTCATCTGCAGCCCCTACTCCAAGTGCGCCAGCGCCTGCACCGGCTGCAAGCAAACCAGCTCCTGCAGCGGCACCTGCTCCAGCTAAGGCTGCACCAGTGCCACATCATCCAAGTGCGGGTAATCAACCTAAAACGGGTGTGGTACATGCTTCACCTGCTGTACGCCGCTTAGCGAGAGAGTTTGGCGCCGATTTAACGTTAGTTAAAGGCACCGGACGTAAGGGCCGTATCTTAAAAGAAGATGTACAAGCCTTTATTAAGTATGAGCTAAGTCGCCCTAAAGCATCTGCTGCAACTTCTGTTGCTGGTGGTGCGAGTGGATTGAATGTGATTGCTGCGCCGAAGGTGGACTTCAGTAAGTTTGGTGAAGTTGAAGAAGTGCCGTTAAGTCGTATTCAGAAAATCTCTGGACCTAACTTACATCGCAACTGGGTTACGATTCCACATGTGACGCAATTTGATGAAGCTGATATCACTGAATTAGAAGCATTCCGTAAAGAACAAAATACACTTGCTGCTAAGAAGAAAGCGGATTACAAAATTACGCCGCTTGTCTTTATGATGAAAGCTGTAGCGAAAACATTGGCTGAATTCCCAGTGTTTAACTCAAGCTTAAGTGCTGATGGTGAATCATTAATTCAGAAGAAATATTTCCACATTGGTGTGGCTGTTGATACACCAAACGGATTGATGGTACCAGTTGTTCGCGACGTTGATAAGAAAGGTATCGTTGAGCTATCTCGTGAGTTAATGGATATTTCAGTGCGTGCTCGTGACGGGAAGCTTAAGTCAGCTGATATGCAAGGTAGCTGTTTCACTATCTCAAGTTTAGGTGGCATTGGCGGTACCGCATTTACCCCAATTGTTAACTATCCTGATGTGGCTATTTTGGGTGTATCTAAGTCTGAAATGAAGCCTAAATGGAATGGCAGTGATTTTGAGCCTAAATTGATGTTGCCATTATCGTTATCATACGATCACCGTGTGATTGATGGTGCAATGGCTGCGCGCTTTAGCGTCACATTATCTAGCATTCTTAGCGACATCCGTACGTTAATTTTGTAAAGAGAAAGGCTGCTCAATGTGAGCAGCCTTTTTTATCTCGTCACAGGATTGTGATCAGTGTCAAACAAAGGGTAAAATGCGGCCACCTTACAAGATTCAATAATGACCCCATTTTGCAGTTTGGACGGTTTTTCCGCCAACAAGAGAAAAATAGAGGAAAACATGAGTAAAGAAATCAAAACTCAGGTAGTAGTACTTGGTTCAGGCCCTGCAGGCTATTCAGCAGCATTCCGAGCTGCAGATTTAGGTTTAGAAACAGTTATCGTTGAGCGTTTTAGTACGTTAGGTGGTGTTTGTTTGAATGTGGGTTGTATCCCGTCAAAAGCATTACTACATGTCGCTAAAGTGATCGAAGAAGCAAAAGAAGTTGCTCATCACGGTGTTGTATTTGGTGAGCCAACGATTGATTTAGAAAAATTACGCGGCTTTAAAGAAAAAGTAGTGGGTCAATTAACAGGCGGTTTAGGCGGAATGTCTAAAATGCGTAAAGTTAATGTAGTTAATGGCTATGGTAAATTTACTTCATCAAACACCATGGAAGTTCAAGGTGAAGATGGCGTTACAGTGATTAACTTTGAACACGCAATTATTGCTGCTGGTTCACGCCCAATCGAGCTACCGTTCATTCCACATGAAGACCCACGTATCTGGGACTCTACTGATGCACTAGAACTTAAAGAAGTGCCAGGTAAATTATTAGTTATGGGTGGCGGTATTATTGGCCTAGAAATGGGTACAGTTTATTCATCAATCGGTAGTGAAATTGATGTGGTTGAAATGTTTGACCAAGTCATTCCTGCTGCTGATAAAGATATCGTTCGTATCTTCACTAAGAAGATCAAGAAGAAATTCAACTTGATGCTTGAAACGAAAGTGACAGCGGTTGAAGCAAAAGAAGACGGTATCTACGTTACTATGGAAGGCAAGAAAGCACCTGCTGAGCCTGTGCGTTATGATGCTGTATTGGTTGCAATTGGTCGTACACCAAATGGTAAATCAATTGATGCTGAAAAAGCTGGCGTAAATGTTGATGAGCGTGGTTTCATCAATGTTGATAAGCAGTTACGTACTAACGTACCTAACATTTTCGCTATTGGTGATATCGTAGGTCAGCCAATGTTGGCTCACAAAGGTGTGCATGAAGGTCATGTGGCTGCTGAAGTTATTTCAGGTCTTAAGCACTTCTTCGATCCTAAAGTGATCCCTTCGATTGCTTATACAGACCCAGAAGTAGCATGGGTTGGTCTAACTGAGAAAGAAGCAAAAGAGCAAGGTGTTGCATATGAAACTGCAAGCTTCCCTTGGGCTGCAAGTGGCCGTGCTATTGCTTCTGACGCAAGTGATGGCATGACTAAGTTAATCTTCGATAAAGAAACTCATCGTGTGATTGGTGGTGCTGTTGTTGGTGTTAATGGTGGTGAATTACTAGGTGAAATTGGCCTAGCAATTGAAATGGGTTGTGACGCTGAAGATTTAGCATTAACTATTCATGCTCACCCAACCTTACATGAGTCTGTCGGTCTTGCTGCCGAAGTTTATGAAGGTTCTATTACTGATTTGCCAAACCCAAAAGCAAAAAAGAAAAAATAACTAGCAACTCATTGTAGCTATTTGTATCAAAGCACCTTACGGGGTGCTTTTTTTTGATCAATTTTTACAATATGGTGATATATTTAAAATGTGTATCAATTGAGTTTTAGATAGTTGTTGGCATGAAGCCAGTTTATATTTTGCAAGGAAACTTCCAACGTTACGAATAAATCATTTTCCAGAGTAATAATTAACAAATGATAAATCGCGTTAAACAGTTTTTAAGTTTCATTTTTCTAACCATTTTATTTTGTAACCAGGCTTCAGCTGTAAATGTTGTCCAGCGACTTTTTAATGCCCAAGATGGGTTAATTAACTATTCGATTAATGATATTACTTTTGATGATTATGGTTATGTCTGGCTTGCAACTCAGCAGGGGTTGTATCGTGTCAGTAGCTCTGCAATTCGCAGAATTGACCAACCTAATAGCGCAGATGCTCTCAGTTATCAAAATATCAAATTACTGATTAAAGTCGGTAAAAATCATTTATTACTCAACAGCAATTTCTCTCTAACCCTTTACGATATTTCGACAAACCAATTCTCTGATCTACTTATTGATTCACCTGACAGCTTTTATAACGATCCTATTTCAGGTTACACAAGGCTTGCAAACGGAAGTGTGGTGTTATTAACCAATGCTGGGCGAGTATTGTTGCTTGATAACGAGTCTTTACAGCTAACCTTGTTACATTCACTCGATGAAAATGTGGCTTGGAACAGTATTCATCAATGGGCTGATAACACTTTTTTATATTCAAATAGCCTTGCTATTGAACTTAGAGATGCTCAAGGTGCACTGTTATCTCAAATTGATTGGGATATAAAAAATACCTTTATTCGTGGCTTATTTATCGATAGCAAAGATGATATTTGGGTATACAGTAATAAAGGCTTATTCCTTGTCGATATCGATAAAAAAACCATTAACCGCATGGCTATTGCCCCCTTTAATATTCATCAATTGGTAGAAGATAAGCAAGGTAGTTTATGGATGTCGACGACTTCTGGCCTGTTTTCTTGGCAACCGCATACCGACGAGATTAAATCTTATAAAGAAGAGTTAAAGCGTGATGCTGATATTGATTACATTGACGATGTTGCCGTTGATCAGCATGGGCTGATTTGGCTTGGCGGTTCTGGTGAAGGCTTGGCTTTATTAGCGCTAAAACCTGATTTCTTACTGGATTACTTTAACAAGGCCTCTAAATATAAACTCGTCGATGAGATGATATGGAGTGTATTTGCTCAAGACGATAAGTTATGGCTTGGCGGTGATGGTGGATTGAATATTGTCGATAAACAAGCTGTTGCTTCTAGTTTGCATCTCCCAAATGGGTTTCAAGCAAGTGATTCAGTATACAGTCTATCTGAGTTAGAGAGCCAATATGTGTCACTCGCGACCACCAATGGCGTGTTTGTGTATGACAAAGATACGAATAACGAAGTCGACTTTTCAACATTCGCTCCTAACAGTGACAGCCTTAGAGGTTCGCAGCTATTCACCTCTTATAACGATCCCCTGATTGATGGGCGAACTTGGTGGGGTACGTTTGATAAAGTCCATTATTGGCAACCTGGATTGACTGATATTAAACAAATATCAATATTCAATGAAGGTGAGCGGAATACCCGAACCAGTATTAGCAGCGTTTATCGTGATGATGAAAACACGCTATGGGTCGGGGGAGATAAATATTTAGGTTATTTAACCAATCAGAATCAATTGAACTCGTTATCAGACATTTTGGTGAGAGAATATCCAAATGCTAGTGTGAATAACATCAATCAAGTTGACGATGATACGTTGTGGTTAGGGACTTACCAGGAAGGCTTACTTCGATTTAATACGAAAACCCATGACATTGAATCAATGAACAAATTATGGGGTTTAGACTGCAGTACTGTGTATTTTATCCAGCAAACTGATCGCTATAATCTCATTGGTTGTGAATCGATTTTAATCCGCCACGATCCCCTCAAAGATGTCGTAGACGTTTTCTCTGTGAATGATGGTTTTACAGCTTCAGAGTTTAATGAAGCTGCATCCTTTTATGACCCCAAAGCGGGGTTATATATTGGTAGTCCTGACGGGGCAATGCTGGTGGATGTTGATAAGCTTGAGCACCGAAGTCAAAGCCATGATATTTCATTGGAATCGATCTCAGTTTTTTACGACGATCAAACCGAGCTGTATTTACTGCCAGACTCATTCAACACTGTCAGACCTGATGCCAAACTGATTAGTTTTCAAATGACCACATTTGATTACATCGATACGGCGCCAATTAGTATCAAATATCGTTTAGTGCTGGATGGTTCAGCTAAAAAGCCTAACTATATTCTTCTAGAAGGGCAGACACAGGTCAATATTGCTGACTTAAATGCCGGTGTATATACCTTGGAGTTACTGCATAAACAACAGGGAATATGGTCGACAGAACCGTTTCAATTTCAATTCAAAGTTAATGAATATTGGTGGGCATCGCAGTGGTTTAAAATGTTGGTGTTATTAATCGTTTTATTAACTGCATTCACATCAGTGGTTTTGCGTCAAAAGCAAGTTAGGCGGGTATTAAAGATTAATACGGCGCTTCGGGAAAGTGAAGACAAACTCCGTCAATCTCTGCGGGGCAGTGATTCTGACTTGTGGGAATGGAACAGCCACTCAAATAGTATTTTGTTCGAAAATAAAGCGGGGATTTTAGGCGCTAAATCTCAGTTATCTTATCTCGTACCGGACTTGCCTATTATCGATGAGGATAAAGAAGGTGTAACTCGCCATTGGATGGATTTACTCAAAGGCAAGCAAGACTCGATTGATATTGAGTTTCGATATACCCGAGCCGCCGGCATTCTAGGTTGGTTACGTATCCGTGGACGTGCAGTAAAAGTCAATGATGAAACAGGGCAAGTGGAGAAGGTTGCGGGTATTTATACCGAAGTGACAGAGCAGCGAGAACTTCAAAGTGAAATTGATTTACTCGCAAAAGCTTTCGAGAATACCTCCGAAGGAATGTTAATTCTGGATGCTAAAAAGCACATCAAGGTCATTAATGCTGCGGCCAACAATTTGGTAGGCGCTGAAGAAGAACAATTGATTGGACAGCCTTTTGAGTCACTGCTGCACAAAAGTAACCCTGAAAATGACATAGATGTCTTAAAGCTTGTAGAAGGCATCTGGAATGGCGAATTGACATTTATACGCCAGCCAAATGATAAGTTTCCAGTATGGGCCAATATCTCGGTGATGACTGATAAGCATCAGGTTATTCAGCATTATGTGGTGGTGTTTTCTGATATTACGTTACGTAAGCAAAATGAACTTAACTTACGCAATCTAGCCAATAATGATGTATTAACAGGGCTATCGAACCGTTCCATGTTTAATCGGCAATTAGCGCGAATTACTTCAGGCGCTCATAACGCCAATGAACGATTAGCGTTATTGTTTCTTGACTTAGATCGCTTTAAGCACGTGAATGATTCATATGGTCATAGCATGGGGGATGCGTTATTAGTCGAAGCCGCTAAGCGTATTCAACGAAGTGTGGGTAGCGAGCATCTTGTGTGCCGATTTGGTGGTGATGAATTCGTTATTCTATTAAGGAAAGTTGAGTCAATCGACGAGATTAACTTGGTTGCTGAAAAAGTCCTTAAGCAAATTGCGGCACCTTTTAGGCTATTCTCACGAGAGTTTTTCGTTTCTACTAGTATTGGTATTAGCATGTGGCCTGAAGACACTTTGGACCCTGAAACTCTGATTAAAAATGCTGACTTAGCAATGTATCACGCCAAGGAAGAAGGGCGGGGGAATTTTCAATATTATTCAGCAGAGCGAAACGCAGAAGCGCAATACCATTTATGGATTGAATCGGAGCTCAGAAAAGCCATTGAGAATAACGAACTGCAACTGTATTACCAGCCGCAAATTGATATTTTAAGAGGTGATAAATTTATTGGGATGGAGGCGTTGATCCGTTGGCAGCATCCTGAAAAAGGGTTTATTAGACCTGATGTATTTATTAAAGTTGCCGAGTCCTGTGGTTTGATTATTGATATTGACCGTTGGGTGTTACGTCAGGCTTGCACTGATGGTGCTCGCTGGCATGCCTTACATGATGAGCATTTTCAGTTATCGGTTAATGTCTCAGCAGTGCAATTTAGGCAAGTGGATTTCATTGATAGCCTAAAAACGATGTTGGCCGATACTGGCATGCCACCTCAATGCTTAGCTGTTGAAATCACCGAAGGTGTATTAATGAAAGAGTTGCAGGTGGCAAATGCACATTTGGCACAATTAAAAGCGTTAGGGATAGAAGTGGCGATTGATGATTTTGGTACTGGGTATTCATCACTGGCTTATTTACGAAACTTTGAGGTTAATACACTTAAAATTGATCGGTCATTCTTGATTGATATTGTTAATAACGAGGCCGATCAAGCGATTGTGAGTAGTATTATAGAATTAGCTCGTAACCTTAAATTACATGTGGTTGCAGAAGGTATTGAGTCTTACGATCAAATGGAGCAAGTATTCAGCCGTGGCTGTTATATCATTCAAGGTTACTATTTTGCTAAGCCGATGCCACGTGAAGCGTTTGATGCATTTATCGGAATTTCAAAGGCGGACTCATAAACTAGGGAATACATTCCAAATACGATAATGCAAATAAAGGTTAATAAGATGGTTTGAAAGGTTTTATTAATGATGCATTTTCTTTGCTAGAATGGCGCCGATAATAATTTAAAGATAGGGATGCTTTATATGGGTCGTAAGATCGCATTGTTACTGTTGTTGAGTTTAACCACGAGTTTCACTTATGCAAAAGAACGTCCAACAGTAGGACTGGTATTAAGTGGCGGTGGCGCAAAAGGTTCGGCTCATATTGGCATCCTGAAAGTATTAGAGCAAAACCGTATTCCAGTTGATTATGTGACTGGTACCAGTATTGGTTCGTACGTAGGCGGTATGTATGCACTTGGTTATACCGCTGATGAAATAGAAACGATCATGCTGAACTCTCCTTGGGCTGAGGGCTACTCAGATACTATTCCCCGCGAAGATTTAACCTACCGTGATAAACAACATCGAGATAAATTTAATATCCCATTAAATGTGGGCTATAAAGATGGGGGGCTTGCTGCGCCAAGTGGCTTACTTCGAGGCCAAACAATGTCACAGCTACTGCAACATTCAACTGACCTCGTTGAGCAGTTTGGTGATTTCGATGATTTAGCGATCCCCTACCGTGCAGTTGCAACAGATTTATCCACAAGTCACGCCGTTGTATTAGATAAGGGCAGTATTGTAAAAGCCATGCAAGCTTCTGCCACTGTGCCAGGTGCGCTGCAACCAGCAGAAATAGATGGCAAGCTTTTAGTCGACGGCGGTATTTCGAATAATATGCCGATTGATGTGGTTAAAGCCATGGGAGCAGATGTGGTGATCGCTGTTGATATTGGCTCACCATTAGCAACTAAAGAGCAGCTAGATAGCACTATTGCAGTATTGGAACAGCTATCGACGATTTTGACCAAAGCTACCACTGAAGAGCAGAAGACCTATTTAACAGATGGTGACGTGCTCATTCGCCCCGCGATTGACGACATGAGTACTACTGACTTTGAAATCATGCCGCAAGCATTAGAAGCTGGGACTATCGCTGGTAATGCTGCTCTGCCTATGTTGGCTCACTTGAGTATCAGTGAAGCTGATTATCAAGCTTATCAAGATAAAAAAAGACGAGCCAAGCTGGTGTTTGTTAATCAAGTCAACCGTCCTTCCACCAAGATTGTTTTCGACAATAACTCTAAAGTTAGTGAGCGCTTATTACGAGAAGAGTTAGGTCTAAAAGAAGGTGAGGTGATCACTAAAGAAGAGTTAAATGCTGCAATCAAACGACTATATTCGCTTAATAAATTTGAACGTGTCGATGCAGAATTTGAAGATACTGAAGAAGGCCGTGTTTTAACCGTCAGTACCCATGCAAAATCTTGGGGACCTAATTATTTTGACGTCGGCTTTAATTGGGAAGATGACTTTACTTTAGATTCGGCCATTACCTTGAGCTTGGCTTACACCATGGGTGAACTTACCGATAATGGTGGCGAATGGCGAAACGAGATGCAACTTGGATTTGAAAAACGAATTAGTACTGAGTTTTACCAGCCTTTCTCAAAAGACCAAGATTTTTATGGCCGAGCGCTTTATGAGTATGAGATTAAAGACTGGGACTTTTATGATGGCAATGATCGTTTATATGAGCTTAAAAATTCGTTAAATCAATTCTCTATGGGTGTTGGTTATAACTACTCTCACGCTGGTTTGATTGAGATTGGTGCTGTAGGTGAACTAGGGACACTATCTAATCGTGCCGTTTCCGAAATTGACTTGGATTATGATTCAGTCGGTGGGTACTTTTTGATGACGTACGATACATTAAATAGCATCAGCTTCCCTACTGAAGGTCAACGCTTAACCTTTAAAGCGGCAGTGCGTGATGAAAAATACTCAGGTGCCGTGGTCAATGACTCAGATCAACTGGCTTGGCAATTTGAAGCAGATTGGAAAGGGGCATTAAATCTAGGTAACCATGCCATTGTAGGTAAAGCGGCAATCACTACAGTGGATGTTGACCGTGATTTCACCATTCATGTTGCTGAATTAGGTGGCTTCTTGAATTTATCGGGTTATCACAAAGGTGCTCTTGCTGGACCTCACAAAGCATTTGGCGCACTGATTTATCAGTATGATCTTGGTCGAGATGTTTTATTATCAGATGTGCCACTCTACTTAGGTGCCAGTATTGAGGCTGGTAACGTGTGGCTACTAAAAGATGACATTGATTTAGATGACTTGATATATGCGAGTAGTCTTTATTTAGGTACAGATACTAGCTGGGGGCCGGCAGCATTAGGCTTTGGCTTTACTGATACTGGCGAGCAAGCATTTTACTTATTCATTGGTAAAAACTTCTAACTTAAGTCTTTGTTCGAATAGACTTGGTGATATAAAGGGCTGCGGGTGCAGCCCTTTTTATATCGCTTTTGTTGCTTAGTTAGATTCTGGTCGTGGTATCTAGCACGTCAGCTAATTGGCCTAAATGCTCGAGCTGTTGATGCGCAATAACCCAACGTGATTGCTCAGCGAATTCAGGAGCAGGAATCGCCACCGTTTGCATTGTCGCTGCTCTTGCTGCAATTAAGCCATTAAATGAATCCTCAATGGCTAGGCAATGTGCAGGATTTACCTTTAATGCATTGGCGCAATTCAAATAGACTTCTGGATGCGGCTTTCCGTATTGAAGATTTTCAGCCGATGCAATTGCTTCAAAATACGATCTTATCCCTAGTTTTGCCATGACAGAGTCAATGAGATCTGTTGAAGAAGAGGTCGCTAGTCCAATTTTAAGCTGCTTTTGCTGGCATAGTTTTAATGCATCGATAACGCCGCGCATTGGGGCACCTTCAGTTTCAATAAACGTGACGACTTTATCGATAATCTGCTGCGCGACAGCACGGTTATCATAGTTATCCCATGGGTTTCGTTGGTACCAATAGGCAACCAATAAATCGATTCGTAACCCTGTGGTAACTTCGGCATCTTTCATGGTGATGGGTACACCGAGTTGATTGAGCACTTCGACCTCAGCTTTTTGCCAAGCTGGCTCGGTATCAATAATCACGCCGTCCATATCAAATATGACCGCTTCTATAGTGGTTAATGACATATTACTCCCTTACTTAGTTTGAATAGCTAGTCAATAAAGTTGAATAAACAGTGTTTTAGGCATGTATTAGGTGGTGCTGTTCAAAGACTATGCAGAATAGCGAAAAAAAAAGCAAAATTTCATCTAAGTTATACGATTGATTTATAGGACTGAATTAAATTGTGGTGTCAGGTTAATGTACTGAAATTAAAGTGTTTATTTAATGTTTTAAACTATTGTCTAATTTTATTTGTTTAAAGCAGAAGTTAAATTATACTGCGAGCTCAATATTAGTATCGATTTCGTCTCCATTAGAGTGTGATCTAATTCATACTTTTGCAAACCTGTAGTATACTACGGGTCGGATTTCAAGCCCGAACCTGTGGAATGGTCATTTTTTCTATTAAATGATGTTCAGTTTCGCTGTTAGGCGCAAAACAAAGAGGAATGTTGCCGTGCTAGAAGCATATCGTAAACACGTCGCAGAACGTGCTGCAGAGGGTGTTGTCCCTAAGCCATTAGATGCACAACAAGTGGCTGAATTAGTGAAGTTAGTTGAAACTCCGCCTGCTGGTGAAGAGGCCGTGATTCTAGATCTATTAGAAAATCGTATTCCCCCTGGTGTTGATGAAGCTGCGTACGTAAAAGCGGCATTCTTAGATGCAGTTGCCAAAGGCACTGTTTCGTCACCAATCCTATCAACTGAGCGTGCTACTGAACTACTTGGTACTATGCAAGGTGGTTACAACATTGAGCCGTTAATCGCTCAATTAGATAATGATGCACTTGCTCCAATCGCAGTCACTGCATTATCAAATACACTATTAATGTTTGATGCCTACCATGATGTGGTAGAAAAAATGCAAGCAGGTAATGACTTTGCTAAGCAAGTTGTTAACTCTTGGGCTAATGCTGAGTGGTTCCTAAACCGTCCTAAATTAGCAGAAAAAGTGACCTTGACTGTATTTAAAGTGTCAGGTGAGACAAACACAGATGACTTGTCTCCTGCTCCTGATGCATGGTCTCGTCCAGATATCCCATTGCACGCATTAGCCATGCTGAAAAATGCCCGTGACGGCATTGTGCCTGATGAAGCTGGCGTAGTTGGCCCAATCAAAGAAATCGAAGCACTTAAAGGCAAAGGTCATCCACTGGTTTATGTTGGTGACGTTGTTGGTACTGGTTCTTCTCGTAAATCAGCGACTAACTCAGTGCTATGGTTCATGGGTGACGATATCCCTTATGTACCTAATAAGCGCGCTGGTGGTTTCTGTTTAGGTGGTAAAATTGCACCAATCTTCTTCAACACGATGGAAGATGCAGGCGCATTACCAATTGAGCTAGACGTAGAAAAAATGAACATGGGCGATGTTATTGATATCTACCCATATGAAGGCGTAGTTAAGCGTGCTGGCACTGATGAAGTGATTTCAACGTTTGAACTTAAAACTGACGTACTGCTAGATGAAGTACGTGCTGGTGGCCGTATTCCATTAATCATTGGTCGTGGTTTAACAGACCGTGCACGTGAAACGCTAGGTCTTAGTGCTTCAGATGTATTCGTACGTCCACAAGACGTTGAAGCATCAAGTAAAGGCTTCACACTGGCGCAAAAAATGGTCGGTAAAGCTTGTGGTGTAACAGGTATTCGTCCAGGTCAGTATTGTGAACCTAAAATGACATCTGTTGGTTCGCAAGATACCACTGGCCCAATGACACGTGATGAGCTAAAAGATTTAGCATGTTTGGGCTTCAGTGCAGACCTAACGATGCAGTCATTCTGTCATACTGCCGCTTATCCGAAGCCTGTTGATGTGAATACGCATCAAACATTACCAGATTTCATCATGAACCGTGGTGGTGTTTCACTTCGTCCAGGTGACGGTGTTATTCACTCATGGTTAAACCGTATGCTTCTGCCAGATACTGTTGGTACTGGTGGTGACTCTCATACGCGTTTCCCTATTGGTATTTCATTCCCTGCAGGTTCTGGTCTTGTTGCATTTGCTGCAGCAACTGGTGTTATGCCATTGGATATGCCTGAGTCAATTTTGGTTCGTTTTAAAGGTGAAATGCAACCAGGTATCACATTACGTGATCTTGTACATGCTATCCCACATAAAGCTATCGAAATGGGTCTATTAACGGTAGAGAAGAAAGGTAAGATTAACGCTTTCTCTGGCCGTGTTCTTGAAATTGAAGGACTAGAGCACCTTAAAGTTGAGCAAGCATTCGAGTTATCTGATGCATCTGCTGAGCGAAGTGCTGCTGGTTGTACAATCAAGTTAGACAAAGAGCCAATCATTGAATACTTGAACTCTAACATCGTGATGTTGAAGTGGATGATCTCTGAAGGTTATGGCGATCGTCGTACTATTGAGCGTCGTATTAAAGGCATGGAAGAGTTTATTGCTAATCCAGAGCTAATGAGCGCAGATAGTGATGCTGAATACGCTGAAGTTATCGAAATTGATTTAGCTGATATCAAAGAGCCAATCCTTTGTGCGCCGAACGATCCAGATGATGCAGTGTTATTATCATCAGTTGTTGATACTAAAATTGACGAAGTCTTTGTCGGTTCTTGTATGACCAACATCGGTCACTTCCGTGCAACAGGTAAAATGCTTGATAAGTTTGCTAAGACTTTACCAACACGTTTGTGGATTGCTCCACCAACGAAAATGGATAAAGACCAGCTAACAGAAGAAGGCTATTATGCAATCTTTGGACGTGTCGGTGCACGCATCGAGATCCCAGGTTGTTCACTGTGTATGGGTAACCAAGCACGTGTTGCTGAAAATTCAACAGTCGTATCAACATCGACACGTAACTTCCCTAACCGTCTAGGTACTGGCGCAAACGTTTACTTAGCATCTGCTGAGTTAGCTGCCGTAGCTGCACTATTAGGTCGTTTACCTTCTCCTGCAGAGTATCAAGAATATGCGAAAGAGTTAGATGCAACAGCAGCTGACACATACCGCTACTTGAACTTCGATGAGATTGAGTCTTACACCAAGAAAGCTGATAGTGTAATTTTCCAATCAGCAGTGTAGCCTTTGATAAGATGGTTACGTTTTAAAAGCGTAAACTGAAAAATGCCAGCTAATTAGCTGGCATTTTTGTGTCTGGATTTTGTTGCGAGCTTTATAGTGAGATTAAATTTATTGGTGCTTTACTCACAAAGAAGCGAAAGGTAGCTAATGGCAACTCCTATCGGATTTCCCATGTACTTCTTCAAAATGTTAACCTCCTCAAATTGATGTCAAGCTTAAGTAAGTTAATTTAACGTATTCAAAATACTTAAAAGGGGAATATTGAATCTGCAGGTTAATCTGAAAAACGTCTTTATATGGATCTTCCTATTAGAAAATCTCGATATACTTTTTCGTCTAATCCTAATTGTGGACAAGTTAAGCTTTTTTCTCGTATTGTAGAAACACTCATCGATCCATTTTCAATAAAGACAGCTTGAGACTGTAAAGTACAGTTATCTTCAACTGTAATGGACCACTTTTGCAGTTTCTCTAACGGCGCTGGAGCACTGGCTATAATGTAAACTCTAACATTTTCATACTGATAAAATTCTTTTCTATTTTCACCAACTTTTACAATAGAACAAGGTGGTGCTAGTTGTAATTGAATATTTTTCTCATTACCAGTAACAATGCATTGATCTGAATTTAATACCATTTTGATATCAGCATGGGCGTATGAAAAAAGTGTTAGAGGTATTATTATGCAAGCAAATCGAATTATACCAATATTTCCCAAAACCATAATTGATCTCCTAAATTTAGCCAATCAGCATCCCCACCTTTTAAATCTTCACCATCCCATAAGTCAATATGAACAGTACTCCCCCAGCCATTCATGATAAAAACGATACCTTTTTTTCCTTTTAGAGTTTCTCTAATATTCTCTTAAAAATACTCTTTGTTCCAAATAAACCATTACCAGTCGAATCAATCCAGTTGGCGAGCTCTTGAGCTACAAGAATATGTTTTGGAGAGTGGTTTAATCCTGGGTAACAACGCCTCTGTGGGTACATAATATCAAATGAACTAAGGTCTATACTGGGCTTTCTAATGCTACTCCCATACGAATTGCACATTGATTAGAAAATAAAGATTTATTACATGGAGATTTAGGATATGGATGGTTTTTCCATAGTGTACTGAATGGCACTAACATGTATTAATTCCTTTTAATAATACTTCCAACCACATCAATGTATTGGAATAAATATAACGAACACTATTATGCCTACTTTTGTAAAAAAGTAATAAACATTCAAAAATATATACTTAAGTTGTATATACTACCCTAATTAGAATAACAACTTTGATTCTTGTCAATGTTCACATGAGTTTGTTTGACAAAGAGAGTAATTACGCCAACGTGCACAAACCAGAATGATGGTTGATGCAAGTGTCATTAGCTTTTCTCCAGTCTCACCAAATAAATCATGTCCATAAATTGCGGTTACTCCTAGCGCTATCATTCCAGAAAATGCTAACACTAAAACGGTAGGATCTTTGTGTCGTGTACAGCCAAGAAAGACTGCGATACTGCTTGTCGGGATAATAACCCACACCATGAGAATATGATAAAAGTGATCGCTTACAGGTAGGGACAACATCGTTGGAAACAGTATTAATAATAATGGACCCGCGATACAGTGAAGTGCGCACAACGCTGAGACTGAAATAGCCAGGCGATCTAATAGTATTTGGGCGGGCTTATTCATGTTGATACTCAAGTGATTAATTGGTTAGGTATGATAATGATATGTTATATCATAAAAGATCGTTAATCTATCATTGGCATCATGAGTATTCAATAAGTTATCGTTAATATACGTATGATTTACATATTGAGTCTTGGGTTTAAGGTTAAACTCATGGTACTAAGCGATGGTATTAAGCGATGGTATTAAGCGATGGTATTAAGCGATGGTATTAAGCGATGGTATTAAGCGATGGTATTAAGCGATGGTATTAAGCGATGGTATTAAGCGATGGTACTAAACGATGGTAAAAAGTAATGGCGGTAAGCGTGATAAGGTCGAGCCAGACGATATAAAAGGATAGATAAGCATGGAGATGAAGATTGGTAATTTGGCTAACATCGGTATTCATTAAATTTTCTGGAATGAAAAGTCGTAAATAAGGGAAATACTATCATTTCCCTTGTTTCAGTTTTGGTCACTGAGAAACAGTTGTCGTGCTTTGTCCTCAACCTAAGCTATGTCAGGAGATGAACACTAAGAGTACTTAATATTCATATCAATTAGCGGCTCACGAGAGCCTTTCTCAGCACGAAGTCGAGCTAAATATCTTTCCCAAATCTCAACTTGATGTGTTCCAAATTCATGTAATAACTTCCATGAAAATAGCCCAGCATCATGGCCATCATCGAAAATGATTTTTACGGCATAATTACCAACAGGTTCAATGGCTGTAATGTTCACTGCTTTTTTATGGGTGACCAAAATTGGATTTCCGTGACGTTGCACTTCTGCTGATGGAGAGTTAACTCTGAGCATTTCACAGGTGATATTAAAAACGTCGCCATTATCAAACGTGACTTCAAGTAGCTTGGATTTACGTTTTAATTTTAGGTTAGTGACATTGGGTGAGCTCATAACGGTTACTCTCTTATAATAGAACGTTATCTAATGATAGTTTTTCACGAATGATACTTCATAGCTAAACAGGGCGCTTAAATACAGCGTCGAGGCTTCAATAAAAAAGGTGGTTACTCTTGGAGTTAACCACCTCTTTTCATGTAGCTATCCTATTTATATTAGTTAATGTTAACTAAAATAAGGACAGCTAACACAGTGATAGCTCACAATTGAGGCATATCACCTACCGCAGATTATAAAATAAAGCGGCTTAAATCTTCATCTTCTACTAAGGTGTCGAGATGCTCTGTGACATAAGCTTCGTCGATGACAAAAGTACTGCCAGATTTTTCAGAAGCATCATAAGAAATTTCTTCCATCAGTTTTTCCATCACAGTATGCAAACGGCGAGCACCAATGTTTTCTGTGGTCTCATTGACTTGCCATGCTGCTTGAGCGATTTTTTCGATACCTGATTCAGCAAATTCGACTTTAACGCCTTCTGTACCCATCAGCGCAACGTATTGCTCTGTAAGTGATGCATGTGGTTCGGTTAAGATACGCTTAAAGTCGTCAGCACTTAGGGCGCTAAGCTCAACACGAATAGGTAAACGACCTTGTAACTCAGCAATCAAGTCAGACGGCTTAGACATTTGGAACGCACCAGATGCGATAAACAGGATATGGTCAGTTTTAACCATGCCGTGTTTAGTTGTCACTGTGCAGCCTTCGATCAATGGGAGTAAGTCACGTTGTACGCCTTCACGAGATACGTCAGGGCCCGAGCTTTCGCCACGTTTACAGATTTTATCGATTTCGTCTAAGAATACGATACCGTTTTGCTCGACTAAATCAATCGCTTGTTCTTTAAGATCTTCTTGATTAACCAGTTTTGCCGCTTCTTCTTCAATCAATAGCTTGAACGCTTCTTTGATTTTTACTTTCTTACGGTTTTCTTTGGTTTGCCCCAAATTTTGGAACATGCTTTGAAGCTGATTGGTCATTTCTTCCATGCCTGGAGGCGACATGATTTCAACACCCACTTGTGGCGCAGCTAAGTCGATATCAATTTCTTTATCGTCTAGCTGACCTTCGCGGAGTTTTTTACGGAAGATTTGACGGGTATTTGAGTCATCTTTTGGCTCAGTATTCCAATCATCTTTAGGTTTGGGTAGTAGGGCATCTAAAATGCGTTCTTCTGCTTGTTCTTCTGCGCGGTGGCGGCATTTTTTCATTTGCTGCTCACGGGTCATTTTGATAGCCGAATCGGTTAAATCACGAATGATCTGCTCGACTTCTTTGCCCACGTAACCGACTTCAGTAAACTTGGTTGCTTCCACTTTAATAAATGGCGCATTAGCAAGTTTAGCTAAACGACGGGCAATTTCAGTTTTACCGACACCTGTTGGGCCAATCATCAGAATATTTTTAGGGGTCACTTCTTGGCGCAATGAAGGCTCAAGTTGCATACGGCGCCAGCGATTACGCAAGGCTACAGCAACAGAACGTTTTGCATTTTTTTGACCAATAATATGCGAGTCCAATTCATGGACAATTTCGCGAGGGGTCATTTCAGACATAAATAATTCCTTACGTTCTAATTTAGTAGTCGATTTGCTCAACCGTTTTATGTTGGTTGGTGTATACGCAAATATCACCGGCAATCGTTAGTGATTTTTCTGCAATTTCACGGGCCGTTAAGTCAGTGTTTTGCAGTAGTGCTAACGCTGAGGCATGAGCGTAATTTCCGCCTGAGCCGATAGCAATCAAATCATGTTCAGGCTGCACTACATCGCCATTACCTGTAATGATTAATGACTCTTTGGTGTCTGCAGCAATCAGCATGGCTTCAAGGTTACGGAGCATTTTGTCAGTACGCCAATCTTTAGCGAGCTCTACAGCTGATTTTAATAAATGACCTTGATGCATTTCGAGCTTGGTTTCAAAGCGCTCAAAAAGGGTAAATGCATCGGCTGTGCCGCCAGCAAATCCGGCGATCACTTTATTTTGGTATAAACGACGCACTTTACGTGCATTGCCTTTCATGACGGTATTGCCGAGGGAAACTTGGCCATCACCTGCGATGACAACTTGATTATTGCGGCGTACGGATACGATAGTAGTCACGGTAAATCCTCTTAACGACGGCAGCGAAAAGGAGTCTGCTGCTGGTTGATAAAACAGATATGGGGATGCTTGTTAATAATTCAAGGGATAAAAAAAGCGCTTACTAAAGTAAGCGCTTAATATTGCGGAAAAAGTCTTCACATTAAAACTAATTAATATTCCCACAGCCAAATTTGGCAACCATTAATACCAGCACGTTGCAGTTTGTGCCTGCTGCGCTCGGCTGCACGTTTAGATTCAAATGGGCCTAAAATGACTTTATGCCAGACGCCACTTGAGCCTGTGGTCGCCCTGACTTGTGCTTCCATACCTTGAAAAGCAATCATGGCTTTCATTTCTTCTGCGGGTTCAGGCTTTCTAAACGACGCACATTGCATTTGATATGGGCCTTTAGATTTCAATGCATCTTCTGGTACTTCAACATCAATGCTCTTGTTTTCTAGCTCTTCTAAGTAAGTCCATTCTTCCGTCGGTTTTGGCGGTAGTGCATTTGGATCTTTCTTCACTGGCTTAGGCTTAGTTTGTTCAACAGTGACAGCGGGTGCCGTAGTTGCTGGAGCATCATCAGAGCTGCCGCTTATCCACCATAAAAAATAGCCAAATCCGCCGACAAGTAACAAGACGATTAATGTCGGCAGGTAAGGAATCGATCGCTTTTGCTGTGGTTTCTTTCCTCGAGAAGACGAACGTTTTTTACCACTAGGCTTTTTATTAGCGTAATCTCGACTCATGTTACATACGCTCTAACGTTTCGATACCTAACAGAGATAACCCTGTTTTTAAGGTCTTAGCGGTTAACTGTGACAACAATAAGCGACTTTGTTTTTGCTCTTCAGTTTCTGCTGCAAGAACTGGACAAGCCTCGTAAAAGCTTGAGAACTCACTTGCTAACTCATAAACATAAGCACACATCACATGTGGTAATGCTTTATCTGTCATACGAGCCAGTACTTCACCAAACTGAGCAAGTTTAGTACCTAGTTCTTTTTCTTTATCATGTTCAAGTACAATTTTCGCTTGGCTTAAATCGATATCTTCAGCACGCTTGAAGATACTAGCCACACGTGTGTATGCATAAAGAAGGTATGGTGCGGTGTTGCCTTCAAAGCTCAGCATTTGTTCAAAGCTGAAAATGTAATCACTGCTACGGTTTTTAGATAAGTCAGCGTATTTAACTGAGCTAATACCAACAACACGCGCAATTTCAATGATTGTCGCTTCGTCCATATCAGGATTTTTACTGCGAACTAATTCGATTGCACGGGTGTTTGCTTCATCTAATAAGTCGACTAATTTAACCACACCGCCACTACGAGTTTTAAATGGACGGCCATCGGTGCCATTCATTGTTCCGAAACCTGTGTGCTCAAGAGATAGCTCTTTACGGACAAAACCAGCTGTTTTCGCTAGGCTAAATACTTGCTGGAAATGCAGTGCTTGGCGTAAATCAACGAAGTATAAAGCACGATCAGCTTTTAAAACGTTTGAGCGATAACGCATGGCTGCTAAATCAGAGGTGGCGTATAAGTATCCACCATCGGCTTTTTGGATAATAACGGGTAATGGCTCACCATCTTTGGTGCGGAATTCTTCTTGAAATACCACTTTTGCGCCGTTGCTTTCGCTTAATAGGCCTTTACTATCAAGATCTGTTACGACTTGCTCTAGGTCGTCATTATAAGCACTTTCACCGTGAACATCTTTACGGGTTAAGCTCACGCCTAAACGTTCGTAAACTTCATGACAATGATTTAACGAGATGTCATTAAATTCACGCCATAATTTATTGCAGTACTCATCGCCCGATTGCAGTGAAACCACTAAATTACGTGCACGTGTTGCAAAATCTGTTGATTCATCGAAGCGGACTTTAGCGGCACGGTAGAAGGTTTCCAAATCTGAAAGTTCAAGTGCTGCTTGCTCGCCATTCGCTGCTCGTAACTCTTCCATGTAGGCTAGTAGCATGCCAAATTGTGTGCCCCAGTCACCCACATGGTTTTGACGGATAACATCATGGCCTAAAAATTCAAGTGCACGAACGACACTGTCGCCAATAATCGTTGAACGAAGGTGACCTACATGCATTTCTTTAGCAAGGTTAGGCGATGAATAGTCCACGACGACTCTTTGTTTTTCTGGTAACGAAACGCCTAAGTGTTCATCTGTTAGGGCATGTTGTAGTTGGTTTGCTAAGGCATTTTCATCGATAAAAAAGTTAATGAATCCTGGGCCTGCAATATCGACCTTAGCCACATGGCTAGACGCTGGAAGATTATCAATAATCAACTGAGCAATTTCACGAGGATTTTTCTTAGCGACTTTGGTTAGCATCATGGCCAAGTTAGTGGCGAGATCACCGTGACTTTTATCTTTGGTTCGCTCCACTTGAATGCGTGCCTGAAAATCAGCTGGGATAATGCCTTGTTGCTTAAAAGAGTCGATGGTTTGTTCTAGTAAAGATGCAATATGTGATTTCATGGGCGTTTATTAGCACTAACTTAAAGTGGATGAGTGGAGTAACCTTGTATTTTACCCGCTAATGCTATGTAAATGCTATCTCAGCGGGGTAATTAATCGAGTTTTTTTTGATTTTCTTTGCTATCAAGCTAAACCCATTGTGCTGCAATTTGATTACATTAAATCTTGCGGATCGCGATCGATACTCCAGCGACAATGTTTACTCTCTGTCAACGCTTCGATTTGGGGAAGAACAGATTCAAATTCTTGTTGTAAACGCTGTCGATTTTTAGCTTGAAATAACAGTTGTCTGCGATATTTTCCGGCTTTTCTATCCAGGGGCGCAGGCATGGGGCCAATGACTTCAAAATCTCTATCTTGAGGCAACAGGTTCGCGACTTGTTGTAGAAAATTATCAGCATCTTGTGCTAAATGAGCATCGGCTCGCAACAGTACCATGTGCCAAGCGGGAGGAAGTAGTGCTTGTTGGCGCTCTTCTAACTGAGCTCGCGCAAATTTACCGTAACCATTTTTTAATAAATCATGCAGTATTGGATTTTCGCTTTGATGGGTTTGCAGTAATACTTTACCGGGTTTGTCGGCGCGTCCTGCTCGCCCAGAGACTTGGGTGTAAAGCTGAGCAAAGCGCTCAGGTGCTCTAAAGTCAGCACTAAAGAGTGCGCCATCAACATCCATCAACCCCACAAGTGTGACATCGGGGAAATGATGCCCTTTGGCTAGCATTTGAGTGCCCACCAAAATTTTGTACTCACCCTTTAAAATACTGGTGAGTTGTTTTTCTAATGAGCCTTTTTTGCGTGTGGTATCACGATCGATACGTACCACGGGGTACTGAGGGAATTCTTGCTCTAATGCTTGAGCAAGCTGCTCTGTTCCCGTGCCATGGCCCATTAGCATGGTGCTACCACATTCATGGCATTGATGTGGAATAGCGTATTGATTGCCACAATGGTGGCAACAAATTTCGTTCAACCCTTGATGTACGGTAAAAAAGGCATCGCAGCGATCGCATTCATGCAAATGACCGCACTCATGACACAATAATGCAGGTGAGAACCCGCGACGATTGAGAAATAAAAGGACCTGATTGCCCGCATCAAGATGCATGCGCATTTCATTAATTAGCGAAGCAGACATCCCTGACTTTAAAGGTTGTGAGCGTATATCGATAATACCTTGCTTAACTTTTTGTGCAGCACCTGCGCGCTCTGCCAAGGTTAAATGCGTATAGCGGCCACAAATCGCATTTTGCAGCGTCTCTAGTGATGGGGTTGCTGAGCCTAAAATGACTTGGACATCTTCTAAATGCCCCCGCATGACAGCTAAGTCGCGGGCGTGATAACGCACACCTTCTTGTTGCTTAAAGCTACTATCGTGCTCTTCATCTAAAATTATCAGCCCAGGAAAGGCCATTGGGGTAAATAAAGCGGAGCGAGTACCGATGATAATGGCGGCTTCACCACAACGAGCTTGGCGCCACGCCTCAAGACGTTGATTATCTGTTAATGCAGAATGAATAACGGCAATATTCACATCAAATCGACGTTTGAAGCGATTAATGGTTTGTGGTGTTAACCCGATTTCAGGCACTAAGATGAGTGCTTGTTTACCCTGTTTTAAGATGGTTTCTAAAATCGATAAGTAGACTTCTGTTTTACCTGAACCGGTGATACCTTCAAGTAAACTGCAATGAAAGCCTTGTTGTTGATTTAAAACTGAAACGGCAACTGCCTGTTGCTTATTGAGCTTTAACGGTGTTTCAGTCATATTAAGTTGTTGGCGCCAACTTAAGTCGGTTTCATTGGTGACATGTTTACGCGCTACCCAGCCTTTATCCTCTAATGCTTTGAGGGCAACTTTGCTAAGTTCTTGGGTGGTAAATTCTTCTTGGCTAATGACTGATTTTTGTAAAAGTTCGAAGAGTTTTTTTTGTGCTGGAGCACGTTTAAGTACACTGACATCGACCTGTTTTCCTGCCTCGTTGAGGCAATAAAAGGTGACGGTTTGCGGTTGTGCACTTAAGCCTTTTCGCAGAGCGACAGGCAAGGCTTGACTTAACATTTGGCCTTGGCTTGCAAAGTAATACCTTGCCGCCCATAAAGTGAGCTTATACAGTGAGGTAGGTAATAAAGGTTTGTCGTCTAATAGTGCGGTAAATGGTTTTATTTTATTCGCAGGGACGTCGCATTCATTATTGATAGCGGTAATTAAGCCGACAAGTTGCTGTCTACCAAAAGGGACTTTAACCCTTAGCCCAAGTTGTATTTGCGATACGTTGGCTTCGGGGACTTGGTAACTAAAGGTTTGCCGCATAGGAACCGGCAAAGCAACCTCAACAAACACGGGCATAAGTTATCATCATTAAGAATTGAGAGGGTCTAGTTTACTAGAGCCAGAACATAAAGAAATAGAATAAGAGAAAATTGATGTTAAAAGGAATATTAAGTAAGGCCAGCTTAGCTCTCTCCCTTTTTTTATTTTCATTTATTGCTCAGGCTGCCCTGACGCATATCAGCATAAACAGTAGGCAGTTTGAGTTGGGTCAACACCCAAAAATCAAACTTAACATTGTTGCCTCTAGCAAAGACTTGTCTCGACTTAGTATTCATTTGCGACAAACTAATGATGATAAAGAAAGCATGGAAGAGTTGATGGTACAGCCTATCAGTAGCTTTATGTTATTTGCTATTGGTGTTGAAGATGTGAGCGATCCGAAAGCAAAGCTGATCGTCAGCGAATATAAAGGCAACAGCTGGCGTCAATTTGCTGTATTACCGGTTTTTGATTCTCCATTTATTAAAGAAACAGCTAAAACTCAAATAAAAATAGATAAGCAAAAACAACTGCCAAAAGTGGTCACTCAGGCTGCGCCTAAATTGGCGTCATCAAGTCAATCAGTTGCTGAAAAACCTTCAACTAGTCGACCTTCAACGACAGCAAAAGTTCTCAATAATAAGCCGACGCCTACAATGGGTCATTGTTATATTGAAAGGCAGGCATCAGATACTTTATGGCGCATTGCTACTCGCTATCAAAGTGAGTGGGATTTAAATGTCTATGGAGTGATGATGGCAATTTTTGATGCTAACCCTCAAGGCTTTTCTAAACAGAAAATCCATTTAATCAGACAAGATGTAACACTGGCATGTCCTTCACTAGAGCAGCTAAATCAGTATGGTAATAAAGCACAAGATAAGCTGAGATTTGAGGCGTTACAGCAACAACATCGACAGTGATAATTTTTACTTGTCTGGACTGAACAGATACTGTACTATTGCGCGCCTTAACACTATTGTTATTAACGCATGTGGTGCTCAACTTCGGGTTGGGAGAGCGACATGGCCTGCTATTAAGGTAATCCAAATGAAACCAGGTATCCACCCAGACTACGCTGAAGTAACTGCAACTTGTACTTGTGGTAACGTAATTAAAGTTAACTCTACTGTAGGTAAAAACTTACACTTAGACGTATGTGGTGCATGTCACCCATTCTACACTGGTACACAGAAAGTTGTTGACACTGGTGGTCGTATCGACAAATTCAACAAGCGCTTTGGTGCACTTGGTAAAAAGTAATTGCGACTGCAATTATTTTAAGAAAAAGACGCCTTCGGCGTCTTTTTTTGTTTTTGGATTAAATTTTTAAAAAAAATTAAAATTTTTAGTTATAAATTATGTGTTGCCAGTTAGGTTGATAATATTGTTATTTAGGCAAACTATTTGTAACTTTATCATGCTAATTCTGCTTTTTTATGTCAAATCTTGTTATTTTTCTACAGTTTTAAGTCTTTGATTCTTATTGTGATGATTTATTTAATATCGATAAATTGTAAGTTGATCAAATTCTGCCGATTAAAGATAACTTTTGTTAATTTTTCATTTATACTCCCTTTCCAAAGCACGCTACAGCTCATTTTACTGACATTCAGTAAAGTTAGTTTTAATGCGTTGCGACTGAATTAATCTTACTTTCGCCGTATAAATTGCCTCATTCAGGAATAAAAAATGTCAGATTTCCGCCAGCAAGCTCTCGATTATCATGAATTTCCAGTAGCAGGTAAAACTGCTGTTAGTCTTACTAAACCTGCTCAAACGAGCCATGATTTATCTCTGGCATACAGTCCTGGTGTCGCCGAGCCTGTTCGTGAAATTGCCGCAAATCCTGACGATGCATATCGCTATACCAATAAAGGGAACACTGTTGCTGTTATTTCAAATGGTACCGCTATTTTAGGTTTAGGTAATTTAGGCCCATTAGCATCTAAGCCAGTTATGGAAGGCAAGGCCTTACTGTTTAAGCGTTTTGCGAATATCGACTCTACAGACATTGAGGTGAAACACCGCACCACTGCAGATTTCATCAATACGGTTGAATCGATTGCAGATACATTTGGCGGTATCAACCTTGAAGATATTAAAGCTCCTGAGTGTTTTGAAATTGAGCGTGAGTTGATCGCTCGCTGTAATGTCCCTGTGTTTCATGATGATCAGCATGGTACTGCCATTGTTACCGCAGCAGGAATGTTGAATGCGTTAGAGATTCAAGGTAAAAAAATCGAAGATGCCATCTTTGTGTGCCTAGGTGCGGGTGCTGCTGCCATTGCGTGTATGACAATGATTGTTAAGTGTGGTGCACAACGTGAAAATGTTTACATGCTGGACAGACAAGGCGTTATTCATACTCGCCGTGAAGACATCAATGAGTACAAAGCATTGTTCGCTAACAATACTGACAAGCGTACACTTCAAGATGTGATTAAAGATGCTGACGTGTTTTTAGGCCTATCAGGTGCAGATTTATTAACGGCTGACGATATTGCGTTAATGGCGCCAAATCCAGTTATCTTTGCCTGTTCAAACCCCGACCCTGAAATTAAGCCTGAGATTGCACATAGTATCCGTAAAGACTTGATTATGGGAACAGGCCGCAGTGATTACCCGAATCAGGTTAATAACGTACTTTGTTTCCCGTTCATCTTCAGAGGTGCATTAGATGTGAGAGCGTCACAAATTAATGATGAAATGAAGATTGCGGCAGTTAAAGCCCTTGCTGCTATTGCTAAAGAACCGGTTCCTGCTGAAGTCCTTGCTGCTTATCCAGACGTTGATTCAATGACCTTCGGTCCAGAGTACGTGTTGCCTAAACCAATGGATCCACGCTTACTAAGAAATATTGCGAGTGCGGTGTCACAAGCGGCTATTGATTCAGGTGTGGCAGTATTAGATAAAGTACCTACTGATTACTCACTGTAAGTGATTGGTAAGGTGAAATACAAAAGGGGCGAAAGCCCCTTTTTTGTGTCTACAGAACTCGATAAAGATTAGGTTTGCCTTTTACTATAAGCTACTGAATAATCATCTACAGTTGAGTGGTGAGTATTTGGCATGATTAGGCCAAATGCTGATAATAATAAAATCTCACAGTATTGCGCTTTAGCAGGACGCTGATAAATGAAATTAACCAAAATTTTAACGAAAAAATTGACCAGTTTTTGGCTATTGTCATTAACTGCTGTCGGAGCGATTTTTTTTATTGGTGCATTAATCAGCTTTATCCAGCTCACCTACAAATTTCAGCAACAAAAAGTCACTCAATTAGAATCAATGCTCGTGGAGCATTATCAGGCTGACAGTCATTGGGAGCTAAATGCTTGGCTACCGCCGATTTTAATCGCCTACAATACCACTTCATTTAAATTAACTCAGGGCGATACCATTTTATTTGAGTATTACTCGCCCACACCTGAGCCTAATCCAACCTTATATAAACACGTTATTGACACAGATAAGTCGTTATCGATGGAGCTTAAGCTGCCTCAGCCGTTTTTATTACATCAATTAGGCTGGTACGAGTATTTAAGCTTATTGATTTCATTTATCGCGATTGCTTTATTTGTCCGCTATGGTCTTCGCTGGTTTAACCATGAGCTTGATGGTATTGAGCAAATTGCCGAGCGCAGTATGCTTGTAATTGAGGGGGAGCATGAAAAAGCACTGCAATTTTCAGGCAAAGGCCGCCCTCGCTTAGTCAATAGGGCAATGACTAAGTTGCTTGAACAACTGCAAGATGCGCAAAAAGAGCGTGGCCGCTTTGACCAATTTATTCGCTCTAAAACTTTCCTCGATCCTGCTACTCGTATTGGTAACTGAATTTTCTTTGAAAATAGACTCGAAGCACTGACGCATCAAAGCAGTATGATTGCCCACGGTGTGATCTTGCTCATTAACTTTGACGATTTGGATTTACTGCTTCAACAAGAAGGCGATGACATTGTTAATGAGCAACTTAACGACTTTGTACAAGCGATTACACAAGTTTTACACCCCTATGAAGATGTCACTTTTGCACGGTATGGTTTTAATCAGTTTGTGATTGTCGCCCCTCAGCTTTCTTTAGATGAAGCAGATAGTTTGGCAAACAAACTGCTAAAACTGGCTATTAGGCAACTACAAAATCAGTCAGATACTCAAGATAACTATGTGCATTTAGGCGCTGCTTTTTATAGTGCAGGAGACATGCAAGAACAAGTATTAGAAGAAGTTGAAATGGCACTAAAAGCCGCGCAGCTTCAACGTAGTAATAACTGGTTTATGTATGACAAAGGCGCTGTAGATAAGGAAATAGCAAAAGGCTCTGTGCGATGGAGAAGCTTTTTAGAAAACACATTAGTGAATAAGCGCTTTGTTGCGATTACGGAAAAGGTCATCGATAGTGATGGGCATACTTGTCATCAAGAGGCCTTTAGCCGTGCAATTGATAATCAAGGTAATGAAGTTAGGGCGACCTTATTTATTCCAATGGCGAATAAGTGTGGCTTGATGCCTCAAGTTGAAAGGCAATTAATAGAAACAGTCATGTTTGATTTGATGGTGAATAATCAAGATCACTATAGTATTAACTTAAGCCTCGACTCGTTAACGAGTCGTGCATTTAGCCGTTGGTTAAAAATCACCTTGATGGAACATCGTCATTTAGCTTCCCGTCTTACTTTTGAGGTGTCAGAAGATATTGTGGTGAAACATCAGCATAAATTGGTCGAGAATTTGAATATGCTTCGCAAAATAGGAGCTAAGCTGTGTGTTGACCATGTCGGATTGCAAGTTGTGGGTACTCACTATATTCAAGAGTGTCACTTTGACTTAGTAAAACTGCACCGTTCGATTATTCACCAAATCCACCTAAAACCCGAAAACCAGTTATTTATTCGTAGCCTAATTGGCGGCTTATATCGTGCTGAAGTGCAGGTATTTGCTGAAGGTGTGACTCAATTTGAAGAATGGCAAACATTGAAAATTTTAGGTGTGAGTGCCGCTCAAGGGGATTTTTTTAATTAACAGCGACCACAACCCTGTGTCGCACATTGATACCTTCCAATCCAAAGTGGTATGTAACTTGTATTGCTTTATATTTCGCCAAATTAATATCTCATTCACCATTAGCAATTGCGTTACATCTTGAGCGTGATGAGATTGTGAAACTTGAGTATCAAGGCATAACAATCTATCTTAAATATATACAATATTTTTAAGATTATTTTTCTATAAAATTAAGTGATTAGCAGTTAAAATGTCGTACGGTATTTTTTTGACTTATTTTCCTGCTCAGAACGTTCTTTATGTTACATAGTTGTTGGTTTTGAGCTGGTATTTTTGAGTGAAGTGAATCGTTGCTGTGAAGTTGCATGGTGTTTGCCGCTATGTGTTATTTTCCTGATTATCTGGGCACAGGGTTTTGAATGAATAATGGTTTTTTAAGTAAATTGACCTTTTGGCGCCAAACTCAAGTTTCTGCAAAACTTGGGGTGTATATCAGTGCAACTCACATTAGTGTTTTCCAGGCCGATTTATCAGGTACTCAACAGCAAGAACTTGATTCTACAAATCAAAAAAACGCTAACTTCAGTTTATCTGACAACATACAGCAATTTGCCTTTAATGGTGAGAATTGGGCAGAGGTGCTGGCTGAGATTAAGGCGAGCTTTGGTGCGGCGAAATTACACATTGTATTGGCTGAATCATTTTATCAATTGATTGTGGCTGATAAACCCAATGTAGAGGCGAATGAATTAAACCAAGCATTATTATGGGCGATAAAAGATTTAGTGACCGAACAGGTGACGAACATTCAATTAGATTATTTTGAATCATCGCTCACGACAACAGGAAAAATAAACGTTGTGGTCGCCAATAAAATGCAACTTTCTACCTTGGCACAATCCTGTGAGCAGCATGGCTTTGTAATTGAGGATATCACCATTGAAGAATTAGTTATGCCGCGTTTATTTGACGATCAAGCGCCGCACATGGTGGTGAGTCATGTACCAGAGCAAGAACTGTTATTAACGGTCGTCAAACAAGGTGAGCTGTTGATGCAGCGTCGAGTACGTGGATTTACCCAAATAGATAAAGCCAGTGCCGCCGATTTGCAGTATGGACTCGCTGACAATCTGAGCTTAGAAATTCAGCGTTCAATGGATTATTTTGAAAGTCAGCTGCGTCAAGCACCGGTTGCTTCAATTGATTTATTGATTGATGGCGAATGCCAAGCGTTAGTGCCATTGGTATCGCAGAATTTTAATCAACCAGTCAGCGCGATTGAACATACCTCTGTGGCAAGTCAATTGGCTTATTTGGCTGCGGTGGAATTAACCGGAGGTGATGCATGATAAAAACCACGGTTAATCTTTACAGTGCGGATTTATTGCCTGCTAAATTAAGATTGTCTTTCCAGCGCATGATGATGGCAGTTGGCGGGCTTATCGTCTTTAGTATGTTGATTTGGGCAATTGGCTATTGGTCTGTTACAGGTCTGAATGCAGAAGTGTCGAGCGTTTCTGCTGCTAAATCTTCACTTGATACTCAAAAAAATGCACTTGAATTAGAGATATCAACTCGTGCACCAGATCCAGAACTTGTTGCGAGTGTTGAATTGGCTCAACAGCGTTTAGATTTAAAACGTTTATTATCGGGTGAGCTCAAGCAACGTGAGAATTTAATCAGTCAAGGCTATTCAAATTTACTGACCGATCTTGCTAGCGTATCAGATGGTTCGGTGTGGCTCAGCCAAATTAACATTAACCAACAACACTTTGAGTTCGAAGGATATGGGGCACAGCCACAAAGTATTCCGTTATGGGTCGAGAAGTTAAAGCACACCGAAACATTGAAAGGGTATGCCTTTTCAACCATGACGATGGATAGAGGCGAGTCAAAACCTATTGCTTTCAAGTTATCTAGCACGCCAGACGTGGAGGTAAAAAAATGAAGCAATTATGGCAGCAATTAGACACTAAATTTAATGAGCTGAGTCAGCGTGAGCGGGTCTTAATTTGCATTGCAACTTTAGTTGTTATCGCGATGGTCGTTTACCTTCCTGTTGAGAGTATCTTTAAAGAAAGACAAAAGCTTAATCGACAGTTAAGCCAATTGAATACCGATATATCCGTTTCTGAGCAGCAAATCGCTTTGTATCAGCAACGATTAGCAATGGATCCCAACACAGATTATCGCAACCGATTAACCTTGATTGAAGAGCAAACGGCCGTTGCTGATGCAGAGCTTGATAAACAAATGGTATCTATGGTGCCTGCTAGCTATATGCCAACCGTGCTCACTAACCTGCTTGCCAATGTTCAAGGGGTGAAGTTGTTATCTTTTGGATCGATAGCGCCAACACCGTTATTGCAAGAGGGCGAAGAAGACAAAATGAACTTATACAGTCATGGCATTCATTTGACGTTGGAAGGGAGCTTCTTTTCCATTTTGGCATTTATTGAGTCAATAGAATCCATGCCAGATAAATTGTATTGGAAGCGTCTCAATTACCATGTTGATACACACCCCAATGCCACTGTCGAACTCGAGCTATATACCTTGAGTATTAATAAGGAGTTTATCAGTGTCGCAGAATAAATTAATTTTATTAGTGCTGAGCTTGTGTGTTTTTAGCGGGTTAGCTTCAGCCAAGTCATTAAGAGATCCGACATTACCAGGACAAGGTTATGTGACGGCCTCAAGTGGTGGGGAGCGAGTTGAATCATTGGTACTCAATAGCATTGTAAAAAGTGCTAGCCCTCACGCTGTAATCAATAATCAAATTTTTTCTGTTGGTGAGCGTGTTGATGGCGCCAGAATTGAATATATCGGCAAGAGTTACGTTAATTTGTCTGACGGACGAAAACTTAAGCTATTTCAGTCGATAACAGAGCGATAGGACAAGAATAACAATGAAATTTATTAAATACGCAACCCCTCTGCTATCTCTTTGTTTGCTAGGTTGTCAAACAACAGACAGACCTGATCCAACGACGTCTAAAACGGAGTTGAGTCAATCACTCGCTGAAGCGCAAACGGCGCAAAATATTGTGCCGCCTCCTGCGCAAATGCCTGAGGAAATTCAACGTGAACTCAATGGTTCAAGTTTACTTGGTGGGGCGACATCTTTACCTAAAGAGCGTCGATTTGATGTGTCTGCTAATGATGTTGATGCAAAAGTTTTCTTCCCAAGCCTTGTTCAAGGAACGCCACTAAGTGTTGCTGTTCACCCTGAAGTTAGCGGGACTATATCCATTTCATTAAACGGCGTAACCTTGTCGGAAGTGATTAAAGTGGTTGAAGATATTTACGGATACGAAGTGAGCCGTGAAGGTCGTATTTTGCGTATTTTCCCTGCTGGAATGCGCACAGAAACTTATCCGCTAAATTATCTTTATATGGAACGAGAAGGGCTATCCTTAACCTCGGTGAGTTCTGGCCGTATTTCAGATAATAATGACAATTCAAACTCCAACTCGAATTCGAACTCCAACAGTAGCTCATCAAGTAGCAACTCGAGTAATAATAACAACTCCAACAATAATAACGATAGTAACGACAACACTAACGGCACCTTTATTCGCTCGAAAACGAAATCTAATTTCTGGGGTGAATTAGAGAAAACCTTAGTATCAATTATCGGTAATACAGGTGGCGGGCGCCAAGTTGTGATAACGCCACAAGCAGGCTTAGTGACTGTAAGAGCGTATCCTGATGAATTACGTCAAGTCAGTACATTCCTGAAAAAAGCGGAAACGCACTTACAACGCCAAGTGATCCTAGAAGCTAAGATATTAGAAGTAACATTATCGGATGGCTACCAACAGGGTATTCAGTGGGATAACGTATTAGGACACGCAGGTAGTACTGATATTAACTTTGGGACTTCACCAGGTAGTGGTTTAAGCGACCAAATCACTAATGTCATTGGTGGTGTGACGTCAATTAGCCTTACAGGAACAGACTTTAGCACCATGATCAGCTTACTTGATACCCAAGGCGATGTAGATGTGCTGTCAAGTCCTAGAGTTACCGCATCAAACAACCAAAAAGCCGTAATTAAGGTTGGTAATGATGAATACTTCGTTACTGATGTCTCGTCAACGACAGTGGCAGGTACAACACCTGTAACGACTCCTCAAGTTGAACTCACCCCTTTCTTTTCAGGTATCGCGTTAGATGTGACACCACAAATCGATGCAGACGGTAATGTGTTATTACATGTTCATCCATCCGTTATTGATGTCTCAGAGCAAGTCAAAGAAATTAAAGTTAGCGGTTCAAGTTTAGAGTTGCCACTAGCTCAAAGTGAAATTCGTGAGTCAGACACTGTGATTAAAGCCTCTTCAGGGGATGTCGTTGTGATTGGTGGCTTAATGAAAAGTGAGAACATCGAAGCGTTGTCTAAAGTGCCTTTATTAGGTGATATTCCATTTATTGGAGAAGCTTTTACTAATCGCAGTAAATCCACAAAGAAAACAGAACTTATTATCATGCTAAAACCTACCGTAGTAGGAGCTGATACTTGGAGTAATGAATTACAACGCTCTAAAGATTTACTTGAACGTTGGTACCCAGAGCAGGAGTAACGGCTAAATGCCGTTGAAAATGCTATGTATCAACAACACTTTGGCTTAACTCAGTTACCTTTTACGTTAACACCGAATACGCAATTCTTTTTTGGGTTAACGCCGCATGTTGAAGCATTACAAGTGCTGCAAACTGCGATTGAGAATGGTGAAGGCTTTATTAAAGTCACAGGGGAAGTTGGCACGGGTAAAACATTGATTTGCAGAAAGCTGCTCAATGATTTACCGGAACAATACCATTGCGCATATGTGCCAAACCCTTATTTAAGCCCAGAAGAGCTTCGTTGGGCATTAGCGACAGAGTTGGGGCTTTCATTAGATGAGAACTTAAACCAGCAACAGCTAACGAGTTTAATTCAAAGCAGGTTACTTGAGCTTAATCAACAAGGTTTACAGGTCGTTTTAGTATTGGATGAAGCCCAAGCTTTGCCGAATGAAAGTTTGGAAACTTTAAGGCTATTTACCAACCTAGAAACAGAAAGCACCAAGTTAATTCAAGTGGTGTTGTTTGGCCAACCTGAATTAGATGAACGACTTGAAGATAACAAGCTAAGGCAACTAAAACAAAGAATAACCTTTAGTTATAAATTAAGACCACTAGCGTGGGATGAAATCCAAGCCTATATCGACTACAGGTTGTCCGTTGCTGGTTATCAAGGTCATTCATTGTTTAATGACAAAGATGTGAAACTTATTGCCGCTGCAGCGCGAGGGGTTCCTCGTTTGGTGAATGTGATTACTAATAAAGCGCTGTTACTTTGTTTCGCAGAGGGTGAAACTCGAGTTCATACAAAGCATTGTAAAGCGGCCATTGTGGATACAGAAGATGCTGAACCCTTGCCGCCTGCTCAGCAACAAGAACGATGGATTTTTTTATTACTACTTTTATGCGCTTCACTGGCGATGCTATATGTCGCTGATGTTGATTGGGTATCGATGTTAAGAGAGTCAATATGAGCGTCATTAATAAAGTATTAAAAGATTTAGATAAGCGTCAGCAACAACATTCTGATGAGAGTCCACAAGGCGCAGAGGCCAACGGATTTCAGCGACCTGAAGTACAGTTTACTAGTCAAGTTAATATGGCAAAAGGGACGACTACTGACAGTGCAAGCTCTTCTAACAAAAGCTTGCTGATGTCTGTACTGATGTTAGTCGCGGTAGCTTTGTTAGGCATAATGCTGTATCGACAGGGAATGCAGCTGCAAAAATTACAGCCATTGACACCTGAACGGGTTAACAACAATGCTTCAGTAGTGGTTAACCCTAATGAGAATTTAGCTGATGATCAGTCTATGGTTACGGCAGTTAAAAGCAGTGATGAATCTATCTCGCTGAGTCAGTCAACGATAGCGGATGCGTCATTTTCATCTAATGAACCTACTGATGCCATGAAACAAGATGAAGACAAGATTGCCGAAGAGGAAAGTGTCGTCGATAGGGATGTAAAACCAAAAAAGACTGACATCGCGGTGGTGGGAACTGCGAGTAATGAAAGCAAACAAGATATTGATAGGGCTGTAAAAGTAAATAAGGCTGAGCAAACTCAAACCAATGATTCAGGTTCAGTACAAGTCAGGTTTAGCCAAAACACTCGCAGTTCGGCCATTGTCGCTGATAACCAAAAAGAAACTGTTAATAATGTCGTTACAATCAATGAATCAAAGCCAACGAGTACAACAGCAAGAAATAGCGTTAGCGCGACAGCGAATAAGGGCAGCATGGCTGTCACTGAGGTTGTGTTATCTAATGCTGAGCTTGCACAAAAGAAATTTGATATTGCAGAGATTGCAGAGCAGCAGCAAAAAGTAGATAGAGCCATTAAATACTATTACGAAGCATTGATGTTAGAGCCATCAATGCATCAAGCAAGAAAGCAGTTAGCATCTTTGTATTACGCGCTTAATAATTTGGGGCGAGCTGAGCAGATTTTGGCACAAGGCGTGGTTCAATTTCCTGAGGAAGTGGAACTCGCTATTTTAAAAGCCAAAGTTGAGAATGCGTCATTTAGTCCTGATAAAGCATTAATCACCTTATCAGGAGTGAGTGATAGCAGCGACTGGGCAAGGGATAAATGGATTTTACAAAGTGATATTGCCCAGAAAAATGGCCAATTTGAATTGGCAGAGTCGGCATATCGCTCATTAGTCGGACTTGAGCCTTCACAAGCGCGTTGGTGGATGGGATTAGCATATGCACTCGATTCACAACAAGCATATAAAGAGGCGGCAGAGACTTACCGTAAAGCGTTATCTTATCGAGGCTTATCAACTGGTGCTATGACGTATATAGAACAACGATTAATTCAACTTGAAGGTAGCCAATGAAACCAAAATTAAAAATGCGTTTAGGCGATCTTCTCGTTCAAGAACACATTATTACTGATGACCAATTAACCCAGGCTTTATCTGAGCAACGAAACTCAGGTAAGAAATTGGGACGCACATTAATTGATTTGCATTGTATTACAGAAGATCAATTGCTCAAGTTTTTATCTCAGCAATTAAACCTGCCGTATTTAGACATAAGTCGTTTATCGATTCCTTCTGAAGTCGTCAATCTTATTCCTGAAGTGCAGGCTAGACGTTATCGTGCGCTTGTGGTTAAGGCCACTGAAGATACGGTCACATTGGCCATGAGTGATCCTGCAGACTTACAGGCCATCGATAATTTAGAAGTGTTCGTAGCACCAAAGAAAATTACTATTGCGGTGACGCCTGAGCAACAATTACTGGATGCTTTCGATAACCTATATCGTCGTACAGGTGAAATTGCCAAAATTGCAGGTGAGCTTGAAGAAGAATATGCCGCTGATGACATGTTTGATTTGGCGAGCATCACTGACAGCGATAGCGATAACGAAACCACCGTGGTTAAGTTATTGCAGTCAATTTTTGAAGATGCAGTACAAATGCGTGCTTCGGATATTCATATTGAGCCAGGTGAAAAAGTATTACGGATACGCCAACGTATTGATGGCCAGCTGCATGAAAATACCTTAGATGAAGTTAATATCGCTTCCGCACTGGTGCTGCGTTTGAAGTTAATGGCTGGTTTGGATATTTCAGAAAAAAGAATGCCACAAGATGGCCGTTTTCATATTGAAATCAAAGGCCATAAGGTTGATATCCGTATGTCTACCATGCCAATTTATCATGGTGAATCTGTGGTGATGCGTTTACTAGATCAATCAGCCGGCCTACTGACGTTAAATGAAACGGGTATGCCTGATCATATTTTGCAACGGATTAGAAAACAGATTAGACGTCCTCACGGTATGCTCTTGGTAACAGGGCCAACAGGTAGCGGTAAAACCACAACCTTATATGGCATTTTAAGTGAGCTAAATACGCCTGATACTAAAATTATTACTGTTGAAGATCCGGTCGAGTATCAGTTACCTCGCATTAACCAAGTACAAGTTAATCATAAAATTGGTTTGAATTTCTCTAACGTATTAAGAACAACGCTTCGCCAAGATCCCGATATCATCATGGTCGGTGAGATGCGTGACCAAGAAACGGTAGAAATTGGGTTAAGGGGAGCATTAACCGGTCACTTTGTATTATCAACCTTGCATACCAATGATGCGATTACCAGTGCATTACGTTTACTGGATATGGGGGCGGCAAGCTATTTGGTTGCGAGTGCATTAAGAGTGATTATTGCCCAGCGACTCGTTAGGCGTGTATGTTCAAATTGTATGACGGATCATCAACCTACAAGCTCAGAATTAGCCTGGATAAACACGATTGCTAAAAAAGATTTTAGTGCTGCGAGTTATAAAATAGGGACAGGTTGTCAAAGCTGTAACGGTTCGGGTTATCGTGGTCGTATTGGTATTTTTGAAATTCTTGAACTTGATGACGATATGGTCGATGCCATGCGTACAGGAAACCCGCAAGACTTTGCTCGTGCTGCGCAAAAAAGTCCGACCTTTGTGCCATTAGCTGACTCGGCCTTTGAGTACCTTTATAACGGCATGACAACCATCGAGGAAGTTGCCAAATTGGTAGAAGATGTCAGTGAAATACCAGGCGCAGAAACCATGCCTGCAGATATGGGTATGGGGAGCTAAGTGTGCCAACTTACCGGTATCGAGGTCGGAACAATCAAGGCGCAGCCGTAGAAGCCTTTATTGAATCAGCAAATGAAAGTAGTGCTGCTGATGCTTTGATGTCTCGAGGCATCATTCCCCTTGAGCTGCGTGAAGTTAAACAATCTCAGCCATTTAAATTGGGTAGCCTTTTTGCAAGCAAAGTGTCGCTTGAAGAATTGCAAATTTTTACCAGACAGATGTATTCATTGACTCGATCTGGCATTCCAATTCTGCGGGCGATAGCGGGGTTAGCTGAAACCACGCATTCTCAGCGAATGAAAGATGCTTTAAATGATATCTCAGAGCAATTAACGTCTGGTAGGCCACTTTCTGCGGCAATGAACCAACACCAAGATGTGTTCGATTCATTGTTTATCTCGATGGTTCATGTTGGTGAAAATACCGGTAAGCTGGAAGATGCATTTATTCAATTATCTAGCTATATAGAACGTGAACAAGAGACTCGACGTCGGATAAAATCGGCAATGCGTTATCCTATTTTTGTATTAATTGCGATTACCATCGCCATGGTGATCCTCAATATCATGGTCATCCCCAAGTTTGCTGATATGTTTTCACGGTTTGGCGCTGACTTACCTTGGGCAACAAAAATTTTAATCACCACTTCAAATGTATTCGTAAATTATTGGCATGTCATGTTAGTTGCTGTGGTTGGTGCAATTATTGGGATTAGATATTGGCATCATACAGAAAAAGGGGAGCGACAATGGGACCGGTGGAAACTGCATATCCCTGCTGTAGGCTCAATTATTGAACGTTCAACGCTTTCTCGGTATTGCCGAAGTTTTTCGATGATGTTGGGAGCAGGTGTGCCTATGACCCAAGCGTTAAGCTTGGTCGCCGATGCTGTTGATAATAGCTATATGCACGACCGAATTGTGGCAATGCGTCGAGGTATTGAATCAGGTGAATCAATGCTGCGGGTATCTAACCAAAGTGGACTGTTTACTCCGTTAGTATTGCAAATGGTGGCTGTAGGTGAGGAAACTGGGCAAATCGATCAGCTGTTGAATGACGCCGCAGATTTTTACGAAGGGGAAGTTGATTACGACTTAAAAAACTTAACAGCAAAGTTAGAACCGATTTTAATCGGATTTGTAGCATGTATCGTATTGATCCTAGCACTAGGTATTTACTTACCTATGTGGGATATGCTGAACGTTGTTAAGGGTTGATTGCAAAATGCAAAAACAACAGAAGTCAGAAAGCGATCTCCTAAGAACCTACGGGCGTATTATTACGTTAACCTTAGTCTTGGTTATTATGGCCGTTATCGCCAGTAAGCACTTTTCGAGTGTTGAAAGTATTGGAACAAAGGGGCTGCAGCTTGAGCATAGCCGCCTGTTATATGTGTTGGCTATGGTGAAAAGCCAATGGCTAAGCCAGGGCAGGCCCAGCGCACTTAAACTCAGTTGGGAAGAGACAGGTGTTGGTTCAGCAAATCGACAGCTTGATGAGGTTAAGGTTCAGCCTCAAAATAACATTATTCAGATGTCGCCTCAGGGCTGGCCGCTATTAAACTCGAGTGATGAAGCAGGTTGTAGGGCATTATGGCAACAGCTAATGGCAAGTGGTTTGCATGACATTAAAGCTGATGTTTTTTATCAAAAAGAGCCAGAAATTTGTCGCTTTACCACAGATCAAAGTGGCAGCATCAGCTATCAAGCAAGCTCTGGGCGAGTGATTTTTTTAGAAGGCAGTGGTTAAAATTTAACTATTACAACTGTTTAAATGTAGAAATGATGCTAAAATTTGTTTACACATAAGCTTTAGCTAGGTAACAATAGTCTTACTGCTGAGATGTTTATTCAATATTTGTAAGGCGTAAAATAGGTATTTTAGATATGAAATTAAGACAGCAAGGCTTTTCATTAATCGAGCTGGTTATTGTTATTGTTATTCTCGGTTTATTAGCCGCAACAGCAATACCACGTTTTTTAAATGTTACTGAAGATGCACAAAATGCCAGTATTGATGGTGTTGCTGGTGGACTAGCAACAGCAGTTGGTTTTGTACGTGCTCAGTGGGAAGTTGATGGCCGCCGCAATACGTCCGTTATTTTAGACGGCACAGTGGTGTCATTAGACACGCGATTTGGTTTCCCTACAGGAACAAGTAATACTGATGTCACCGCTATGACAGATGCTACGTGCCAAGAAGTGTTTAATAACGTTTTACAAAGTGCGCCTCGTAACGTGATTTATAATGAAGATGCTCGTGAGCAACGCTACACGGTCAGAGTGCAAAATGGGGTGGGCGGTTCAGCCACGTCTATTGATGGCACAACCGTCACTGGAATTGACCTATGTGTTTACCACCAAGTAGCGTCTTTAACACTAAATCAAAATTCCGGTGTTCCTTCACCCGCTCCTGACTTGTCTACTGCAGGTGCGAAGGGTGTGACATATAACCCTGGTACTGGGCAAGTGCTTAGTTTCAGCAATGACTAGATTTTATTAATTGTTTGTCAATGAAGGCTTTCAACATTGACCAACGAAGAGTAACAATTAAAGTCGCAATATAGCGGCTCGAAAAACAACCACAAAATATGGAATGTTGAGTGGGCATTTTACAAATGAACAGATGTACAAAATTCACATATTTGATTTAAATAAAGGGTCTACATTATGCAAAAGCAACAAGGTTTTACATTAATTGAGTTAGTTGTCGTTATCATCATCTTGGGTATTTTAGCGGTAACTGCAGCACCTAAATTTATTAACCTTCAAGGTGATGCTCGTGTATCTGCGTTAGCGGGTATGAAAGCTGCTATTCAAGGTGCCAACACTTTAGTTTACTCAAAAGCAGCTTTAGCTGGTGAAGAGAAAAAAGCATACAATGATACTACTCCGCCAGCTGTTGATATCGGAACTGGTACTAATGCAGTGACTCAGTATGGTTACCTACAAAGCTTTTTAGATGAAATTGAAAATGCAACTGATGTGACATTCAATATTGGTACTAGTGCAACAGATCCTACTGTAGTGACTGATAATGGTGGAGATTGGACTATTTTCCCAGGTACTGCTGCTGCGACAGTTACTATTTGGCAAGTTGGCGCTCCAGCAACGTGTACTTTAACGTACACACAAGCAACAAGCACTACAGTTTTACCTTCATTTGTAGCAGTTACAGATCCTGATAACTGTTAATCGCTGTTAGAAATTTAAGCCCGCATTATTGCGGGCTTTTTTGTGTCTAAATATCAGGTTTTAAAACACTTTTGTGCTGTCGGTAACACACTATAAATCAACGGAATGATAACATTACCTTGATAAAAGAATATGCTCATGAACATTAATTATAGTGTCAACAAGAGCTGTCGTTGTTCTACTTTTTAGTGAAGGTTTTCAAATGCAAAAGCAACAAGGTTTTACACTTATTGAGTTAGTCGTGGTGATCATTATTTTAGGGATCTTGGCTGTGACCGCGGCACCTAAATTTATCAATTTACAAGGTGATGCTCGAGTTTCCACATTGCAAGGTGCGAAAGCTGCTATTCAAAGTGCTAATAGTTTAGTTTATTCAAAAGCGGCTTTAGCTGGTGAAGAAAAGAAAGATCCTGGCTCTGTTGATATTGGCGCAAGCAGTAATTTGGTGACAGTTTTTGGCTATGCTGAAGGTGATGCCGATGAACTTATTAAAGCGGTTGATATGTCTACTGACGACTGGGATATTACAGGAACAGGCGGTACGGTGAAAATTCAGCAAAAAGATGCACCAACTAATTGTTATATTGAATATACCGAAGCGCAAACATCAGGAAGTACTCCAACTTTCTCAAGTGGTATTTCTGACGGTAATGGTGGTTTTTTACCTATGCCTACAGCGTCTGACTGCTAACATTCGTTTGTAAATAGAAGGTCTGCATGCAGGCCTTTTTTATTGTCTGAAATATTCTCCTCTATGTCGTGTTGTTACCTTTGAAACATCATTGCTAAAAAGTATTTTTAATAAAGGATATCAAGACGTTTATGTTATATTTTGCCATACTGTGTATAGGAAAATGTAATAAAAGGCGTTAACCGTTCGGATGCAGCACAATCAGAGTAAACGATACGCTTCAGGCTTTTCACTTATTGAGCTAGTCACTACGATTTTAATTGTAGGGATTCTTGCTGTGTTCGTCATACCCAAACTGATACCTGAATCGAGTTACAGTGCCTACACTTTGAGAAATGAATTTATAAGTGAACTGAGGCAGGTTCAAATTAAAGCGCTTAATAACAGCGATCGTTGTTATCGCATCACTGTCGATTCAGACGGTTATCAATTAACAACCTATAGTCATAACATTAATGCGCCGTTTGCGGGGTGTGTCCCAGCCCAGCTGTTACGAACCGATCTAAAGCAAACCTTTAATGGCGGTGCGTATATTGAGCTTGCGAGTAATTCCAGTACCAGCTTTAGCATGGATTTCGATAATTTAGGCCGCTCAACATTGGCTTGTACTGGTAGTTGCTTTGTCGTTGTTGCTGATGAAAGCCTCACTATAGCCATGGAATCCGAGGGATATATTCATGGTTTATAAATGTCGAGGCGGAGGGTTTACGTTAATTGAGCTTGTTATTGGCATGCTGGTGCTTAGTATTGCCATCGTGATGTTGACGTCGATGTTATTGCCACAAGCTGATCGGGCTGTAGATACATTATCACGGGTTCGCTCTGCTGAACTTGCTCATTCAGTGATGAATGAAATCTGGGGTAAACGTTTTGATGAAAACACGAACTCTAATGGCGGTATTCCAGCGTGTAATTCCCCTTTAGGTGCCAGTTGCTCTTCTACACTTGGACCTAATGGCGAAAATCGCAATGACTTTAATGATGTCGACGATTATCACGGACTCAACATTAACAGCACCATGCTTGATTCTAGCCAGACCTATGCAGATGTTTATATTGGCTATCAGATGTCTGTCAATGTGGAATACATAAATGGTCAAGCCCAAAAGCTAATTACCATTGATGTCACTACACCTTCAAGTGAAGTTATTACTTACCAAGCGGTAAGGAGTAATTATTAATGAAGCAAAATGGCAAGCGTTATTCGAAGATGAAGCAAGCGGGTTTTACCTTGGTTGAAATGGTCACCGTTATTATCATTTTGGGGATTTTAGTTGTTGGGGTCAGCAGTTTCGTCATATTCGGAACACGTATTTTTGTTGAGTCGAGCTCAATTGACCAAGTCTTGGGGCAAAGCCGATTTGCTATGGAAAGAATGACGAGGGATATACGCAATTCAGTCCCCAACAGTGTCAGAATTAGGACGGCCAATTTAGGTATTTTTCAGTGTATTGAATTGCTTCCGATTGAGGCAAGCAGTAGCTATTTAGATTTGCCTATTTATCCAGATACATCATCAACGACAGGCACCATTGTTGATAATAATATTAATGTCGCGTCAGGCGTGTTTGCGATTGTTTACCCTCTAGCGAATGAAAGTATTGGCGGCGTTAACGATATCTATCAAGCGAGCCGAAATAAACGTTTTGAAGTGCAATCGAGTAGTTCTGCAGCAGACAAAATCACACTAACGTTTGCAAGTTCGGTTCAATTTGCTGAAGAGTCGCCTATTAAACGAATCTATTTTGCTAATGAGCCTGTGAGCTATTGTTTTGAAAGCGCAATTAATTCTTCGATTGTCAATCTATATCGTTATGCCAACTATGGTTATTTCATTAGCCAACCAGTGCCATCAAGTATGGGAACTGGGGTATTAATGGCTGAAAATATTACCAATAATTTGTTAGTTGAACCGGCGATTAAAGTCACTGAGCAGAATTTAATGACGAATGCGATAGTCCACCTTGAACCACGCTTTAGTGTGAATGGGGAAACATTTAAATATCAGCATCAAGTGCAGGTGACCAATGTCCCATAACTATCGACTTAATCGAAAACCACAGCAATATGTAAACCTTGGTGCGAGCAAGCAAAAAGGCAGTGCATTAGTTATTGCGGTTTTTGTCATTATTGTGATGTTTTTATTAGCAGGTACCTTGATTCGGATGCTTGAGGATGGAGACGCATCAGTGAACGTTGAAGTCTGGGGGGCGAGGGCTTTGTTTAGTGCCAATAGTGCAGCAGATGCAGAGCTAGCAAAGTTATTTCCGCTCTCTGGCGCTGTTGGTGTATGTAGCGCTAATTCAACTTGGACACCGCCTAACTCTGTGGGATTTCATGGTTGCAGTGTCACGGTAACTTGCACACCTATTAGTGTTGATGGAGTAACGCAATATCAAATTATCAGTAATGCAGTATGTGAGACTGGCGATTGCGCTGGTAATGCAGCAACGACAAATTGTTTAAGAGTCAATAGACAGGTCGAGGTAGAAGCTCGTGGTAATTAATCGATTGAAGTTGTATTCATTTGTAATGCTTGCAGTGCTGTCTTTTCAAGTAAGTGCTTTTGAAAGCATAGATTATGCCCGCTACTTCCCAAATGTCGTTCAAGGACATCATGGTACAGCGGCGAGTTGTGAAAATATCAATCAGCAGTTAGTTATTTACGATGCTCAAATTAATGGAACAAATGGCGTCGCACTCGATTATTGCACAAGTAATTCAAGTAATGAGATTGGAAATCAAACCTGTGATGATGGTGCATCGGGGTATAAAAAGTGCGAAATATCAGGTACTGATATTGATGGTCTTGATTTGAATGTTGCTGGAAATGAGTTTTTGTTTAGCTCAGGTAATACTGGGATCTCATGGGGGCAGTGTTCTAACAATGATCTACTGGGACCTGGAATAACCGAATTTGGGAATGTGATTATTGATAAAAATAATTGCGAGTTAACATTCGGTGCTGCGCCAAGTGAACCCTATCGAATCAAGAGCTTAATCTTGGATAAGAAGACCACCATTAACCTTCCAGAAGGTGACTATTGGGTTGAGTCATTTACTATTAATGGTGGCTCTCCAGTAATAAATACAACGGGCAATGTCAGATTATTTGTTAATAACAGTACTTCAATTAATGGTGCGTTGACCGTTAATCAAGGTACTGATTCTACATTTACACTGATTGCCTATAACAATATTGATTTTAACAGTTCTGATTCTGAGATTAACGGTTACATATATAGTGACGGTAATATTACCATTAACCGCACTAACACCTTTAATGGCCGTATCACCTCAAGAAAATTAGTGATTAATGATGATACAACCATTAACGACGGCTTTCCTGAGCCCACTCCTTTCCATATTCAATATGGTAAATCCACCTCTGGTAGCGTGACTTTTGATACGGCTTTTCCTGACGGTGTTACGCCTCTTGTTTTTTTAATGCCGACTATCGAGCAAACGAATACTAATAGTGATGGCCCAGCTTCTGTATTTTTAGATGGCACACCGACGACAACCGGTTTTAGTTGGTCTCAACAGGAGTCTCCGTCACCCGCAAGTCGTTATGTTGAATCTGAAGATATGACAGAAATTCACTGGGTTGCGGTGAATGCGGGAACCCATGATTTATCCAATGGTACTCAGCTTATCGCAGGAACAGTAGAGCTTGATACCGCTCTGATTGGCTCCAATAGTCAATACGTTAATGTGGCGTTACCAAGCACACAGAATGTTGTGCTGAATCAATTGCAAACTCAGGTAAATAACTGTTGGTTGACGAGCTTGTCGCAATTTAACAATACAGGGATCCGTTTAGCGATGGATACTTCTGAAGTCAGGAGTAATAACAGTCGATGCCAGCCAGATAATTTAAATAATAATCAGATTCAGGCGGAAACGGTTGCTTATTTGAGCTTGCAATCAGGCAGTGGCTCAATTGTATTAAACAGTGAAAACCTCAATTATCATTTCGGTCAAGCGCAGACTTTTACCGCAGGTAGTGTTCAAGACCTAAGCTACCAATGCGGCTTTACGACTGCGCTTGAAGGGTTTACTAATCCCCCCATTTTTGTCGCAGGAAAAAATAGCCGCCGTGGTGGTGACGGTGGTTGGTTAAGGCGTTGCCAATTGACAAATTCACTGGTGAGTATGGTGGTTGATGAAGATACCTACCGGGATACAGACCGTCGCCATATATGGGAAAATTATAGTTTTATCGCCTTAGAAAAAGAAGAACAGGTGTTAACGTGTTTTAATGATGACTTTCAGCGCAGTGATGTGGGTGATGATTGGGTCGTTTCTGAAAGTCGCGGTGGGTTTATTCCTACTATTGTGAATAACCGACTTCGGATAACCGAAGCTGCTGGAAATCAGGCTACGTCTTCGACATATCAGCGACTTTTCCCTGCCGCAGGAAACTTAGTGACCATTGAGTTTGATCATTATGCCTATGGGGGTAGTGGTGCTGATGGTATTGCTTTTGTGTTATCTGATGCTTCAATTACTCCTCAGCCTGGTTCATATGGTGGTCCATTAGGCTACGGTGCTCGTTCGAATGTCGACGGTTTTGCGGGAGGTTGGTTGGGTTTTGGTATTGATGAGTATGGTAACTTTTCTACCGAAGGAGGCCCTGGTGGACCTGGTAGAAGACAGCAGTCTGTAGCAGTTCGTGGCTCAGGTTCGGGGACTAGTGGTTACGATTATCTACGTGGTACCTGTAATAATGGGCAAGATAACCCTAGTGGAGGTTGTTTATCGCCTACGGTTGATAATAATGAAAATGCAAATCATCGTTACCGTATAACCGTTGATTCTCAGGTTGCTGGCCAATCAATGGTCAGTGTTGAGCGTGACACTGGCAATGGCTACGAAATGCTCATTTCTCCTTTTGATGCTGCATTAGAACCTAATCAGTCAGCTGTCCCTACTGATTTTTTACTTTCATTAACAGGTTCTACTGGCGGGGCAACTAATAACCATGAAATTGATAATGTTGAAATTTGTGCGCTTGATTCCAACCCAATAGGGGTTGTCATTGACCATTTTGAATTTACTCATACTGGTGCAGCCTTAACCTGTAATGCAGAGCCCATGACATTAAAAGCTTGTGCGAATGCAGACTGTACTCAAACAGTTCCGGATTTTGTTACTGCAACATTGAGTCCTGCAACAATAGCTACTGGTGGCGGCTGGATTGGCGGTAACGTCGTTAGCTTTAGTGGTGGAAGTACCAATTTAGAGTTAAGAAATAATACCGCAGGTTCAGTGACTGTGGATGTAACAGGTTCAACCCCAGGAGCCAAACCATTCAGTACCACTTTATGTAGTATCGCAGGTAATACTCCTACAGCAGCTCAATGTACGTTTAATTTTGCAGATAGTGGCTTTATTTTTGATGTGCCGGATAAATTAGCGAATAAACCCACTGGGATGATAAATATCTCCGCAGTAGAGAAAGATAGCGAAACGCTGGAATGTGTTCCTCAATTTGCCGATGTTACCAAGAGCGTGGGATTCTGGAGTGATTATATAGAGCCTAGTACCGTTATCTCAGGCCAAAATGTCTCTGTGACAGGGTCTGGTACTGCAACGAGTATCGGTACAAGTGTTGGCACACGAACGCCAATTAATTTGGATTTTGACAGCAATGGTGTTGCAGAAATTGACGTGAATTACCCTGATGCGGGCGCTATCCAACTTAACGCACAATACGACGGAACAGGTGATGAGGATGGCCTTGTTATGGTTGGGGCAGACACATTTGTCAGCTTCCCTGTCGGATTATGTGTTAGCCCAGTTGATGCTGCTGCGAGTTGCCCTGCCGGAAATCAGACTTGCGCCGTTTATAAAAAAGCGGGCGAAGAGTTTGAATTAACGATTCAAGGTATGGCGTGGGAGTCAGATGGAGATAGCGACTATTGCGATAATCTTGCAACACCAAATTATGCTCATGCAGGAATGACACTCGCAAGTTCCCTTGTGGCACCATCTCCAGGTATCGAAGGTGATATTGGCTTAAGCAGTTATGATCATCTTGCTGCAGCAAATAACAGCAACACGATTACTCAATCAATCAGTGAAGTGGGTGTATTTGAGTTTACCGTTAAGTCAGATTCAAGTTATTTAGGCTCGAGTTTTTATGATATTCCATTGGCGAGCTCCGGCAATATAGGCCGCTTTATACCCGATAGGTTTGCGATTAGTGGTGTCAGTGTATTACCAGCGTGTACTGTATTTAATTATATGGATCAGCCTTTTTCAATGGCGATGAATATTTCTGCATTTAACATTGGCTCAGATGTCACGGAAAACTATCAAGGCGACTTTGCTTTTGCCACGGCGATATTGGTCGGGGAAAACAGTGATGATGGTGATGATAAGCGAAATCGTTTAAGTGCTTTACCAGTATCTGCTAGTTCATGGAGTGCTGGAGTGGCCACAGTTGATAGTAGTTACATGGCAAGCTTATCCCGATTGGCTGCCCCTAATAAAGATGGGCCATTTGAAGACATGGATATCGGTGTGGTTATGGTCGATAACGATGGCGATAATAGCTTTGTGGCAGATCCTGACATGAATGCGGCTACTGTTGGTAGCTGTGGTAGCAATTGCGATGCTAAGCAAATCACAACCCAACGTTTTCGACATGGTCGAGTGGTGATGGATAATACCTATGGTGCAGAAAATGATACCTTGCAAATGCCCACTCGTGCAGAGTATTGGGACGGCGCTGATTGGAGTGTGAATATTCTGGATAACTGCTCCACGGTGACACCTGCTTTAGTTACACAAGTCGATGATTCAGTATTAGGCTATCAATTCGAGCCTAGTTTAACATCTGGGCAAACCATTGTTAGAACTGGGCAATCTTCGATGTTCGCTGCAGGTGAATTTACCTTGCTTTGGAATGCGGTTATTACTGGAACTGCTGCTGACTATCGTGGGCAAGTCACAGCACCACTTATCGTGCCTGAATGGCTACAGTGGTATTGGAACTGGGATAATGCTTCAACGACGACATTATATGATCCAAGAGCCAGTGCTTATTTTGGCCGTTATCGTGGTCACGATCGAATTATCTATTGGCGTGAAAAACGTTAATGGGCAAGTAGAAACCGAGTGACGATGAGTCAGTATTGAGCGTGAGGTCGTTAACTATGTCAAAAAATGTTGAAAGCGCGTTTTTTTGACACTAGATTGCCTTAAACATGCTGCTGTTTTTTTGCTCGAATAGTTGGTGTTTTTCTGCGCTGGTGGATTAATTTAGCATTATTGTAAAAAAACACCTAGATTAGCGATTGTTAACCTGTTCGGTCTTGTGGAAAACCAGTGGCATTGATAAAGTTACCTGATTTTTCTTTTTTCTGATGTTACAGAATACAGGCTAGATACATGTTCAAAAAGCTGCGTGGAGTTTTTTCAAACGACCTATCGATCGATTTAGGTACGGCAAATACATTAATTTACGTTCGTGACGAAGGTATCGTGTTAAACGAACCATCGGTGGTAGCCATCCGTGGCGAACGTGGCAGTAGCGGACAAAAATCAGTAGCTGCTGTGGGAACAGATGCAAAGCAAATGCTAGGTCGTACGCCTGGCAATATTCAAGCTATTCGTCCAATGAAAGACGGTGTTATCGCTGACTTTTATGTGACAGAGAAAATGCTGCAGCATTTCATTAAGCAAGTGCATAACAATAGCTTTTTCCGCCCAAGTCCACGTGTGCTTGTGTGTGTACCGGTAGGTGCAACCCAAGTTGAGCGCCGTGCGATCCGTGAATCAGCCATGGGTGCTGGTGCGCGTGAAGTTTACCTAATTGAAGAACCAATGGCTGCGGCGATTGGTGCAGGCTTACCTGTTTCAGAAGCGACTGGTTCAATGGTCGTTGATATCGGTGGTGGTACAACTGAAGTTGCGATTATCTCGCTCAACGGTGTGGTGTATTCATCATCAGTGCGTATTGGTGGTGATAAATTCGATGACGCCATCATCAACTATGTTCGTCGTAATTACGGCAGCTTGATTGGTGAAGCAACCGCAGAGCGTATTAAACATACCATTAGTACTGCTTATCCTGGTGATGAAGTGCTTGAAATTGAAGTTCGTGGTCGTAACCTTGCAGAAGGTGTTCCAAGAAGTTTCACTTTGAACAGCAATGAAATTTTAGAGGCATTACAAGAGCCTTTATCAGGTATTGTAAGTGCTGTTATGGTTGCATTAGAGCAGTCTCCGCCAGAACTGGCTTCTGATATTTCAGAGCGTGGCATGGTGCTGACAGGTGGTGGTGCATTATTACGCGATTTAGATCGTTTATTAATGCAAGAAACTGGCATTCCTGTCATGGTTGCTGATGATCCATTAACGTGTGTTGCTCGAGGTGGCGGTAAAGCCCTTGAGATGATCGACATGCACGGTGGTGACTTATTCTCTGAAGAGAACTAAAGAGCGAAACAACGGCGGTGTTTATTCTGACAAGTATGTTAAGAGTGTCACCGCCTACATATTATGAAACCCATTTTTGTTCGTGGTATATCGCAACAATTTAGATTAACACTGGCAATATTTTTGTCGGTGGTGTTGCTTATCGCCAATGATCGTCTAGATCCCATTCGTCAGTCCATTTCCTCAGTTTTAAGTCCCTTACAATATTTAGCGAATGTCCCCGGTTTATTGCTGGATTGGTCAGCTGACTCCATCGCTACGCGAAATATGTTGGCGATGCAAAATAAAGAATTATTGCGTCAACAACTTATGATGTCTGAGCGATTACAGCGCTTTGAACATTTACGTCAAGAAAACGAACGCCTTCGAGCGTTACTCGGCTCTCCAGTGCATATGGATGCTCGAAAAGTGGTTGCAGAAGTCATGGAAGTGGCAAGTGATCCCTTTAGGCATTATGTGGTGTTAAATCACGGTGCACGTACAGGGGTTTTTGTCGGCCAGTCTGTCGTTGATGCCCAAGGGGTTGTTGGACAGGTGATTGAAGTCAGCGAGCTGACGAGTCGGGTGTTATTAGTAACTGATCCTACTCATGGGATCCCTGTTCGAATTACCCGTAATGATGTTCGCGCCGTAGCACAAGGCACTGGGGATATTGACGAAATTGAATTGCGACATGTTGCCAAAAGTACCGATATCGTAGTTGGCGATTTACTGGTTACATCGGGACTTGGGAATCGTTTTCCAGAAGGCTATCCTGTCGCACGAGTGATGACAATTTCACGGGATGCTGGGCAAAGTTATTCGGTTGTTTCGGCTCAGCCATTAGCGGCACTTGATAGGATCCGTTATGTGTTGCTCATATGGCCTGATGATGGCACACAAGAGCAAGTTGATCCTGCTACCATGGTGAACGAGGCTGAACTTGATATTGAATCAGCGGAAGATGAGGTAAGCCAATGAGTGCGCATATCGCCAATGGCCGCTTTGTCGTGCTAGTGACCATATTTATTGGCATGATGTTTCAGATTATGCCGTTACCCAAAATCGTCGAGGCGTGGCGTCCTGATTGGTTATTGATGGTAATGATCTATTGGGCAATGGCATTGCCACATCGCTATAGTATTTTAACGGCTTGGGTATTAGGAGTATTACTGGATGTGCTACTAGGTGCAACCTTAGGTATTCGTTCACTGGCTTTTTCGATTGTGATTTATGTGATTGTGATGCAATCACAAAGATTACGTAATTTTACTCGCTGGCAGCAGTCTATTTTGGTCGCTATTTTTATTTGCCTGTATCATTTTATTATTTACTGGGTTGAGTTTGTAGTGAACGGCGTGGCATTTGATTGGTCAATGTTTTTGCCTGCAGTGTCCAGTATTTTCATGTGGTGGTGGGTATTTTGGGTTTTACGAAATATTCGTCGCCGATATAAGGTCCGTTAATATGGGATGGGTTCTCGCTTCGACTTCGCCAAGACGTAAAGCGCTTTTTGCTGAAGCTGCTTTTACAGAGTCAGATTTTACCTTTAGGCAAGTGGCACCAGATATTGATGAGTCGCACCACGATAATGAACCTGCTGCCGAGTTTGTTGTCCGTTTAGCTAAAGAAAAAGCCAGAGTGGGTTTGACCTTATGCAATGATGAGCCAGCTGCGAAAGTGTTGGGGTCAGATACTATTGTCGTTATGGGCGAGGAAATTTTAGGTAAGCCTGAAAACATTAATGATGCAAAGCGCATGTTAACCTTGTTATCGGGTCAAACTCATCAAGTTATGACGGCAGTAGCGGTGACCAACGGTGCAATAACGCTGACTCGTTTATGCCAGACTCGAGTGACATTTTGCGAGATATCAGCAGAGGCTATCGATGCGTATATCAACACCGAAGAACCTATGGATAAAGCCGGTGCATATGGCATACAAGGGCTAGGTGGTTGTTTCGTACAATCTATTATGGGGAGTTATTCCGCCGTCGTAGGATTGCCGTTAGTCGAAACGCGCGAACTGCTCCATGAAATGAATCAAATTGAATTAACTTAATCTTTCGTTCGCCAACATGTGAATGTTACCACACCCATTTTTGCTGGTATTACATTATCCTTGAAGCGCGGCGTTAAACAGGTGGCTTATGCACACAAAAGCACAGCGTAAAAAAGGATCTGAATTACTGATTAACGTTACGCCAACAGAAGCCAGAGTTGCACTTGTTGAGCATGGCGTTTTACAAGAAGTTCATATAGAACGCCGAATGAAACGTGGCTTAGTTGGTAATATTTATAAAGGTAAAATCAGCCGAGTATTACCTGGTATGCAGGCCGCATTCGTTGATATCGGACTCGAAAAAGCAGCCTTTTTACACGCATCAGATATTGTGCCGCATACCGAATGTGTTGCCGATGTAGAAAAAGGTAATTTCGTGGTGCGTGATATTGCTGAGCTCGTGCGCCAAGGCCAAGACATTATGGTTCAAGTGGTTAAAGATCCCCTTGGCACCAAAGGTGCTCGTTTAACCACAGATATAACTCTTCCTTCTCGATATCTCGTCTTTATGCCTGGCTCAAGTCATGTTGGTGTGTCTCAACGTATTGAAGAAGAAACAGAACGTGCCCGCCTAAAGAAAATTACCGAACCCTATGTCGATGAAGATGGTGGCTTTATTATTCGCACCGCAGCTGAGGGGGTCGGTGATGATGAGTTAGCCCAAGATGCTGCATTTTTACGTCGTGTTTGGGCGAAAGTGAGCGAACGCCGTAAACGTAAAGGTGCCACGCTCCTGTATCAAGATTTAGCGCTTCAAGTGCGTATTATTCGAGACTTTGTCGGTGAGGAGCTTGATCATATTCAAGTCGATTCAAGACGTACTTTTGCAGAACTTCAAGGGTTTGCTCAAGAGTTCATGCCAGAAATCGCAGACAAAATTGAGCATTACGCTGGCCCTTCTCCTATTTTTGAACTGTACGATGTAGAAAATGAAATTCAGCGTGCATTAGGTCGTAAAGTAGAACTGAAGTCGGGTGGTTATTTGATTATCGATCAAACAGAGGCCATGACAACGGTTGATATTAATACTGGTGCTTTTGTTGGCCACAGAAACCTTGCCGAAACCATTTTTAATACCAATCTAGAAGCGACTCAAGCTATTGCTCGACAATTACGACTGCGAAATTTAGGTGGCATCATCATTATCGATTTTATCGACATGATGAATGATGATCATAAAAAGCGGGTGTTAGACAGCTTAACAGCTGCGTTAGCAACCGATCGTGTTAAAACGAGTGTAAGTGGTTTTTCAGGCTTAGGCTTAGTTGAAATGACCCGTAAACGTACTCGTGAAAGTTTAGAGCATGTGGTGTGCGGTGAGTGCCCTGCGTGCCAAGGTACAGGCTCAATGAAAACGGTTGAAACGGTTTCATATGAGATATTCAGAGAGATTATTAGATTAAATCGAGCATACGCAGCAGATGAGTTTTTGCTGTACTGTTCACCGGCGGTATTCAAAAGTTTAAGTACTGAAGAAGGCCACTTATTAGCAGAATTAGAAGTGTATATTGGCAAACAGATCCGCCTGCAAAACGAGACTTTATATACTCAAAATAAGTATGACGTGGTGATGGTGTAGTGCCCAAAAGTAAAACCGTAAAAGTGTGTCGTTTTTTGTTCCAATTTGTAGCCGTAGTACTGGTACTATTTGCGCTAGCGGTGAGTCTCATCCGAGGATTAATACCTCAGCTTCCTGAAGCGCGATACGAAGTGGTGAATTACCTCAAAGAACAATACCAGATTGAAGTTCAAGTGGGTAAACTCAGTGCCGAGTGGCAAGCGTTTGGGCCTGCATTAACGGTTAATAATCTCGTTATTCCCCCACAGCCATCGCTACCTGTGACCTTAATCGCCAACAAAGTGCACTTAAAACTCGATTTTTGGCAAACATTACTCACTCTGTCCCCTAAAATTGAAACCGTAAAATTTGATGGCATCCATGTTGCGTTAAATGTAGACGAGCTTTCTAGTTCGAAAAGTGATGAGGATGCGAGTACCAATTTAGATTGGTTATATGCCTTGTTACTTGAGCAGCTTGAATATTTTTCTATCAGTGACGGTACTTTACAGTTGCTAAGTCATAGCCATGATTTTAGACCAATATTTATCAGTAATTTGATGTGGCATAACCAACCAGGCCTTCACCAAGCGAAAGGCTTTATGCATTTGGATTCAGAAGCGTCAGCAAGTGAATTATTGGCTCTCAGAATTGATGTCACTGGCGATGGCTACAAACCTGATGAATTAGTGGGTCAAATTTATCTCTCTGCTGAATCATTAGATCTAGGTGAGTGGGCTTCACGTCAACATGACCCTTTATTAAAATTAGATAGTATTGAATTTGAAGGTGTTGTAAATCTTAAAGCTTGGCTAGGTATAGAGCATCGAACTATCAATACAGGCTTGTTGATGTTCGAACCAAGCTGGTTGCAGTGGAATACATCTGATAAGCAAAATACTGAACAACTGCAAAAGTTTGCGATTAATGGCGGTGCGTTAAAGTGGCAACCAAATGATAATGGCTGGCAAGTTACAAGCCATGATTTAGACTTTTCGACCAATGGTGTTCCATGGCCTGAGCTTAATTTATCACTGAAAACTAACTACAGTGACTTATCGGTTAGCGTGAATGAAATTGCGCCTGAAGTGCTCACGCCATTGCTCCCTTTATTTCCTAAAATGGGAGAAAAGGGCGTGGCTCAATGGCAAGAGTTGTCACCAAGTGGCGTTATTGGGCCGCTGCAATTACTTAAAGAGTCAGGGAAACCATTCTTACTCAAAACCGAAATTAACCAACTCAAGTGGTCTGCTACAGAGGGAATACCCGGTAGTGCCCCAATTGATTTACGCTTTTCTTGGGCCAATGGCTTAGTCAATGCTGAGTTCCCAGCACAAGATTATCAACTTGATTTTCAAGATGGGTTTGAAGCACCGCTTGCGCTTAAAGGTGATGCATTTCAAGTTCAATATAACGTCGATAAGTCGCGCCTGATATTACCTCATGTTCACTTTAGCAATGCCGATATCGATCTCGCTGCATCAATGCAACTGGATTTATTAGAGCAAGCACACCTTGCCTTAAATGCTAACTTAGCCATCAATAATGTTGAACATGCGGGTCGTTATTTTCCGTTAGATGCGATGAGCGATAACTTGGTAGATTATCTAAATGGATCGCTTAAAAAAGGCCAAATTCCTGACGCTGAAATTGTCTGGCACGGTCAACTTAATCAGTTTCCATATCAAGATCATTCTGGCATCTTTCAAGCAGGTTTTAATTTAAATGATGGTGCATTTTTGTTTCAACCCGATTGGCCAGCAGTTGAAGCGTTAAGCCTTTATGCATTATTTGAAAATGCGGCAATGGATATTGTTGTTAACAAAGGGAAATTATTGGATGTGGATGCCGACGGTGCACACGTTTATATTCCTTATATGGGTAAAGAAACGACCTTAAGAATTGAAGCTGAGGTTGGCGCTGATGCTGATGCTGCCAAAGCCGTTATTGATAATTCACCGCTTAAAACCTCAGTGGGCTCAACACTCAATGTTGTGCAAATCTCTGGTGACATTGTGAGTGATTTAGATTTAACCATTCCGCTTTATGATGGCGCGAAAGCGAACAATAAAGGCGTGATAATCTTCGATAATAATGCCGTATATATCACCTCTCCCGGGCTGCATTTAAACAGTGTGAGTGGCGCTGTCGAATTTATTAATGCTGAAGTGAGTGGTCAAGAAATCGCGGCAGATTTATTTGAGCAACCATTGCAGTTTAGCTTTGCAACAGAGCAAACGAATAGCGGTGATCTTGCTTTAAGCGTCGATCTGAACGGCCAATGGGATTTAGATAATTTACCGAATTACATTGATAATCCATTATCTGATTATTATTCAGGAAGCCTAGATTGGGATGGTGGGTTAACGATGATTTTTGATCCGCTTGGTTATCGTTTACAAGTACAATTAAATTCAGATCTCACAGGCACAACATTGTCCTTACCAGCTCCTTTTACTAAAGCAGCCGACGAACCTAGAATGCTGCGAGCTGAATTAATTGGTGATAACAAGCAATCTTCCTTAGGGATCAAGTTAGGCAAAGAAGCTGAGTTTTGGGGCGGGTTTAATGAGCAAAGTGGCGACTACCTCGCACATTATGATCTGTTACTCGGGCGCCATTTTAAACTGGGTGATAAGCTCGTTAAAAACCAAGGTCACATTCAAATTGACTTACCAGAAGCTGAATTGACCACATGGCTACCTCTTATCAGTAAATTTACTGATAAAGTGACTTCCAGTATCGATGTTATTGCAGATAAAGAATCAATAGTCGTCAGTGATGAAACATCGCAAACGGCCCCTGATAATACTGCTAAAACGTCAAACATTGAGCCAATTGCTGAACTGGCTAATCAATCTTCTTCAGTAAACGTTGAATCAGAGCCAGTATTTAACCTTACTGATCTTGATGACAAGGTGAGCTTTTTCCCGCCGTTAGCCTTAATCGACGCCCAAATTGGTTCATTGAATATTTTAAGTCAAAACTTTGAGCAATTATCGTTTACAGCCAAGCCGCTTCAGCATGTATGGCGCTTCGATATTGAATCAGAACAGATGGTGGGTAATATTGATTTTTATCCAAGTTGGCGCGAGCAAGGCCTTAAAATTGTTGCCAGTAAATTGCATTTAGCACCTAATGTGAAAGCGCCAGAAGATGCCGAATTTACCCCAGGCAATTTACTCGATAATTTACCGCCACTTGCAGTTGATGTAGATGATTTTGGTTTATATAAAACGCGTTTAGGCCACCTTGTGCTACAAGGAATACCGTATGAGAATGGCTACCGCTTCCAAACGCTGACCTTAACAAGGCCAATAGTCAGCCTGCAAGCCTCTGGAGATTGGACGTTCGCCGCAGGAAAAAGCATGACCACGTTTGATGTCAATGTAAAAGCCAGCAAGTTTGATGCGTTATCTGAAGCGTTAGGCATCAGTCCTGGTCTTAAAGATGCGCCTGTGGATATGGTGGGAGAGTTTTCATGGCAAGGTGCGCCGTATGAATTCTCATTAGAAACCTTAAACGGCAAATTACGCTTTGATTTGGGTAAAGGGTATTTATCTGAAGTGAGCGATAAAGGCGCTCGTATTTTCTCCTTGTTTAGTTTGGACTCGTTAGTGAGAAAACTCTCGTTAGACTTCTCTGATGTGTTTGGCAAGGGGTTATATTTCGACTCTTTTGGTGGGTCATTGGATATTGATAATGGCGTCGTAAAAACCACAGATACAGAAATGGATGCGATAGCAGGCAACATGAAAGTACGAGGCTATACTGACTTAACCACTCAAAGTTTGAATTACGATATTCGCTTTATTCCGCAATTAGCCTCGAGCGTCCCAACTGTAGTGCTATTAAGTACCAGCGCTTGGACATTGGGCTTAGGCGCCTTTGCACTCACAAAAGTATTGGAGCCAGTCATTGAAGTCATTTCTGAAATTCGTTTCAGATTAGGCGGTACAATGAATGATCCTTTGCTAGAAGAGTTAGAGCGTAAGAGTAAAGAAATCGAAATCCCTGAATCAATTTTACCTCGTGAAAAAGTCGAAACTGAGCCACAAAGTAATCTGCAAGGTGCTCAACAAGACCAATTGCAACAGGCGAGCGAGCGATTAGATGTCAATGACTCTGGCACTCAAACTGTAACTGAGATGACTGTACCAGACAGTTCCAATGTACCTGCAATCAGTATCGAGGCGGATAGCAGCAAAAACAGCGATAACATCATTATTAACAGCAATACTCAAACCGAGACTGATTCCGATAACGCTCCTAAAGGGGAGGGTAGCAGTCCGATATCATTTGTTGATTACCAGCAACGTCAAAGCCAAGGAGGCGCTAATGCAAGTCAACTTACTGCAATGTCAGAGCAGCAGGGATGTTCAAGCCAACTTAGCTTTTATCGACGAGCAGCTTAGTCAACTTCCAAGGCAAGAAAACCAGCCTCAGCTCGTTGTATTACCAGAATGTAGTTTGTTATTTGGTGGTCATGAACAGCAACAGTTATCAGTCGCTGGAGATGATAAAACCAGTGAGCTGAAACAGGCTTTAGCTGCATTGGCTAATCGTCATCGAGTGTATATGGTGGCTGGAACCATCCCTATTTTAGCGAATGATGGACGGGTATATAGCCGAAGTTATTTATTTGATGATACAGGTGATACCTTAGGCAGTTATGATAAGTTACACTTATTCGATGTCGAAGTTGCCGACAGTACACGCTCATATCGTGAAAGTGATACTTTTTGTCCTGGCGATCGTATTAGTGTTATCGATACCCCGTTTGGTAAAGTGGGCTTAGCCATTTGTTATGACGTAAGATTTGCCGATTTATTCCGTGCTTTACGAGCTGCAGGTGCTGATATTATTGCTCTGCCATCAGCGTTTACTAAAGTGACAGGCGAAGCTCATTGGCAAGTGTTAGTGCAAGCTAGAGCGATTGAAAGTCAATGTTACATTCTGGCAGCTGATCAATGGGGCAAACATAATCAAGGCAGCCGAGAAACTTGGGGGCAGAGTATGATTGTTGATCCTTGGGGTCACATTGTCGCCGAACGAAAAACGGGAACAGGTTGGGTGCAAGGTCAGATAGACCGACAACAACTAAACGATATTAGACAGCAAATTCCAGTCGTGGAGCACAACCGTTTTAATTTACCCGTGCTAACGACAGCACTTTAATCAAAGTATTAAAGTATTAAAGTCAGAAAGATAAATGAAACATCGCTGTTGCGATTGATGAATTACATTTTTACAAGCCATAGGGCTTAAAGAGAGAATTAATGCCATTTCTAGCTCAAGTTGAACAAAGTTTATTACATGATGGGTTAACCCTTGATGGGCTACAGGATTACCTCAATATTATTCACCAACATAATATTGATTTTTCAGACTTATATTTTCAAGGTAGCCGCCATGAAACTTGGGCGTTAGAAGATGGCATCATTAAAGAAGGCAGTTTTCATATTGAACGTGGCGTAGGGGTTCGAGCCATAACGGGTGAAAAGACAGGCTTTGCTTATGCTGATGAAATTACTCCTGCAGCGCTGCAATCAGCAGCTGAAGCTGCACGAGGTATCGCAACCGCTGGTCAGCAACATCAGGTGCATGCCTTTAAGCGTCACAATACTCACGCACTATACAAAAGTGACGATCCCATTGCTGCCATGGAAGAAGCGCCAAAAATCAACCTGCTTAAACAAACCGATGCATACATTCGCAGTCTAGATACACGTATTATCCAAGTCGTGGTTAGTTTATCAGGGGTGCATGAAGAAATTTTAGTTGCAGCCAGTGACGGTACGCTTGCTGCTGATATTAGACCTTTAGTTCGTTTCAACTGTAGCGTCATTCTTGAAGATAATGGTAAACGTGAGCGTGGCAGTGCTGGTGGTGGCGGTCGTCATGATTACAGTGTGTTTTTAGCGACAGATGATGCTGGTTTACCTGTTTGTTTTGAGTTTGCTCGAGAAGCTGTGCGTCAAGCGCAGGTGAATGTGAACGCCATTGATGCCCCTGCAGGTGAGATGCCCGTTGTCCTCGGTAATGGCTGGCCTGGTGTATTGTTACATGAAGCGGTAGGGCATGGCTTAGAAGGAGACTTTAATCGTAAAGGCAGTAGTGCATTTAGTGGCAAAGTGGGTCAGCAAGTGGCATCAGAGTTAGTGACGGTCGTGGATGACGGAACAATTGAAAATCGTCGTGGTTCATTGAGCATCGACGATGAAGGCGTGCCAACGCAAAAAACGACTTTGATTGAAAACGGTATCTTAAAAGGCTATATGCAAGATAAGTTAAACGCGCGCTTAATGGGACAAGCTACGACGGGCAACGGTCGCCGTGAGTCTTATGCACATTTACCTATGCCACGTATGACAAACACCTATATGGAGGCGGGTACTTCGACGCCAGAAGAGATGATTAAGTCGGTTAAAAAAGGCATTTACGCTCCTAACTTTGGTGGCGGCCAAGTGGATATTACCTCGGGTAAATTTGTATTCTCAGCCTCTGAAGCGTATTTGATTGAAAATGGTGAAGTGACCGAAGCAATCAAAGGCGCCACATTAATTGGTAATGGACCGGAAGCCATGAGCCAAATCTCGATGGTCGGTAATGATCTTTCGTTAGATAAAGGTGTGGGTGTTTGCGGTAAGGATGGGCAAAGTGTGCCTGTTGGTGTGGGTCAGCCTACATTGAAACTAGATAGCTTAACCGTTGGCGGAACGGCATAAACGGAAAAATAAAGGTGCTGTAATGGCACCTTTTTATTTTGTACTACACTCATTTAGAATATTTAAAATCAATCTCTTACGCTAGAAGTAAACAGTAAAACTAGTTATAATTCGCCAATTTAGAGTTATTGCTCTAACTAAAGGATGAGGTTCATGAGGCATTTAGCTGTTTTCAATATCAAAGTAAGACAAGTCTTGTCACTAGTACCCATTGGGGTATTTGTTATCACTGCTTCATTATCCCATGTGGTTAGCGCTGAATCGCTTTCGTTTGCTAATGCATGGAAACAGTTATTAACTGTCAGTGATAAATTAAAAGCCCAATCTCAAGAAGTCAGCCGTGCTGAAGCTGAAGAGCGAGCCGGTGAAGACATGAATTTGCCTTCATTAAATCTTGCTGGTAGCTATACCCGTCTTGAAAAGCCCATTGAATTAGATTTACGAGATCTGAATCCCATTGCTGCAATTGACCCAGGTGCGCTTCCTCCAGCACTGGGTGAAGCGTTAGCGGCTATTCCTGGCTCTTTATTTGTGACTCCTTTTACTGAGCAGGATATTTTCCGTGCTAGCTTACAAGCTATGTGGCCAATCTATACTGGCGGTAAAATTACCGCGGCTCAAGGTATTCATGCTGCCCATGTCGAAGAGAAAAAACATCAATATTCGCTTACCTCTAGAGACATGTTTAATCAGCTTGTTGATCGTTACTTTGCTGTGGCGGTAACAGAAACCTTAGTGGCAACGAATCAGCAATTAGTGGACTCATTAACGGAACATGAGTCTCACGCACAAAAACTAGAACGTGAAGGACAAATTGCAAAAGTTGAACGCTTAAATGCACAAGTGGCACTAGAAAATGCCAAAGTAAACCTTGGCAGTGCAAAGCGTCAGCATGAAATGGCTCAAATTGCTCTATCAAGAATGCTGCATTTACCTGAATCTGATCCTACTTCAGGGTTATTCAGTTTGCCTCAGTCGCCGTCTTTACCTCGGTTAAGTCAGTTGACATTAACGCAGCACCCTGCGCTCAAATTACTGGAAGCGAAAGAAGCGCAAGCCAATGGTCTCATACAACTAGAGAAAGGTCGCTACCATCCAACAGTGTTTTTATATGGTAATTACACCTTATATGAAGACGATAGCTTGTTCTCACAAATTGAACCTGACTGGATGGTTGGAGTGGGGGTAAACGTGCCTATCTTTAGCCGTGATGGTCGCAGTGGCAAAGTTGAGGCTGCACAAAGTGCTTTACTGCAAGCTAAGTATACCAAGGCGCAAACCCAACAAGACCTGAGTTTGCTGCTTGATCAAAGTTATCGACAACTACAACAGGCCGATGAAGAAGTAAAAGCATTGAATGCCTCATTAGCGTTAGCAACAGAGAACCTTCGCCTACGTGAACTGGCCTTTAATCAGGGGCTATCAACATCCATTGATCGAGTGGATGCTGAATTAAAATTAAGTGCAGTTAAAACTCAGCAGCTTGGGGCGCAATATCGTTTCGTGCAAGCTTATGCAAGGCTAATGACAATTAGTGGCCAATTAGATGAATTTATCGGACGCACCCAACTTCAGGAGAATCAAAATGCGGGCTAATCGAATTATTGCTGTTATCGCCATTCTTATCCTGTTGGGGATACTGGGTTATGGCCTGAAACTAGCATTTGAGCCGAAAGAGAAACTGTTACAAGGGCAAATAGAGGCTCGTGAATACAATATCTCATCTAAAGTACCGGGTAGAGTTGAGCAAGTGATGGTGCGCCGAGGCGATAAAGTTGCAGTTGGTGATTTACTGTATGCGATTAATAGTCCTGAATTGGATGCAAAGTTAATGCAAGCTGAAGGGGGGCGTGATGCTGCCAAAGCCATGCAACAAGAAGCGGATAACGGGGCACGTCAGCAACAAGTGACAGCGGCGAAAGAGCAATGGTTAAAAGCCAAAGCGGCAACCGATTTAATGGCAACCACCTATCAGCGAGTTGAAAATCTATTTGATGAAGGTGTTGTTGCCAGACAAAAGCGTGATGAAGCATTTACTCAGTGGAAAGCAGCGCAATATACCGAACAAGCAGCATTAGCCATGTATCAGATGGCAGATGAAGGGGCAAGAGTAGAAACCAAAGCCGCTGCCGCTGGTAATGCTCGCATGGCAGAAGGTGCAGTGAAGGAAGTCAGTGCAATTTTAGCTGACAGTCAAATGCGATCGCCTAAAAATGCCGAAGTAAGCGAAGTCTTATTACAGGCTGGTGAGCTAGCACCGAGTGGTTTTCCTGTTGTCAGTTTAATTGATATCACTGATGCATGGGCCGTCATGCAAATACGTGAAGACCAATTGGCAGATTTCAAGCAAGGGCAAACGGTTGCCTTAACCATTCCTGCATTAAAGGTTACTGAGGACTTTACCATTGCGCATATTAGCGTGATGGGCAGTTTTGCTACTTGGCGATCCACTGAAAGTGGCCATGACTTTGATATGCGTACCTTTGAAGTTGAGTTACGCCCCAATCGCCCGATTGCAGATTTAAGAGTCGGCATGTCTGTGCTGTTAAGTGTCAATTAGCATCATTAGTTACAAACTGATTAAGGTGCTTCTTATGACTAAGGTGCGAAGATGCGGGTTTTACTAAAACAAGAATTGAAACGCTTATGGTGTTCACCCTGGCAACTGGCTTTGGTGACATATATTCCGTTAATCAGTATTTTGTGCTTGTGGTGGTTATTCAGTGCTGGGTTACCTCGGCAACTGCCTGTGGCTGTGGTTGATCAAGATAATAGCCAACTTACTCGAACCTTAACCCGTAATTTAGCCGCTAATGCCGTAATTAAGCCTATTACCTATACTCAGTTTGCTGATGCAAAGGCTGCGATGACTCAAGCAGAAGTTTACGCTGTGGTTGTGTTTCCGCATGAGTTTAAGCGTAAGTTGTTAACGGGTAGCAGTCCCACCGTCGATATTCGTTATAACAGTCAGTTTTTATTAGTCGGGAAACTATTATCGAGTCAGTTACAGCTGAGTGTAGGCGCTGGACTCATGGAAGTAGCTGGTATGAAGCAGCTTCTCAATGGTGCTAATCGTGCAACGGTTGCGGTCAACTTAAGTCCTGTCACCAGTCAAACCACGGCCTTGTTTAACCGTAACAACAATTACGTGGGATTTTTGGTTCCTCCTGTGTTAATCGCCTTATTGCAGCTTTTGGCAATGATGGTATTTGTAAACTCATTAAACGACAGCCTCATTCGTCAAGGCGAACAGTATTTATTACCAGCAAAGTTTTGGTGGCATGTTGGCGCTAAAGTGTTGTTTTATACCCCTGTAATGTTAGTGCATGGTGGCTTTATCTTAGCGTGGTTATACGGCGTGTTGCGTTTACCGATTGCGGGTAATCTATTGTTACTGATAGCAGCGCAAGCAATGATGTTTTTAGCATTGTGGACCTTGGTTATTTTGGTATTTTTATTGATGCGTGAACCAGCGAGAAGCGTCAGTTTTTGCACCGCTTTATTCGCCCCAGCTTTTGCATTTATGGGGATCACTTTTCCTGTCAATGATATGCCAGAGTTAGCGCAGTGGTGGCGTTTAATTATGCCTTCTAGTCATTATATCGACTCCCATGTCAGTATTATCAGCTACGGCGCTGGAGCGCTTCAGGTATTGCAGCAAAGTATTTCTTATGGCTACTTTATTATCGTTTTAGCGTTAGCTTGGGGGTTACATCGTGTTATTTGGAATAAGCAAATTGCGCTGACTACAAGGTCACAAGGTGAAGCTGTAGGGGTCAAGTCATGAGCTGGTTGCAACTGCTATTTGTAGAGCTAAAAGCCATTTTAGCGGATAAAGCCATAGTCGTGACCATGTTTGGTGGCGTGCTGTTTTACTCGGTGCTTTATCCTCTCCCTTATCTGAACCAAGTTCCGACTCAACAACAAGTGGTTGTGGTTGATCACGACAACTCTTCATTAAGTCGCCAGTTGCTTAGACATGCAGATGCTTCTCCCAAAATTACTATCGTTGCTCTGGTGGGCAGTATTGATATTGCACAGCAATGGATATCAGAGTCGAAAGCCCATGGTTTATTAGTCATTCCAGAAGGGTTTAGGCGTAATTTATTACTCGGTAAAGGAGCCACCTTAAGTTACGGTGGCGATGCGAGCTATTTTTTAATTTATTCAGCTGTTGCTGAAGGATTAATTAGTGCAGGCATGGATGCGGGTCGGCAAATTCAGTTAGTGGGGTTGTTAGCACGAGGAGAAAACCCGCAGCAAGCTGAGCAAAGTTTACATTCAGTCAATATTAATAGCGTCCCTGCATTTAATCCCAGTTTAGGTTACACCCCGTATGTGGTGCCTGGATTGTTTTTACTAATTTTGCACCAAACGTTATTGATTGGTACGGGGATTTTAGGGGCAGGACAATGGCGCAAAAAGGGCTATTGGAATCACGTTTCACCTATGGCATTAATTGGTGCACGTCTGACTGTTTTTAGCGCCATTTATGCTTTGTTTGCGAGCTTTTATCTAGGTTATTGCTTTTATTGGTACGATGTCAGTGTGCAAGCGACTTTAACTGAAGTGGCCTTATTGATGATGCCGTTTATTTTATCCACTGCGGCATGTGGCATTGCGTTAAGTAGTCTATTTGTAAGGCGAGAGTTACCGACACAAGTCTTGCTGTTAGTGTCGATGCCCATTTTATTTGTGTCTGGCTTTGTGTGGCCTATCGCATTAATTCCTGATCTTTTGGTGCAATTATCCCAAGTGATTCCTGCCGTACCAGCTATTATGGCTATGTTAGAGTTAAGTCAAATGGGCGCAGGTTGGACGAGTGTATTACCTTTATGGATACATATGTGGACCCTGTTTGTGCTATTTCTGTTATTGGCTTTTATTGGTGTGAAGCAACGGCTGAAAACGGAGAATGGTTAAGTAAAAAAATAGGCATTAAAGTGTCCACTTAATGCCTATTGGTTCCACATTCACTGGTTGTCGACAGAGTAAGCTTTGCTGTCGCTGTTGGTCATCTTCCAAATTATAAGGTCCCCGTTTCTAGGCTATTAAGTGCAGCTTCTAAACGAGTCAGATTTTGCTTATAAATCGGGTCTTTAGTCGCTTTTGCGGCTTGTCTAAAGTCTTCTAATGCACCAATATTATCATTTGCCAACACTTTCATTACGCCTCGGTTATTAAAAGCATATGCGCGCATTCTCATCGACGGTAATGTTTCTTCATTGACTGCCATTCTAACGGCATCACTACACGCTTTTTCAGCAATATCAAATTGAGATAACTTAGTATATCCCACGCATAAGTTGAGGTTACGAGTATAGGTATCAATGGCTGAGTGCTTTGCTGATTTCGTTAACTCAATGCCTTCAATTAAGTCGCCTGATTGAATAGCATCAACGCCTGGAGTGTCTTCAATAAGCACCATTTTATAACGACTATTTTCAGCAGCATCAGCCATAACCATGGGTGAGCTTGCAAGTAATAAGCTTGCTGCGATAAGAGTAGGTAATGTTTTCATTGTATATTCCTTTATAGGTAGTAGCGGGTTGCTACGTGGCTAATTTAGGGAATATCTGCTTGGCTGACAAACGAGAAAATTCATTGTGATAGATGAGATTTTTTCACTTATTAGCCGCGCTAGCCTGATTATTGTTGGCCAAAGCGGGCAACCGTCCAATCTATTAATTGCTGGACCTCCATTCTTGCTTCACTTTGCCCGTGTTGCAGTAAGTAGTATTTATCATGGCTATTTAAGGCTTCATTAAAGAGTGCCACTAAACTGCCATTTTCAAACCATGCTTTACTGATAGGCATTGGGATAAGTGCGATGCCAATACCTTGCTCTGCTGCCCGAGCAACGCTAAACATACTGTCCAGTTGAATCACTTGTTTTGGCGAAAAATGCGGTAAGTTAACTGATTCTGCCCACTGTTCCCATGAATGAGGTCTTGCTTGATGAACAATTAATGGGACTTTAGATATCACCGATAGTCCTTGAGAATGCAACTGCTGAAATTGGTGAGGGTTGCAAGCTGGGATGTACTTTAGCGGAAATAATTCATGACTATGCTGATCTTGTTGTTTAGAACCTGACAGAACAATTGATAGGTCGGTTTGTCCAGTTTGTGCCGCCCTAGTTTTTACTGTGTCTAATTTTAAATTTATCTGCGGGTATTCTTGAGACCAGCCGATAAGTTGAGGGACAAATAACTCACTGGCAAAAAACTCTGGCATCGAAATGCTTACCTCTAAAGTGGTATTTGTTTGTGCGAATTGGTTTACGGTTTCTGAAAGTTTTACCATGACAGGTGCAACTTGCTGATAAAACTGCTTACCCGCATCAGTGAGCTTGATTGCCCGCGTTTGGCGTATAAAAAGAGGTTGTTGCAGGTTTTGCTCTAATTGCTTGATTTGATGGCTCACTGCTGAAGGCGTGAGGAATAGTTGATTTGCCGTTTCTTTAAAGCTAAGGCATTCGGCTGCAATACAAAAACAACGTAGTCCTCTAAGGGACGTATGCAGTGGTAACATGATGGACTCGTATAATGAAAGCAAGAAATAAGCAATTGCCAAGCCAAGTCGCTTGAGTGCTTTAACTGCCTTTATTCAGTGTGTTAAGGGCTTATAAGTCTAGTTCAGCGCACCAGTATGGTGCAGCTGAACTAGCCTACAATGCATTGTAAAGATTGGGTTCGTTATTACAGCTTATGGTGATGTTTTAGAAATACAGGTTTTCAACAGGCTTGTTGTTTACAAGCATTTCGCACTTGTCGCCTGTGCTTGATTTTGAAGATTGAATGATTCCAGCAACGGCACCAAATGCACCACCTTGATCGCCTAATACCGAACCAAAATAGCATTTACCTTCGATTTTTAAATCTCGATACTTACTCTTTAGGTTTTGAGTTGGTGTGTATGGTGGAAAGCGCCCTTTCATTAGCGGATCGCCATTAACGGACAGTTCAAGTTTATTTTTTTCAGTATCATAGATACCTGAGAAGACCAAAGTTTGTCCTTCAAACTCAACAGTTTTCTCTTGAGCAACGATAGGTTGAGTTGATGCACATGCAGTGAGTAAAGCGCAGCCAGCAAGTGTGGCTAAAATAGCGGTAGTACGCATTTAAATATCCTTTTAAGCGGTTTTTTAGATTTAATTTTGAGTATTAAACCGTAAGAAAACGAACCCTGTTTTCCCAATTGCGAAAGAGTATATCCTAGTTTTATGATATTTCAATAATAAGAAGCTCGCCGAGGCGAGCTTCTAGATAGTGGGTGATTTACGGGGTAAGCTTGATGACACTAGCTTATGGCACAAGGCATTAGCCCTGTTAAACTATTACCCTATTATAAGATATCACTGCACAGTGACACTTAGGTCCGTTTTCGTAATCAAACCACCTGGGGTTGTCACTGTTAATGTAATAGAGTCTTGACCCACTTCATCAGCAGCTGTGTAGGTAAACTTAGTGGCAACTTCATCACAGGCATGGCTTGCATCATTAGCTGCGAAGCTATAACACGTCGTGTTAGGAACGGTATAACCCTCGAAGTTGATCGTCCCATTTATGGCTGTCACCGTTAATGTCGATCCTGCTGGCATGACCTGTCTAGCACTGTCATATAGCTCCACTAATACTGTCTGCATTGCTTCAGGTGCCAAGACTAAATTAGTCACTGGATTTCTATCCACGTCGGTAGCGATAATATTAGCGGCTGAACCTGACATGGTCAGTACAGTGGCTGCACGAATGTAAGTTTTGTTCGCTTGGCCTTCACCACAAAGACTGCCTTCGCATTGGGGTCCATTGAATTTACCATCTGGGCCAGAGTAACTGGTATTGCCTTCAGCATTGAAAAACGGTTTGCCAGAAACATAAACACCGACTTCATCATCATCTCTAAAGGCATCACCTAAATCGCTAAAGCCACTTTGATGATAGGTTTCCCTGTCCATGCCATTACCAGTACAAGCGATAGGAGCACCTGCGCTATCTAAACAAGCATTAGCTATGGCTGTTCCATCAGCATCATCAAAGATGTTATTGCCGTTAGTATCAAAGAAAGTTTCATGTCCTAACGCGTAAGCGAGCACTGTTACACGATGATCAGCTGGTCGTGGATCGGCTGATGTCCATATCACAGAACAAGTCCCATTAACCGTTGAGCATGAAGGCTGGATTTGGCCACCTTCAGTTGTGAAGTTGACCGTAGTGTCATCAGGTGCTGGGTTACCAAAGCTGTCTGATGCAAATACTGTTATGGTGACTTCTTCACCGTTATTGTTTCCCGCCTCCGGGTTAAATAACGAAGGAGAAATGCTAAAGCCTAATTGCTGAGGTAAACCGGTATTCACGGTTAGTTGCTCAGACTGCGTTGTGATGACATCACCCGTATCGCTGTCGGTTGCAGAGGCAAGCACACGCACAGGGGTAGGGATAGTGCCAGACTGAACAGTCACGGTAACTAACCCCTCACTATTGCTGGTTGCTTCACTGGTAATCTCACCATTTGAAAAGCTTAGCCCACCCACAATGGTATCTAAGCTGAAGTCAACAGATTGCTGGGCAGCAGGCTGACCGCTGGCACTACTTATTAAAAATGTCACTAATGACGTTTCTGTTGAGCCAGTTCCGCCTGCGCCTTTAATACGAATTTGTGTAGGTTCCGCAGATATAAAGCTTAGGCTACCAAGCGTTTGGCGTTCTAAGGAAAAATCAAATGTTGCACTAAAAGTTTCGCTACCAACAACCGCTGAAGCCACAATTTGCTCACTACGAACACTATTGCCGCTGCAGCTTGTATCTTGGTATGTTGAACTTGCACGCCCTGCAGAAGTGGTCACAGGAGAGTCTATACTGGCATCAGTACTGGCGACACAATCAGAGGTGAATGAAATGCTAGTTGGGGTTTGTAAAGGAGCAAAGCTGCCGTCATCGGCTTCTACAATAATATCAGCTATCACGCCAAAGCTTGCGCCCGCACCAATAACGTAATCGCCGTCAGTATCTGCAATTAATGTTGAGCCTAACTGATTTTCGTGGAAAGTATTACTGTCATCAATATAACCAAACTTGAGCGTACCATCAGGTATCACTTCATCACCGGCAAGCACTTCATATGCACTGGTGCCTGATACAGTTTCACCATTAAATTCAGTACTGGCTACTAAGGTGTAGGCACCTAGCTCTTCAGTCGATGCAGTATAGCTTATTGTCGCCACACCTTCGGCTGATGTGAGTGCTGTGTTTGGAGATAAACTCGCATTACCTGCTTGGAATGTTACTAGCTGATTGACGATGGGTTGGTTAGTGCCGTCGAGCACATTGGCCGTTAAGATAACAGCATCATCAATTTTGAAACTGGTTACCGTTTGACCTGCTTGAGTAATGCTAGAAACCACAGAAATGGTGTCAGGTGTCGGGACTGTATTGGTGTCTTCGAATTGATAATTACGGGTTGCCGTAACGCTATCTGCATCAGTTGGTGTATGGCTGACTAAAAGGCTGCCAGCACCGACATCGCCACTTGAACTAATAAAAACGCTTGCTAAACCATCGCTGTCAGTGAGCTTACTATCTGCACTTGCTTCACCAAAGTCAGGTGAAAAGTTGATAATCGCACCACTAACATCACTATTAGAAAGTGTTAAATGGGCTACTGCACAAAAGCTTTCGTTGATATCAAAAGTGAGTGAGTCGGTGGCTGCATCACATTGTCCGTTTACTACCGTTTGGTAGATAACACTAATGCTATAACTGCCGTCTTCTCCTCCGTTATCACCATTGTCATCTGAAGGGCCATTACAACCGATGAGAAAACCAAGTGAAGCGATTGATAAAGGTAGTGCGTATTTTATTTTTTTTAGTAGCATCAGCAACATCCCTGTATGAGTATATTTAGTCTGCTAAACCAGCGCGTAAGTATTTGAATAGTTCTTTGTGAGATTTTGATTCTGCATCAGGACTCTTAGTGAGTTCTTTATTTGCTTGGCGAATAAGTTGACGTAACTTTTGACGTTCAAATGCAGGGTTGTCAGCCAATAATGCTTCTACTTCCTCATTTGGGTTTTCAAGTAAACGAGCACGTAACTTCTCAATAATTTGTACTTGAGCAGTTTCATTGTTGTTTTTATTCAATACGTTATCAAGCGCTGTAATAATTGGTTCGTGATCGAATCCGCGCATAAGTTTACCGATGTACTGAAGGTGACGACGGTAAGCTTCTGTTTTAGGTTTGATGCTTTTTGTTTTTAGTACAGCATCATATAAAAATTCGTCTAAACCAACTTTGTCTAGCTGTGATTTACTTAGGGCAATAAGTCGCATGCCAAGCGCTTGAGCTTCCTCACTTTCTTTTTTGAACTCTGTTCTGCTGACGTAATCATCGTCATTGTCATATGGCTGATGGAAGTGGTCGGAATCGCCAACAATTTTCATAGTAAATAACCTCTAATAAATATCCGTGAATAATAACACTTCAAGGGGCATTGCGGCCACTGAATAACGGCTAAGTCGTCAATTTTGCGTAAATCTATTTGTGTTCATTAAGTGATAATTCAACATGATAACTAAAGGTTAGTTTATTTAAGGCAATTTGTGCGCTTAAATCCTTGTTTTGATGGTTATCAATACAGTTTTGAATTTGATATGCTAGTGCCAACAATGGAAACTGAAGAGTAAGTGTGTGTCTACCAATAAAATTGATACTGAATTAGCGGCGCTAAAAGATGCCGTTGCTGTTGCATTAGAGCATGCTAAAAAATTAGGCACCAGTGCTGCAGAAGTGGCGATAAGTAAGCAGCAAGGCTTATCGGTTTCAACCCGTGAAAAGGAAGTTGAAACGGTTGAATTTAATAAAGATGGCGCACTAGGTATTACGGTTTATCGTGATGGTTGTAAAGGCAGTTCATCCACTTCAGATTTAAGTCCTGAAGCGATTGCAGTCGCCGTTAAGGCCGCTGATGATATCGCAAAGTACACTTCATCTGATCCATTTAGCGGTCTTGCTGATAAAGCGCTTATGGCAGAAACCATTCGTGATTTAGACTTATACCATCCGCAAGACATTTCACCTGATGAGTTAGCACAGCTTGCTATACGTGCCGAAGAAGCCAGTTTGTCAGTTGATGAACAAGTGAAACATTCTGACGGCGCAACTGCTAACGCTCATACTGCAGCAAAGGTTTACGGGAATAGTCATGGCTTTTTAAACGGCTATTGTAGCTCTCGCTATAGTTTAAGTTGTGTCGTTATTGGTGAAGAAGCCGATGGCAATATGCAACGTGATTACGATTACACCATTGCCCGTAAATATAATGAGTTAATGACACCCGAGTCGGTTGGTTTATTGGCTGCAAATAAGACATTAAATCGCTTAAATGCACGTAAGATCCCTACGGCAAACTTGCCTGTATTGTTTTCTCCAGAAATTGCGACAGGACTCATAGGGCATTTAGTGGGGGCAATTAGTGGGAGTAGCTTGTATCGTAAATCAAGCTTTTTACAAGACTCAATCCATACCCAACTATTCCCTGAATGGTTTAGTATTGAAGAAAACCCGCATTTGATTGGTGCACTTGCTAGTGCTAACTATGATAGTGAAGGGGTGGCGACACAACAGCGTCAGATCATTGATCGTGGCCAATTAGAAACGTATCTCTTAACTAGCTATTCTGCACGTAAACTTGGCCTAACTAATACGGGTTATGCTGGTGGCATTTATAACTGGACATTAAGTCATACAGGCCAAACCTTTGATGAGCTCATTAAGCAAATGGGCACAGGGTTAATTGTGACGGAAGTGATGGGACAAGGCGTGAATATGGTCACAGGTGATTATTCACGTGGTGCTGCTGGATTTTATGTTGAAAACGGCGAGATTCAATTCCCTGTTGAAGAAATTACCATTGCAGGTAATTTAAAAGATATGTTTATGGGAATTCAAGCTGTCGCGAAAGATCAAGATTTACGCTCTTCTATTCGCACTGGCGGTATTTTATTAAGTGATATGAAAATCGCTGGTAGTTAAGCCAATTGTTGACTTAACCCATTAAAGCACTGCTTAGGCGGTGCTTTTTTATATCTTTAAAATAGTTGAGTTCCCCGAATAAATAGCCATTTACGCAGGCTTTATCTTCTTTACACTTCTTTACGGTCAATTACATCCGTGCTCTGTCCTATCTCCTGAGAATGTAATTAAACAGTTAATGGAGTGAGTATGTTTAACAAAAATGTATGTAGTTTGATGATGGTTTGCTTGGGAAGTGTTTCATTAGCAGCATGTGATTCGATTGATGGCAGTAGTGATGATGATTCGGATTCTGTTGCGTACGTACAATTTTATAATGCCTCAGCGGATAGCACAGCAACATCATTAGTTTTAGATGACTACCAATACACAGACGTTGAATTTGGTGATGCAATGCCACGTTACGGATATGATACGGGTAGTGTTGATATGGAAATCTATGGTCTAGATGAATATGAGGATACTGTCAGTATTTATAGCCAGACGATTATTTTGAGTAATGAGGCAAATCACTTATATGTGCTTTACGGTGATTATGTTTCACCTGAGTTATTAGATATCGAATATGATCGCAGTGATATGGATGATATCAATGATGACGAGGATAGTGACGACAGCAAAATGCAGGTATTGGTTGCCAATGTAACCAGTGAAGATAACGCTTATGACGCCTATATCTCGCTTGATAGTGACAGTTATCAAGATGCCACTATGATAGGCAGTATCAACTACGGTGGTTATACTTCAGAGCTGATGCTAAATACCGATGAATATATCATTTACCTGACAGAGCAGGGCACTGATAACGTGGTTTATACCACTGATAGCATGAGCTTAACCAGTGAAACGGTTTATAAGTTTGTTCTAAGAAATAGTTTTGGCTCTGGCGATTTAAAAATCACTTTGGACAGTGTTGATTCAACATCAACCCCTGTGACTTACACCAATATTGATTCAACGGCCGACTTTAGAGTGTTCAATGGTTTAGAAGATACCACGTTAGATATTGATGTCGTAAGTAAATTAGAGTCCCACTATTTGAAAGACATTACGCCATTTACTACCAGTGAGTATTCGCAAACAGGGTTTAATGATTATGGTGTGACGGTAACCAATGCAGAGACTAGCGAAGTTATTTTAGACAATGTACTTGTGACGTTTAACCAGGATGACATCCGCACTTTATTGTTGTATCGAGATGATACCGTCAAAGGCATGGTGATAGAGCATGACCTACGTCCAAGAGCTTATGAATATAATGTTGATGTCGCTAACCTATCTCAAGATTACGATGATGTGATTGTGTACTTTGTCAGCAGCACTGAAACCATTGAGTCAGCACAATACACCATTGAAAACCTCGATTTTGAAGAGCAAGATAGCTTGGTTATGCCGCAAGATGACTATGAAATAAATGTCGTATATGAATCTGATAATGGCACACAGACCTTGCTATACCAGTCTGATTTAATCAGTTTTGATGGTGACACGAATTACAGCTTTGTACTTACCCAAGATAGCCAAAGTCAGTTTGGCTATACATTACACCAATTGTAATCTTTCGTAGAGTGCCAATAACATTACTGCGAATGGAAGCAGTTTCATAAAAAATGCCGATAGCTGATGCTATCGGCATTTTTGTTATGAGGCTTTGGCCTGTCGATGTTTGAGCTTTAAAGCATGCGTCGTTATCAAACCTATTTAGGCTGTTTGATAGTTACTTAAAATTCGGCCTAAGTTGGCTGATGCTTCAGATAAATCAGCAACACCACTTGATGACTGATTAGCAAGATCTCTGATGGTATTAGATTTAACACGAATTTCCGTCAGCTCTTTAGCAATATCGTTTGCCACCGCGCTTTGTTCTTCTGAAGAGGTTGAAATGTGGAAACTCATGTCCATAATCGAACGAGAAGACTCGGCAATTGAGTTCACGTCTGTCCCAATGTTGGCAATTAAATCACTGCTACTTTGCGCTTGCTTAACTGTATCTTGGGTAATGCTATCAATGTTAAGGGTTTCAGATTGCAATTGCTCAATCATGCTCTGGATTTCAACCGTTGCTGATTGTGTACGACTGGCTAAGGTACGGACTTCGTCTGCAACGACGGCAAAGCCTCGTCCCATTTCACCCGCTCTAGCTGCTTCAATAGCGGCATTTAATGCCAATAGGTTCGTTTGTTCTGAAATAGCATTAATGGTAGTAATCACTTCATTAATTTTGGTCGCGTTTTCTTTCAAGCTGCCTACGGAGTCTGAGGTTTTTTCAATGTATGTTGATAATTGCTCAATCTCTTCGATTGCTCTTTTTACACGATTGTAGCTTTGCTTAGTGTATTCAGAATCTTGCTCAACTTGCTGAGTGGCGTTTTTAGCAATGTTTGATACCTCTAACGACGATGCCGTCATTTCTTCCATCGCAGTCGCAACAGAGTCTAAAGAGACATATTGTTGATCTATTTGCTCGGCGCTTTGCTGTGTTTCATCGGCAAATGAAGACGAGGTATGGTGCAAGGTATCTGCGCTTTGCTTAACCGTCACAACCAGTTCGGTTAATGTGTCCATCGCTTTATCTAATGCGCAACCTATGGTGCCGAACTCATCACGACCTGGGTGGAAGCCCAAGCGAGACGTTAAATCACCATTGCCAATTTTTTTAGTGGTATCCCACAGCACGAAAAGTGCGCCGCCAATAAAGGTCGCATTCCAATAAATCACTAATGCAAAAGGCAGTACCCATAAATACGTGAGCAATAAGCTATAAAGTGCCGCTTGTTTGGCATCTGCCTCTAGTTGATAAACAGACTGGTTAAGCGAGAAGTATTGTCCATTTGATTGCATTACTGCGGTAATGTTGTTGCCATTACGTTCGCTTTGCTGATGATAAGTCGATACCGATAAGCCAGTGGTTGCAGCTTGTTCGATTTGATCAGTAGCGATAAGCGTATTAACTGTGGTGTTGACCTTTTCAGTTAACATTGCCATTGATTGTTGTTCTATCTGATCGATACGGTCTAGGTAGGTATTAATTGAGACAAAGCTCAATATTACTAAGAATAACCCGAAAATTGCCCAGAACTTGTCGTTAATAGACATTTTGATAAACAGTTTATCAATATTACGAAATTCAACTTGTTTCATAAAATCAGCACTTGAATAGAAGAAATTAATTGGATTCTAGAGCAGGTGGCGTCGATTTGATATGGTTTTTTCACAAAAAAAGCGCTTTTTTATCGGTTATGCTACATAGGGAACATTGACTCAACAAACGCTGGCGCAGTCTGATTATACACACCTTAAAACAGTGCTAAGTAAAGATGTGTTTTCATTTATTTATTCAATAAATTAACCATGAAACGCCTAAAGGCATTTTCAAAGGCATGTAACAAATCCATATCGTGATCGAGAATGTGGTTCATCGCGCCATAAGAGACTGCTTGATGGGCATAACAGATCCCTTCGGCTAAGTGCCAAGCTTCATGAAGCGCCTCCATATCAGCATAACTTTGCCATTGGGATAAATAGGCTTGAACAATTTGCTGCTTTGCAGGTGTTTTTTCCATACGAAAGACATAGGTGCCATCGATAAATGGGTGGCTAATACATGCATCACTCCAATCAAAATAGATAAACGGCTCGCTTGCTGGTTCAGTTGCTAATGCAGTATTGGGTGCAATATTTTCGATGTGTAAATCACTATGCACTAAGGTGTTAGGGAGGCCAAGTTGCAGCAATGCATTAATCTGTTGTGTCAATTTAGTCATGACCTCGCTGATTTGCGCAGCAGATTGTGGCATGTCTTTAGGTAGGCGAGCGGTTATGTTGTCATTAGCAAACATGGCTGTTAATTGATCGGGTAAGTTACGAATATCACGTTGTATGCAGCCAGAATCGATTAATTTATCGAGATGCTGGATAGAGCGCTGCTGCAATTTTGCAAAGACATTAAAGGGGAGTGCCCAATCTGACAATGGCACAGTATCAACAAAAGCAGTGCCAAAATCAGCGGTTAATAACCATTGTTGCCTAGGCTCATAAGCCAGCGTGGTTGCTATAGCATTTGGAAAAAGGTCATACAATGTTGCACATAACTGCGATTCATTAGAAAACAAAGGTAGTGAAGCAGTGGCTTTAAAAAATACATCACCTTTGTTTGTCTTTTGTTTATAAACGTACCCGAGACTCCAGCCTTTTATCAGCGCTAACGAACCAATAACTTGGTAATCCAGCTCCCCTAATGATCGATTTACCCACTGTTGTGCAGGCTTGGGCCAATCAGGTTGTAACCAAGATTGAGATGTTACCTGTGTCATTAAGCGACCTTAAATGTGAATGTACGTTTGCTTACGATTATTGTTGATCTTTTTTATACTTTAAATTCAGTTGCTTATTTGGGTTTAAGTGCAGTCTCGGGCTGAGGTTATATTACTGTGATTGCACTTCTTATGATTTGGTAATTTAATAAGATCACATCAATATCCTAATATAGATAACAAAAAGAGAACAGGTATGAAGCTAATTCCCCTCGCGGCTGTGATGGTCAGCGTTGCATCAATGATGACAGTAAGCGACGTTATTGCTGACCAAAGTAATGAAGTGTCAGCTCATAAGCAGACAAATGTCAGTATGCATAGTCGTCAAATTGCCATTGATGAAACGGTAGTCACTGAACATAAAACGAAAGTGAATGGTAATAGCTTTTCTTATACCGCAACGGTTGGTACCCAACCTGTGTGGAACGAAAATGGCGATGCGGTCGCAACCTTAAGTTATACCTATTATCAGCGAGATAACGTTAGAAATAACGCCAAACGTCCTTTATTGATATCATTTAATGGTGGTCCAGGTTCAGCGTCTGTGTGGATGGACATAGGTTACACAGGTCCTCGTGCCATTAACGTTGATGACGAAGGCTACCCTTTGCAGCCTTATGGGGTTAAAACCAACCCATATTCTATTTTAGATGTTGCCGATATCGTGTATGTAAACCCTGTTAATACGGGTTATTCACGGGTGTTACCTAATAAAGATGGCGAGATGCCATCAAAAGATGAACAACAGGAAATGTTCTTTGGGGTTAATGCTGATATTAAGTATTTAGCAGAATGGTTAAATACCTTTGTGAGCCGCAATGAGCGCTGGCGTTCACCTAAATACTTAATCGGTGAAAGTTACGGTACTACACGTGTATCTGGTTTGGCATTGGAGTTACAAGATCGTCAATGGATGTATTTAAATGGCGTCGTGCTGGTTTCACCAACCGATATTGGTATTGAACGTAAAGGCCCTGTAAAAGCCGCTAACCGCCTTCCTTATTTTGCCGCAGCCGCTTGGTACCACAAGGCGTTATCTGCCGATTTACAAAATACAGATTTAACCGAGTTTTTACCTGAGGTTGAGGCATTTACCATTAATGAATACATACCTGCGTTGGCAATGGGTGGTTTTATTGCGCCTGATCATAAGCAAAAAATTGCTGAGAAAGTAGCTTACTTCTCAGGCTTAAGTGTCGATGCTGTATTGAAGTCTAATCTAGATGTTTCAACTCGCTTTTTCTGGAAAGAATTATTACGTGAGCGTGGTCAAACTGTGGGGCGTTTAGATTCTCGTTACTTAGGGATTGATAAGCAAGATGTTGGCGATAGTCCAGATTACAATGCTGAGTTAACGTCATGGTTACACTCTTTTACACCAGCAATTAATGCGTACATTCGTGAAGAGTTAAACTATAAAACCGATATTAAGTATTACATGTTAGGTGATGTGCATCCGTGGGATCGCACTAACAACAAAACCGGTGAAAACTTACGTCAAGCAATGGCACAAAACCCGTATTTAAATGTCATGGTTCAAGCTGGTTACTATGACGGTGCGACCAACTACTTTGATGCCAAATACACCATGTGGCAACTTGATCCAAGTAGCAAGATGAAAGACCGTTTAAGTTTTAAAGGTTATCGAAGTGGTCATATGATGTACTTACGTTCTGAAGATCTAAAACAGTCAAACCAAGACTTACGTGAATTTATTGAGAACACCATGCCTAAACCAGATATAGCGGCAAAATATTAATAAATCATGTTTCAGTTGCGCAAGCGGCGATTTAAGCTTGACTGGATGACACATAAAATGGGAGCTTCGGCTCCTATTTTGATTAGGAAATCAACCGAGTTGTTGATTGAGTTATTTTGTATTACAAAGCAGAAAGATAATGAGTTGGAGTGGTCAATGAGATTAAGGATGTTATCGGCAGTATCGCTAGGGATTACGTTGTCCATGCCGATGTGGTTACAAGCTAAAACGGTCAATGAAGCAGCATCAACGGCGAATGATGTGTTATGTGAAGCTGCCTCGATTACCCCGATTTCTCAGATCCAAGGCACAGGAAGCAGTAGCCCGTTTGTGGTGGAAGGCACAAATGAATCCGTTAATGAATTAACCACTCGAGGCGTAGTAACAGCTCGAGCTGATAGATTATACAAAGGTTTCTTTATTCAAGATCCTCTCGCTGCAGGTTCACCTTTAGCATCAGACGGTATTTTTGTGCATTGGGGAGCGTCTGCACCCGCAGAAATCGTCCCAGGGATGGAAGTCTGTGTCACAGGTAAAGTACAAGAGTATTCAGGCTTTACCCAAATCAATATAGAACAACAGCAAAAATTTACACTCGGTAACCATGTTGGTGAGCTTGCTGCTACGCCTTTATTGGTTCAAGAAGGTCAAAGTTTGGCTCAAACTCTTGAGCGATTTGAAGGCATGAAAGTTGTGTTAACAACAGCGAGTGATATGAAAGTCACACGTTCATTTAGCCTCGATTATGATTCATACCGTAATAACATGGTGTTGTCACATCAAGCACCATTAATGAAAGCCACCCAGGTTTATTCACCTTTATCCACTGACGCAATCGCATTACACAGTGCCAATATCAGCAATCAACTTGTGGTTGAATCTGACTATAAAGCTGAGCATGGCGAGGTGCCGTATTTTTTAAATTTTAATGCCGATAACGGTTATATTCGTATCGGAGATACCTTGACCAACATTGAAGGAGTCATTGGCTATAGCTACGATCAATACCGTTTGATGCCAACCAATAGCATCAATGCTAGCGACTTTATTCGTAATCAAGACAGAACGGCGGCACCTACGATTGCAAACCAAGGTGATATTCGGGTCGCAAGTTTTAATGTGCTGAATTTCTTTAATAGCGAATTTGGCGGAGATGCTAACCCATTAGGCCATAACCGAGGGGCAAAAGTTGAATCAGAAATGCGATTGCAGCGGACCAAAATCGTTAATGCAATGGCGGCAATGAATGCAGATATTATTGGTTTAATGGAAGTTGAGAATAATGGCTTTGGTGAATTAAGTGCCATTCAAAATTTAGTCACAGCGCTTAATGCAAAGCTGCCTGCTGAACTTGCTTATCAATTTGTTGAAGTCACTGACAATGGCGGCTTTGTCGGCTCAGATGCTATTGCTGTCGGTATATTATATCGACCTTCTGTGGTGACTTTAGATGGAAAAGCAAAGGTGATACCAACACCTGAACAGCATCTAGAAGAAGGGGTGATTACACGTAGAAATGGCGATGTAAAAGAAACGAACCCTGCATATCATAAATACCAGCGCCATAGCTTAATGCAAGCTTTTATGATTGATGAGCAAAAACTGACAATCGTAGTGAATCACTTTAAATCTAAAGGCTCAGGCTGTGTCGAAGATTGGTTAAGCTTCAATGAAGAATCAGAGCCAGTAGATTTACAAGGCAAGTGTAATGCGTTTCGAGTCTCTGCTGCTAAGGTCATAGGCGAGTCGGTTAAAGACATAGAAGGGGATGTATTGGTTATTGGTGATTTAAATGCCTATGGCAAAGAAGATCCATTAGCAGTGCTAACTGATTATGATGCAGCGCTAAGTGAACGAGTCATTAAAACGGCATCATATACCCGTTTAAATGGCGTTGAGTATGAAGCAACAGGCTAGGTAATTGATAAAGGCTATGGGTTTATTAATTTAAATACGCAAGCCCATGGCGCAGCGACGTACTCATACAGTTATCGAGGTGAACTAGGCAATTTAGACCACGCCTTAGGTAATGCCAGCTTAGCAGCACGTATGGTAGCCATTGAAGATTGGCATATCAATGCGGTTGAATCTAACTTGTTCGAATACAGCAGTAAATATACCGGAGAGCTAGCCAAGTCTGATAATGTTTACTCTTCATCAGATCATGATCCAGTGCTCATTGCGCTGGCATACCCTCAAGCGGCAGTATCAAAAGTAAAAGTCGGTGAAATTAAACAAAATGCTGGTGGCAGTTTAGGTTACTTGGGTTTATTACTTTTATTGACCTTATGCCTTGGCCGTACGTTTAGGCTTCAAAATGAGTCAACTCATCACTAATGGCGAGATTGGATATGGTAGGTTAGTAAAAAAGGAGCCTTAGGCTCCTTTTTTATTGGTTGTTGTCACTTCAAGCCACTGGCTGAGAGTCTATGGCCACTCTGGCCCGTTTGGATGCGGATTTTTGCTGACGCCGATTCCAATATAAATATAAGCCTGTAAAGCCTAGTAGTACTGGCATTAACCCTACAATACACCAAATAATACGAGTAATGAGTCCGCCAAAGTAACCAAAGTGCAGTTTTCTAAAACTGTCTAAAAACACCATTAATAAACCCGCTTCTCGAATATCTTGTTTATTAAGGAGTTTGCCTGTGGTTTTGTCAAAACTGACAGTGCTTGCGTACTCACTATGCAAAGGGTTACTGCTTTGTACTGCGCCATAAAAAGTAATATCTCGTTCGGGTTCATGGGGCATAGCCAAGTAGCCAGCTTGGTAACTGGGTATTTCAGCATGGCTTTTTAGCCGCAATGACTCGAAAGAAATCTCAGGACTATGAAGTGGAGCAGTGATGTAAACATGGGCGCCATCACCGTGCTCGTTTATTTCATGCAAGATGCCAGCAATGTTCCAGTAGCCGCCGGTAAAAGCCATGATGATTAAAATTGGTGAGCTTAAAATGCCGATGAACTTGTGAATATCACTAAATAAAACACGCTTAACGGCTTTAAAGCGCATGGTGAACAACTTTGCCCAAAAACGACGGTATAAAATGATGCCGCTGATCCCTAAAAATAACATGATCAGTGCGGCAGCAAAGCCAACCCAAGCGCCTTTAACATCGAGTAAAAAGGTGTAATGCAATTCGAGCAACCAATCAGTGATGTAGTGTCCCATTGGCTGGGAGACTGACAATAACTCGCCGTTATATTGATTGATATAAATCTTTTCCCATTGTTCAGTGCCATGCTTAATCAAGTAACCTGCATCTGAACGGTGCTTATCGTCAAATAATCCCCATCCACCTAGCTCGTAACCTGGATTTGCAGCCAGTGTCGTTTGCATCAAGGTATCTAAGCTGACTCGCTCGCTGGTTGCTGTGGCATCAACGACCATATGCGATGGGCGCAAAAGGCTGTCTATTTCGACCTTAAAAACCAAAATGCTGCCAGTTATTGAAATGATCAATAACGGCAGCATCGCAATTAAGGCTCCATAGGAGTGCCATTTAAATAATGTTTTTCTCATAATTGACTCTAATTGGATCAAAAAAGGCTTCTTGCTTTACAGCAAGAAGCCTCTACATCAGCTTATAATTTCCAGCTTAATGTCGCGCTATAATTTGTTGGAGCACCATAGAAACCTTGCGCCCAGTATAGGCTCGTTAAGTATTTCTCGTCGGTGATGTTTTTAGCATTAACGCTTAGCTCAATATTTTCGTTAAACTCATAACGAGCCATCAGATCAACAATGGCATACGCATCTTGCGTAGTCACAACTGTTTTCGTTGGTTCTTGGTAGCGGAAAATATCATCCTGCCAGCGCATGTTTGCACCAATTGTTAAACCTTCTAAGAATGGAATTTCATAAGTGGTGCCTAACTTGAATAATTTTTCAGGAGTGTAATTAGCTACCTGATTCGTTTCGTCGCTAGTACTGATATCAAAGTCAGTGTAGCCAAGACTCACATTTAATCCTGGGTAAACTTCGCCAGCGACATCAAGTTCAAAGCCTTTACTCTCGATGCCATCTGCACCGTAATAACGCTGTTCAGTCGGTGGAAGCTCAGCGGTATCTGGGTCTAGCGTCGCTAAGTTGGTTTGAATGACATTGAAGTAAGCCACAGTGGTGATCAACCTGCCATCAAATAACTCACTTTTTAGCCCTATTTCGCTGCTTTCGCCCGTAACAGGTTTCAAGATGTTGTTATTGATATCTTTTTCTGTTTGAGAGGTGAATGTTTCGGTATAACTCGCATAGGCTGAAAGTTCAGGAATGATATTATAAACTGCGCCAACATAAGGAATGAATTCAGCATCTTCTACAGTTTGATCATTACCATAAGCTTCTCCATCAACCTGCCAGTCGTTAAAGCGACCGCCAGCAATCAAGTGGAAACCTTCGAATAAATTAAATCTACCTGTGAAGTAAGCCGCTTTTTGGGTCGCTTCAACATCACTGCCACTCAGGCCGTCAGCAAAAGTTGGTTTAGGAGTATTACCATCCCAGGTGTTGAGATCTGGCATTGCCGGGAAACCATTACCAGTGGTGTAATCATATAAGGATGTGTCGATATAACTTACTTTCGCATAGTTCACACCCACGACCAGCTGATGGTCTCTTCCAAACAGTTCAAAGTCACCATTTAAATATACGTCGACTAAATCATGTTCATCATCAAGATCATACTCACTGCCATAACCGGTTAATCCGAGCTCGGTTTCTTTATCAGGTGTGCCATATACATAGAAGAGCTCAGTATCTTCATCGGTGGTGCGGTGTGAGTAGGTTGCACGTAAATGCCAGTCATTATTAAAGTAATGGCTTAGCTCTGCGACAGTATTGTTTTTGACAACTTGCCAATTTGACCAGTCAGCTGAAGTATTGGTTGAGCGATCATAATTGGTTGGACTGCCATCAGTATAGAAAAGTGGCAAAGCGCCCCAGTTATTGCCTTTAGCATCGTTATTTATATAACTGTGGCTAATAGATAGTGATGTATTGTCACCCAAGTTGGCTTCGAGAAAGGCATACATAATCGTCTTGTCAGTTTCATATCTGTCTAAATATGAATCTTTGGTTTGCTTGACGGCAACAGCTCTTGCTGCAAAAGTATCATTAATTATGTAAGTGCCATCGGCTTCTATGCGTTTGTTATCCCAGCTTCCGTAACTCGCTCGTAAATTAAGGTTACTTTGTGCCGTAGGGCGTTTACGAATAAAGTTAATGGTGGCAGATGGATTACCGACACCAGTCATTAGGCCATTTGCACCACGGATAACTTCAATACGGTCATAAATCGCAGTATCTTCATCTGCGTGGTTATTACCATTGGTTAGTGGTAAACCGACGCCATCAATTTGAAAGTTGGTGACATCAAAACCACGTGCAGTGTAGTAAGTTCGATCAGTTTCGATACGCTCAACATTAATACCGGTAGCGCTATCTAATGCAGAATTAATATCATTTAGCTGAAAATCCTGTAGCTGCGCGCTTGTGATAACAGAAACGGATTGAGGAATGTCAACAATTGCTAAGTCTAATCGAGAAGCTCCACTTGCTGAGTGAGCGTTATAACCTTCAATATATCGGCCTTTAACTTCAATCACTTCTAGATTGCTCGGCTGATTCTGATTATCAGTTTCATTAATTTCTTCTGCTGATACGCTTTGTAATGCACTTAAAGCGCATAACATGGATAAGTAAATAGGACTTAGTTTCATATTTTCATCATCTTAACTGCTGTGAAAGCACAGTGCTTTTCACTAGAATGGGCAATTGTTATTGCAAATGGAGTATTTGCACCAAATGATAAAGAAAAGTTAACAAAAAATGAATGAAAATCATTATCATTTACAAATGGGCTAAATTGTAAATTTTTTGAAAATTTTTCACTGTTATTTGAGATGGCTTTATGGGCTATTTTCGATAAAGAACAAACCCGTTTGCAGATGATTGTTATAGTGATAGAAGCACATTTGTGGCTAATAATGATCATTCTTAAGTTCCCAAAGAGAACCCAATAAATGAATACTGTAAGTCAATCAGTACTTAAAAAGCGTATTGATAGTATTGATATCATGCGTGGTATCGTGATGTTAATCATGTTGTTAGATCATGTCAGGGAGCGATTTTTCTTTCATGAACAAGTGACTGACCCAATGACCTTAGACAGTACCAGTACAGGGTTATTTATCAGTCGATTTGCAGCACATTTTTGTGCACCGACTTTTGTCTTCTTAACTGGCGTGTCAGCTTGGTTATACAATCATCCTCAGTTTGGGCCAGAGCGCTCAGCAAGGTCTTTTTTAATTAAGCGTGGTCTGTTTATTATTGCCTTAGAATGCACCGTGATTACTTTTCAGTGGATGGGTAATTACGAGATGATTTGGCTACAGGTTATGTGGGCGATTGGTATTAGTATGCTAGCACTCGCATTACTGATTGGCTTACCTCGAGTTTGGCTTGGTGTTATTGGCCTAGTCATCGTATTTGGCCACAACATGTTAACGCCTATACAGTTCTCACCAGGTGAGTGGGGTTACACGTTATGGGCGATATTGCATGATCGCGGTAATATTTTACCTAATGACTTTATTGGAATTAGAGCTAGTTATCCCGTGTTGCCTTGGATAGGCGTGATACTGTTAGGCTATGTTATGGCGCCAATATACAGTGCTTCATTTGAAGATAAACAGCGTCACAAAATCCTTATTCAACTTGGTCTAAGCTGTTTTGTTATTTTCGCTATTTTGCGTGGTTTTAATATTTATGGTGAAACCTTAGATTGGCAGCAAGGTGACAGTATACTGATGACGCTGAAGTCGGTGTTTAATTTAACTAAATACCCACCTTCTTTAGCTTTCTTGCTAGTGACTATTGGCGGCACTTTATTCTGTTTACGTGCACTTGAAAAAGTAAACCCGCGTTACGGTAAAGTCTTGTCTACCTTTGGCTCAGCGCCGATGTTTTTCTATATTGTTCATTTGTATTTATTACTTGCTATGTACCGATTTGCAGTAAATGTAATTGGGCCAAACTATGGTGATTTATATGGATTTACAGACATTAGTTGGGTATGGATTACGACAGTTATTTTAGCGGTATTACTGTATTTTCCCACCAAGTGGTTTAGTCAATATAAGCATCAAAGTAAACAGGGTTGGATTAAGTACTTCTAAAGGTCACTGCCAGTAAAAAGGCGCCATTAGGCGCCTTTTTACTCTGCTAAATTCATTATTAGTCGATTAAGTCGAAATTTTCACGTAAAACTTTAATGATATCGGCTTTAGGGTTTTCAGGAAGCTTAATGCTGCTACCTGTGACTTTTTCAGCAACACCGGTATAGGTGCGCGATACATTCATCATCGCTTCAAGAGGTAGATCGTTGTCACGTGCTAATGCTTCACGCTCAGGCATTCTGTCTTTATTTAATAAAATGTCAGCGTCATCAAAGTGATTGAGTAAGAACTGACGGAAACCTTCTTTTGAGTTTTCTACAATCTTACCGTCACGGTAAGCAGGGCCATCCCAAATACGTGATGAATCAGGCGTACCCACTTCATCCATGTAAATCAGTTTCGAATTACCTTCTTTGTCATCTACGTAACCAAATTCAAACTTGGTATCGACAAACATCTGGTCGTGGCTAGCTAAGGCATCTGAAATTACGTTAAAGCCCTCTTTAAGCAGTTTTTCGTATAAATCGATATCGGATGCCTTTTCAAACCCAAATGCTTCCACATTGGCTTCAATGTCTGCACGACTGATGTTGACATCGTCTTGCTCTGGAACGCCAGGAATACCTGTTAAAATCCCTTTGGTAGAAGGAGTGATTAACAGCTCAGGCAGTTTTTGATCTTTCTCTAAGCCTTCAGGTAAGGTGATGCCGCAAAATTCACGCTCACCTTTTGCATATGCACGCCACATCGAGCCAGTAATGTATTGGCGACAAATTGCTTCAACTTTAATTGGTCGTGCTTTTTGTACTATCCAAACAAATGGATGTGGGATGTCTAGGATATGGCTGTCTGCTAAGCCATGCTCTGCAAACAAGGTAAACCAGTGGTTGGAAATCGCATTCAGTGCTGCGCCTTTGCCAGGAATACCTTGCAGGTTGCCTTCGCCATGGAAAATACAATCAAATGCTGAAATGCGATCACTGATCACCATGATGGCTAATGGTGTATCCGCTGGAGCATCGTAGCCTTTGTCTTTGATAAGGCGGCGACTATCAGTATCGGTTAGCCAATAAACACTGCGGACCTTGCCACTGTGTACCGGTTTGTCGGTACGAATAGGCAAATCATTGTTAATTGCGAGAACTGAATCAGCAAGACTCATGACCAGTATTCCTTAGAGGTTAAGTGTAGGGAGCTATCCTTTAATAACAGGATATGTCGGTATTTTAATGGCGGCTATTTTACCTTTATTAAGCCAGATTTCCATGCTTATAACAGGGCTAAACTCTTAATCCTGTATAGCGAATACTGAGGGGCTTAATATTAGTTTTTAATGCTTTATTCGTTGGTCTGTATCAGGCAAGATATTGCAGCTTATACTCTTGTTAACATCTGTGAGACATTCTGTGCATCCTACCAAACTCGGTTTATTTTTTGTGTCTATTGCCGTCATTTTTTGGGGCATATTACCGATAGCGTTAACACTCTCTGGAAATTTTATCGATCCGGTTACCTTGACTTGGTTTCGATTTTTAGTGGCATTTATCGTGACCTTTTTGGTGATGTGGCATCTAGGGTATTTACGTCAGTTCATGTCACTTTCACGAGGGGATTGGGTTAAGCTCAGTGCCGCCGGCATTTTACTCATGTGTAACTACACTTCGTTTGTGTATTCCTTAGATTATTTATCGCCAGGTACTGCACAACTTAACTTTCAGACTGCGCCATTTTACCTTGCTTTCGGTGGTGCGTTATTTTTTAAGGAGCGTTTAACTGCGGTGCAGTTGAGCTGTTTTGCAACTCTGGCCTTGGGAGTATTACTGTTTTTCCATCCAAGTCTTGATATGTCTGCCAGTGATAATAGTCAAATTGGTTTTGGGGTGTTAATCGTGCAGTTCTCTGTACTTTCTTGGACCAGTTATGCTTTATTGCAAAAGTCGCTGATCGCTAAGTTATCGCCTAATAACGTATTGCTATATATCTATGGTTTGGGTGTTGTCGTGATGGCGCCATTCTGTGATTTCAGCCAATTCTCTAAGATGAACTCATCTGAGTGGTTTATTATTTTATTCTGCGCAGCCAATACGTTGATTGCTTACGGTAGCTTTGGACAAGCCATCAAGTATTGGCCCACAGCGCAAGTCAGCGCTATGCTGGCTCTGACACCTGTGTTGAGTTTCATTGCTAATAGTCTGGTGGTAAAGATGAACTTATGGCCCAACACCTTTAGGGCTGATGCCATTGATGCTTGGTCATTGCTTGGGATTATCTTAATTGTCGGCGCTGTTTTTGCCATGCAGATATGGCCTTTATTACAGCAAAAGCGCAAGCAGCCATCAGCTGACAGGTATCGTTAGAAACGATAGTTGATATTGACTGCTGCAAAATTGGCAGTACTTGGTTGATCTTTATATTGCTCAGTGCCACGAATGACTGAAAAGGTTAATCCCCAGTTTTGCCAGTTAAGCATAAATCCTGAATTGATCATTGCTTGTTGGTTCGTCAGCTCGACTGAGTGGCTATCTGTAAAGTTATTGCCATCAAGGGTTATATCGTTAAATACATAACGTCCATACAAGGTCAAAAACAGCTGCCAGCTTAACTCGCTAGCAGGTTTTACTTGGTATCCATTGTTACTTCTTGATGCAGCTTGCGCTACGAAGGCATAACTGTGAGACAGAATGTTACCGATACGAAATGACATACCAGCACCAACATCACTCATTAAATTACCTATTGCCGCATTTCCATGAATAACAGTATCAAATTCGACATTTTCTGAAATTGGGGTGTATGCCCATTGATATAGGCGTTGTGCTTCAACTCTGAATACAGGCTCATTACTTAACTGATTATCCCAGCCCATTGGCTCTTTGGCATCAATGATTTCGTGAACTTGTTTTTGAGTTTGCTCAGCAAGTGAACCTGGCCCGACAAGACCTAAAGTTATACTTAAATTATCGGCGATACCATCACCAAAACTACGTAATGTAGATTGCCATAATAAGGTGCCAGCATATGGCCTGTCTGACTCGATGAGTTCCGCTTGTTGTAGATCATCAGGGGTGTACATGCGCTGGGATACACTATAGCTAATTTGATACTGTCTTGATGCACCATGGTTTAAATAACTGTAACCATAAAGACCTGTGAGCCAAGTGGGCATGTTAAGCTCATCAAAATCATCGACGATTGCCCTACCCCAACTCCACTCTAAACCATTGCTGTAGCCATTATCACTGGTATTAATAAGGCCAAATGCATCATTCTCAAAACTGAACTGTACCCAGTCACCATTTGATGTCGCTAAAACCTGCTGATGTTGATCTGCAGACACAACAATAGGTAAAACACTGCATATTAGTGTAAGTGCGCGAGTAATATGTTTGGCTAGGTATGTGCTTAGTAACATGAAATAAAACTATGTATCAGTAGGTATCAAAATGAGCGAAGGATTATACAGAAAACAGCATAAAAAAATGGAGCCTAAGCTCCATTTTTATTACAGGGTTTCAACAGATTGTTGATACTGTGATCAATTACTCGCTGTCACGTGGTTTACGTGGACGACGGTCGCCACGAGGACGATCATTACGATCACCACGAGAACGGTCATTACGTGGACGACGTGGACGGTCGCTACGTGTAGACTCTGGGAATGGAGTGTCACTTGCTTCTTTGATGTTAAGTGGCTTACCACAAACACGTACTTTACGAAGGTGTGTTAACACATCTTTTGGCATACCGTCTGGTAAGTCAATTGAAGTCACTTGGTCGAATAACTGAATTTGACCAATGAACTGACTGTCGATATTAGCTTCGTTAGCAATTGCACCAACGATGTTACCTACACCAACGCCATTATCACGGCCTACTTCAATTACGTAACGACACATTTTAACATCAGGCTTATCTTTTAAGCCTTCTGCACTACCAAAGCTTGTAGGCATTGGGCGGCCACCACGTGAATCACGACGGCTGTTGCGATCTCTGCCACCATCACGATCGCGGTCACGTGAATCACGTTGACGCTCTTGAATTGGAGGAAGTTGTAAAGGACGTTCAGCCTGAACTTGTTGTAATAATGCCGCAGCAAGTAAATCTGTATCGATTTCAAGCTGTTGACATAATTCAGCTACTGCGTTTTTCATGAAGTCTAAGTCACCATTAATGGTTTCTTGAACTTGTTCGCCTAAACGAGATAAACGACGCTCTGTTACTGTTTCTGGGCTAGGTACTTTCATTGGCGAAATACGGCTGTTCGTTGCACGTTCAATGGTACGTAACATACGCATTTCACGATTAGTAACGAAAAGAATTGCCATACCAGTACGGCCAGCACGACCTGTACGACCAATGCGGTGTACATAAGCTTCTGAATCATATGGGATATCGTAGTTTACTACGTGTCCAATACGTTCAACGTCAAGACCACGGGCTGCAACGTCTGTCGCAATAAGAATATCTAGCTTGCCACGTTTTAGCTGGTCAACAGCACGTTCACGTGCTTGTTGGTTCATGTCACCATGTAATGGTGAAGAAGCGTAACCACGAGCTTCTAATTTTTCTGCTAGTTCAACACAGCTATTACGAGTACGTACGAAGATGATAATACCTTCTGTATTTTCAACTTCTAATACACGGACTAATGCTTCAAGCTTGTTGTGTTGAGATACTTGAACAAAACGTTGTTCAATAGATTCAACAGTCGTATGACTTGCTGCGATGCTGATATGAACAGGCTTGTTAAGGTGCTTGTTAGCAACACGCTTGATTTGCTCTGGCATAGTTGCAGAGAAAAGTGCTAATTGGCTTTCAGCTGGCTTGTGCTCAAGTACCCATTCGATATCGTCGATGAAGCCCATTTTTAGCATTTCATCAGCTTCATCAAGTACTAATGCTTTAAGCGCATCAAGTTTCAGTGTGCCACGACGCATGTGGTCCATTACACGACCAGGCGTACCAACAACGACTTGTGGGCCACGACGTAGCGCACTAAGTTGTTGATGCATGCTTTGACCACCGTAAATAGGTAGTACATGGAAGCCTTTCATGTGTTTAGCGTAGCTACCAAATGCTTCAGCAACCTGTACTGCTAACTCACGAGTGGGAGCCAATACTAAGATTTGAGGAGCATTGAGTTTTTGATCGACACTATTAAGTAGTGGTAGTGCGAATGCACCAGTTTTACCAGTACCAGTTTGAGCTTGGCCTAAAATATCTTTACCTTCCATTAAAGGATCGATACTAGCAGCTTGAATTGGTGTTGGTTTTTCGTAACCTAAATCGTCAAGGGCACGAAGCAAATTCTCGGATAAACCAAGTTCGCGGAAAGTTCTTTCATCGGATGACATTGAGTTGTAGCCTTGTGGGTATGCACGAAAATAGTCGCATTCGTGCTAAAGTTTCACAGACAGAAAATCAACCCCGTGTCGATTTCCCGCGTCAAAGGGGCAATATTATAGCAAGCTTTAGCCTCTATGACTATATATTTTCAATATAAAACTAAAATTGGCCTGATTATTGAAAAGCAATTTGTTGCTTATCCACTGAGATTAATTCAAAAGCGGTCTCAGTGACGGCGGCTAAAAATCCGATATCAAGTGTTTCAATTGTATCTTCTACCGTGTGGTAATATTTATGGGTAGGAACACCTAAATAAAGCCATGGAATCCCTGCCTTATGAAACGGGTAATGATCTGAAGCTCGTAACCAGTCAATTTTTACCATGCTGCCGTTTTGCATTCTTGAACGACTTTCTCTGACACATAATTGATTATAGTCTTGGAGTTGGTATTTAAGCTGATTAAATTCAGTTAAATTTCTCTCGCCTTCTATATAAATGGACTTTGGTCTTGAAGGGTGACCTACCATGTCTAAATTTATCGACATTTCTATCTGCATGCTAGGTTGTGCAGTTAACTGTTCAACCACTGCATAAGAACCATATAAGCCTGACTCTTCAGCGTCGGTTGCTACAAGCATTAAGTTAACCTTGTCATCACCATTTGACTGCCAATGCTCGGCGATAGCTAGCATAGCAGCAACGCCTGAAGCATTGTCATCTGCACCAGCAAATACTTTATTGCCTTTTTTGCCAAGGTGGTCGTAATGGGCGGTAATTACTCGCCATCGTTGGCTATCATTTTTGGCTCTAATTGTGCCAATAACATTTATCCCTTCTTTATCAGCGAAGTTTGACCGATATTGAAAGGGGACTAAAAACGAATCTTGCCAAGGGGTAAGTTCGAGTTCTTGAAAGCGTTTGATGAGATATTGCCGAGATTGTTCGGCGCCAAGCGTATTGGTTTTACGTCCTTCAAATTCAGGGCTAGTTAAAATACGTATATCTTCGAGCAGTTGGCTTTTATCTGCCCAAAGACTGATAGGTTGATTGCCGCAGTTTTTAGATGCACAAGCAGTTAGCGACAATAACATCATCAGGCTCAGTAATTTAAGCGCGAAGCGCATACCCTTGTTGATAACAGTATGTGCATTAGCCAGAGGCTTGATTAGAAATTCCATTTCGTTCCCTCTGGCTTATCGTCCGATGTTGCTTGATAGCTTATTTTTTAACAGATTTTTTTATCGTCTTTTTTGCCGCTTTCTTGGGTTTAGCCTCAGTAACTTGTGGCATTTTCTCCAACAGTGGCTGTAAAAAGCGTGCGGTATGCGACTTAGTGTTTTTAGCAACATCTTCAGGCGTACCTGTTACGAGTATTGTCCCGCCGCCTGAACCACCTTCTGGTCCTAAGTCCACAATCCAGTCGGCTGTTTTGATCACATCTAAATTGTGCTCAATAACAACAATAGTATTACCTTTGGCTTTTAGTCTATGTAATACATCAAGTAATAACTGAATATCAGCAAAGTGCAACCCGGTTGTTGGTTCATCAAGAATATACAAGGTTTTACCCGTATCACGCTTAGACAGTTCTTTAGCAAGTTTGACTCGCTGAGCTTCACCGCCTGATAAGGTCGTGGCGCTTTGTCCGAGGCAAATATATGACAAACCGACATCCACTAAGGTTTGCAGTTTACGTGCAATGGCTGGAATAGGGTCAAAGAATACACGTGCTTCTTCGATGGTCATTTGCAGCACTTCGTGGATGTTTTTGCCTTTGTATTTCACGTCTAAGGTTTCACGATTATAGCGTTTGCCTTTACATGAATCACATGGCACATACACGTCAGGTAAAAAGTGCATTTCTACTTTAATGAGACCGTCGCCCTGACAAGCTTCACAGCGTCCACCTTTTACGTTAAATGAGAAACGGCCAGGTTGGTAACCACGGCTACGCGACTCTTGTGTTGCGGCAAATAGCTCACGTATCGGAGTAAAAATGCCCGTATAAGTGGCTGGGTTTGAGCGAGGTGTTCGGCCAATAGGGCTTTGATCGATATCAACGACCTTGTCGCATTGCTCCATGCCCTTAATGCTTTTATGCGGAGCGGGCTCATCAATTGTGGCGCCATTTAGCATGCGGTGAGCAATCTTATAAAAAGTATCGTTAATTAGGGTCGACTTACCAGAACCAGATACCCCAGTTACACAAGTGAATAGCCCGATAGGAATCGTTAAATCGACATTTTTAAGATTGTTACCCGTTGCTCCAGTGAGTTCAATGACCTTTTTCGGGTCTATTGGGGTGCGCTGCTCACTGACATGGATCTGTTTTTTGCCCGAAATGTACTGACCTGTGATCGATTCTTCACATTCGATGATATCGTTTAAGCCACCAGAACAAATAACTTCACCACCGTGCACTCCTGCGCCAGGGCCAATATCGATAACATGATCTGCCATGCGAATGGCATCCTCGTCATGCTCAACTACAATCACGGTATTACCTAGATCACGAAGATGGATTAAGGTATTAAGTAAGCGCTCATTATCACGCTGATGCAGGCCAATAGAGGGTTCATCTAATACATACATGACACCAACGAGTCCGGCGCCAATTTGGCTCGCTAACCGGATCCGCTGCGCTTCACCACCTGATAGTGTGTCTGCTGAACGATCTAAGCTTAAGTAATTTAATCCCACATTGACGAGGAACCCGAGTCGATCACCTACTTCTTTTAAGATTTTTTCGGCAATTTGTGCTTTTTGCCCTGAAAATTCGACACCGTTAAAGTAGGTCATGGCTTCGCCAATAGACCACTGCGTCAATTGAGGTAATGTTAGTTCGCCAATAAAGACATTACGTGCTTCTTCACGTAAGCGAGAACCACCACAACTTTTACACGGTTGTGTATTAATGAATTTAGAAAGCTCGTCACGAACCGAGTTACTTTCAGTTTCACGGTAGCGGCGGTCCATGTTATTTAAGATGCCTTCAAATGGATGATTTCGGATCACCACATCGCCACGGTCATTAATATATTTAAAGGCAATACTTTGCTTGCCAGAGCCGTGGAGTACAATTTTTTGCACTTTATCTGTAAGTTGTTGGAACGGTGTTTCAACATCAAACTTATAATGTTCCGCCAGTGAGCTGAGCATTTGAAAATAATAGAAGTTACGTTTGTCCCAGCCGCGTATTGCACCTCCAGCAAGTGATAGCTCACCATTGGTGATCACTCTGTCGGCATCAAAATACTGTTGAACCCCTAAGCCATCACAGGTTTGACAAGCGCCAGCTGGGTTATTGAATGAGAAAATACGTGGCTCAAGTTCTGCCATTGAATAGCCACAATGAGGGCAAGCAAAATTTGCTGAAAAGATTATCTCTTCCGTTTCACCAGCCATATCAGCGACCACAGCAATACCACCTGACATTTCAAGGGTGGTTTCAAACGATTCCGCTAAACGTTGTTTAAGATCGTCACGCACTTTGAAGCGATCAACAACAACTTCAATGGTGTGTTTTACATGTAAGTCTAAGGTTGGTGGGTCTGATAAGTCACAAACATCGCCATCAATACGCGCCCGCACATAACCTTGGGCTGCGAGACTCTCTAGGAGTTTTACATGCTCACCTTTACGTGCTTTAACGACAGGCGCCAACAGCATCTGACGACTACCTTCTGGTAACTCAAGGACTTTATCGACCATTTGACTTACTGTTTGTGCGGCGAGGGGCTGACCATGAGTGGGACAGCGAGGTTCACCTACACGGGCAAATAGTAATCTTAAGTAGTCATAAATTTCGGTAATCGTACCCACAGTTGAACGTGGGTTATGTGAAGTGGATTTTTGTTCAATTGAAATCGCTGGGCTTAAGCCTTCAATATGATCAACATCAGGTTTTTCCATCAAACTCAAAAATTGGCGTGCGTATGCTGACAAAGACTCAACATAGCGGCGTTGTCCTTCGGCATATAAGGTGTCGAAGGCCAATGAAGATTTGCCTGAACCTGACAGCCCGGTAATGACAATGAGTTTGTCACGGGGAATTTTGAGGTCAAAGTTTTTTAGATTGTGGGTTCGTGCACCGCGAATTTCAATGGTATCCATTCTTCACTCTGATGTTGTTCTCAGGGGCTTGGTAAGAGATCTACTTCTTTAAGCCGCCGAATTTTAAATGGGTTTAAGCTATTTTTGTCTAAATAGTTTATGTTGGTTTGTCGATTTTATGATGTATTTATACAGTATTTTATACAGTGTTGTATAGGGCTAAGTGCTTAGTTCATTTTCTGCGGTGTCATTCCTATTCGGGATAACCTGAACTGGGATATAAAACACATTATAACCTGTTTGTTTAATCTCATTAGCAAATACGACAATCAGTTGCTGCTTGGTTCATTATTCCTTTTGAGCTAAATTAGGACGCTGTGATAATATGCGCAACTCAAAATTTTTACTGTGACAAAATTAAGGGCAAGTGAATGGCCAAGAATGGACTATCCGGCATAGAGAAAAAAGTCGCTTTTTCGTTAGCCAGCGTGTTTGGTTTACGAATGATGGGCTTGTTTATGATCATGCCTGTGTTTGCGCTTTACGGCCAACACTTAGAAGGATTCTCGCCATTATGGGTCGGTATTGCCATAGGGGCATACGGCTTAACACAAGCTTGTTTGCAAATTCCCATGGGCATGTTGTCTGACAAATATGGCCGAAAGCCTATCATTTTAGGTGGTTTAGTCATTTTTGCTATTGGTAGTATTGTCGCTGCGATGTCTGATCATATTTACGGTGTGGTGCTGGGCCGTGCTTTACAGGGCATGGGAGCCATTGCTGCGGCGGTATTGGCACTCGCTGCCGACTTAACCCGTGATGAACAACGAACCAAAGTCATGGCAATCATTGGGATGTGTATTGGCTTTTCTTTCGCTTTATCTTTACTTGCTGGGCCGATAGTCGCTCAATATGCTGGCCTTGAAGGTTTATTCTTTTTAACTGCCATTTTAGCTGTGTTAGGCATGGTGATTGTGCAGGTCTTAGTACCAAACCCTGTGTCTCAAGCCCCTAAAGGGGATACTGTTGCTACGCCGACCAAGCTTAAACGTATGCTGATGGACCCTCAGTTATTTCGATTAGATGCGGGCATTTTTATTCTTCATTTAGTATTAACAGCGGTGTTTGTCGCATTACCTTTAGATTTAGTTGATGCAGGCTTAGTCAAAGAAAAGCACTGGATGTTGTACTTCCCCGCTTTTGTTGGCGCATTCTTTTTAATGGTGCCCTTGATCATTATTGGCGTTAAGCGCAATAACACTAAAACTATGTTCCAAATCTCATTGCTTATAATGATGCTATCACTCGCTGCTATGGGAATTTATGCTGATAATTTGTGGGTGCTCAGTGGCGCTGTGGTGTTATTTTTTACCGGCTTTAACTATTTAGAGGCATCATTACCTAGCTTAATCGCAAAGTTTTGTCCTATGGGCGATAAAGGTTCTGCGATGGGGGTTTACTCGACCAGTCAATTCTTAGGTGCTTTTTGTGGTGGCATGTTAGGTGGTGGCGCTTATCAATTGGTCGGCGCTTCAGGTGTCTTTTATGTCGCGTTAGCGTTGATGTTTGTGTGGTTATTATTGACCATTGGCATGGAAAAACCAGTGCTTCTTAAAAGCTATACGCTTGAAGCTGAAGCGAAAGATAGAAATCATGCCCAAGATATGGCAACTCAGCTATCACAACTTACAGGGGTTGCTGAGGCAATTGTCGTGATTGAAGAGAAAGCTGCTTATTTAAAAGTAGATGATCAATTCGATTTAAGAGAAGCCCGAGCTGTGTTAGGCTCTGTCAGCTAAGAATTAAATTCGTATTTTTGTGTGATAGTTGATGTGTCAACAGACATAAAAATGGCATAATTGATTCAACAGAATTTGAACATAAATAAATTTAGAACATGTTAAATCGCAGGAGATTTCAATGGCCAGTCGTGGTGTGAATAAAGTAATTTTGGTTGGTAATTTAGGTAAAGATCCTGAAGTTCGTTACATGCCAAACGGTAACGCAGTCGCTAACTTTACTGTAGCAACAAGTGAATCTTGGAAAGACCAGCAAGGTCAGCAACAAGAACGCACTGAATGGCACAACATTGTGATGTACCGTCGACTAGCTGAAGTAGCTGGCGAATACCTGAAAAAAGGTTCTAAAGTTTACTTAGAAGGTAAACTGCAAACCAGCAAGTGGCAGGATCAGACTACGGGTCAAGATCGCTACAAAACCGAAATCAATGCAATGGAAATGCAAATGCTTGATAGCCGTGGCCAAGGCGGTCAGCAAGGTGGTATGAACCAAGGTCAAGGTGGCTATGGTAATGCGCCTCAGCAAAGTGCACCGCAATCTCAAGGCGGATACGGCCAACAGCAGCAATCTCAAGCTGGTTATCAGCAGCCTGCTCAACAGCAAGCAGCTCAAAAGCCTGCTTACACGCCTAAACCTCAAGCGCCAGCGCAGCAGCAAGGTAGTTACCAGCAGCCTGCTCAACGTCCAGCACCTGCCCAGCAACAAGGTGGTTTCCAACAACCTGCTCAACAACAGCAAGGTGGTTTCCAGCAACAATCTGCTCCTGCACAGCGTCCTGCGCCAACACCACAACCGCAGAACACTACGCCAGATTTAGGCGGTGATTGGGATGACGATATCCCGTTCTAATACACAGTATTCGCTGGATTAATCGAAGTGATATTTAAAATCCCTGTTATGCAGGGATTTTTTGTTGTTCATTAACAAGTTTGATTGATGATGAGTGTGAAGAAAGCTTTGTTGGTATAAAATGAAACATTCATTGGTTTATTTTGACGGATAACAAAGAGTTTAGGATCTGAGTAAATGAAAAAAAATCCTGTATGTTAGACATGATAAAATTGGTGACTTCACCACGAAGTGGCCCGCACTTAGCATGTTAAAACAGGCAATACCGGATGCAACAATTGACGTATTTGTTGCTCCTGTAGTGAAAAGTTTTGCCGAGGCATGCCCTCATGTGGATAACGTCTTAGTTGATACAGGTGATGATGCGGCTATTGCAGAGCTGATTAAAGAGCAACATTACGATGCAGCTATCGTTTCATTGTCTCAATACCGAGTTTATAAACTACTTAAACCAGCTCGAATTCCTTATGTACTGGTTCCCACGCTAAATTGGTACCAATATCTCTATAAACACAGAACCAACGCACAATATCAAGATGGCATTTCTGTTTGGCGAAGAGGTTGTAATGTTGTTGAGCACTTTCTAAAAGAGCACAATTACACTATTCCAGAAGTGAAACGACCTTTTTGGGATATGAGCAATAAAAAGCACAAGTGGCAAGAGTATTACAATAAACAGGGTGAAGAAAAGTTGATTTTTGCTCACCCTGGTACAGGTGGCTCGTCGGGCGGGGTGCCTGTTGAGTCATTTTCGAATATGCTTATTGATATTAGTCAGCGTACTGCGTTAGATTGCCGATTTGTGGTCACTTACAGCGGCCAAGAAGAAGTGCTTGCCGACGAAATGGTCGCTATTTTGTCTGAAAAAGGCATTAAGGTTGAAAAAGCCAAACCATTATCGAGCCTGAGCGAATTTGCTGAGTCATTAGTGGCTGCTGATATGTTTATCGCAGGCTCTACCGGGCCTTTGCATTTAGCAGGTCTACACAATGTGCCGACATTAGGGTTTTATGCAGGCAGACGCTCTGCACCGCATATACGTTGGCAGTCGTTATCAGCGGATGATCGCCGATTATCTTATACACCGCCTGTTGGAAAAAGAACGGGTCGCAATATGGCGTTAGTTGATTTTGACAAGGCAGCCACTGAGGCTGCGGCGTTTTTAGATTCATTTTATTCAGACGTTAGCCGTTAAGTTAAGGCTATCAAAACAAGATTTGGTTTAAGCGTGATGTATGTTCACGCCAATACACAGGAATTGAGCTTATGATCGTGGTTACAGGTGCTGCAGGTTTTATCGGTAGTAATTTAGTTAAATCGCTTAATGAAATGGGCCGTACAGATATCATCGCCGTCGATGATCTTACTGATGGCACGCAAATGTTTAATTTAGCCGATTGCGAAATCGCTGATTACTTAGATAAAGATGCCTTTTTAGCCAGCATTAAAGCGGGTGAGTTTGACGGTAAATTAGAAGTGATTTTCCATCAAGGAGCATGTTCATCGACCACTGAGTGGGATGGCAAGTTTATGATGCAAAACAACTATGAATACTCAAAAGTATTACTGCATTATAGCCAAGCAAATAATGTGCAATTTATCTATGCATCATCGGCATCTGTGTACGGTGGTAGTGACACTTTTGTTGAGAAGCGCGAAGTTGAAAAACCGCTAAATGTGTATGCTTACTCTAAGTTCTTGTTTGACCAATACGTCCGTCAACAAGACACAACTGCCCAAGTTGCAGGTCTTCGTTATTTTAACGTTTACGGCCCTAGAGAGCAGCATAAAGGCGGCATGGCGAGTGTAGCATTCCACTTTAATAACCAAATCAAAGCGAACGGTGTTTGTCGTTTATTTGCCGGTGTGGATGGCTATGAAGATGGTCAGCAACTACGTGATTTCGTGTTTGTTGAAGACGTCGTTAAAGTGAACATTTGGTTATGGCAGAACAAGTCAGTGTCTGGTGTGTTTAACTGCGGAACAGGTGAAGCGCAAAGCTTTAATGATGTAGCAAATGCCGTTATTCAGTACCATGGTAAAGGCGACATTGAATACATTCCTTTCCCTGATAAATTAAAGGGTGCTTACCAGAGCTATACTCAAGCAGATTTAACCTTGCTTCGTTCAGTGGGTTGTGACCATGTCTTCAAAACGGTTGAACAAGCAGTGCCTGAGTATTTAGATTGGCTAAAAGACCAACATTTTATCGGTCAGTAATCATAGATTGATGGCAAATCTATAAAGCCTTGATGAGTCAATCATCAAGGCTTTTTTATTGGCAAAACCCTAATGCTATTGACTAACCATGCCTTTAAGTACGATATCGTCATAAGTCACAAAGCCAATAATGTTGCTGTTTTCAACCACAGGTGCTTTATTGATTTGGAATTGATCAAATAGCCTAGCGGTATAACGGATATCCATATCTGCACTGACAGCCATCACCGGCTTTATCATGATTTCATATACGTTAACTCGCTCCGGTGACTTATTTGTTGCGAGGACTTTTCTGGCAATATCGCTGAGCAATAGCATGCCATATTCGTCATGCTCATTACGCTTGTTGACGACCAAAATAGAGACATTCTGTTCCACCGCGATGGCAATGGCTTCACTAATGGTCAGCATACCGTCAATCATAGCGTATTGATTCATCAATACATCTCGATTTTTAATAGGCGTTGTCGGCTTCATATTTGATCCTTAATATCATTGGTGAGTTTTTCAACTTGATGAGCAACACCAACGGCATCTTCAACATCAATTTGAATCGCAATACCTTGGCCTGGGTTAGTGTTAAACCCGCCCACCTCGCATATTGTCTCTAAAATATGGCGACTCATATGCTCTTCTACTAGCCATAAAATCACATCACGCTGAACATCTAAGCCTAAGCCCATGAAGGTTTTCTTTTTCTTTAGCCCTTCACCTCTAGCATGGTTGATAACTGTGGCGCCAGTAGCGCCAGCTTCTCGGGCGGCATCAAGTACAGTGTCTGTCGTGATGTCGTCAACAAAAGCGATAATTAACTTAAATCGCATTTATTACTCCTTAATGGAATGATTATTTTTTATTGTTGATGTTGGCACTGCTGAACTAGGAAGTGCCTCTGATATATCTGCTGGAACGGCTGCATTTTTTTCATTGAGCTCAGTTTCATCAATTGCTTGGGATTTTCGTTTGTCTAGCCAGGCTACAAGTTGGGCATAGCTCATTACAGCAATAATGGGGAACAAACTGGCAAAAGCGATAAGCCCAAAGCCATCAATAAGTGGATTACGTCCTTCAACATTTGAGGCTAAACCTAAACCTAATGCTGCTACCAGGGGCACGGTAACAGTTGAAGTGGTGACGCCACCTGAATCATACGCGAGTGGGATGATGGATTTAGGTGCGTAGAAGGTTTGGATCACTACCACCACATAACCTGCCATGATGTAATAATGGATTGGGTCACCAACGACGATGCGAAAACAGCCTAGCGAGATGCCGAAAGCCACGCCAATTGCCACCGAAATACGTAACCCTTGAGTGCTAATCGTGCCACCTGACACTTCGTTCGCTTTAATAGCGACTGCAATCAATGAGGGTTCGGCAATGGTGGTGCTGAATCCAATAGCGGCAGCAAAGACATACACCCATAAATAGTCTTGCCAGATGTAAGGCCCAGCAGAACCATCAGGGTGCAAAATTTCTGGTGAGGTTAACTGATTTGCAAGATTTTCACCGATTGGGAACAGCGCCAGTTCGAGTCCGACTAAGAAAAAGCTTAACCCGAAGGTGACATAAACAAACCCAAGCACCACCGTTTTCCAGTTAGCTATAGGACGTTTAAGTACACCTAATTGGAATCCAAATAGAATGATGGCTATCGGGATCACATCTCGCATTGTGAGCAGCAAGGTTTCTAATAACTGATAAAGCCACGTCATTTGGCCTCCTTGGCAAATTGTACCTGCTCATTAAGTAAAGTAATGCCTTTATTGCACATCATTGTCATAACACCATGCCGTAAAGTAAGACAAAAATTACCGGCGTTAAACTTGCAAAAGCAATGAGTCCAAAGCCATCTAACATTGGGTTTCGGCCTTTAATCACAGTGGCTAAGCCCACGCCTAATGCCGTCACTAATGGCACTGTAATCGTTGACGTGGTCACGCCACCCGAGTCATAAGCGATGCCGATGATATTTTCTGGGGCAAAGCTTGTGAGGATCATGACAATAATGTAGCCACCGATGATTAGGTAATGAATTGGCCAGCCTTTAACAATCCTGATTACTCCAAGCAAGATGGCTAAGCCAACGGAGACTGCCACCGTTAATCTCAGTCCCATCGCATAACTGTCCATTGCTGCTTCTGTGGCGGCAATGGCGCCACCTTCTGCTGCGACTTCAGCCGCTTCAGCTGCCACAGCGGTCAGCGCGGGTTCTGCTAGGGTCGTGCCAAAGCCGAGTGAGAAAGAAAAAATGACTAACCAGAATGTGCTACCTTTGCGAGCAAGGGCATGAGCTAAGGACTCACCGATTGGAAATAGGCCCATTTCCAATCCGAACACAAAAAAAGTCAGTCCTAAAACGATAAAGATGACACCGACAAGGATAGAAAAAAGGTTATCAGGAGCTTGTTGGAGGATAAAAATTTCAAAAAAACTCACCACTAAAATAATGGGGACTAAATCTCGAAAACTGCCGAGCATAGATTGTAATAACTTAACTAATCCGCTCATTCCACCTCCTGTGAAAGTTAATAATGACAATCGCTTAAGCGTAATTCCTCGCGTATAGGGAAAAGAAAACGCCTTATTGGAATGGTCTAACTTATGTATTCAGTTTGCCAAGGTTACACATTGAGGCAACAGAAATTTAACAAAAGTTGCAATAGTTTTGAGCTAGATCAATTTGTCTTTGAAAATGTGCGCTAGGTGAATCGAACCGAGGGTATTTGCAATAAACAATCAAACCTAAAAGGTACTAATTGTGGGGTGAGTCATTATTGACGGAACTGTATTCATGAGAGTAGAGAAAGCTAACTGCTAGTGAGCCAAATGAGGCGGTAAAATAATGCTTATGTATTTTGTTGGATAAGCATCATTGGGGGAGTCGTTCAGTGCAAGGCATGTATAACTAGGGTATTGTAAAGCTTAGGCATTTAAAATTAAGGAGTTAGCGCTAATGGATCTGCTGGGTGCTCAATATTGTATTTATCCAATATTTGTTGGTATTCCCCCGTTTTTTTGAGCTTAGTTAGCCCTTGATTAAACATTTTGGCAGCTTTAGTCGCGCCTTGGTTAAAGCCTACATACAAAGGCAATGGTTCACCGAAGGTACCTGCAAAGCGAATTTTATCATCTAGAGCTAGCTTTTCAGCCGTGTTTTGAATAACCACTTTATTACCCAGCATGACATGAAAACGGCCTTTGATAAGCCTTTTTAGGTTCATGGTTAACGGCTGGTTTCCAGTCGCAATGTAGAAACGATTTGAATTGGCAATTTTATCGTTTAATCGCTCGCCATAGTCATAACCACGAATGATACCAACTTGCACGTTATCTAAATCTTCAAGCTGGTTAAATTGCCAAGCAAACCCTGTCGTGGTGTAGAAATCTTTGCTTGCATAACCCACAACGACTTCATCAGTATATAAATTAAATTGGCTAACATGCTCTGGCGTGACGGCTAATATTGCATCAATATTTCCGTGTTGGACTTCTTTTAAAGCACGATTAAATGGCACTGCGATAAAATGAACCGGTTGATCCATTTCAGCAAAAGCCCTTTTTGTTAATTCAGTGACATAGCCTGTTTGACCTTCACAAACGTAAGGGCACCAAATATCAGATGCGATTAAAAGGGGCTTGGCAGATAAAGACGCTGACCAAAGGCTACTAAGGCACAATAGACATGCTGTAGTGCAAGCGAACAACTTAGTTAAGGCTGTGTTTAGCGTCATTTTCACAATGATATAAATTCCAGTCAGTTTATGTGTTCGCAACTTATAACAGGCTTAACAAGCAACCCATTATTAGTTTGTTGAGTCAATAGAGAACAGTATAACTAAATCTTCCCGAGTAATAAGTTACTTCGTGTACATTTGAAGTCATAAGGTTAAGCAGTGAGTCTAACTCTTTGAGTTATTGTATCTTAAAGCGGCAATCTATTAGGTTAAATTTAATCGTTCTTGGTATTTTTGCCAGTTTTGTAAAGCGAAATCGTTAATCGTCGTGAGTTGTTGATAAGTTATGTAGCAATGTTATCTTCATGCTTTTGTCTCGGCGCAGTTTTCGAGTTGAAGGTGTCTAGAGGCTAATTTGTTTCAAGGTCATGTTGTCCATCTGGTCACATTCTGGTGCTTATTTCATCCTTGTGCGACTGACTATTATTGAGGTTTATATCATGAAATATATTACTTTTACTGAGCCTGGAAGCGCAGAAGTTATGAATATTGCACAATCTCAAGATGACTTAATCACTCAAGCATTAACGTCGGATCAGGTTGTCATTAACGTCCATGCTGCAGGTGTGAACGGCCCCGATATTAAGCAGCGAGAAGGGGCATATCCAGCCCCCAAAGGGGCTAGTCCTATTTTAGGCTTAGAAGTGTCAGGTGAGATTATTGCTGTCGCAGAAGGTGTTTCTCAATGGCAAGTTGGCGATAAAGTATGTGCCTTAGTTCCAGGTGGCGGCTATGCCGAACAAGTCGTGACGTTTGCTAGTCATTGTTTACCTATTCCTAAAGGTTATAGCTTTGAGCAAGCTGCTGCACTACCCGAAACCTGCTTTACGGTTTGGGGCAACATGATGATTAGAGCAGGGTTGAGTAAAGGTGAGTCAGTGTTAATTCACGGTGGCTCAGGTGGTATCGGAACAACAGCAATTCAAATCGCTAAGGCAATGGGAGCACGCGTATTTGTCACTTCTGGTTCCGATGAAAAGTGCCAATATTGTCTGCAACAGGGTGCAGAACTTGCCATTAATTATCACACACAAGATTTTGTCGAGCCGATACTTAATGTGACAAATGGCCAAGGGGTCAATGTGGTGTTTGATATAGCGGGTGGAGATTTTGTGAATAAAAACCTCAAAGTGGTGGCAATGGATGGCCGAATGGTGACTGTTGCCATGCAAAGGGGAATAAGAGCTGAAGTGGATATTTTTAGACTCATGGCAAAGCGGATCAGCTGGACAGGTTCCACCTTGAGGCCGCAAAGTGTTGAAGCGAAAGCCGACATTGCTGCAGCACTGAGAGCGCAAATTTGGCCATTACTTGATAGTGGCTCAATTAACATCAAGCTGGATAAGATCTTTGCCTTTGAAGAGGTTATCGCAGCACATCAATATATGGAGTCAGGACAGCATCAAGGTAAAATTGTATTGAAAGTGATATAGAACAGATTTTTTCGAATTGAGAACTTGAAGCTTACGTATTTTGGGCTAAATTTGAGCGTGTATGAGAGGGTTAATTTTCAGCCATATTGTCTGGTTATTAGCGATTGATATGCGGGTAGGTGAATCGCCTAGCTCACTATGATATCGATTTTATTGTTGAGTTCAAAATATCAAAAACTTCATAAAACATCAGTTGATTTTTGAAGAAGTTTTTGATTAATTACCCTCAATAGTCATGCGTTAACTGTATGGTTTATTTATTAAACGATGTACTCATCAGTACATTTTTAAAGGTATGTGTTGATTTAAGGGCGTTAGCATATATGTATAACACTGCAAAAAAACAAGTGTGGTTCGGTGAATTAAGAACTGCAAGAGGCACGTCAATCGTCGTTCATGATAACCGTTTACCTGACGCGTCACCTGGACGGATCTACTTATTCAATGCGAGTCGAAATACCATTGGTGAGTATGTCGAAGATATTGTTAAAGTGAATCTTCATGAACTTGATGATGCGCAACTTGCTGCGGCAAAAGCTGAACATGATGCAGCATGGCAAGCCGCTAGAGCTGAATTTATGGCAAAGCATGAGGCACATATTGAACTATCTTCAGTGCCAGATTCAGCACCTGAAGTGAAAAGTAAGGCGCCGGTTGTTCCCGACGAGCCAATGGATGATGTCATGGATGCTGATGACGATATGGAATTTGAAGATACGGGTTTTGAAGCCAGTATGAGTGATGATGGTGACGAGGACAGGTAGCATCAATGCAAATGGCATTGGTTGACTATAGTATTGTCATTACAATAAAAAAGGCGCTCCCTTAAGGGTAGCGCCTTTTTTATGGAGAACTCTCAGGGCTTATAGCACACCAAACTCATAGCGAGTGTGATGGTGATAAGTATCACCTGCAGCAATCCACGGCTCACCCGGTAAGTGGGGTTGATTTGGAGAGTCTGGTAGCATCTGCGGCTCAATACATACAGCGCGATGGGATTGATAAATCTCCCCTTTAAAACCTTTTGTTCCCTCAAGGAAGTTTGCCCCATATAACTGAACGCCAGGCTGATCAGTATAGATGGTCATAGTGCGGCCGCTTTTAGGGCTTGATAGGCAACCAAAGCGAACAAGATCATGATTTGTCTGAGCTAATACATAACAATGGTCAAAACCATTGGTAGCGCTTAATGCTGCACGCTGTGTCTGCTCAGAAAAAGGCGTCGGTTTTGATAAATCTAAGTCGCTGCCGAGCGTTTCATTCATTGAGATAGGCACGCCGACATCGTTCATGGTTAAATATTGCTGGGCATCGACTTGAATGTGATGACTCACATTCGTCTCACTATCAGCGCCTTCTAAATTAAAGTAACTGTGCTGAGTCAAACTAATAGGACAGGCTTTATCGACCTGAGCTTGAATGTCGATAAGTAAATTATTGCCTTCTAAACGGTAGTCTAGCTGAACTTTACATAGCCCAGGAAAGCCCATTTCTCCATCAGGGCTGTCGACCGTTAACCGCACTCCATCAGCTAAGGTTTCCATATGCCATTGCTTTAAATGAAACCCGTCACGACCGCCATGTAAGCAGTTTGTCGCTTGGTTAATGTCTAGTTGATAGTCTTGCCCTTGATAATGCAATTGACCATTAGCGATACGGTTAGAATAGCGACCTGCAATCGCTCCTAAATAGGCTTGCTGAGCTAAGTAGTCAGCGACACTGTCACAACCCAGTACAATGTTCTGACGCTGTCCAAATTTATCTGCAGTCCATAATTCACGAATGATCCCACCTAGGCTTAGAATTTCGATTGCGATGTTGCCGTTATCGATTCGGACACGCTCGATGCTGCCACCACGAGGGTCTTGCCATGGCTCCAATGCCGTGATTTCAATCATTGTAGTCTCTTCCTGATGAGATAATTAAGCCGTGTGGCAGCCGCTACATTCACTATTAGACACTGCCAGCTGATGCTTTAGTGATTTAGTCGATTCTGCCTGCACCATCACTGGCTGAGCATAAATAAATAATGGCCTCAAGCCCCGTTTGTTCTGGGTATTTGGCTTCAATAGCGTTGACAACAGCATCGGTAAGTTCATGATCAATTAAGGCTACAACGCAGCCATCACTCATACGAACACCGCCACGGTTGCCAATGACGTCTTTAACAATACCGACAAGGGTATCGATTTCTTGCGTGGAAATGTCGAAATCGGTTTTCATTGAGTCATGAGATTGTGCCATCAACTGACTGAAACGTGTTATATCATTTTGCTCAAGTGCTCTAGCAGCATTTACAGTACGTTGATTCTCAGTTAACACATGCCTTGCTCGACAAAATAGCGTGTCACCTAGGGCATGCTTTTCACGATTTAGCTGCACCAAACTGACTTCTCTTAATGACTCAATGGCTAATAGGTCGTTAATTTCGGCACACTCTTTTTTGCGTGCTTCAAATCGTTCTATTAAACTTTGGCGATCGATATGTGGATCGACAATTAATAAACTGAGATTTTCAGGGATCGAGACAGGCTCACTATCAAGCTCTAAACAATCAATGAGTAGGGCATGATCAGCTTCAGCCAAGGCGCTAATGGTTTGATCCATAATTCCTGACTCAGTTTTTATAAAGCGGTGTTCGCCACGTTGCGCTATTTGGGCAATAGCAAGTGGTGATAAGTGCAGTTGACTGGCATAGCTGATAGCGGTGCCAAAAGCGACCTCTAAGGCAGCAGAAGATGACATGCCAGCACCTAAAGGCACATTGCCAACAATCGCTAAATCAAGCCCTTTTGCTTTTAGGCCCGATTGAAACATCGACGCGGTAAATCCTTTTAAATAATTACCCCAGCTATTACTGTCTTGGCTGGTACTTTCTTCACCAAATTTCCACTGTATTATCTGACCCGGAAACGCATCAGTTACAGCACGAAATGTATTGTCACTGCGCTCTTTAACAGCGATGACAGTGTGAAAATTAATTGCAGCGGGTAAAACAAATCCTTCGTTATAATCCGTGTGTTCGCCAATAATATTGACGCGACCTGGTGCTTGATAAAGGTCGTCAGCCGTAGTTCCAAATGTTTGTACAAACAACTTCATGGCTTTTTGAGCAGGATTAGACATACAGTTACAGTTCCAAAGAATGCCGAATTACTTAGATATTTTTACGAGTATCGAATTGACTACTTAACTTTAAACTTAGACTAAATTGAGTTAATTGTCCGATAGATATGTGATTTATATCACGATTGGTCGGAGGTGTAACTAGGATTCACTATTTTGATTCCATTTCTGACCGAAAATGGATATTTATTAAGTAAATTCATGTCGTTTGGTGCGGCCATTTATCTTAAAGGACTATTCTAATGCGGCTATTATTTCGTTTAAAGAACAACAGCCGTCTAGATTAACCAGTATTAAGTGCCCATTTTAGACAGCCTTCATCATGAATCGAGTTACTCTTTTTTTGTTATTCGTCGACTTAATGCCGACTGACTGATACCTAACATTTGCGCGGCTGCGGTTTGATTATTTGCCGTACGGCTCATTGCTTCATCAATCAAGGCTTGGCTCATATCGGCTAACGTAGGTAAAGTCTGCGGAAAAATAATCCGATTTCCTTTAGGAGAATTTGATGATTTAAGTGCATTAATCGCTTCCATAAATGGGGAGATGGTTAACTGCACTCCATCACTGCGACTTACTGCATCGAACACCATGCCTTTGAGCTCATGTAAGTTACCAGGGAAGTCATAATCTTGAAGCTGTGTCGCTAGATCGCTTGGTTGATGCGGCGGCGTTGAGTTCATTTCTTCTGCAGCTTGTGCGATAAAATGATTAATCAACATCGATATATCAAGTTTGCGCTGCCTTAAAGGGGGTAAATGGATTTTATGGGCACGTAAGCGGTAGAGCAAATCACGCCTAAATTTACCTTCTTGGCTCAAGGCGAGTAAATCTTGTTGAGTGGAAGCTATGATGCGGCAATTGACTGGATAGGGTCTGTCACTGCCCATTGGGTAATATTGTTTTTGCTGCAAAATATCAACAAGCTTCGCTTGGCATGATAAAGGCAAATCTGCAATCTCATTAAGGTAGAGCAACCCTTTGCCTACTTGGTGTAATGCGCCAGCTTGAGATTGGCCTGGTTCTTGGCTTAAGCGCCCAAAGACCTGAAGTTCAAAAGCGCTTTCACTTATTCCTGCTAAATTGATATTAATAAAAGGGGCATCAGGGCAGCATAACTGATGGCAACTCTTTGCAAATTCATCTTTGCCTGTGCCACTTTCACCGTAAATAAGTATTGGCTCAGGGCTAAAAGCCACCGCTTCTAAATAGCGAAATTGATCTAGCAAGGCTGGCTCGCAGGTCAGAATATTATTAAAAGCACTGGGCTGGGTTAACGTTTTGCTTAAAAAGCTTTCTTTTATTTTATGGTAATTACGCTCTAGTCCGACGACTTCTAAAGCACGGCGCACCGTTAATGCTAATTCAGCGACATCATCAGTTTTAATAAAGTAGTTATAAGCGCCATGTTTAATACAGCGCACCGCTGTTTCTACTTCATTGACACCAGTAACAATAATCACTCGAGTGTTGGGATACTCAAGGCGGATTTGCTCGAGTAAATCTTCGCCCGAATGAAATGGCATCGTTAAATCAAGTAACACAAGGGCGTAGTCAGTGCCTTCTAATCGACTCATCACTTGGCGGCTATCAACACAGGTGTCGATAACAGCTTCTGGTACTAAACGATTTAAGGTCACTGATAGTGTACGTAGCCATGAGGCTTCATCGTCGACGAGTAAGATATTACGTGCGAGTTTCACTGTATTGGCTTCCTGCTATTTGTTGTTGATGAGCTTATTGGCGAAAAAGGCGCAGATTGTTCAGGTTCGATGGCACTAAACACCAAAGTAAACTGACTACCTTGATTGAGTGTTGAAGTGACTTTCATCTCACTGTGATGCTCTTTTAAAATGCGGCTGCACACTGAGAGCCCTAGGCCGCTTCCACCGTATGAGCGACGTGTCGTGAAAAATGGCTCAGTGATCCGCTTCAGCGTCGCTTTGTCCATGCCTGAACCATTATCTTCAACACTGACATAGGCAGCTTTGCCTTTCATTGCTGTACGTAAATGGATATGACCATTAGTGGTGTCCATGGCATGACATGCATTTTGAATAAGGTTAATTAACACTTGGTGTAACTGCTGGGCGTCGCCTTTGATAATTGGACTTGGGTCAGCAAGCTCAACGGTAACTTGGAACCGCTTAAGCTGGTTGGCGGTTAAACGCTGGGCTACCTGTACCACTTCATTTAAGCTGGTTGCTTGATGGTTCGCTGACAAATTTGGTAATGCGTAACATTTAAGATCATTAACGATTCTGGAGATGCGTTTAGCACTCTCTTCTACGACCTCATTACTGTGGTTAATCTCGGCGAAAGCCGCTTGAGGATCTAATCCTGCAATTAACCAAAACGGATTTTGTTGTTGGTAATACTCGGCTGCAGGTTGCAGATCTTTCATTGCCTCGGCAAACAGAGCAATAGAGTGAATAATAATGCCGGTTGGGTTATTAATTTCATGGGCGACACCAGCCGATAACTCGCCTAAAGAGGCTAAGCGACTGGCTTCATCATTGGCTTGGCGCAAATGCTGTTGCTCAGTGTTTTCTTCAAGTAGTACAACGGCTTGCTCGTCAGCAATTGGATGAATTTGCACTTGCCAATACTGAGCAAGATATCCCATGTCAGCAATAAAGGACTTTTTAGAGTCAATGACGCTTTTAACACTTTCAGCTAAATCAAAAGGTGTCCCATCAATGTAATGAAACTGGCTATGAGTCAATAACTGATTATTGTCATTACTCCACAGGCACTGCATTTGTTTATCAAAGATGGTCATTCCATGAGGGATACCATCCAGCACAGCTTGGAACTGCTGCGATAATGAACGGATTTTTTGCTCGGCGATTTTACGTTGTTGTAGCTCAAGCGCTAATGCTTCAGAGCGATATTTCAAACTACGGCTTACGGAAAAGGTATACAGCATGCCCATTGCCGAAATTATCGAAATAACAATAGATAAAGTGAGCATCTTTTGGTGAGTTGAGGTGATATCAAACTTTTCTCGTCCCATGCCAAACCATTTATTGACTAATCTGTCATATTCTCCCGAAATTTTCAGTTGCCTTAGAGCATCATTGATTTCTTTCAATAACGGGGCATTGGCAGGATGACTAACAAAGGTAAATGCACCAAAAATTAATGCATCACTGGCGCTGCGAACTGATGGGTATTTGGGTTGTAACCGTCTAGCGACAAAATTCTCCGCTAGGACCACATCCACTTCTTTACTCATCAACATTTGAAAGCCTGTTTCGTACAAATCGACTTTCACTTGGGTGAAATCTTGTGGCTGATTTTTTAAAAAGATATCCACAAATGCGCCATTTTTAATGGCCACCCGTTTACCAACTAAGTCAGACCAATTATCGATGTAGTCTTCACCTTGCAAAGTAAAGGCTTTGGCATGCGTGGCATACACAGGATCGGATTGCGCCAGTTCTCGACGAAAGTTAACAGGGCTAACAACTGCAATCACATCCACATCACTATCGCTACTGTGCATGTCACTGACTAATTGCTGAAATGTCTTGCGTCTCACTGTAATAGGCTTGTTCAACAGTAAACCAATGCTTTCCATGAGTTCCACATTAAACCCTTGATCCACGCCATTATCTCGCCACTCAAGCGGCGCAGTTGTGGAGTGCACACCAAACACAATTGCCTCTTCAGCATTAGCAGGTATGGATAGTATTAGCAGTAATAGCGCAAAATATTTCATCAAAGGATAATGGATTTACAAGAGATATTAGCTGCACTTTAGCAAATGATAATCTTTCGAACTGTGGCATTGAGCGTAAATATGACACAAAGATGAACAGTGAGATTCAAGCTTGATTTTAGTCAGTTTATTTCTAAGCTTTGACACGTCTTAGTTTGAAAGAACCAAGAAATTCAGCATCAATTGATTGTGATACGGATCACTACAGGCTATGCAAAAATGCATAGTCACCATTGAGGTTATGCGCTTTTGCATAGCCATAAATGGCAGATGTGATCCGCTGTAAAGTTTCAAATTGAGTCTGCAGAGTTTGATTGAGGCCGCATTAACCCAGAGTCAAAATAGTCTTACATCAGGTTCAATAGCAAAAGGTATGGCTTAGTGATTAAGCATGCCAAGGCGAATTAGCGTCATTGCTATTTTTAAGGAGTTACCATGAAATTAACACGATGCGCAGCCTTGTTAGCTGTACTACTTGGCTCAGCGGGGTTAGCTGGAGGCGCAATTGCAGCTGACAACCTTGCTGACTTTCACTCAGAAAATCAAGATTGTGAAAGCTGTCATTTACCAAGTGGTGAATTGTCTAATGACAGCTTAACTTATGAAAATGAACAGTGTGTGTCGTGTCATGGCACGTTAGCGGAAGTGGCAGAAAGCAATACTCGTGAAAATTATAATGCCCATGAATCTCACTTCCCAGGTGATGTCGCATGTACATCATGTCATAGCGGCCATGAAAAATCAGTCGTGTATTGTGACTCTTGCCATAGCTTTGAGTTTGATATGCCGTTTGGCAGCAAATGGGAGCGCTACGAACCTACGATTGCAGAATTAGCAAAAGATGCAGCAGATCGTAAAGCGGCATTATCAGCAGCGCCAAGTGACATTGTGAATGTGGTGGTTGTGGGCTCTGGTGGCGCAGGCTTCTCAGCCGCAGTGGCAGCAACGGATGCAGGCGCTAAAGTTATTTTGATTGAAAAAGAGCCAGTGATTGGTGGTAACGCTAAATTGGCTGCAGGTGGTATGAACGCCGCGTGGACTGATCAACAAAAAGCTAAAGATATTAAAGATAGCGTTGAGTCTATGTATAAAGACACCATGAAAGGTGGTCGCGAGTTAAACGATCCTAAGTTAGTGGATGTATTAACCTCTCACTCTAAAGGCTCTGTTGATTGGATGACAGGCATGGGCGCTGATTTAAATGATGTTGGTCGTATGGGCGGCGCATCAGCTAACCGTTCTCATCGTCCTACAGGTGGTGCAGGTGTAGGGGCTCACGTCATTCAAGTGCTTTATGATAATGCACTTAAGCGTGATATCGACATGCGTATGAATACCCGTGGTGTTGAAGTTATCAAAGATGATTCAGGTAAAGTGGAAGGTTTACTGGTTAAAGGTAAATACAAAGGTTACTACTGGATTAAAGCTGAAGCGGTCGTCATGGCAACGGGTGGATTTGGTCGTAACAATGAACGTGTTGCTAAACTTGATCCTAAGTTAAAAGGCTTTATTTCAACTAACCAGCCAGGTGCGACAGGTGATGGTTTAGATGTTGCGGGTAACGCTGGTGCAGGCATGACAGATATCCAATACATTCAAGCGCATCCTACTTTGTCAGTGAAAGGCGGGGTGATGGTGACTGAAGCGGTGCGTGGTAACGGTGCCATTTTGGTTAATAAAGAAGGTAAGCGCTTCGTTAATGAAATCACTACTCGTGATAAAGCTGCTGCGGCAATTCTTAATCAAACCGGTAAAGTGGCTTACTTAATCTTTGATGATTCAGTGCGTAAATCATTGAAGAAAATCGATAAGTACATTCAACTTGGTGTCGTGCCATCAGCTGAAACGCCAGAGAAGTTAGGCAAAATTGAAGGTATTGATGGTAAAGCACTAACGGCAACGATTGCTCAATACAACAAGTTAGTTGCAGCAGGCAAAGACACTGACTTTGAACGTGCGAACTTACCACGTGCATTAAATGAAGGTCATTACTACGCCATTGAAGTTACACCAGGTGTGCATCACACCATGGGCGGTGTCTCAATTGACGATAAAGCGGAAGTGCTCTCAGAAGATAAGAAAGTGATTCCTGGTTTATACGGTGCAGGTGAAGTGACTGGTGGTGTTCATGGTGCCAACCGTTTAGGTGGTAACGCAATCTCTGACATCATTACCTTTGGCCGCTTAGCAGGTGAGCAAGCGGCAGCCTATTCAAAAAAATAGTCATCAATTTTGAATCGGTAGTAACAAAATAGCATGACTCCCCTTTATGCTAATAACTAAAAAGTGAGCCTCATGGCTCACTTTTTTATGTCTGGTTTACCTGTGATTATCAGTGTTGGTGAGTAAGTTAAAACGCATTTTGCCTGTATGCGCGAGCAGTTTATGTAAAGCAAAGCTAATTGAACTTGTTACAGAAATCGTTAAGGTCGCAAAAATGGCAACCAAAATGACGATCTGATATTTGACTGCGATTATGGGGTCTACACCCCCTAAAATTTGTCCAGTCATCATGCCAGGTAAACTGACTAATCCCGTTGTCGCCATCGATGCCAGAATCGGGGCAAAAGATTGTTGCAGCGCTGTTTGCACAAAAGGCGCTGCCGCTTGTTTAGGTGTTGCACCCAAGGCAAGTGCGCCTTGATATTGTGCTTGCTGTTGGTCAAATGCGGCAAATAATCGCTGCAGAGCAATAATATTGCTACTTAAACTATTTCCCAGCAACATTCCTGCTGTGGGTATCAAATATTGCGCATTGTAAATCGGTGTAGGCTGAAATAACCACAACATCATGATGAGCAATATTGGCACAAGTCCTAGTATTAAGCCTGATATAACAGGCGCCATCAGTGGGTGTTTGGGTAAATTAGCCTTGCTGATTATGGCGCTAGCCCCCACAAGTAACATCACAACAAGCCAAATGAGGTTAACCCAAAGGTTATCAAGGTGAAAAAGATACTGCAGATACACACCAATTAACGCCATTTGTACCGTCATACGAGTCACCGCAATGGCCATATCTTTGCCCAAGTGAAGCTGATAAACCTGATTAATCGCAATGGGGGCGATTAATACCAGCATAAATAACCCAAGCGCTAACCAGCTAATATCCATTTGGTGTCTCGTTTAATTGATGAATACAGTTCCCCGTCGTTGACAGGCATTGTAGATAAAATATGAGCATAAAAAAGCGCCTTATGAAACCATAAGGCGCAGATAGATTCACGTTAGCGTGTCACGCTATGCTATTACTGAAAAGCTATGGCTTACTGAGAATTTGGTTTATTTCATCAGACGCGACAGCCTTATCTTGTGAATTGTCTTGTTCGTCTTCAATGACAGGCTCTAACAACTCATGGATTACATTATCCACAAAACCTGCACCAGCAGCTTCGTACAAGTTATATACGCTGTCTACACCTTGCTCTTTGAGTGACAATGCATCTTCTGAGTACTGGACTATCGCACTAATTTTGCCTTTATACTCCAGTTTTTTCAGTTGCTCTACAGCAAACATATTCCCCACATGGTGCGGCATGGCAAGTAACACGAGTTCTAGACTTGGGGCACGCTCAAGCTTTTCCCAAAAGTCGGTATCGCTGGCATCACCTTGCACAACATTACGGCCCTCATTACGATGAAAATCGACCAAATCTTGTTTATGTTCAATTCCTAGGATTTCGCCTTTATATTTACTGCGAAGCTCATCGTAGGCGCCCGAGCCAATGCGGCCCATACCTAGAATCAAAAAGCGTGGATTGCCGACAGGAATTTGTCTGTCTTCAGGATGCAATGGGTGCTTTTCTAAGGTAGTTACTGTTGTCTGAAAACGCTGATAAATACGGTTGACGCTGGCATTGAGCGGCGCTGCAATTAAAAAGCTAATACTTAACGCTACGGCGAGAATAATCAGCCACTCAGCAGGTAACCAGCCTTTTTGCGCGGCAACGGCTGCTACGATTAAGCCAAACTCACTGTAATTACCTAAGTTAAACGATGCAAACATTGATGTACGAGCACGCAGTTTAAAGCGAGTTAATATGACAAAGAACAGCATGATTTTAAACGGCACTAATAGTACCAATAGGCCTGCTAAACCAACATCTTCAATGGTTGGTAGTCCATTTAAGCCAATGGTTAAAAAGAACGCCACTAAGAACAGTTCTTTAAAGTAATAAATTGATTTGGCCAGCTCAGAGGATTTAGCGTGACCAGCAAGTAAAACCCCCATGATCAAGGCGCCTAAATCTGGCTTTAATCCGACCGCCTCAAATACCCAAGCGCCCATGACCAATGCCATAGCAAGACCAAATAGAATTAGCATTTCTCCGTGGCCAACACGATCAAACACTTTATAAATAACCGGTTTTAATAGCGGCAATAACAATAAACCAAAGGCATAAACTGAAGGAAATTCACCTTTGGAAATGGTTAAAAACAGCACCGCGAAGATATCTTGCATAATCAAGATACCAATAGCGATGCGGCCGTATAACGCTTGGCCATCGCCGTTTTCATCTAGCACTTTCACGGCAAATACCGTACTGGAGAAGCTTAATGCGAAGCTCAGCAGCAATAGTTGGTTCATTTCAAGATCAACCAATCTATCTAAGCCAACCAAGCCTAACAATTTAAGGATAGGTAAAAAGAATAGAATTGAGCCAACTAAGTGAAGACTGGAACTGGCCCAAATCTCCGACTTAAGTAAACTTTTAACATCCAGCTTTAAGCCAATGGCGAACAGTAACAACATGACGCCTAAGTCTGCTAACTCTTGTAGCAGTGGAACACTTTCATCTTGTACGCCAAAGATAAACAGTAAGAAGCCGGCCGCTAAATAACCAATGAGCGGAGGGAGTCCCACTCGGCTGACTAGCATGCCGCAAAGAAGGGTAATAATGAAAATTGCTGGTTCCATAATGCCTTAAGTCTAGTTGTTGAAAAGAGGTTGTAGGTAAGTAGATTGTATAAGAAATTAATTAACTTGATATTAAAAATTGCGTATGAAATAAAAAAATGGCCAATTTAATTACTAAATTGACCATTTATCAGTAGTTTACTATGTAGTGAATTTATTTTTTAAGTAATAAATCTAGGTGTTCAGCAAACGGTTTAGGCCCCATAAAGCCTGTTACTCGTAAATCTTCACGTTGGTTGCCATTTTCATCAAACATCAACAAGGTAGGTAAGCCTAATACGCTGAAATGTTCTAGCAATTCCACATCAATCGCATCACTCTTAGTGACATCAGCTTGTAGTAACACCATTTGATCTAAACGTGCCATCACTTCAGGGTCAACAAAGGTAATATTTTCAAACTCTTTACACGCCACACACCAGTCGGCGTATAAATCTAACATTACGGTTTTGCCACTAATACTGGCCTTATCGAGCTCAACTTCTAAATCTTCTACAGATTTAATAATTGTAAACTCAGCATGCTCAACTTTAGCTGTTTGACTAATTTGAGTGCTCATTGAAGGCGCTTGCATCCCCAATGCAGACATTACCGCTTGGAAACCATACGAGAAACTGGCAAGCAAAGTCAGCATCAGTAGCACGCCTCGAGTGGTTTGCTTCCAGTTAAATTCTGATAGTTTATTCTGGTGCATTAAGTAGCCTGTTAAGCTAATGCCCCAAATTGACCACAGTACATCAGACACTACGCCAGGCCAGATACGGCCGACCATCACAATCGATACCGAAATCAGTAAGAAACCGAAGATGGTCTTGATGATATCCATCCATGCACCTGCACGAGGTAAAAGCTTACCACCAGATGTACCAATAATTAGAAGGGGAACACCCATACCCATGCTTAATACATACAAGGCTAAGAAACCTTGGAGCAGATCGCCACTTTGTGCAACATAAATAAGCGCACCAGACAGCGGCGCAGTAGTACAAGGGGAGGCGACTAAGCCTGAAATCACGCCCATAAAGAACACGCCAACAAGGTTGCCACCTTTTTGGTTATTCGACAGGGTGTTCATTTTGTCTTGCCATTTACCAGGTAGTCGCAGCTCGTACAGACCAAACATCGATAAACTTAATAGCACAAACATGACGGCTAAGAAGATTAAGATAGCGGGATGCTGCAGCGCCGCTTGAAACTTCATTCCGGCAGAAGCTACCACTAAACCTAATAGCGAATAGGTGATGGCCATACCTTGAACATAGGCCATCGATAAGGTGAATGCTTTAGCCGTTGATAACTGCTTGCCTTGGCCAACAATAATGCCAGACAAAATAGGGTACATTGGGAATACACATGGGGTTAACGCTAATCCAATACCTAAACCAAAGAAGATAATTAAGGTCCACATTAGACTGTCGTTAGCTAACATCTGGCTCAAACTATCTTGCTGAGTAATTGGCGCTTGTGTGTCAGTGTTTTCTGAGGCGTTATCAGCTGCTTTCTTTGCTGCATAAGCATCGCCGATGATGGCTTTTTTCGTTGCAATTTTACCGTCGTTTGCTTCAACCGCATCTAAAATGACATCACGCTTGGTTGGTGGGTAACATAGCTTGCCTTCAGCACAGCCCATAAAGGTTACTTGTACCTTGGCATCGTCAGCGGCTTCTTTTATCGCTAATGGCAATGTAACAAATGAATAGTAAACGGCTTGCTCGCCAAAGTATTCATCGTCATGCATTTTACCTTTCGGTAAATCGATATCGCCAATGACCGCACCATCTGCACTAAACTGCAGTTTATCTCGGTACATGTAATAACCGTCTGCAATGACAAAGCTTATGGCGACTTGATTACCTTTTTGCTGGTAATCAAATACAAAAGCTTCTTCAACGGGCATTAATTCAGGCTCATCTTGCAAAAAACTGAATTTATTACTGTTGCTAAAAATGTCTTCACTGTGAGCTAAAGGGGAGAGCAGCAGTAAAGTGGTAAATATAAGCGCAAATATTTTTTTCATGATTGAGAAGTTTCTTTTATCCATTGTAAATAGTTTGGCAAGCCTTGAGCGATCGGCACAGCGATTAACTCTGGTACTTCATAAGGGTGTTGTTGGATCACTAATTGTTCAATGGCATCATAATGACTGGCCAAACATTTTATGTGCATTCCTACTTCACTACTATGACAAACCTCATCCTCCCATACATAGACTGACTCCATTTGTGGATACAGCTGTACGCATGCTGCCAGTTTTGCATCGACTAAGGCACTAGCCAGTTTCTTGGCACTGGCAATATCAGGACAAGTTGTTATAACTAATAAATACGCTGCTGACATAGGGAGTCTATCATCTTTGGTTTATCTTAAAGTTAGCTTAAGCTTAATAACCTAAAATAGGTGATTGCCAAGGCTGGTATATTTATCACGACCCTTTATTGCAACTAATTTTCATTATTCACAATAAAGCAATACTGTACGATTTTTTGTAATCGGTTGCATTAGTCATTAATGATTATCGTGACGCGTCTTGAATTAAGACCCGACTACCCCCATATATCGTTCATAGCCAATGAAAAAATTGAGGCCAACATGCTGTTAGTTATATTTTTAGTGTTTATTCTTGTCCCTGCTATTGAATTATCAGTACTGATTTCAGTAGGTGAAGTGTTCGGCTCATTAAATACCATTGCATTAGTGTTTTTAACTGCGATTGTGGGTGTGTCATTGGTTCGTAGCCAAGGCTTGAGCACCTTGATGTCTGTGCAATCTAAGCTTGAGCGTGGCGAAGCGCCAGGCAAAGAAATTGTTGAAGGTATGATGCTTGCTGCTGCTGGTTTATTACTGTTATTCCCAGGGTTTGTGACTGACTTTATTGGTTTATTACTGCTTACTCCCATCACTCGCTCGCCGATTGCGAGTTATATTTTTAAACGCATGCAAATGCGAGTTGTTGCTGGTGGCGGTTTTCAAGGACAAGCTGGACAAAACCCGTTTGGTCAACAAGGTTTTGGTCAAAATCCATTTGATCAAGGCCGTCATGGAGATAACGGTAATACGTTCGATGGCGACTTTGAGCGTAAATTCGATCCAAGTGAATTAACCCCAGAAACTCATCAAGTTGAAGTGAAAGATATTACGCCGAAAAGCGACGATAAGTCAGAAGATGAAAAAACGAAATAGCGACGCAATGTAAGTCACTGCGCTATATGCCTTAATGCTGATGCAGTTAACTAAAGACTGCCCATTTCGTATAAATGCGACTAAAAAAGAAAGCCGGCTGAGAATACTCAGCCGGCTTTTTAGTTATGTTTTTTGTTACTGCTTGGCAAATATTAATCACTGGAATGAGCAGCGGCATCATCCATTTTTTTACCCATTATAAAAGCGCTAATGGTGCCACCAATCCAACAGAGTAAAAAGGCGTACATTGCCAAAGTGGCCGACGTGGGTAAGTTGGCTGTGACACTCGTGTGCACTGCGCTATATATGGCTGTAAAGTCTAGGGCGATGTTACCTGCGACAATATCATCGGCTATGGCTTGAGCTCGCTCGATAACCACAATCATCATGGCGCATAAACTGGCAAAACAGGTGATGATAATACCCCAACCCATTGCCTTTTTGCCCAAATATAAATGTCCTGTGCCAGGGCAGACAAAGGCATTGAGTAGCGCGGCATTAATGGATTTACTCATAAATGATTCCTCATATTCTTCCTTGAATGCTTGCGTCATGACAGTCGTTTACATAAACCTGTATAACGCTACGTTATGACACATTGGGCAAGTAATACAAATTAATAAATCGTCATCTTGATAAGTTGCTTAAGCGCCAGATGTTAGATTCCAGATGGCTTAGATAACGCTGTCAGCGGAGTTTGTAACGCCACTATCACTACCGCTATTACCATTTGAATTATTATTGGTGTATTTAACCGAAGGATGTTCAGTGATCCTGCAAGCCATAATGTAACAGGCTATTCCCATAATGACGTTAGTCACTGGTATAGCAATAAGCAAGCCTTTTACGCCGCCCAAATACATCCCTAAAGCAGCCAGTGGCAACATCAATCCAAACAACCTGATGACATTAATGACTAATGACTTGAGTGGTCGGTGGTAGGCATTTAAACAGGTGGCAAACATGATAACGATAGCAAGCCAGCCGTACGCAGCAGGCAATACTTGAATATAAAAACTCAGCCAATCGATGACTAAAGGGTCGCTACTGAACAACTTAGCAATGGATTCGCCACTTAACAATATTGGAATATACATTAAGCTTTGAAACACAAATGCAAAGCGTAGTGCGAGCAACATGCCCTCTTTGGCTCGCTTGTGTTGTCCAGCCCCGAGGTTTTGCCCAACAAATGGCATAAGGCTGGAGGTCATCGCCATGGTGACTACAATAAATAAGGTTTCTAAGCGAATACCTGCACCATAAGCTGCCACAGCGGCTTGGTCTGCTCGGGCTAGCATGGCTAATATCACCCCATTGGCAATAGGATTTAGCATATTCATTAAGGCGGCAGGTCGTGCAATGTGACCTAATGTTTTCCAGTTCTTTTTTATCCTTAGCTTACATAAACTCATCATTTCGAGGATTTGTTTTTTAAACACTAAGATATAAACAGATACGGTAAATGAAACGACCCAAGAGACCAATGTCGCAATGGCAGCCCCTTGGATTTCTAATCGTGGAAATGGCCCGATACCAAAAATAAGGAAGGGATCTAAAACCAGATTAATGATGGCGGCAACAGACATAATAATTGCTGGTGAGCGGGTGTCACCAGTTGCTCTTATTCCTTGGTTACCGACCATTAATAAGACTAAAAGCGGAGCACTGATGAACCAAATCAGCATGTAATCGTGGATCAGTGGTAATGTTTTTTCGTTTGCCCCCATTAGGGTAAACAATGGGTCAATGGCCATAATCCCTAATGACACCAGGACACTGACTAATAAAAACGTCAGTAATAGGGCATCAAACAAGAAGTTTTTCGCTTTATCATGATGACCAGCGCCAATGAGCCTTGCTAAGTTTGTTGATACAGCGGCACCAATACCTATTGCAATACTTGCAAAAACAACAGCGACTGGAAAAGTAAAACTGACAGCAGTAAGCGCATCAGTCCCTAATTGGCTAATGAAAAACGTATCTATAAGGCTTCCACCATAAATGGTGAGGATACCGATAAGGTTAGGGAAACTCATGTTAAATAGCACGCGGCCAATGGGTGCGCTGAGTAACCCGTGTTTATCTATCATTAATCTCGACTTAAACACGAAAACGGGAGGCAAATACTACCAGCATTCATTCTGTATTAATAAATACTCGCTACAAATTTTTGCAAAAAAATCGCAGTTTTTTAGAAAAGCCCCTTGGAACTGTGATCATCTACCCCCATATATCATTCATCAAAGGGTAAATACCCTTATCATTTGTTTAAACCGCCTCGTTTGTGGGCAGCAATCATTAGGAGAGTCCGTAGATGAATATTCGTCCATTACATGACCGCGTAATCGTAAAACGTTTAGAGGTTGAGTCAACTTCAGCTGGTGGCATCGTATTAACTGGTAGCGCTGCAGAAGTTTCAACACGTGGTGAAATCCTAGCTGTAGGCAATGGTCGCATCTTAGAAAACGGTGAAGTTAAAGCCCTTGACGTAAAAGTCGGCGACGTAGTGATTTTCAATGAAGGTTACGGTGTGAAGAAAGAAAAGATTGATGGTGAAGAAGTTCTTATCCTATCAGAATCTGACTTAATGGCAGTTGTAGGTTAATCCTAATTATTAACTCGCTTTCAATCATCAACAAATTTTAAGGAACAGACAAATGTCAGCAAAAGAAGTTAAATTTGGCAGTGACGCTCGCGTTAAAATGCTAGACGGCGTAAACATTCTTGCAAACGCAGTTAAAGTGACCTTAGGCCCTAAAGGTCGTAACGTTGTTTTAGACAAAAGTTTTGGCGCACCGCTAATCACTAAAGATGGTGTATCGGTAGCAAAAGAAATCGAACTAGAAGATAAGTTCGAGAACATGGGCGCACAAATGGTGAAAGAAGTTGCTTCTAAAGCCAATGATGCAGCTGGTGACGGTACAACTACCGCTACTGTTCTTGCACAATCAATTGTGACTGAAGGTCTTAAGGCTGTTGCCGCGGGTATGAACCCAATGGATCTTAAGCGTGGTATCGACAAAGCCGTTGTTGCCGCTGTAACTGAGCTTAAAGCATTGTCTCAAGAGTGTTCAGACTCTAAAGCGATTGCTCAGGTTGGTACTATTTCAGCTAACTCTGACGAATCAATCGGTGAAATCATTGCCACTGCAATGGAGCGCGTCGGTAAAGAAGGCGTTATCACTGTTGAAGAAGGCCAAGCACTAGAAAACGAATTAGACGTTGTTGAAGGTATGCAGTTTGACCGTGGTTACCTATCACCATACTTCATCAATAAGCCAGAAACTGGCAGCGTAGAGTTAGATTCTCCATTTATCTTATTAGTTGATAAGAAAATCTCTAACATCCGTGAATTACTACCGATTCTTGAAGGTCTAGCAAAAACAGGTAAGCCATTGCTTATCGTTGCAGAAGACGTTGAAGGTGAAGCATTAGCAACATTAGTTGTGAACAACATGCGTGGTATCGTTAAAGTGGCTGCTGTTAAAGCACCAGGCTTTGGTGATCGTCGTAAAGCAATGCTACAAGACATCGCAATCTTAACTGGCGGTACAGTTATCGCTGAAGAAATCGGTCTTGAAATTGAAAAAGCGACATTAGAAGATTTAGGTACAGCTAAGCGCGTAGTTATCACTAAAGATAACGCAACCATCATCGATGGTAACGGTGAGCAAGTACAAATCTCTGCACGTGTATCGCAAATCAAACAACAAGTTGAAGAATCAACGTCTGACTACGACAAAGAGAAGCTTCAAGAACGTATGGCTAAACTTGCTGGCGGCGTAGCTGTTATCAAAGTTGGCGCAGCGACAGAAGTTGAAATGAAAGAGAAAAAAGCGCGCGTAGAAGATGCATTACATGCAACTCGTGCAGCAGTAGAAGAAGGTGTTGTACCAGGAGGCGGGGTAGCGCTAGTACGTGTTGCCTCTAAAATCTCTGAAGTTGAAGTTAGCAACGAAGACCAAAAACACGGTGTTATTATCGCACTACGTTCAATGGAAGCACCACTTCGTCAAATCGCGACTAACGCAGGTGAAGAAGCATCAGTTGTGGCTAACAACGTGAAAAATGGTAACGGCAACTACGGTTACAACGCAGGTAACGACACTTACGGCGACATGCTAGAAATGGGTATTCTTGACCCAACTAAAGTAACCCGTAGTGCATTACAGTTTGCTGCGTCTATTGCAGGTCTAATGATCACAACAGAAGCAATGGTAGCTGAAATTCCACAAGAAGCTGCAGCGCCTGATATGGGCGGTATGGGCGGTGGAATGGGCGGAATGGGCGGCATGGGCATGTAATTTACTGGTTTAAATGGGTTATAGCTGCGTTATTTTGCAGCTCGTGTAGAAAAGCGCTACACGTCGCTACAAAAAGCCTTGCTCTAAGCCCATTTATCCTGCGTAAATGCTCTGTTGGTCTCTAGCCTAAAAGCTTAGAACCGAACTTCTTGTAAAAGAAAATGAAAGCCCCAATACCTAACGGTATCGGGGCTTTTTTTGGAGGTTTGAAGTTTGTTTACAAAGACCTTACTTCTTCGAATTTATTTCTAGCGAGGAAGTGAACGTAAATGGGAACATACATTTTCCCATTGACCTGCACGGTATCGCATATAAGCACATACTCTTACTACTTTAGAATTTGACATAAATAATTACCCTAAAGATAAGGGAGGGATCTCTAGGGTATTGAGTTGGAAGCATCTAACCTGTAGGATGTTAATGTGAATTTGGCCTTAGGTTAATTACTGACTTGAGACCTCCCAGTATGGAGTCGATAACTATTGTTGGTAGCAATATTTATCACCAGCTCAATACTAAAAAGGCTTCAGCTATAAATAGCGGAAGCCTTTTTATTTTTCTTTCGTTACGCCTTTGAATACTCCTCCTGTTGTCTTAACACTCATAAATTGTCCAGTTTTAGAATCTCGCTTTGTCCATAATTGATTTTGCGGATTGTACACCTGAGAACGACCTTTAACTGCGCCGACCCTAGCGTTATCTCCATAAGGTTTATTTACTGCCATAAAAGTTTCTCTCTACGTTAAGTTATACTTCATATCGTGTTTTTTAAACTAGGTATGTCTATATCTAGTGTTTTCATTATACAGCCTTAAAAGGGTAGGTCAATAAGTAATCATCAAATAATGGAACAATGTAGATCATTATGATATGCATTTGTTGATTTTTGTATGGTTAGAGGGTATTTTTGAATTAATTATTATCATATAGAGTTTAAATATGACTAACACATACAGCTTTTATCAGCTTCAAAGTGAAATCAAAATTAACGCAGAAAGGTTAGCTTATATAGACTTCAAATTGAGATTTACTGGTGTAATAAAGAGGCAGGATCTATATAACGAGTTTGGCTTAGCTGAAGCTGCTGCATCTAGAATGATTACGTTATACAAGCAATATAGGAAGGATAACTTTTTTTATGACAGTAAAGTTAAAGTAAATAGTATTAAGCTGGATTCATATGTGCCTCTTATCCCATTAGATTCTGAAACTGGCCTAGGCATGCTGGCAAATGGATTTAATAAAAATAAAATGTCAGATAGGCCTGTTCTTGAGTATAAGAGAATTGGAAGAATTTCTAATCAGCTAAATATAGAAAACGTATCTGTTATAACTCGAGCTATGAGTAACCATCAAGCAATCTCCTGTAAATATATATCTGGTAATAGTTCTAATTATAAAGCCCGTGAACTTGTTCCATTATCATTAATGAATGATGGTAAAAACTGGAAATTTAGAGCGTATGATCGGAGTGAAAAAAATAAGGAGAAGAGGTTCAAAAATTTTAACTTTTCTAGGGTTGCAAGTGTTGAGAATGTTCAGGGTGATTCTAAGAAAGGCTTGGCATATGAGTCCTTAAAAGATGATTATCTTTGGAACTTGCAAGTTCCAATTGCTTTAGAGCTTCATCCGTCTTTAAATGAAGAACAAAAACAGACTGTCCGGAAAGATTTTGGTTTGTCTCCTGAAGATAGTGAAATATTTTTAACAGAAAGTGCCGCTTTAGTTTGGATACTAACTAAATTATGGTTTATTGATGTAGGTAAAGACAATAATGAAGAACTGTTTTATAACTTTGAATTAAAAAATAGAGAGATGCTTAAAAATTATATTTAAAATATAAAATAAGCGGGTTTTAATAATCACTATACTGACCTCTTAATATCAGTTACACCACTGGCTTTCGCAGGGGATGCCGTCTCTATCACCGTCCATTTTTGTGCCTGGGCAGTTGTTGTTATAAAAAGTCGCCTCGGCACATGAGCGCATTTGACTGCAATGGAATTTTCCAGCTTCACATCTAAATGTTGGTTGGTTAGTGATTGGGTTATTGCTTTTTACCGAGGGCTGCCACTCCATCTGTTCAATGTCTTGGTTCGTTAGTACTGGCGTTGCTGTCATTTCTTTATATTTCTGAAAGCCAAATATGCCGAGGGCAAATATGACTAATAGAGGGATAAGCATGCCGCTTGTTGACTTATTTTTGTCGTGTCGGCGATGATTATTATTGGACTTGCGGGTAGAGATAACTGCGACACCTTCGATATTGGCTTTTATCGCTTTGATCTTTCCATCACTTTGAGTCTCTGAAAAGTAGCTGATTTGGTCGCCAACGACTGGTTTTCTTGCCATGAGCTTGAGTGCGGAGATGTGTATGAATACATCTTTACTGCCAGCGATATCTGGTTTGATAAAACCAAATAAGTGGGGTCAGAGCCTGACGAATCCCCACAAAAAGACAAATAGAAATAATGAGATAGGCAAAAACATGAGGAACATTCACGGCATTTGGTGATCAAATTTATCGCCAAACAAAAATTACCACGAGCAAATGCCATGAATGCAAAGCAAGTTTTATCAAAATGCCTATCACTTGTCACCCCAATGATGCACAAAACTCGTCGCCTGAGCCTATTTACTGCCATCAAAAGTTCGATGAATGGGGGCTCTATTTCTGTTACTGGTCTTGGTCGAGACATTGATAGTAAAGCCATGGAAAAGCACAAGATTAAGCGTGTAGACAGGCTTTGTAGTAACACTCATTTACATCGTGATATTGAGTTTATCTATAGCCGTATGGCCTATCTGCTAGTGGGGAATATTAAACAGCCAATTATTCATATTGATTGGTCTGATTTGGATGATCGTAAACAGAATTTCCTCATCCGCGCATCCCTTGCAGCTCAAGGACGCTCACTCACGCTCTACGAAGAAATACATCCTCTTAATAAGAAAGAGAAGCCAAAGACTCACCAATTATTTCTGACAAAATTAAAGACCATGCTGCCCAGTGATTGCAAGCCTATCATCGTCACCGATGCAGGCTTTCGCATACCTTGGTTTAGGCAGATACTATCGCTTAACTGGGATTACGTTGGGCGCTTTAGGAATAGAACACACTGCAAAAAACTCTCAGAGCAGCATTGGTATCCAGTTAAGAAACTGTATGTTCAAGCAAGCTCTAGAGCCAAATGGCTTGGGGAATTTCTATTAGGTGAGAACTCGCCATTTCAATCTCGGTTGGTGCTTTTTAAGCGAGCAGTAAGAGGACGAAAAGATAAAAATGCTGTTGGCGATAAAGCTAGAAGTAGCAAGCGTTCTCGAGCCAATGCTGAGCGAGAAAAAGAGCCTTGGTTATTGGCAACATCTCTTTCTCAGTCGAAGGCTGCCGCTAAGCGTGTTGTTCAAATTTATGCGACCAGAATGCAGATAGAGGAAAGCTTTAGAGATGTTAAAACAGGCCTAAAATTGAATGATAGTGGTACTCGAATAATAACTAGACTTAGCGTATTACTAATGATTGCCTCCTTGTCTCAATTTACACTGTACCTCTTAGGGTTAGCGGTGAAATCTGCAGACAAACACTGGCAGTATCAAGCTAATTCAATAAAGCACCGCAATGTCCTCTCAAACCAATTTATAGGCTTGAGAGCATACAAAGATAGGCACTTAAAGCTGTTGAAATCGCATTGGCAGATAGCTATCAAGACACTAAAGGGCTTAATTCGGGAACCACAAGCATGTTATTAAATTCGTGGGGATCCCTCAGACTCTGACCCCTTTTATGTATGCGACCTTGGCTGATGGATCGAGGTGTTACTCCGCTAACAACGGACTGGCATTGTTTCGTCCCCTTGCCCAAGAACTCCTTCCTAGAACATCATATCTTTTTGTAGCTTGTCCCAGACCCTGAACTTCTGGCTATGCCAGGGTGGCTGATCACTTTTTTGATGATGTCTTGCACGTCTTCACCACGGCTAGTTGGGTTGTTATGTAACCAAATCACCTGTGCCGCGGCGGTAACTGGGTCTAGGGTGATTGGGTTATCACCACACTCAAAGTCTGGCCATTTGTCGGATTCACTATGTGTATCTGAGGATTGATTCGTATAACTATAAAACTGCGTTATGGGGCTGCAAGATATGGTTGGTTTTGCTCCAAATGTAGAGCGATTAGTATGGCTATTTGAATATGAATCTTGAATCATATGAATGATTGAACCTAGTGCTGAGAGTCTTATTTCATTTTCATCTTCAATTTGTCCACAAGTACTAGATTGGGTAGCTGCATCACATTCCATAGAAAATAAGCTTCCTAGTGTCCATGCATTAAAAGTACCGTCTGGATCATCAAACAAATCCCAATTGAAAATATACAGGTATGCGGGTATATCTCTATCCTTATGCCAACCCCATTCTTTTATTTTATCGGCCTGCATTACTTGAACCAGTGGTTGATATGCATCATTTTTTATCCAAAATTTATGATAATTGTCCGTTAAGTCAATGGTGCCTTTAGATAAGTCAAAGGCAAATCGAGACCAGGTTTCCATTAACTCCTGAGTGACCCTGTGTTCTTCGCCATCTTTTTCTGCCATCGCGTGTAGAAATTGTAATGAACCATAATGACTGGTACAAAGTATGCCATCACGCGGTAAGACAATTTTGTTGTCAATATCATCCTCAATCCGACCTGAGCATATTTCTTTTACCGTGACAGCAAATTTAGCCGAACTTTTATCTGATAAATAAATTTGCCGCGTTGGATCATCAGGCCACCTAACTGTTCGCAACAGTTGAAAATATTTTTGAATCTCACTTTTGCTATCTTGTTGTTTAAAAATTTCGAAATCCATATTTGAGCTATCTAAATAGCTGCAATCTGTTGGCTTGTTTTCTAGGGATGCATTATTTCGGTTAGCATCCGCTAAGCACTGTAAAGACATGGCGGTGAGCCTTTCGTGGTTTCTTTGCCATTCCAATCCAAGCAAGCTGTCTGTGCTGAAGCTTGGTTTGTTTAAGTTCTCGACAGATTTTTTACCTAACTCGTAAGCATGTAAAGGAAATGCAATGGTTATGAGTATAAGTGATATTGTTGGGGTAGATTTCATTATTACGTCCTGTATATAAGCTTGAGTTTAAGCCTTATTGCTTCTTCCTTACGTTGAGAGCAGACTAATTAATCATGATGTTATGGCCTGTAGATAAACTTGAATTTTTACTTACAGCATTACTTCATATGAGCTTTGAGTGTTTTTACCAATGGTCTAAGCAAATCTTTATCATCCCAATACTGGCTGTGGCTAAAAGGTGTCCAGCTTGATAGGAATCCACCGGCATTGATTTCGTGATCACTGACCATGTTGTTGTAGTCATCTCCGAGTTGTTTTAATGGGTAGCCTAAAACGTCATCGGCATCATAAAAGTTGTCCCATATAAAGTCAGTTGTCGGTCTTGTAAATGCCACTCTATTTGCTTTTTCTATGCCTGCTACAAATAACGGGATATTGCACCCTGTTGTTAATAGGTGATGGCAACTTTTTAATTTTTTAAATTTGGTCTCATCTTCTGAACCTGACAGTGCTGTTTCAAATAGGTTGTAGTCCTTTTGAGCGTCATAAATATAATTAGAAATAACTTGGCAGCCTAGTGAGTGGGCAAGAATAATCACTGGTTTGTTCTCTTGCTTTGATAAATCAAGGTAAGCCTGTGCTAAAGTCTGCTCAATCGCTTGTTGAACTTTAATATATTTTTCCCGATTTCTATTTGAGCTGTAACCAATAGTGCCTGCATCACCAAAACCAAATAGTAAGAACTTCCTAAGCTTGACGAAGTCCAAATCATTATTAGGCTCTGTTGACATGTCATTCCAGAGTTCATTTTGAGGGTCTTGTAAAATAGGCGCATATTGCACATTTTGAAAGGATACTTTTGCCCAATCGTCACCGAGCATGTCTTTAAGGCTTTGTTCTAAATCAGCATAATAATTTGGCTTGTACTTTCCCATGCCATGTAGGGTGATGAGTGCCACTTTTTTCATTTTTAACGTCCTTGTTATTTGTTTAAATTACAGCGTTTGGAAATAACAATTCAGCATAGTATATTTTAATGACCTGTTTTAATTATCAATAAAATTAATACTTTATATTGAGTTTTGATTGTCGTAGTAAAAGAGCCACTTTTACAGGATTTGAAAGCCCTGATACCTAACGGAATCGGGGCTTTTTGGAGGTGTGACTAGACACTGCTTTAGAGTATTCTAGATGATGTTTACTCTGCCCCCAATTATTTCTTTAGCTGGCTTTAGAGAGCATAGGATATTGCAGAAGTTGAGCGAGCTGTTGATTGATTTTAGGGCACATTTGCTCGGTCAAAAACTCTATTCCTAATGACAGCACTCCATTACGACCAGCATTGCTATTGCTCACTTTGGCCTTGATTTTAAGCGGTACAGTACTCGCGTCTAGGCTAATAGCTAGCTCAATCAATCTGTCTAAATGATGTAAGGCTTTAGGTTGGCTATCGGTTTTAAAGCGACAACCCGATACCGAAATATCATGGATTGTCCCGGTCAGTACTTGGCTATGTTGCTCAGAGTTAGCTTGCTGAACGCTCAAGCTAGCAGGGAGATGAGTATTCAACCTTGCTTGTTTGCGCAGGTTAATCATCTCTAATTTTTTGGGAAGTCGATAAACAACAGATAATATGGAGCTCTACTTACCGACTGGATACGCACTTTAAAGGCAATGCAGGCACCTGTATTACCTTCAATAATTGATCTTACTACCACAGTCTGCCCTTCAACTAGCATGTTTTCTTGAGTACGAAATACCGTTTTAGGTAATGCCAATAGAAAATACTTGCCAGCTTGAGCACCTACAACACGGCCTTTGATGCGCTCGTTACTAAAAAAAGCAAACTCGATGTCAATTTGGCTATCAGCCTTGAGCAAACCTAAAGTGTGATTGATTTTCTCTGGTTCAGTAACAAGCTGTACGCGTTTATTAGTCACTCTAATGCCACCTCGTGATAAATAGGCCGCAGCCTAAAATGAGTCTAGATTTAGACTTATGCTAACGGATAAATAGGCTACTAATTTGCCATTTGGCGCCAAGCTTGATGGGAAAATAATAAAAAAGAGTCAGCCAATGCTAATGGCCTTGAGTCATCATGGTGAGAGTTATATGCCCGTTTATGGCATACTGGTTTTCATGCTATGGATCATTCTATTTATTGTCATTGCGGGCTGCGTATTCTTGCCTGGCTTGTGGGTCAATCACGTCATTAACAAGTTTAAGCAGCCTGCTGATCGCTACCGTCAGCAAGGTAGCGGTGGTGAACTTGCTCGTCATCTTCTAGATCGTTTTGGCCTGCATGACGTCAAAGTTGAAGAAACTCCCGACGGTGATCATTATGATCCCACCGCTAAGACTGTTCGCCTAACGCCAGATAACTATTCCGGTTACTCCCTAACTGCTGTGACTGTCGCTGCCCACGAGGTCGGGCATGCACTGCAGGACTCTCGTGGCGAGACGATGTTTATCACGCGACAAAAGCTCGCTAGAGCTGCAATGGTCGGTGAACGTATTGCTGGCATAATGATGTTCGCGGCGCCAGTGGTGTTTATGCTAACCCGTATACCGCAAGCTGGCGCGTTGACTATTTTGATTGGCGTGCTGTCGATGGGGTTGAGCACTATTGTGCATTTGGTGACCTTGCCAGTGGAGTTCGATGCCAGTTATGGCAAGGCGCTGCCTATTTTAAAAGAGGGCAATTATCTGCATGACGGTGACTTAAAACATGCGGAGAAGATCCTAAAAGCAGCAGCGCTAACCTATGTGGCTGGCTCGCTGGTCAGTTTACTTAATCTTGGCCGCTGGATAGCGGTGCTACGTCGTTAATAGAATATGTGAGCTTAGAGCAAACTTTCCCTAAATTACTCATTACTACTTTTAGCAAATTCTTTTGTTTACTACTTTTGCCCATGTTGAATTTCATTCATGTGTTGATGAATGCAATTCAATTCATCAATCAGCTGAGTTTATTTACAATTCATTTAATTAAAACAATAAACAAATAGAAGTTGCCATTAATGAATATCATTGAATTTATAACAGCGAATATAACAACCTTTTTAGCCTTGGTGGCCACAGGTATTTTCGCGGGAATTTTAGCGGGTTTGTTAGGTGTCGGCGGCGGGATTGTTATTGTGCCAGTGCTGTTTTTCTTGTTCCAAAGCTTTGGCGTATCAGCTGAGTCGGCGATGTTAGTTGCTACTGCCACTTCGCTTGCGACCATAGTGCCGACCTCGGTAAGTTCGATTCGTTCTCACAATCAAAAAGGCAATGTCGATTTTGAGCTGCTTAAACGGTGGGTTGGATTTATTCTGATTGGCGTGTTGTTGGGCAGTTGGTTGGTGACGCGTGTTGACGGTACGATACTGACGATGGTGTTTGGGGTTATTGCGACGCTATCAGCATTAAACATGTTATTGAGAACGGGAAAGGCAGCGCACTATCAACAATTACCCGGTAACGTTGGGCAAACGGTTATGGGCACTTCGATTGGCTTTTTCAGTTCAATGGTAGGCATTGGCGGCGGCACGATTTCGGTGCCATTACTGACGCTTTATAACTACCCAGCTCATAAGGCAGTAGGTACGGCTGCAGCGATTGGATTAATTATTTCGTTGCCTGCGGCGCTCACTATGTTGGTATTAGGCAGTACCCCAAGCGATGCGCCAGCTGGCACTTTGGGTTTGGTTAATCTGGTAGGGTTTATCTGCATTGTGCCGCTAACAGTATTATTTGCACCTGTTGGGACATCATTAGGGGCCAAGCTAGATGGAGCCAAGCTTAAGAAGGTTTTTGCTTGTGTATTACTGTTCACGGGTTTGCGGATGTTGGGGCAGCTTTTTCTGTAGTGTTTCTATTTTAGGCTCATTATTTAAACTTCTATTTATATTACTTAGTCGATTTAAAACAAAGTGCTCAGGTTGAGCACTTTGTTTTATTTATCCGCTTTAACTTACTTTAGTCACTTTTCTAGTTGTTGGCAGCAAGCTCTTGTCTAATCATTGCAGCGCCTTTGCTAAGAGCATTCAATTTTCCTCTTGCGACATCACGTGATAAAGGTGCCATGCCGCAGTTAGTACATGGGTACAGCTTGTCGGCATCCACATATTTGAGTGCTTCACGTAGGGTTGCTGCGACTTCTTCAGGTGTTTCGATGGTGTCGGTGGCGACATCAATTGCACCCACCATTACCTTTTTACCTCGTATTAGCTCAAGCAGTTCGATGGGCACATGGGAGTTATGACATTCTAGCGAGATAATATCGATAGTAGACTGCTGCAGTTTAGGAAAGGCCTGCTCATATTGGCGCCACTCTGTGCCTAAGGTCTTTTTCCAGTCTGTGTTGGCTTTAATGCCGTAGCCATAGCAAATATGCACCGCGGTTTCGCATTTTAGGCCTTCGATTGCTCGCTCTAAACACGCAATCCCCCATTCATTCACTTCGTCAAAAAACACGTTAAATGCAGGCTCATCAAATTGAATGATATCAACCCCTGCAGCTTCTAACTCTTTCGCCTCTTGGTTGAGTATCTTGGCAAACTCCCAAGCGAGTTTTTCACGGCTGTGGTAATGGTCGTCATAAAGGGTATCTATCATGGTCATTGGTCCAGGTAAGGCCCATTTAATGGTTTTATTGGTTTGCTGACGAAGAACTTTAGCGTCTTCAACAAAAACCGATTTAGGACGTGAAACAGCGCCCACGACAGTAGGCACGCTCGCATCATAACGGTCACGTATTTTAACCGTTTTTCGATTTTCAAAGTCAACGCCAGTTAAGTGCTCGATAAAGGTGGTCACAAAGTGTTGGCGGGTTTGCTCGCCATCACTGACGATATCAATCCCTGCTTGTTGCTGTTCATGCAATGACAAGCGCAGCGCATCGTGTTTACCATCAATTAATTCCTTGCCTTGTAATTTCCAAGGCGACCATAAGGCCTCAGGCTCTGCAAGCCATGACGGTTTCGGTAAGCTGCCCGCTGTTGATGTTGGCAATAGAGGTGTTTGTGTATTTGTTTTCATAATAATGCTGCTGTGCCTTAAATTTTTGCGTGTGTAGCTTAATGCCATCGCTAAAATGAGTACTCAAACTGCGTAATTCGCTGACCATTGTTCGAGTAATGATTGGTAAGGTTTGATGAAGTGTTCTTCTGCAAACTTGCCTTGTTTCACTGCTAACTTACTGCGCTCTTCTCGGTCATAAACAATTTGCGTGAGCGAGTGGTCTTGGTTTTTCAAATTAGGCTGATAGCAGTTTCCTGCCACCGCATTGGCATTATAAATTTCAGGTCGATAAATTTTTTGAAAGGTTTCCATTGTGCTGATGGTGCTAATTAATTCGAGGTTACTGTAATCATTCAGTAAATCGCCAAAAAAGTAGAACGCTAATGGTGCAACACTTTTAGGCGGCATAAAGTAGCGAACCTGTAAGCCCATTTTTTTGAAGTATTGCTCGGTTAACGATGACTCATTGGGTTGATACTCAAACCCCAATAATGGATGTTGATTACCCGTGCGCTGGTAGGTTTTGTTGTCTGACACACTCAGGCAAATAACCGGTGTTTTTTTGAAGTGCTGCTTATAGGTATCTGAGTTCACGAAATACTTAAACAATTTGCCATGCAGATCGCCAAAGGTATCAGGGATACTAAATTGACTTTGGCCTTTATTATGCTCAGACAGTAAGACGCTAAAGTCATAATCTCGCACGTAAGATGAAAAGTTATTGCCGACAATGCCTTCAATCCGTTCCTTGGTGTGATGATCCACAATATGGGTTTTCAATATCTCAATTGACGGGAATGCTTGATTATTTCCTTCAATTCTCATATCTACAGAAATGATTTCAAGTTCGACAGAATATCGATCACCTTTGGGGTTATCCCAATAGGCGAGGGCATTAAAACTGTTATCGATCATCGTCAATGCGTTTCGTAAGTTCTGCTGACGACTTTCACCTCTGGCTAAGTTGGCAAAGTTAGTGGTAATGCGAGTGCTGTCTGATGGCTGGTAGTTTTCATCAAGACAAATATTTTTAATCGAAAATGTAAAATCGTTACTCATGATCTGCTATCCCTTTTCGTAATAAACCCTGAACCTGTCGCTAATGCTTATTTGGCTTTCAAATCCTTTTGAAAGTGCTCCTGCGATTAGCCTTCATCTTTTTTGTAAGCCGAGTGTGTTTTATACGTGTTTAGGTAGATGATGAAAATTGATTAAATTTCCGCTGCAACATGAGCGTTGTTCATGTTGAGGGTGTCGAGAAAAGAACTTGGCTTAACTATAAGATTTTAAAGGTTTTAAGTTTTTTTTAGATATTTAGGTAAAGTGAGGTAAGGGCTGAATTTAGCGCTTTATGATGAATTAATTATGTTGTGGAGTGAGTTTCAATAGCTTAAAAATTAGTGCACTTAAAAATAAAGCGCTAAAGTTTTAAGCTAATTCTCAGATACGTTTATTACAATTCACACCTTATTGCGTATTTCACCCGTTAAAGAGGGACTTGTTATCAAGGATACAACTCAATCTAGTCAGTCAACTAAGTCTCGCAAGCCTTGGATTGTGTTAGGCGTCATTGCTGCCATTGTGATTTTAATAGCTGTGGTATTTAGTGTATTGCCGAAAGGCTTTAAAACCAGCCATGAAGATATTGGTTCTGGTAAACCTGTATTAGTGTTTGTTTACGACCCTAACCTTGCGGTAAGTAACAGTCAGACCGAGCAAATGAATACAGCTCGCGCGACGTTAGGTGATGAAGTGTCGTTTCTTATTGCACGAATTGGAACACCTGAAGGCGACCAGTTTATTGCTAAGTATCAAGCACGACCAGCTGAACTGTTAATGTTTGAACCTGCCGGCAGCTTGACTAAAAGACAGTACGCTTTAATGCAAGCCAACGAGATTATGCACTGGGTTAAGTAACCAAAGTTCAGGTTAAGTCGCTATTTTAGGCTGGTTACTATTAGGTGAATTAGGCTGGTTACTAATAGATGAGCATTGACTTTATAGTGCGAAATATAACAAAAGCATAGATATATAAAATGGGCAGAATGACATCATTCTGCCCATTTTATATTGGTAATGACTAGAACCCACATGCTACTCAAGTGCACATTCACCTTGGCTGAGCTCGTTGGTTAATTTACGTAGCATGGTTTCTGAGGTAAAACCGCGGCGTTTAGCCAGCACATTACCTTGGGTATCGAGCACTAAAGTGGTGGGGAACCCCTTAACACCGCCACTTTTACGGACGAACATTTTATTGCTTTGTTGTGATGGTATATCAGCTGAAAAATGATGTAATTCGCGTTTAAGTTGGCTTTTAGAGCCTTTATCGCCGATTAAAGTAAAGTGGACGCTATTGCCACATTCGCCTAATAGCTCGGTGATAATTTTGCCCTGATTTTTACACCAACTGCAATCAGGTTGAAAGTACATCAACACGGTAGGTTTTTCTGCATGGTAACTGACCGAGGATTGGCTGGTGCGTAAATCCTTTAACTGGATTTGCGCCACTGATAGTTCGTTGCTGTTTGTGCCTGCGCTAGCAGTGTTACTGACAACAAGTGTTGTCAGTAACACTAGGCAGTTAAAGCTTGCCTTCAACGCCAACATAAAACTCTCGACCGTGAAGTGGACCATAGATGTAAGCTACGTCGTAATCTTCACGGGTTAAATCATAACTCTGAAACACAAGATACTGAGCGATGGCCAACCGGATCAGAGGAAAAAATACTGCCGCTATGCATTGCCACGAGAATAAACTGTGAAATATTATAGGGAGTAGAACTCCAATAACCTTTATTTATCGCCCAACCATGAGTTGTATAAAGTGTGCTGTTTGGATAATCAAAATACAAAGCTCGTAACTCATCAGAGGTGGCTTGGCGCCAATTTGTTTTTGAGTTAAATGATACAGTATTTAAATCGTTGCAATATCGGGTGTGTTGCGAAGTTGAGTCGCCAAATTGTTGCATAAGGATAAAGGTGCCTACAGGGTCAAAAGTACCCGTTCCTTCAAATGTCCTGCTATAAGTTGTTCCTGTATTAGAGGCTCCTGACATTTTGGTATAGCCCATGGAGTTTAGTACCGCAAGGCTGGGTGTGTTGGTAAATTCTTTATCCTTAGCATCACTAGTTAATCCAATCAGTGTTTTTATGCAGACACCAGCAGCAGCTGCTAAATCTGCTCCACATACAGATACTTCATTGACTAGGCTTAAGTTTTCATTGGAAGATATACCATTTTGACTTGCGGTTATTTGAGCTAAACCACTGGAAACCGCTGTGGCAGTTCCGGATAGAATTGTTACTAAACTAGTATCACTACTGCTCCATGAAACTGTCGAATTGATATCTAAACTAGTACCATCAGTATAAGTCCCTTCCGCGGTATAAATAGTTGAACGACCTACTAATAATGTATTCGTGAGTGATGTTATCTGTATGCTCTGTAACGCTGCAGGAGTGACCAATAAATTTGCTGTATTAATGCTGAAGCCACTCAAGCTGGCACTTATGGTGGTATTGCCTTCAGCTAATGTTGCCGCAGAACCGCTCAAAATGGTAGCAACACTCGTATCGCTGCTGTTCCATGACACTGAAGAGGTTAAGTTCTGGGTGCTATTATCGGTATAAGTTCCAGTTGCAACAAAAGAGGTATTCAGTCCTTTCGCTAAACTTACTGAGGTTGGCGATAATTGCACACTGATTAACTCAGCTGGGGTTACTGTTAAGCTTGCTAAACTGCTGGTTATGCTATTTGAACTGGCACTTATATCAGTCATGCCCACATTAACCGTCGTGGCTGAGCCATCTAGAATGGTGGCGACATTGATATCACTGCTGTTCCAAGACACTGAAGCGGTGATATCTAAGGTGCTATTGTCGGTGTAAGTCCCCGTAGCAACATAATCGGTATTAATCCCTTTTGCTAAACTGATTGTTGCAGGTGTGATTTGAATACTGACCAACTCTTCAGTTGTTACTGTTAAGCTTGCGCTATTACTACTGATGCTATTTAATCTGGCACTTATACTGGCAATACCTTCGTTCACTGCCGTGGCTGAGCCATCTAAAATTGTAGCGACATTGGTATCACTACTGCTCCACGCTACCGAATTAGTGATGTTTTGTGTTGTGTTATCAGTGTAGGTTCCTATGGCCACATAATCGGTATTAATGCCTTTCGCTAAGCTGATTGTTGCAGGGGTGATTTGAATGCTGACTAACTCTTCAGCTGTCACTGTTAAAGTTGCGCTATTACTATTGATGCCATTTAAGCTGGCATTTATGGTGGTAATGCCCATATTAATCGTCGTAGTTGAGCCATTTAAAATGGTGGCGACATTGGTATCACTGCTGTTCCAAGACACTGAAGCGGTGATATCCAAGGTGCTATTGTCGGTGTAAGTCCCCATAGCCACATAATCGGTATTAATGCCTTTCGCTAAGCTGATTATTGCAGGGGTGATTTGAATGCTGGCTAACTCTTCAGCTGTCACTGTTAAAGTTGCGCTATTACTATTGATACCATTTAAGCTGGCACTTATACTGACAATACCTTCGTTAACTGTGGTTGCCAAGCCACTTAAAATAGTGGCAACATTGGTATCACTACTGCTCCATGACACTAAAGCTGTGATATCTAAGGTGCTATTATCGCTGTAAGTCCCCGTAGCCACATAATCGGTATTAATGCCTTTCGCTAAGCTGGTTATTGCAGGGGTGATTTGAATGCTGACTAGCTCTTCAGATGTCACTGTTAAGCTTGCAACATTACTGTTAATGCCACTCAAGTTGACACTTATGCTGGTCATTCCTTCACTAATTGTCGTGGCCACGCCACTTAAAATGGTGGCGACATTGGTATCACTACTACTCCAAGCTACCGAGGGAGTGATGTCTTGTGTTGTGTTATCAGTGTAGGTTCCAGTGGCGACATAACTGGTACTTGTGCCCTTAGCTAAACTGATTGTTGCAGGGGTGATTTGAATGCTGACTAACTCTTCAGTTGTTACTGTTAAGCTTGCGCTATTACTACTGATGCTATTTAAGCTGGCACTTATACTGACAATACCTTCGTTAACTGTGATTGCCACGCCACTTAAAATGGTGGCGACATTGGTATCACTACTACTCCAGGCTACCGAGGTCGTGATGTCTTGTGTTGTGTTATCAGTGTAGGTTCCAGTGGCGACATAACTGGTACTTGTCCCCTTAGCTAAACTGATTGTTGCAGGGGTGATTTGAATGCTGACTAACTCTTCAGTTGTTACTGTTAAGCTTGCGCTATTACTACTGATGCTATTTAAGCTGGCACTTATACTGACAATACCTTCTTTAACAGCCGTTGCAGAGCCACTTATAATAGTGGCTAAATCTGTATCACTACTACTCCAGGCTACCGAGGTCGTGATGTCTTGTGTTGTGTTATCAGTGTAGGTTCCTGTGGCGACATAACTGGTACTTGTGCCCTTAGCTAAACTGATTGTTGCTGGGGTGATTTGAATACTGACTAACTCTTCAGCTGTTACAGTTAAGCTTGCGCTATTACTGCTAATGCCATTTAAGCTGGCACTTATGCTGGCAATACCTTCTTTAACAGCCGTTGCAGAGCCACTTATAATAGTGGCTAAATCTGTATCACTACTACTCCAGGCTACCGAGGTCGTGATGTCTTGTGTTGTGTTATCAGTGTAGGTTCCTGTGGCGACATAACTGGTACTTGTGCCCTTAGCTAAACTGATTGTTGCTGGGGTGATTTGAATACTGACTAACTCTTCAGCTGTTACAGTTAAGCTTGCGCTATTACTGCTAATGCCATTTAAGCTGGCACTTATGCTGGCAATACCTTCTTTAACAGCCGTTGCAGAGCCACTTATAATAGTGGCTAAATCTGTATCACTACTACTCCAGGCTACCGAGGTCGTGATGTCTTGTGTTGTGTTATCAGTGTAGGTTCCAGTGGCGACATAACTGGTACTTGTGCCCTTAGCTAAGCTGATTGTTGCAGGGGTGATTTGAATACTGACTAACTCTGCATCGGTTACCGTTAGGGCTGCATCATTACTGGATATTTCATTTAACTTGGCAGTGATAGTGGTACTACCTACTGCAAAAGTCATGGCTGAGCCATTGATAATGGTTGCGATATCTGTATCAGTACTAGACCATGATACTGAGTCAGTAATATCTTGTGTACTACTGTCAGTATACGTTCCTTTAGCCACATAATTGCTAATCGTGCCTTTAGCGAGGCTTAACGTAGCAGGTGTCACTTGAATGTTGACTAATTCTGCGTCGGTTACTGTTAAGCTGGCACTATTGCTACTGATGCCATTGAAGTTGGCAATTATTATGGTGTTGCCTTTATTAATGCTTGTGGCTATGCCATCTGAAATGGTGACTATGTCGTTATTCGTGCTGCTCCATGATACCAATGAGGTGAGATCTTGAGTGCTGTTATCGGTGTATGTGCCAGTCGCAACATAAGTGGTATGAAGACCCCTAGCAATACTGATTACTGAAGGTGTAATTTGAATACTTTCTAATAGTGCATCTGTTACTTCTAATTGGACGGTATTACTGGTCAGGTTTTCGAAACTAACATTGATTTCAGTGTTTCCAGTTTGTAAGGTTGTGAGCTCCCCCTTATCAATATTAGCAATAGAGTCATCTGAAAGATTCCAGTTCACATCATTGGTAATGTTCAACATACTCAAATCAGAAAACGTCGCGATTGCTTGGAAAGATTGGCTTAGGCCAATTGGAAGGCTAGTCGATGCGGGGGTTAGCTGAATACTCGTAGAAACAGCTGGTGTGACCTCAATTAAGATATCATGACTAATAAGTTTGTTATAGCTTGCATGAATACTGGTGCTGCCGGTATTTAAGCCTGTAATTTTATTATCGACTATTTGTAATATATCCTGCGCACTGTTATGCCAAGTAACCAACTCTGAAACATTGACACTTTTACCGTTCGCAAAACTTAAAATAGCGACTGCAGTTCGACTAAACCCTTTAGGAATCTCGTTAGTAGAAACATCTCCTTCCATAGAGTCAATGTAAATACGTAAGCTGACAAATTCTTGATCGCTATCGTTATCAAGATAACAAGAAGACAGTAAAAGACAGCTTGATAAGCATAATAATGTCAGCAGCTTTTTGAGGAGCATCAGGGTTACTTCCTTGTCGTTTTTTTTAACAATAATCGAAAGGTATTCAATTAATCATAAATATTCATTGAACAGTTATTATAGCGACTATTATTGCTTTTAAAATGATGAAATGAGCTTTTGTAGCTAGAGAATAAGGCTGATTTTAGCGTTTTATTAGGCTTATATTGCGTGAGAGGGACAGTTGAGTTACTTAAAAATGAATTAATATCGTTTTGAGTAAAAAATAAACAAAAGTTTAAAGCTTTCTCTTATCAATATGTTTTCGGTTTAATAAACTGACTAATGACTCACTCCATTATCTTGGTGTTAGCAAAATGTTAGTGGCGACAGGGCGCAAAAATATCCTGAGGTTGTCGATATTCATTGGTTGCGACATCCATTAAAGCGAGTAATGAGTCAAATAGGTTGTCGTGTGAAAAGGATTGATTTTTAGCGATATTTCTTAAGCAGTGAGTATCTAAATTTTATTGATATGACAATATTTAACCTTTGTATCAAAATCTTTATAACTTTAGCTAGTTTTTAAGATAAACCTCAGTTTCGTTGTCTACAATGAGTCATATTTTATGTTTATCTCATAGATAAACAGTCATGAGTACATCGCCATCAATATTTGCAACGATATAAATTATTAAAGAAGGTATCGTTATCAAAGAGAATCACAATTCAAATCTGTCTCGTCGTAAGCCTTTGATTGTTTTAGGCGTAATTGCAGCCATAGCGATACTGTTTGCGGTGTTGTTCAATGTATTACCTAAGGGCTTTAAAACTAGCCACGAGGAGATTGGTTCAGGTATTCCTGTATTGGTGTTTGTTTACGATCATAACCTTGCAGTGAGTAACAGTCAGACCGAGCAAATGAATACAGCTCGCGCGACGTTAGGTGATGATGTGTCGTTTCTTATTGCACGAATCGGAACACCTGAAGGCGACCAGTTTATTGCTAAGTATCAAGCACGACCAGCTGAACTGTTAATGTTTGAATCTGCCGGCAGCTTGACTAAAAGACAGTACGCTTTAATGCAAGCCAACGAGATTATGCACTGGGTTAAGTAACCATAGTTCAGGTTAAGTCGCTATTTTAGGCTGGTTACTATTAGGTGAATTAGGCTGTTTACTAATAGGCGAACATTGACTTTACGGTGCAAGAGATAGCAAAAGTGTAGATATGTTAAAGGGGCAGAATGATATCATTCTGCCCCTTTTTATCTTGGTAATGATTAGATAATTACTAGGCTTGGTTATAACTGGTTTAGTGTTATTTTGTGGTTTTCTTTAGCCAATATTCGTCAGCTTCTTTAATAAATTGGTCTCTATTTTCTAGCCAATTCTCTCGCACGCTCAAGCTATAGTTCAAATACAGTTTGTCTTCAAAAACGGTAAAGGCTTGGGGGTCACTGCTGACCACAAAACCGCTGCTCATAGCATAAGCACAGTAACCACCATATTGCGGCATGTATCGGCCTGGTGACTGCTCAAATTGCTGTTGATGTTGCTTAGTGGAAAATAACCATTGCGAACCTTGGTACTCTGTTTGAAACTCTGCGTTACCTTTTACTGCCTTATTATCAGTAAAATAAGCCACCACATCATAACCTGTTACAGCATAACCTTGGTCGTTATAAATAGGTTTGTCACTCAAACTGGTGCAGCCGATCACAGTAAGTGACAGTAATAGCGGCAGCATTAAATTGATCAGTTTTCTCATCTCATTTCCTTTGAAGCTAACATATTTAAACTGCAACTTGTTATTAGTCAGTATTACAAACGGTTGGTTAAAATGTGTTAACTATAAATCTGTGGTTATTGAATGAGACCTAATGAATGAGAAAAACCTTTCAAGCAATATCATATATTGACGTTATTAACTCAAACGATTGTAAAGTGTAGTAAGGCGCATATAGCGCCTTTTTAGGTATTGGATATTGCGCAATAGTTTACTTCTAATTGTGTAGATGATTTGCTAAAAATAAGGTTAAGCCATAGCCTACGCTATAACACAGCAGCAAAGCGGGAACGAATTTAAGGTATGCCACAAAAGTCAGCTCTTGCACTTTGCTCATGGCAATAATTCCCGCCGCAGAGCCAATCACTAATAAAGAACCACCTACTCCGACAGAGTAAGTCAGCCCTAACCATTGGGCTGTACTTAAGGTTGGATCTGCTTTTAACAACGCAGCAGTTAGCGGTACGTTATCTAATACAGCAGAGCCAACCCCTACAAAAAAGTTCGAAACACCTGGGTCATACATTGAATAAACTTGAGTGAGCAAATCCAAGGTACCAATTTCTTTTAGCATGCCGACCAGTAGTAGGATACCTAAAAAAAACAACAAGGTGTCATACTCAACTTGGCGAATATATTCTAAAATCTGCACTTCTTCGTCTTTGGTTTTACTGCTCTTACCCACTAAAAACATAACCGATAATCCTGCTAAAAAGGTTAATACCGGTGGAATGGCAAACAACACATTAAGCACCATTGTAAGGAATATCGTCACAAGGAAAATCATGCCAATAACAATATCTATTGAATTGAATGATTGTTTGATAGGCGTAGTGCTGACTGTGCCTTTAGCATTTAAAGAGAATATTACTGATAGCAAAAGTACGCTGATGGTTGCTGGGATAAACAAGGCTAATAACTCTGAAATATGAACTTTTCCAGCTAAGAAAATCATCAAGGTGGTTACATCTCCTGTTATTAACGCTACTCCGCCGGAGTTCACGGCGAAAATAATCAACACAGCCATACGACAACGCATCTGGTCATCGAGATTAAAGGTGGTTAATAAGCCCAGTGAGACTAACGTTGCGGTGACATTGTCACAAAATGTTGAAAGTACAAGCGCGAATGCCCCCACTTGAAGCATCAACATTCTGACAGATACCTGTTGTGGAAATATCTTTTGTACTAGTACTTGGATCATGCCTTTGGCATTGAGGTAAGCTACAAAAGTCATTGTTGACATTAAAAACAGCCATAGCGTGGCTATTTCCAATAGATTTTCATTTAATTCTTCTGAGATTATCGCTGTTTGTTCGGGCGTTTGTGCTGCAATGAATAGCGTAATCCAAGAAACACAGCCTAAAAACAGTGTGGTTTTAGCCTTATTTATATGGGTAACTTCTTCAAAAATAATACTGAGTAAAGCGATAACGGCAAGGGTGAGCAGAAAGATTTCTAGCATAACGGCAATTCCAACGACTTGTTAATGACATAACGGTTTGTCACGAATTTAAGCTAGCTCAACTTTAAGATTCAATTAAGCTTTCTAGTGTGGGCGGATCACATCACATAATTGCTAGTTATGCAATCTAGCTCACTGATTTAGGCTGATTTAGGAAATATAAACTCCTGTTAACAAATTGAGCTTCGTCAATCATTGTTTGCAGCAGTTTTTACTACCTATTGTAACTCAGGGCTTTAATGCTTTGACTTGATGATGTGTCGTTTTGATTGCGAGAATAGGGACACCAGAGGGCGATCAATTTATTCGTAAATACCAAGCAAGACCTGCAGAGCTACTCATGTTTGAGCCCGCTGGTAGTTTGGTAAAAAGGCAATATGCCTTAATGCAATCCAATGAAATCATGCAGTGGATAAATTAGTGAAATAGCTAGTGCAATCGCTAAATCTCAACGCGTGATATTTCACAGCTTTAGTCATTAAAAAGGGTCGAATGGTTTCATTCGACCCTTTTTATATATTAACTAACAGTCATAACTTAATTGATATTCAATTTTTGGCGACTTTTTGCTGCCAATATCCATCGGCTTCTTGAATAAATTGCGCTTTATTTTCGAGCCAGTTTTCTCGCACACTTAAACTGTAGTTTAAATATAGTTTGTCTTGATACACAGTAAAAGTTTGTGGATCACTGCTGACAACAAAGCCACTGCTCATGGCGTAGGCGCAATAACCGCCGTATTGTGGAATGTAACGTTCGGGGGACTGTTCAAACTGTCGTTGATGTTGTTTAGTTGCAAACAACCACTGTGAGCCTTGGTATTCTGTTTGGAATGCTGTACTGCCTTTAACTGCTTTATTATCAGTAAAATACGCAACGACATCATAACCTGTAACCGCATAGCCTTGGTCGTTATAAATTGGCTTGTCACTCAAGCTAGTGCATCCCATCAGAGCCATGGATAAACCGAGTAATATTAAAAGGCGGTGTAATGTTCTCATCTTATTTCCTTTGATGTCCGTTGACTGATGACACTCACTGTTTAAGTCATTGGTAAATAAGACCCCGCAAACGAGAAAAACATTTCATTGTTGGGTATATCATGGAGGAGGTTATCTTTGGGAGTTTTAACGGCATCCCCTGTTATTGCAGGGCACATTCTCCTTGGCTGAGCTCATTTGTTAATTTGCGTAGCGTTGCTTCATCAGTAAAACCACGGCGTTTAGCCAGCACATGACCTTGAGTATCGAGCACTAAGGTGGTGGGGAACCCTTTAACACCGCCACTTTTACGGGCAAATAGTTGTGTGCTTTGCTGAGAGGGAATCGTTTCTGAAAAATGACGCAACTCTCGTTTGAGTTGTCTTTTAGAACCTTTATCTCCAACTAAAGTAAAGTGGACGCTGTTACCGCACTCACTGACTAGTTGAGTAATGATCTTGCCCTGCTTTTTGCACCAACTACAGTCAGGTTGAAAGAACATCAATACGGTGGGCTTTTGTGAGTGATAACTGACGGATGACTGACTGGTACGTAAATCCTTTAGCTGGATTTGCGCCACAGACAGTTCAGTGCTGTTGTTACCTGCACTGGCAGTGCTACTAACAGCTAACGCTGTCAGTAGCACTAGGCTGTTAAAGCTTGCCTTCAATGCCAACATAGAATTCACGACCGTGAAGTGGACCATATATGTAAGCAACGTCATAGCCGCCATCAGCATCATAAAACAGTGGTGATTCCCCTTCTTCAATTTGGGTATAGTTAAAGATATTTGATAAGCCGCCGTAGACTTTGATTTGGTCTGTTAGGCTGTACTGTACTTTTACATCAGATACTGTAAAGGCAGGTGCATCTTGGCTTTTAAGCGAGCTAGGGTCACCTTTGATGTCATAACCTTCGTAACCGTAATCGGTTAAGTCACGCTCGCCAAACCATGTGGTATTCCAAAATACGGTGAAATCGTCAGTTTTCCACTCAAGCTCAATACCTGCACGGGTTTCAACCGGAGCAATTGAGTATGAAGAGCGAAATACGTCGTTATAATCAAAGTATTCAGCACTGGCATTAATGGTAAGCTCATCAGTTAGGCTGTAACCCGCCACGATGTCGACTGTAGTGACTGATGCATCTTCATCAAGCTGAGTCAGAATTGGTACACCGTCGTCAGTTTCTTGCAGTGATGCTAAGTTTTGCACGTTTGAATGCGCGACTGAGAAGGTTCCCGTTAATGTGCCAGCATCATAGCTTAAGGCATAGTTAGCTGATAACGATTCTTCTAATGAATCGACGTCAATCAGGTAGCCTTTTTCAGAGTCTAGAATACCGTGGTCAGTTTCAAAGAATGATAATGGCGCGCGGTAGCCTCGACCTGCAGATAAGCGAGAAGTCCATGTGTCACTGTGGAAATAACGCATGTCGACACGAGGGGCGATAAAGGTTTCGTCGATTTCAGTGCCAGGTTTTTTGTCATCAACAAAATCAGCGGTCACTTTGTCTACCCGAAGTGCCATCGCGATTTCAATATCGTCAGTAGGAGTCCATGTATCTTGAATGAATACGCCTTTAACATCGTAATCAAATGAGTCACTGACATAAGCTTCAACGTCTTGCAGCGCATCGGTATGCGAGCGCATTTCTTCGGTGCGAATATCTGCGCCGTAGGTTAAAAAGTGATTGTCGGTCAGTTCTGTATCAAACTTAGCTCGGGCATAGTACATGGTGTCTTTTGCACGGTAATCAATGCCTTCATAAAAAGAGTCTTGCTCGTGTCTTGCATAGCTTACGGCAAACTCAGAGGTGGTGTAATCGGTTAGTTCGCTTAACCATTTAATGTAGGCTTCGTCACGGTTGGTTTCAATCCACTCAGTGGTTTCCCACGCTTTACCTATGTACTCATTACGGACATCATCACCAACAAATAAGCTATCAGACTCTACGCCATCATAGCTGCTGATCGCCTCTTGAATAGAGCCAACATTGTCGCCAATCACAGGGCCACCAAAGATCTCGCTCCGCACTTTTGCTACACGCAGGTGAATGTTATTGGTGTCGTTTAAATCATGGCTGACTAACGAACTGACGGTATAGTTCTCTTGGAAAGGCGCTTCACTAACACCATTATCATCATGATCTTCCTGATCTTGTTTATCATATTGGCCGATTAAGGTGATACCCGTTTTGCCGTCATCTGAAATTCCTGTTGCCATTCCTTTCATTGCGGTGAAGTCATGTGATCCCTTAGCGATATCAACAGACACTTCGTTTTCGTAGGCTTGTTTAGTGACAACGTTTACGGTTCCGCCAATCGCTTCTGGGGCAATCAAGGAAGCGCCTGCGCCACGTGCAATTTCGATACGGTCAACACCCGTGGTTGAAATCGCATCAACCGCATAGTAACCAGAAATCATAGTATGTGTTGGTAGGCCATCTACTAAAATTGTCGTATGTTCGCCTTTCATACCATTGAGCATGATGCGCTTAACACCACACATTGAACATTCATTTGAAACATTCACGCCGGGTTCATTATTGATTGCATCAGTTAAACTCAAGGCGTTTTTGTTTTGAATCATCAGTTCATCCAACACTTCTGTTTTTTGAATGACATCTTTCAAACGACCATCTTGCTGTAATTTTTGACGCACACCTCTGACTTCAATTTTCTCGATTTCATCATCGGTGGCTGTGGTCTCAGCTTGAGCCGAAAAGGTCAGTGCGCTGAGTATTGCTGCGGCTAAAATTGAATGCTTCATATTGTCAACTTTTGTGATTGTTAGTGTATGTAAATGTTGCTTTCGTGCTGCACTTGTTAAGCTTGTTGCAATTTTATGACGTAGATAAAGCTGATACAAATGATAATGATTAGCATTTGCTCTAATTGTGGGCTGGTGCACAAAGGTGTGAATTACTTGGTTTTATAGATGATCTAGATCAATAAATGTTGTGATTCATTTTGCTGTGTTTGGTGTGTAAATGACATATATCAGCTAAAAGTGGAGGCGTTTGCGATTTAATAAACTGCCAAGGATGTTAATTTTAGTATTTCCTTTATCATGTTTTTGGGCATGAAAAATGCCATTTAAAAGCTGTAATCACTTTTCCCTACATGATTAGAACGGCTTGTTCTTCAATTGAAACAAGCATCTATCGAAGATTTATTGCTTCAGTGTTATTATCAAAAAAATAACAACTATATATCATTTGTTTTTATGCTTGAGCTGAGTGTATGGAATAAAACATTTTCAAAGAAAGCGGCGTGTGTTGGTTTCCAACATATGAGGCTGGTGATGATACTTTTTTACTCAGTCATGTCATTATTCATCAGCTTTACACTGCACGCAGACACAATTGAGATCCCTAGCTTTAGTAAAGGCAGTGTTGGTAAACATGCGGCATATTTTCGTGAACGTGACGGTAAGCTTTCTTTAACAGAAGCGCGTCAACAATTTCAAACAACTGAACTTTCTCTTGGTTCAAGTAACTCTATTTCTTTGGGCATTGGCGTTGATCCTGTGTGGATGTCAGTCAAGGTCAATAATGTCGCTAATACAAGCCAAGACTATCGCTTATCAGTAGAAACGCCATGGATTGATTATATTGATACTTGGCTGATTAAAGATGGGCAGGTAATCAAACATATTGCTGGTGGCGATGCTTTTAGTTTCGATACTAGGCCAATGCAGTATCGCTTTTACGCTTTCGAACATGCCTATTTACCTGGCGTCACTGACATTATTATGCGGGTTGAAACGAAAGGTCCAATGGCGCTACCTGTGCAATTTAATAGTGTAGAAAATGCGATAAATCGCGACATTGTCAGTGGTTATCAGTATGGCGCGTTATACGGAATTATGGTGGCGCTAGCATTATATAATATAGTGCTATTTGTGTTTATTCGTCAGCGTGAATATGGCTTATATGGTTTGTACCTGTTGGGCTTTGTTTTAAATAGCTTGTCTTATACTGGTCAGTTGCACACGATTATTACCTATGATTTTGGGCCTTATTTCCAAGATTGGCTCGATATCTTTTTAATGATCACTTATAGCGTTGCAGGGTTACATTTTGCAAGATCGCTACTGCACACCAAAGAATATGCACCAAGATTAGATAAATTTGTATTGCGTACAACGCTGTATATTCCGCTAGGGATGTTAATTGGCTTTGTATTTAACCAACTATTTTTTTCGATGGTGTTGGCATTTATCTTAAACACCTGTTTTGTCATGTTATTTATCGCCATGGGGGTAAAAGCATTGCAAGCACAAAAGCCATTTGCGGTTCTTTTCATTTTATCTTCGGTGACTGCCGCGGTGTGTATAACCATTTCAACACTCGCTGTTGCAGGCGTGTTAGTGCCTTATAACGATTACACGTTTAAAGCGATTGAAGTGGGTATGGCATTCGAAGCAATTTTACTGGCATCCATTTTGGCAAGGCAGTTTAGAATAGCGCAAATTGACAAGTTGATAGCTGAAAAATATGCCCGCACGGATCCATTGACTGAACTGAATAATCGACGTGGTTTTAAAGTGCTTACAGAGTTAACTTGGCCAAACATTGTCGATACTCAACGTAATATCTCAGTTGCTCTCATTGATATTGATTTCTTTAAAAAAGTAAATGATGAGTATGGGCATAGTAAAGGCGATGAAGTATTAAAAAAAGTGGCGAAAGCCATTGCTGAAACATCAAGAGAAGGCGATATCTCAGCCCGCTGGGGAGGTGAGGAGTTTATTGTATTTTTACCTGATACCACACGAGATGGCGCTATTATGCATGCAGAAAGAATACGTGAGGCTATTGAGGCCATTTCATTTACGGGAATTGATTGCGAATTAATGTTAACTGCAAGTATTGGTGTTGCTGGTAGCGTCGCTGCTCGATTTGAGGATGAATCAATTAATCACGACACCCTTGAGGTTATGATAAAAAATGCCGATAGGGCACTTTATATTGCAAAGCAAGATGGTAAAAACCAAGTTAGAGTGGTGAGTTAATGGTCACCTCTGTCATTCCGATTAAGTTCATTGATGAATTCTTAAACTTATAAATCAAACTCTTACCCTAATGATGAAGTTCAGCACACCTCAGTGCTAGGTCAATCTTCATATTGAAACGCCTTAATATAAAATGTAAGCGCATTAAATTAATACCTAAGTTACAACAAAATTAATTGTTGAAAATTTTTGTAATGGTAGAATGCGCCCCACGAGCCACATGGCAATTTTCCCGATATTTTTCACTTCACATTAGAGCCGCTATGAAACGGATTTTATTACTCACTTTATTGGCATTTTCGAGTGCTACTCTTGCTGTTGAGCCATTAATCGATACACCAGAAGACATGGAGCCGACTTGGGTCGATGATATCTTGTCGATATTTGGTGCTGATGGTGAGTTTGATGACAGTAAACCCATCGATATGAGTTATCTGCCTACGGCTTATTACACACCAGAAAAGAAGTTTGGTGTGGGGTTACTCATGGTCGGGTTATATAAAACTGAAGGGGCAGCCGCAGATGAACAGCCTTCATCATTGGTATTGAATTCATTTGTGTCGATGAACAACTCTTATGGTATTGAAGCTGAAAACATGACGTTTTTTAATGGCGGTAAGCAGCGCTTACTGTTAGACGTCGAATTATATAATGAAGCGGCGGTGTATTATGGCAAAGGAATTGATGATGGTAATCTAGACATTAATCATCATGAATATGAAGAACAGCTTTATAGCTTTAAACCTCGCTGGATGACTGAGGTTGCCGATAATTACTTTCTAGGTATAGGTGCAGATTTTACTTATGCAAGTGCCGATAAATTAGAATATGTTGAAACAGGTGAGCCTGTCGACGAAAGCACGATTTTACCAAGTAACTTTAGTTCTGGTGTTGTCGTCACTAGTATTTATGACTCACGAGATTATCGATTAAACGCCACCAAAGGGTGGTTGTTTCAAGTTGATGCTGGTGTATACCAAAACAGTGAGTATTCGACGTTTTCAACTTACAATGTCGAGCTAGCAAACTACATCGATTTAAGCTCAACGTCTATGTTAAGTAATGCGCCTGGATTAATTGCTTGGCAAGTTCAAGGTCATTTTACTAGTGGTGACGTACCGTGGAATGCATTACCTGATTTAGGTGGCTCAAGTGCTATGCGTGGTTTTATTAAAGGCCGTTATAGAGATGAGCAAATGATGATGGGCCAAGTTGAGTATCGTTTACCGATATTTCAGCGCTATGGCATGGTATTTTGGGGCGCGGTTGGCAGTGTAGCTCCTTCAGTGAGTGACTTAACTGATGAGTTATTAGCCTCTTACGGCACAGGCTTTCGCTTTAAAATTAAAGACAATATCAACTTACGATTTGATGTGGGTGTAGGCGAAAACGAAACTAACTTCTACCTTAATGTGAATGAAGTTTTTTAATCTACATCACTCAAGTTGTATGTTTGAGCACGATAGTAAAATAGTAGAGAAGTAATGAGCGTATTAAAACTGACAATAGCGGTAAAATTAGTGCTGGTGGTTATCTTGTTTCCACTTTGTACCAATGCATCTGAACAGGATGCTACTGTCGAAAGTCAGTGTAGTCGTACTTCTCACTATGATATTTATTTGAGTGGCATTCACACTGGCACCATGAAAAGAACCGAAACATGGCAAGGCCAGTCGGCTGTGGTTACCTCCACAAGTAAAGCCAGTATTTTAGGGATCGGCACTCAATACGATCAGCGCGCTGAGCTGTCTTGGTCGAATACCCGTGATGAATGGATAACCGATAATTTTCATCAATTAGTGACAGGCTTTCGCGCTCGGGATATGAAGGTGTCATTTAGCCATGATGGGCTTGCATCCGAGGTCGATATAGATGGTGAAAAAGATCGTTATACATCTACCGAAATCCCCCTTCGAGATGTCGATACGCTAGCCATTCAAATGCGTCAATTATTACTCCAAGGTCGAACTCAATTCGCCTTAGTTAGGCAAGCATCTGATGCAATTGAGCCTTATCAACTGTATGTCAAAAAGCCTGTTTCCGAACAGATTGAACCATGGGGAGAAATGACCTTAATCCCTGTTGAGCAGTCTGGTGCAGAGGAAGTCACGTATTTCTTCGCCCCAGAAATGGACTACCAACTTGTTAAAGCACGCTATCACGGCATTATTTTAAAAGGCCTAATTGAGCTTAATCATTACCATTCTACTTGTGATAAACAATAACGGAAATTTAAGTGAATAGTTTAATCTTGTCATTATTATCCAATACATTAGTATAGGTAAGCTAAAGGTCTATAACTGGTGCTTTAATTTTGCTTTGTGGCTTTTTTTAGCTTATAAATATATTTTTTATTCATATATCTCCCTCCTTTTTTATTTGATGAAAGGTCTTTCCCTTTAAACTATTGCACTTGCTAGTGCGATTTTACTAGCGTGTTTTACGTACCAAAACATGATCTATATTCCATTTTTGAAGCATTTTTAACCATTTTTGATTTTGGAAACAAAAATAGCTTTACTTGTTATTGCTTCAAGAATACATTCGCCGAAAATAGTCTAAGGGTGATTTTGCCCTTTTAGCCGACAAGCACGATTTAACCCTTCAAAACCTTTCATTAAGTAGTACTAAATTGACGATAATCACGCATGATAATGTTGAAAATAACATTGTTACCCCTGTAGTTGGTTTAACTTTTTTCGCGGTGGCTTCAGGCTTTTTAATGAGCCTAATTCCTTTATCTGTGACCCATTTTGATATCGATTTATCATTAATACCTTGGCTCGCCAGTGTGTTTTATTTTGGTCTATTGGTTGGTGCTACCTGTATTCAACGAGTGATTAAACGACTTGGACATAGGCGATCTTTCATCTCTTTTTTGACTCTGGTGGCGCTGACTGTTGTTGTTATGATATTGGTGCCACATCAAGTGACTTGGTTAGTCGCTCGTTTTGTTGCTGGCATGGCAGTAGCAGGTGTATTTGTAGTCGTAGAGTCTTGGTTGTTAATGGCAAATTGCTCTAAGCAACGTGCTAAGCGGTTAGGGCTATACATGGCGGCTTTGTATGGCGGTAGTGCTGTAGGCCAGTTAGCTATTTCAGTGTTTGGAACCGACGGAATACAGCCATATTTGTGTGTATTGTTACTCTTGTTTATGGCGACATTGGCTCCCATTCTGATTCGTTCTGGCCAGCCCCATAGTCACGATCAACAAAGTATTAGCCGCAAAGAAATCCGTCATATCAACCGACCAGCGATTATTGGCTGTATGGTGTCAGGGTTATTGCTTGGTCCAATTTATGGATTAATGCCATCATATTTAACGCATATCAGTGTTTTTGCAGAGCACACAGGACTGCTAATGGCGAGCATCATTATGGGGGGCATGTTAGTGCAACCCATTGCCAGTGCGATGTCGACTCGAATGAGCAAAAGCTTATTAATGGCGATATTTTGCATGCTAGGTTGTTTAGCGGTTATGGGCGTACTTGAGTCTTCCACGTTAGTAATGATGGGGTTTAGTTTATTGCTATTAGGCGCGAGTAGTTTCGCGCTCTACCCCATCGCCATCACATTGGCATGTGATCATTTACCGACTGAAAAAATGGTATCGGCTACAGAAATGATGCTGCTGTGCTATAGCGTGGGTTCTGTTTTAGGTCCGCTGTTAGCCACAACATTTACCGAAGTCGGAAATGGCTTGATCATGTACCTAGGTGTTTGCTTAATAACAACCTGTATTTATATGTTGATGAAAAGCGCTGAAACCATTTCGTCAGGCCAAAAGCCCATTGCAGGGTAGTTAAAGTAAAGTAACATAGCAGCTATGAGCTAGCTGCTGTGTTCATAATATAAAGCTTAGCTTTTTATACTTATTGCATACTTTTACAATTTTGGCTTTTCCCTGTCGCAAGACAGGTTTCACAAGTTCTATTTTTACCCTGACCATAATCTAAAAATTGACTGATCCGCATTGCTAAACTTTCCATCATTTCTTGTGTAATGGGTTGATTCCAATTGTAGCGGTTCATGATACGGCTGATATGTCGAAAGCATGTCGCATCATCTGCTGTTAGATAGCAATCTTCCATTAGGCCGCTTTGATAAGAAGAAGTGGCGCCAGCTAGAAAAAAATACATCTCTTGTGTTAACTCTTTTAATTCAAGTTCATTTGCCGATAACTTACCTGCGGCAACCGCGTCATCTAATGGGTTTCTAATACAACTCCAAAATAAGTTTACTCGGTTCTTTAGAATACTAATTTTATCTGGGCTGGCTAACTGCCAAAACATACTGTTAATTGAAACTAATCTAAGAATATTAAATATCGGGCTTCTTTTAATTAATTCAAATGTAAATAACAGTGACAGTACCGCTCGTTCATTTATTGATAACTGCGGATTCTCTTTAATAAAGTCTGGTATTCTAGTTGATGCAGTATTTCTTAAAAATAAACAAACTAATATATCTTCTTTGGACTCAAAATACTTATATAAGGTATTTGTCGAACAGCCTGAATCCTTTGCTATTTGAGCAAATCTAAATGAAACAACACCTTGATTTTTAATTGATATTTCGGCTTGATTTAAAATTTGATTACATCGGATTATGTCGATATTACTAGCTGGACATATCATTTTATAATACCTAGATAAGTGTTATTTAATCAATTTTAAACATGGTGTTTATTATTAATACTTAAAAAAACATTTTTCTTGAACAACTACACAAAAATAATTCTTTGCAAATATAAAGTGTGACTTTACGCATATTTGAGTGTGTTTTTAAAGCATATTGTTACCCCAAGTTCACTGGAGGTTACGATATGCAAACAAGACGTTCATTTTTAAAGTTTGGTGCAAGCGCTGCTGCCGTTGGGGCATTATCCCCAGTTGCCGCTCATGCAAGCTCAGGTGATATTCATTGGGATGAATCTCATGAAATAGTCATTGTCGGTTCTGGATTTGCAGGCTTAGCTGCGGCAGTTGAAGCTGGCAAATTAGGGGCAAAGGATATAGTTATTTTTGAAAAGCTAGGTGTTTACGGTGGTAACTCAACACTGAACGCCGGCCAAGCCTGTTTTGCAAATACCGATTTACAAAAAAAGTTAGGTATTAAAGATAGTGTAGACCTGATGGTTCAAGATCAGTTAAAAGCGGGTCGAGGTTATGCGAGTGAAGAACTGCTAAGGCACAGTGCGGAACTTGGTCCTTATGTTTATCAACTCACTAAAGATTGTGGTTGTGTTTATCGAGATCACATCATCAATACAGGTGGTACGAGTGCAACTCGGAGCCATCAAGTTATCGAACGTAGCGGTGCAGGTTTTATTCGACCAATGCTAAAGACGGCTCGCAGCTACGGCGTTAAAACTAAAATTCGCCATAAGTTTGAACACCTTATTACTGCCAAAGACGGCACTGTATTAGGTATTCAAGTGCGCAAAGGCTATCACTTCGGCCACGAACACTCTGGTCAGCTCATTAATGTAAAGGCGGAAAAAGGCGTGCTAATTGCCACAGGTGGTTTTGGTGCAAACGTTTCATTCCGTAAAGCATTAGATCCTAACTTAGGTGAGGAAGTTGGTTGTACCAATGCCCGTGGTGCCACTGGAGATGGCTTAGTTGCCATGCTTTCTGAAGGCGCAATGCCTGTTCATTTAAGCTTTATTCAATCTGGTCCATGGGCATCACCTGACGAAGGTGGCTTTGGCTATGGCGCAGGCTTCTCTTTATATAACTTCCCTCATTCTATTGCGATTGATCGTAACACTGGTGAGCGTTTCATGAATGAAACTGCTGATCGTAAAACGCGCGCCGATTTGGAGGTTCAGCGTCGAGATAAAGATGGTAATCCAAACCCTGCTTTACTTATTGCCCCTAAACATGAGGCGCAAAAAGACCCATCAATGGAAAACGTGCTCAAGTACAACGTTGCTTGGGAGTTTGACAGTGTTGAAGCCATTGCAAAACATTTTGACTTACCACTTAACCCGTTAAAAAAGCAGGTTGATGACTGGAATAGCTTCGTTAAAACAGGTGAAGACACACAGTTTGGCAAGCGGATGAACATGAGCACAGGCATTTACCTCACTGCGCCGTTTATTGTGCAGCGTTTATGGCCAAAAGTGCATTACTGCCAAGGTGGTATTCAAATCAACACTAAAGCAGAGGTTATTGCAGCTAAAAACGGTCAACCGATTAAAAACTTATACGCCGCAGGCGAAGTCTCAGGCGGTGTACATGGCGTTAGCCGGTTAGGAGGTTGTGCGACCCCAGAATGTATGGCGTTTGGTGTCACTGCAGCACGTTCAATGATGAAAGCTTAAGGAATTCCCTATGAAATTGTTCACTCCCTTATTCACTGTGTTGTTTAGCTGCGCAATTGCTTTTTCAGCACAAGCTAAAGATCAGCGAGATTACCATGAAATGGTGTATGACTCTGGTTGTAAAACTTGTCATGACCAAGGTATGAAGGCATTCCCATCTGACGAAGCTTGTTTGCAGTGTCATGACATGGGCGAACTGGCAAAACAAACCCAGCGCAAAGGGCATGAAGCCGCGCAAAACCCGCATGACAGTATGCATTACGGCCAAGAAGCGCCGTGTATGGAGTGTCATGGAGAGCACACAACGAAGCAAGCCATATGTATGGATTGCCATAACTTTGATTATCCAAAATTTAAGTAACAAAACTCATAAAAAGGAAATGATGATGAAAAATGTAATAGCACTTTCGGCCATTGTACTTTCAGGTTGCGCGTATGCATCAGAGAAGCCTGCAGATCAGCCTTGGCATAATGAAAAACCAACACTTTCAACGATTAATGCACCAACGAAAGTGATGCCGATGGTCTGTAAGCAAGAACAGGCAATGGCGTACCTTAAAGAGTTACAAAGCGGTGAAAAAGATATTAACACCGTTAAATCAAATGATCATGGTGGTAAAGGTGCAAACGACTCTGGTTGGTTAACTTGGAGAGTAGAAGATCCAAGCAACTTAATTCCTTGTCCAGAAGGAGGGGCGGGTGCAACTGAAGTCGGTATGTGTTGGAAAGAATTAAATGATGAGCCTACCGTTATCGGTTTAGTTCGTGTTGCACCAGGCACTGCAGCGCCGCATTATCATCGTGAAATGGAATGTTACTTCGGCTTAAGTGGCCAAGGTTTGACATGGGCACAAGAACGCATGCAACCATTTGGTGCTGGTGATTACATTGAAATTCCTAGTAAAGCGATTCACTACACTCCAAACACTTACGATGACCAAGATTTAATTTACATGTACTGGTTCCCGTTAGATGGCAAATTCTCAACCTTTAAATACCAGTGGCCTCAAGATGTTGGCCCAGGTGAGCAGTTGATGTTTGATTTTGTACCTTACACCAATTCTAAGCTTGTGCGCTCAGGTAACGGTGGTTACGGCTGGGATGTGGTTCAAAAATCTAAATAAGTAGCGGTAATCTTATAAGGGGAGCCAGCAAGCGTTGGCTCCAAGAATCATGATGAAAAAATTAACTTTAGTTTTAATCGTATTGTTGGTCGCACCTCAAGTTTTTGCTGAGGAAGCGGTGTCGATTCTTTGGGGGCATCTTGCGCCTAATAGCGCTGATACGGCTGTTGAAATCAATGTAAACCAAGAGCTTGACGGTAAGAATGTAATTATTCCAGGTTTTATTGTGCCATTAGATGGACAAGGAAAAAGCCACACAAAAAACTTTTTACTCACCCCGCAACAAGGGGCGTGCTTTCATAAACCGCCATCACCACCTAATCAACTTATTCACGTAGTGTTTAATGAGCCTATTGCTATTCCTGAAATGGAGCAGCCTATTTATATTGCAGGTAAGTTGACCATTAAAAGTGCTCAATCTGGTTTTGCGAAAACAGGTTACTTACTCGAAGGCGTAGAAGCTATTGATTACCCCAAACAAGTTCCAATTTCAGCTTCAGCACATGCGCATCAACATTAAAAATTTACAGGACTAAAGAATTCCAAAGGAAATGAAATGAATAACATCAAATTAATGACCTCGGCAGTGTGCACTGCCATGTTATTAAGCGCGCCTTTTAGCTTAGTACAAGCTGAAGAACAACAAGATGGTATTAGTATAGGTGGTGCTGTAAGGGTAAATTATGCTTATCGCGATTACGATGACTCATCAAAAGATAAGCTAGGCAGTTTAGATTTTGAAATGGCTGCCATTAAGTTTGATGGTAAAAAAGGCGACTGGGGTCTGTCTTCTGAATACCGTTTTACCGCTGATAGCCATTATATTAAATACGGCTACGGATATTATGATATTAATCCCAATTGGCAGTTACAGTTTGGTATTAACCGGGTGCCTTTTGGTAATGCTGACTTTATCTCAAATAGCTGGTGGTTTGGTTTACCTTATTATCTAGGGTTTGAAGATAATCAGGATGTGGGGATTAAAGCATCCTATAGCAATAATGGTTGGAATACGGATTTAGCGTTTTATAAAAACCCAGTTTATAGTGCATCTGAAAATAAACGCTATTCGGCATCGCTATATTCGGGAACGATAAATGGGACTGAATACCACAACGAAGAAACAAATGGTGTTAACTACCGACAGACTTACACGACGGAATACGAAGGTGGGTCAACAACCTTTGGTGGCTCTGCGCAATTCGGTCAAATTTATAATAGCGACACTGGCAATATGGGCGAAAGATATGCCCTAGCACTGCATTTGGACAGTAGTTACAAAGGTTGGAATTTACAGCTTCAAGCGATGCAATATGAGTATGATGCTGCAGACTCAGAGGATGAAAATAAAATCGGTATTGCAGTGGTTAGTTGGCAGTATGAAATAGCCCCTAAAGGCCAAGCTTATAGTGCCAATATTGCTAAAACAATCGCCACAGATTGGGGCAGTGTGAAGTGTTATAACGATTTTGGCTTAATGACGCCTGATGTAGCTGATGATGATTATGATAACAGCATGCAAAACGTCACCGGTTGTGCGATTTCTGCAGGGGCAACTTACACTATGGTCGATTTTATTATGGGTAAAAACATGACCTTTTCAACAGCCAATAATGACCATGTAGGTTTACCTGAAGTGGGGGATGATTGGGACAAACGAGTGAATATTAACTTTGGTTATTATTTTTAAACTGTTCTGAATATGAAATATTTGATGACTTAATCACAATCACTCAGTTAAGTCATCGCATTATTGAGCTCATGATTTAGTTATCATCAAATGTATTTTCTCATCTTTACTTTAATTCACCCTTACTCTTCACCTTTCTGAGACATTCTTGCCTGCCAATAAGGCGTGTTAGTCATCTACCTTGCTGTAATTTTACTCATTCTCATCTCCATATTTATGCTGGTTTTATTTAGTTAATAGTTCTTTATGTAACAAAATTAAGATTATTTATCATAAAATTGATACTTAGGTTTGTTTTTTGTTGTTTTTGGTCGCTCTGTCAAAAAGAGAATTAATACCAAAGCAAATATCAGTACAGCATTGATATTTACATAACAATAAAGGATTTCTAATGAAAACAATGAAAATAGTAGGTGCGATAGCTGCTGTATCAGCTATGCAAATACTCATTCCTAATCAACAAGCACACGCTCATGGCTGGGCTGAGTTTCCTGAAGCAAGGCAATCAATTTGTTATGAGCAAGGTGGACTTTGGAGTGGTACACCGCCGAATGCGGCTTGTGCACAAGCAAAAGAGATTTCTGGTACGTATCCATTTATTCAGCGTAATGAATTTGCCATTAACATACCTGCGCCTGCTTATAATGACATGGATGCGGTGAAAGCGGCGATCCCTGATGGCAGTTTATGTTACGCCAATGATGCTCAAAAGCGGGGAATGGGGGCTGAACATACAGCATGGACACGAACTGAATTAGCACCAGGTGAATTTGAGTATGTGTTTAATGCAACTGCGCCTCACAACCCTTCATTTTGGCAATTTTATTTAACCAAACCTGGAGTGGATGTGTCTAAGCCACTTAACTGGGATGATTTAGTCTTACTGCAAGAGTACGGTAATGTTGCAGTCGGTGAAGATAAAAAGTATCGGATGAATATTACAATACCTGCAGACCGTTCTGGTGATGCGATTTTGTATACTCGCTGGCAACGTGAAGATCCAGTCGGTGAAGGGTTTTATAACTGTAGTGATATCACAATTACTGGTGACGGCCCAATTGATCCAGAGCCAACAGAGCCCTATTTAGAGCAGGGGGATGCGTTTATTCCACAAGAGGTGAGCTTAACAACGCCACAAATAGGCGAGTCAGTTAACTACAAAGTCTACAATAACAATGGCGAAATCCATTCTAGCTTTTCACTAATTATCACCGAAGAGAATCAGCTGGCTTGGGATCGTTTATTAGCTGCTGAAGTCAGTGGTTATTATCACGACCATTATGATGGCAATGTGTTTATTGGTCGCTGGCATGCTGAGATGAATCACTATATGTATTTTCAAAACCAGCTGCATGAGAATTTCTTTAACTCAAAGAATACTCAAGCCTATGGTGAGTTTAGTATTTCTGAGAAGAATGAGTTTGTCGAAGCCGTCATTACGCCAACGGTATTAAAACCTATTACCGATGCTACGGTGTCACATGGCGAGTATGTCGTATTAACCCCAGCGAACAGCCTGGGTGATATTGAGCATGTGGCATGGGTGCAAGTGAGAGGCACACCAATTGAGACTGAAATTGGTCAGCATGACGAACTAATTATTAACACTGCACGACTCGATAATCTCGCTCAAAGCTTCAGCTTTGAACTCACTGTCACAGGGCAAGGTGAGGAAGATAAATCAGTTTATAGCTTTAGCGTAACGCCGAGCGATGTTGAGCCAGGACCAGGCCCTGAGCCTGGGGAGCAATGGAGTGCATCTGCAGTGTATACCGGTGGTGAAACCGTTATACATAATAATCAAACTTGGACAGCTCAGTGGTGGACTCAAGGTGAAGAACCAGGTACCACAGGTGAGTGGGGCGTGTGGCGCTAAGTCACAGTGGTATGGTCAATTTGTCATGTAAGGTGATGAGTATTGATCTATAAGATATAAAAACGGCCAATCAAAGATTGGCCGTTTTTATCGATAAAGCTTGCGAGTTAATGCAACAGGCTTATTGAGGTTGCATTTGCGCTTTCGCTGCTTCCACTTTAGAGAAGTCTAAACCGAGTTCCAAAACGGCTTCTTTAATCAACCCAGGGTTTTGCATAACCATTGCCATTAGCTGTTGTAGCTTTTCCGCTGGAATACCTAATTGACCAATAATGCTCATAGCCATCATTGGGTTTTGAGTTAATGCTTGGAACACTTCACTGATTTTTTCATCACTGACGCTATGCTCTTTTAATAGGGCAATAATTGGATTCATTGCAAGACCTTGTGTTAATGGATACGAATTATCTGACTATTTTACCATTGATATCGTTATTTTGCAGAGTGGAAAACTTGCTAAATGATTTCATTAACTTATGAATGAATTCCCTCCATTATGGCTACAGGTGTAGAGCGTAGTAGTAAAAAGCCAGCATCGATTGCGCTGGCTTTTTGTTTACCAAGTTGGGATCAGCCTTAATATTGCATTATTTATAAATGTAATCGGTTGCGATCTCACCATTTGGAGTATGGGCATCTCCCATATAAAGAATGTCAGGGCGCGACTTTTCTCGGTCAGTCAGTGCAAGTCCATCTTGAATGATATTTGCGTCGCAATAATCGACGCCATAAAAGCCTTCAAAAGCTGACTGATCGCCTATTTCAGTTGCTGATAGCTGAGAGAGCGCTAGGATCGGTGCTGCTGGAAAGGTTAAATACCAACGTGATCCCGAGACATTACGCTCAATATCAGCACGAGAAATCTCGGTGGTGCTTTTACCTGTTTGCTGGGCTAAATATTCACGGTTTGATTCACTTAAAAAGTAAGTAGCAACATTACCAACTTCAGCCACAGGCTCATCATAGATGGTTTGACGTAAAATAATGTCACCACTGACTGTTAAGTTGTTGATTCGGCCACGTGTTAAGTCACGACAACTACTTTTACAGGCAAATGAGCCTTTGCCGACAAGTAATGCTGAACCACTGTCGATAGCTTCGATGTTCTCTACACTAATGTCTTTCATTATCTTACTGTGTGGCTTTAACCACACTCCGGTAAACCCGTTAGTGACTTTAATATTTGAAATTTTGATTTTATTGGCTGAACTAAAGTAAGGGCCTGAGCGGTTAAAGTTGTCTTTGTTAGTGCCATTACCTGCCTCAACTCGAACACCAATACCATTAAAGGCTTCAATATTATCAATTTCAATCCAGTCTCCACCGTAAACTTGCACCACACCGTATCCTGTATGTGCATTAATTGACTTAATGTTTTTAATTGAGCCTTTAATAGGGGTGCGAGCGTAGCTCGGGTTACGTTGAATGGCAAACATGTCAGGTACGATATTGCCGCTATCATCGATGAAATTGCCATTCTCATCGGTTGGGATGGGAATATTAATAGGGTTCATTGGTCTATTTAAGTTAGGTGAACCTTCAGGATTTTTTACATAGCGATTTTGAAGATAAAGTGGCGCTGAGCCAAATCGATACGTGAATGAGCCATCTTTGTAGTCGGCATCGGCAAACATTTGCACAGATACTGATTCAGTATGATTATCTTCAATGGTGACATTCGACACTGAAAAGTTTTCGACATAAAATAATCCAAATGGAATAGCACGAGTTAAGTTGACTAGCCCACCTCCATTTCCACCCTGCATTTCGCCATAGTTAAATGGCATATTGGTTTTAGCATCGACAGTAAAGTTTCGAGTCGGATCCGTTGATGTGACTTGAACGTTCACCGTGCGTTCAGCTGATAGCTTACTTGGACCAATACTGCGACCAAATGAGAATAAAAATTGGCGATTTGGTCGGTTATTTGGGTTACCAGTAGGGTAGGTATCTTCTTTAATGCCACGCATTTCAAGTATGACTTCAGGCTCGACTTCAATACGGACATTCGATGGTACGACGATGTGCGCCAAGCTGTAGCGGTTATTCGTCCCTTTTTGAGATGCCCGTAGAATAACAACACCGCCATCGTCTTCTTTAGCCGCAAACCTAAGGGCTTTTTTTAGTCTACTGGTGTCATTGACTGTGTCATCAAAACTGTCTGATGCATAGAGGATTTCGGGTTCATCATCAAAGACTCTATTTTCGAAGAAGCCGATATCTTCTCCCGTATACCCCGTTAAGTCAGTATCTGTTGGAAGGTCGGCTTCAGCAACCTCAGGTATACCTTGGCAAAAGGCACGTTCGTATTTGCAATGTCGGTGACCATTATGTTCTTGGTGTTTATGGCCATGTGACTTATCTTTTCGCCATTTATGGGCGTACCGATCACTGTGGTGCTCAGTTCGCTGAGGGCGATGTCGCTCAGCGTAATTTGCGCTATTTTGCGTAAGTTTTGATGATGATTTCATCTCTGAATGGTTGTGCTCAGTGCCAGCAAAAGCCCCCAATGGCATGAGTGTGAGTAAACTTATTATGGTGAGCTTTTTATAGGTCTCGTTGACACTATTGTGGTTATTTTTCATTTTCATATCCCTATTATTTTGAATATATCAGCGGAGCTTTTCCCCATCATTCCGCTTGAAGGCACCTAATGTGCGTTAAAAAGTGTATATAAAAACAACAATAAATCAACAAACATAGTATGAATATATTTTTAATATGTTAGAGTAAAGGTGAAAAAAACCGGCATTGGGTTATGAATGCCGGCTTTTTAAGTTTCTAATAGATTGAAAAAAATGATTATTATTGATTAAAGAATCGTTGGGTTAATTTGTACTAGATGAGTCATCGCGTCTAGAAGCCACTTGGATTAAGAGGAAGATAAACCCCATAGACACATGTGCGCCCCAGAATATGGCATCATTTAATTCGAGCTTAATGTACTCAGAGTGTTCTGCATTGGCTTCAGCCCATGTACTACTGAGACCACCAATCACCAAAACCAACACCAATAAGCTTAAAATGTTGCTGTGAGATCCCCAAAGCCACCATGAAACAAGTTCTAGCAATATGACTAGTGCGGTAGCGATTAAGGTAAATGGCTTTTTTTGTAAATATCTTTCTGGTAAAAACACGTTCGAAAATAATAAAAATAGCACCATGAATACGGCATATTTTATAAAATCTATTATGATTTCAGTGCTTAGTGATTGTAAGAAGTAACAGAGAAAAGCGCCTGAACCTAATAAAATGAGATTAAAACCTGTAAAAATGTAAATAGGTTGCCCTTTATCTAGCATGAGTACGCCACATATACTGGATACAAAAAAAGGCCCAATATCGGCCAAAACCCAAGGGTGTCTATCCATACCGAAGGGATATAACTGATTGCCATATATTGGGTTAATCCACCCCAAAATATCAGTAAACAGATAATTATATTGAATTGTAATTTGCTAATTTCAGGATCGAAGAGTAATAAGCTTTTAACTGGACCAAATTTTTGCATGTTGCACCATTGTTATTTTTATTCTTAATTATCAATAATTAACTAAATTATGGTAGCTGTTTTTATTGATGGATATCAATGAAAGTAGGTTGAAAAGTCAGCGGTTAATGACGGTCGAGACGTTTTATTTTTATCTTCCTCAGGTTTAAGCTTTATTTAATTGTTAAGCATGACAATGGATTTATGCTGATGTAACAAGGGTGATGGTTGTCCCGTTCTCTCGGTGTTAATTCGATTAACATTTATTACTAGCTGTACTGACTGGCATGACGATAAAATGCTAGTAATGAAGAAAATAACAATAAATAAATCAAGGAGTCCTCTCGTGAAGAAAGTTGGGATAGTGCTTATGTGCTTGTTGATGCCTGCAGCGTCAATCGCCGCAGAGCCAACAAAATCAGCGCATTCAGTGCAAAATCAAGCAGAACAAAATACAAAGTTATCAGTTGATGTACTTTGGCAATTAAGCCGAATTGGCAATCCAATTATTTCGCCTAATGGTGAGTACATTATTGCCCCTGTTACTCAATATGATGTGCCTGAAGACAAAGGCGTCACTCAGTTGTGGTTATTTGATAAAGACGGTAAAGGTCAACGCGCGCTGACTGCTGAAGGGCAACGTGCAAGTGAGGCGACGTTTTCTCCTGACGGTAAAACACTCGCGTTTATCAGTAAGCGTAATAAAGATGATGCTGGCCAAGTGTATTTACTCCCATTGGACAAAGCGGGCGAAGCACAGCGCTTAACTAATGTGCCAGGTGGCGTTAAAGGCCTTAAATGGGTTGGCGAAAATGTTTACTTCATTAGCCGTATCTTCCCTGGTAAAAATTGGGATGAAATGGCAACTCAGTTAAAAGCGAATAAAGACAATAAAGTTTCTGCGCATCAGTGGAATGCATTACCTTTTTCAAGCTTTGATCACTGGATTGAAGAAGACAGACAAGCGCATGTATTTCGTATTCCGGCAAAGGGTGGCGAAGTAGAAGCGATCACTCAACCATTGAATAAGCAACTGCCACGTTCATCACAAAGCAGTGGCAACTACGATATTTCGCCTGACGAACAGTTCATTGCGTTTAACAGTAATGGTTGGGACAATCAGGTTGATCCAAAAGTTGATATTTTCATGGCGAAAATTGGCAGCGGTAAAGTGGTTAACTTAACGCCTAAGAACGAAGCGCCAGATTCAAACCCTACCTTTAGTCCAGATGGTAAAACGTTAGCGTTTACCCGCCAGCTTATCCATGGTTTTTACGCTGATACAGCAAACCTTGTGTTATTGGATGTGAAAAAGCGTACTGAACGTGTGATCACAACTGACTGGGATCGCTCTGTTGCCCGCTTTAGCTGGACGGCTGATAACAAAGGTTTTTATGCTGCTATTGATGATGCTGCCACTCGCCGCATTTTCCACATCAATGCCAGTAATGGCAAGGTAAAACCGATTACCAAACAAACCAACTTCGGTGCACCTGCTATTGCGAATGACGGTACGATAGTGGCTGCAAATGACAGCTTTTTGTACCCAGCTCGCTTAGTTAAAATTAATCCAAGCAATGGCAAAACCACGCGTTTAGATAGTTTTAATGATGACATTCTAGCGAATGTAGATATGGGTACATATGAGTCAGTGACCTATAAAGGCTATAACGACGAAGATGTGCAAATGTGGGTACATTACCCGCCAGGGTTTGATAAAAGTAAAAAATACCCACTAATGATGTTGATTCATGGTGGTCCTCACAGCGCGATTTCTGATGGTTTTCATTATCGCTGGAATGCACAAACATTTGCCTCTTGGGGCTATGTCACAGCATGGCCTAACTTCCATGGCTCAAATAGTTTTGGCCAAGACTACACTGATAGCATTAACCCAGACTGGAAAAACAAGTCGTTGGAAGATGTATTTAAAGCAACGGATTGGTTTAAAGCAAAAGATTGGATTGATAACGAACGTTTAGTTGCTGGTGGCGCAAGCTACGGTGGCTACTTATCATCGATTATTTTAGGTCAAAAAGATCAGCCATTTAATGCATTATTTATTCATGCTGCGGTTTACAATATGTACTCGCAAATGGCAGCCGATTTCTCGGTGCACAGTACACGTTTTGGTGACTACTGGGATAACCCTGAGATTTATAAATCTATTTCTCCGCATTACGGTGCTGAAAACTTTAATACTCCAACCTTAGTGGTTCATGGTCAATTAGATTACCGTGTACCAGTAGGCCAAGGTTTTGAGTTATTCCGTACTCTTCAAACCAAAGGTATTGAGTCGCGAATGATTTACTTCCCAGACGAAAACCACTGGATCATGAAGCCGAATAACTCAATTTACTGGTATAACGAAGTTGAAAAGTGGATGAATCAGCATGCAGAGCCAGGTGCTAAGTAATGCTTAATTTATCGAATTCATTCACTATTCAATAGCGTGGTGAGTGATATCTCAGTTAATAAAAAATGCCGCAATCAAAAGATTGCGGCATTTTTATAACTTGGAAATAGAATAACGACAACGCCTTATTTAAGGCAATAAAAGTGTCAGTAAAGATTATGCTCTGTCGAGATACTTATCGACAGTAAGCTGCACAGTATTAGGAAGAATAGGTTTAGTGAGGTATTCGTCTGCGCCAATTTTAAGCGCTAACTTTTGATCTGATTCTTCAGTAAGTGAGCTGATAACCACGACAGGAACATGCTGCGTCAGTTCATGCTCTTTCATGTATTTAATCACTTGATAGCCATTCACATCAGGCATGGTGATATCCACAAACACAAGATCTGGTTTCATTGAAGAGAGTACTTCAATCGCACCGTCACCAGAGTTGGCAGTTAATACCAGATAATCATCACCAAGAAGCGCCAGTATCATACTGGTACAGATTGGATCGTCGTCTATCACAAGTATTTTCGCTTTATCCATTGGTGCCTCTTTCTAATGTTGTGATATCGCTGTCGATATATTCATCATTGTATGTAAAACAATATTAATTGCTAGGGCTAATTAAGCATAGAACATAAGCTAACTTGATGAAAGCGCTACTATTCAGGCTGTTTATATTGACGATATTTTTCAATGACGCCATTTCTATCTAGACCACGTTTTACATTTTTACACAGTTTAGCAAAGCGACTAATATCGCCAAGCTGCGGTGTGTTGCCATGTTCAATTGCCGCTTCCCAATAGCTGATTTCGCTATCAACCAATTCGAGTAACTTTTTCGGACAACCTTGGCAATTCCCTTCAGGGCCACATACAAAGGTGTCGGGCTCAGTTAATGGAAACGTGGCTTTCACCTGAGTCATTATTTGTTGCATTGCAGTGATGCGATCAGGTTTCTTGTTCATTAGCCTTAATACTCAGTAGGAATAAAGCCTTACATGTCATGCTTAATACTATTATTAGTCCAATGGGAGCAGGATTTAGTTCAATTAAATCTATGCTGAATAAGGCGAATATAAGTGATACTCTTTGGCGATATCAGCGCGTTGCAATATTCAGTATAACAATCATAATCTTTCTGGAAGCCAGTCTACTATGCCTCAATTTACAATAGTCTCAGCCATTTTAATCATCGTTTTATTGTGGCTGAGTCCCTCGCAATCATTTGCAGCTGACCGCTTTTACGCGAATCAAGCATTACAGCAACAAGCGCCGCAAGCTTTTGCACTTCAGCCTCAAAGTGATGCCTTCCTTGCGCCAGCTTATGCGTTAACAATATCCCATGCGGACCGCTTAGTTGGGTTAATTAACCAAGATAAAAATGTGACTGAAGCAATAGCAAATTGGTCTGATTTAACCATAGATGAGCAAATACCTTGGCTTAAAAAGGTATTTGATTTAGCGGTGCAAAGCTTTGGCACCCAAACTCCGTTATTAATTATTGATAACCATAGCTATCCGAACAAAATGGTGTATTTTGATTTCGATGTGGAAAAAGGCGGTAGTGGCATTGTTTACCTCAACCCTGAGAAACTTGCAGAGGAAGACCCTTATGCCTCACTGGCATTTTTAGTTCACGAAACTCGTCATTCATATCAATTTCAGCAAGCTTTATCCGGTGAGAACGATCCCATTTCTCAGGGGTATCTAGCGGCATTCAACGCTCAAAAGCAATTAAAGGGCTTTGGGTTTAGTGATTTTTTAACGCTACTGAACGAATATGAAGCCTTTCAATTTGGTAATTATGTGATTGGTCAATTAACTAATTGGCAAGTTGATATGTTGAATATGGGGACATTTGCGAGTCAATTTAATCGCCAAGGCCAGCTAAAAATTGATTTACAAGCATTGTCACTTAATACGAGTGAGCAAACCTTGTTGGAGCAATATAACGAGTTGGCACAAAAGCAATTTAACCTGCGCCAACAGCAATAAAGCAAGCTTCTTTATAACGTGACGATATGCGGCTGAACTATGAATCTTAAACAGCTTGAAATCTTTTGTGCAATCGCCGACACCGGTTCTGTTACTGCGGCGGCAAAACAGCTAAACAGTAATCGTACTCAGCTGAGTATGGCGATGAAGGCATTAGAAACGAGCCTTTCAGCTAAGTTATTTGTGCGTTCTGGTAATAGTTTAGTCTTGTCTGAGGTGGGCAAATCAATTTACAAAGACTGCGAAAGTGTCGTCGCAACATGTGAGCGTATTCAGCAAACTTGCGAGCAAACGATCGATAAGTTTCGTTCGGAAATTTGGCTAGCAAGGGATGATTCTTTTCCTGATGAAGTATGGCAAACCTTTATTATAGAACTGAATAACCACTTCACAGCAACCACAGTGAATACTGTATTAGCATCAAGTGGTGATTTAGCTAACCTCGTCAATACTGGGCAAGTGGACTTTGCCTTTGGTGTTGATTTTGAACGAGTGGATGATGCCAATACTGACTATCTGCCCTTGGGGCGAATTCGAATGATGTCAGTGTGCGAGCATACACATCCACTTGCGAGCCTTAAGCGGGTGTCGGACAGCCAATTACGTGAATCACTACAAGCAGTAATGGTTTACTTAAATGACAAAGATAACCCTGAATTACAGCCTTTTTCATTGCGACATATTGGTTTTTCAAGTTTCGAATATATGTTGAATACAATTATGTCCGAAAAAGCATGGGGCGTGTTACCTGAGCCATTGATTAGACCTCATTTGAGAAATCAAAAACTGGCGGTGATAAAACATACCTATGGGTTAACCCACGAAGATTACTGCATGTTTTCAATGCCAGGCAGCGCACAACCTGAAAGTGTCGCTTGGCTGTGCGATCAGATCAGCGATTATCTGTTTAAGTTTTAATGCCTTTCAGCCTTCGAATGTATCACTAACTCACTGAGCGTCATGTTTTTTGACGCTTAATGTGCGCATTAACTTTATGATTTATATCAATTTATATACTTAGTCCTATCTTGGGGTTGTTATTACCAAGAATCACTGTTGAGAAAATAGTCACCAATGACAATAATTACCACAGGTTTTAATTGGTGATAATTCATGTGTGTAAGAGATAAAAATAAAGATAAACAATTACTTAAGTTTTCAGCTGTAGCAGCGTTAGCGTTTGCTGTGTTAGGTGTTGTAGTGGGTGGGTTAAGCGGCTCAATTGTCATTTTATTTGACGGTGCTTATTCGCTGATGAGTTTATTTCTTACCATGCTTTCATTAGCCGCCTCGAGTTACATGCGTGCTCCCTCAAGATCTCAATTTGCGTTTGGCAAAGCGATCATCGAACCCCTCGTGGTGGCAATTAAAGGTACGGTGATTTTAATGTTGCTGTGCTTTAGCTTATCGTCAGCGATGACAACAATACTAAGTGGTGGTAAAGCCATTGATATGTCTATTGCGGCTGTATTTGGTTTCATTGGTTTATTAGGGTGTGCTGGTGTTTGGTGGTTTTTAGCTCGCCAAAACGGGCCGCAGCGCTCGGGCTTATTTGCTGCTGAAATAAAACAGTGGAAGATGGATACCATTATCAGTGCAGCAGTTTGTGCAGGCTTTATTATTGCTGTGTTAATGGCATATACACCTTGGCGTGCATATGCTGTCTACGCAGACTCTGTCATGATGCTGCTTATCGGTAGTTACTTTATATCGGTGCCATTAACCATGCTCACTGGTGCGTTAAGAGAGCTACTGATGATGAAGCCGAGCCAAGAGATTTGCTCTCTAGTGCATGAAAGTGTCTCAGAGGCCAACGGTTCTAGCCTACAAGAGCTTGAGATTACAGGTATTGCTAAAGTAGGTCCCGAGTTGATGGTTAACATTAATGTAAACCCGAAAAAGTCGAATCAACTATTACCTGACTTGCAAAAGATCCGTGCATTGATGGATAAAAAATTAGCGACGTTATCATTAGATATTAAGCTCAACTTAGATATTGTGACAGAAGCGAAGTAGCGCGCCGCCATAATGTTGGTGCGACTAACCAATACCCAATTTACTGCAACATCGATTACTCATTTAACGCATCTCTTCGAATAAACCACTTGGTTAGCCTATGACTTGATTCACAGGCAATGTAAACTGAAACGCTAATTAAGTGATCGCTTATATTGCTGGTTTGATAAGAATCAATTACTAATGAGTGAGTTAAGTGAACAAAAGCCGAGTTTGGCGCTGCTTTTGTCATCTTCAGAACGCTATTTTTTCCAAGTAAGGCTAAAATCAGCTTAACAATGTTGTGCAATTGTTTTAGTTTAAGATATTGATAAAATTAATTTTCATGCTTTTTTTTTAAAGTGTGTACGTTTTGGGGGATAATTATTTGCATAAAATGTACTACTTATTCTTGCTGAGTGCAGTTTTGCTGTTTCATGCAAAACTGCATGCCACCACTCTTAAATATAATGTCAATGGCTCAAGTAGTTGGGTGCCCTATTATATTACCGAAGACGCGAATAACTCAGGTATATTAGGTGAGTTAGTTCCGCAAATCCTTGCAACGGCTTCAATCGAAATCGAGCGCCATGATTTTCCTCCCCAACGTACAAATCAAGCACTTGAAAAAGGGTTATTAGATTTTGATTTTGTGAGTCCAAGTTGGTTTGCTGATGGAGATATGGGAGCGCAATTTGTTCAGTCAGAACCAGTGCTTCATATTCAAGAAAACATCATAACGCTTAAAGATAATCAGGAGACTTGGTCTAACATTGCTAAGATCAAAGGGCAGCCAATAGGCACTGTATTTGGCTATTTGTACCACGATGATGATATTTTTACTCGAGTGGACTTCAGTTCTGAAAAACAATTAATAAAAGCTCTGCATAAAAACAGAGTTAATGCTGCCATTTCGGGAGATTTACCTGCTTTGTATTGGGCGAAAAAGCTCAACCTCCCAATCGCATTAGCTGCTATTCATTCAAAAGGGGTGTTAGTCATGCGCTTAAGGAAAGAGCATCAAGCGTTAATGCCACAAATTAATGCCGCCATTTTAGAGTTAAAAAATGACGGCACCATTCAAGACTTAATTGACAAGTACACCAAAACAGAACTCTATTTGTAGCAGGTACTAATTTGCCAGTTTTACCTGTGAAAACTGCTTTTTCTTTCGTTCAAAATAATGATGTGTCTCAGTCATAATGACATGTCTTAAGCCAATAATTGCAATTAAATTTGGTATGGCCATTAAGCCGTTAACAGTATCGGCAAGCATCCAAATTAAATCTAATTGAATAAATGCACCGACAGCAATCAAGCCTAAGAAGGTTAATTGATACACCTTAATCCCTTGGTCTCCTAGGCGTTTGTGAGTTAGGTAGTACCAACAACGTTCACCGTAGTAATGCCAGCCAAGAATTGTCGTGAAGGCAAAGCACACTAGCGGTATTGTCACAATATATTGACCGACAATGGCTGAGCCTCCCGTTGAAAATGCGGCACTGGTCATTGCAGCACCCGCAGTATCACCATTCCAAACACCCGTAATAATCAGGACTAAACCTGTCATGGTACAAATCAAAATTGTATCAAAAAAGGTCCCCGTCATACTGACAAGACCTTGCTCTACAGGTTCTTTAGTTTTGGCAGCAGCAGCGGCAATTGGGGCACTACCTAAGCCAGATTCATTTGAAAAAACACCTCGGGCAATACCAATTTGAATCGCTTGGGCAACAGTCGCACCTAAAAATCCACCTGCAGCTGAAATGGGGGTAAAGGCTGAGTGAACTACTAATTCGAGCGCCGGTACGATTTGCTCTGAAAAGCTAAACAGAATCCAAATACACGCTAAGACATAGCCCAGCGCCATTGTAGGCACCAGCTTTTGAGCGACATTTGCAATACGTTTGACGCCGCCCAATGTGACTGATGCCACCATTGTTGTCAGTACAATTGCTGTCACCCATGTCGGTACATTGAACGCAATTGTCATGGCATCGCTAATGGCATTCACTTGGGCAAAAGTACCAATGCCAAAAAACGCCACACCAACACCGAATACCGCAAAGATTTTAGCTAGCCATTTTAGGCCAAGCCCTTGTTCAATGTAATACATAGGGCCGCCAGCAATATTACCTTTGGCATCCGTGGTGCGATACTTAACCGCTAGCATACATTCGGCGTACTTGGTTGCCATGCCAAAAAAGGCGGCTAACCACATCCAAAATAATGCACCTGGCCCACCAATTTTTATCGCAGTAGCCACCCCGACGATATTACCTGTACCTATGGTCGCAGATAGGGCAGTACACAAGGCTGCAAATGATGATAAGTCACCTTTGCCTGTTGCAGGTTTGAATAACAAACTTAAGGCAAAAGGGAGCTGAAATATTTGTAATAGTTTAAGCCGAATAGTGAGATAAAGACCGGTACCAACCAGTAAGCATAGGGTGATTGGGCCCCAAACAATGGCATTGATATCAGTTAATAACGCGTGAAAATTCATTGTGTTCCTCGAATATTAAACAACAAAATTAATATGGAGGAGGAAAAGATATGGCTGTTATGTGGTACTGAAGAGGGCAACTGACAGAGCATCCACCCACATAGGTAGATTTTAGGCAGCAACAAACGACAGTGACCATAAATGAATACAGTCATCCTCTCCTCTGTCCTTTTGCCTGAGCGTTTCGCGTGACTGATAAGTCAGCCTCACTTTCGCCTTCGGCGCTGTAATGACAATCGCTGACAAACAGCGTTTGTTTACAGTCTCTCCAGAGGCTCGTCCAGTAACAGTCCTCACCACAATGTGGCACCTGAAAGAGTGCTTTACTAGCGGATAATCCACTAACTAAAGTTGCCTCGTCGGTGTGGGGTTAGTCCCCACTCTCCTGCTACCTTCATCCGAACGGATCTTTTTGAAAATGCGTGTTAAATAACAAGCCATTAATCAAAAAGGGCAATTAGCATGCGGGATATAAATCAGAGGCTCAAGAGGTGTAGATCACAGTTTGAAATCGAGGTGGTTTGCCTGCGGTAAATTTGAACAAACAGTAATATTAAAGGGCAGTACAGCGCTGGTTAGCACTATACTGCCCTTTGTTGGCTATTACTGAGCCCTTATTTAATTCCAAGGCTAGATTTCGACTTCGTTACCCTTAGGGTTAGGGCCAAAGCGGTTAGTTTCAGATTGACTGTCAGACACAAAAAAGTACAACAATACAAAAGCACCGATGAATGGAATAAGTGCGATAAGGAGCCACCATCCTGATCTATCCGTGTCATGAAGACGACGCACAGATACGCCAAGGGCAGGTAGGAATACCGCTAAAGAATAAATACCACTTAGTAATCCATAGCCAGTTTCAGGGTTTAAGGTGCCGGTGATGTTATCAAGGATACCTAGTAGGATCCCTGCGATGACATTGAAAAGTACAAAGAACCAATACTCCTTACGACGCGCTCGGTCTTTAAAGTTAATGTAATTCTTCAATACCTTGATATACCAATCCATGATGATTCCTTGTCAGTATGCTTGCTTTTTAATCATATAGTTATAACAGCAAAGAAAGTGGAAAGGCAATGAAGGACAACATTCTTTAACTGGCGTTATGACCTCTGAAATGTCATTGGTACTTAGTAGAAGTGGCTTACTGGTTGCTTTTTGAACTAGATGTGAATTGTTGACGTATAACATGGTTACTAAGTGAACCAAACTCAATTGAGGATACGTCATGGATAATGTGAACCAATCAGGCAATATCGCGACAATCATTGGTATAGCTGATGCAACCCACTATTTAGTGGGGCTGACCGATGCTGGTAATAATTTTGTAGGCTTAAATGGCGCCGGTTCAGGCGAGTGCGTGAACTCGATTGTAGAAGCTAAAGCCCTACTAAAAAGCCATGACTATTCGGTTGCCAACCTTGAATATCAAACCGCCTATGATGAAATGTGTGGGCTAGACAATGCGGGCAATTATCAACAAGTAATAAATTTATAAACTGCCTAATGGTGCGAGCCATGTAATGATGTTCTGCTCGCACACTTCCCTCTCTAGCAGCAAGCATTAATCCGATTGCGGCCCTCAGCTTTAGCACGATATAGCGCGGTGTCAGCAGCGCACAATAATGCATTTGCAGTTCTGAATTGGCCGTTAATTTCACTAGCATGACCTTGGCTTACACTGACTGTAACTGATATATCCAAACCGATATCCATATAGGTCAAAGCATTAATGTTTTGCTGTATTAACTGTGCAGTTTGCTGCACTTCTTCGGTATTGCAGTTAGGCATCACTAAAGCAAATTCTTCACCACCATAGCGCGCTGCAGTGCAATCTTCATTAGGTAAGGCGCTTTTAATTGCGTTGGCTATCTTTTGTAAACAACGATCGCCCATCACATGACCATGGTTATCATTGAAAGTTTTAAAATGATCAATATCGATAATCAGCACACTGATTGGATCGCCTTGTTCAATGCATGTTTTCCAATGGTGCTTTAAGTCTGCATCAAATACACGGCGGTTAGACAAGTTAGTTAAGCAGTCGGTCGATGCCCATTTATACAGCTGCTGATACTCTGCGCGATACTTACTTAAATCTCTGATGATGATGCCAAATAAAGGCTCAGACATAGGAAAATGGGTGACAGACATTTCCACATCAATGGTTTGGCCATTTGACATGTTAAGTGTGGTTTCATTAGGTAAGTGATTTAGCGGTCTTGGTTCTAATCTAGATTCAAGGATCATTTGTTGATAGTGCGACTTTTGCGGTTCACACAAATAAGACTGCCAGCGCTGACCAATTAACGAGTTTGCTGAGGTTTTATCGCAATCAAGCAATAAAGATACAGCATGTCGATTTGCCATTTGAATATTGCCAAACTCATCGACAACAATCATCGCTTCCATTATATGTTCAACTAACGTTGATAATGAGCTGAGGGCGTGACCACCGAGTTTAGTTTCTGTAGCGTTAACATCTGTATTGACTTGATTGCTATCAGCCTTATTCGCACCGGTATTAGCACTGGTACTAGAATTAGTATGGGCGCCAGTGTGATTACTAATAGTCTGGTTGCTAATAGCGCGATTACTAATAGTGTGATTGGCTAAATTGTTTGATAAAAACTGTGGTTCAAGTTTTAAAGGGTTAGTACTCGGTGGAAGTTCATTGACGCCAAATTGACAATTGATATTGCCCGTCTTGGTGTCGCCAATAAACATGTCCATATTCACTTGAGAAATTTGGGTTAATTGATTCTCAGCAGTGGAAGTGAGTTCTAACATAACGAGTATCCTTACTAGAAAGTTAATATCGCCGCAGTGATTGCGTTTTCTAGTGATTACTCTATCGAACTCTGTTAACTACAACCTTTCGCTAACCTTCCGACTTAAGGTGTTGAATTAATTGTTTTTAAATTCTTCACCGTTAACAATTTTCTACATTGCCTTGCCCCTTGTTAATGACTTGAGGGTCCTCACTAAGGAGAAGTAAGCTGTTATCAGTGTTGGTTAACACAAACTGAAACTTAGTGGTTCCGACCACTTTATCCAAGTCCATTAACTGAATTATTTGACCATCACTACTCGTAGTGACAGCATCGACTACGCCATCAAAAGGGGTTTCAAAAGCGGCGCCAACAAATTTTAATCCTTTGTCTGTAAGGTCATCTAGAAGGTAGGTAATGGTACTTTCGCCAGAAACTTCTACAGATCCAGTTTCATTACTGTATGAAAATGTCGGTACTTCATTTTTATCAATTGTGACGGTTACTGTGATAAAGGTGGCCTTGCCTGTGATATTTAACATGATGACTCCATTCATTTAGTGAACATTTTTAAGGTTAATTCCAGCTTCTGTAACAGTATTAAAAAGCTGGGGTTCTGAGGGTAACTCCCCTAAGCATTGCAATGCTTTAAGATAGGGAATTGTTATTAATGGGTTCCTGTTTGTGTCGATTAAGGTTTGTAATCTAGATTTTATTTCAGTACACAAAGACTTTTCGGTTATTTTGTGATTTAGCAATGTAGAGGTCGAATAAACGAGTATCTGGCTGGATGACAGCATTGCTTTATAAGTAACATTTTGACTGTGTTTATTAGAAATGTCATGAAGCAGTTCTTCTGCGATTGAAGCATATTCATTGCTTTTATTGTATTGATTGTGATTGAAAAAGTACCTTGCTGATGAAAGATAATATTTAGCCCATACAAATTTATTTCTAGATGTATTTTTTAATGACTCATTATCTGTCATTGATACTGCCAAAGAATTAATATTGTAATTAAGTATTTGTTTATTCTGGTCATCAACTACTTCTAGTAACCTGAACATTGAATTAAACCGATCTATTTGCCATTGCTCATTTTTAGGGTCTTGTATTAACGCTTTATTTATCGCTGCGAGCCCTAATTGAGTTACTTCAAAGGCATGTTGTTTTTGATTTTGATAACGCAATAAATTGGAATGTATTTGATAGCTAGCAAATAACCTATCAAGTGCATATGGGGTTAGCTGTGCAGAAGAACTTAATAACTCCAACTGCAGTTTTTCGTGTAATCTAATAGCTTTGTTAACATTACCTTGAGATATAACAGCAGTTGCCAACCAAGAACGGGTATCTGCAATATCTGCAATAAGTTGAGTGTTTTGGGGTTGTTTAATCAACGCTTTTTGTTTTAACGCTAATGATTGTTGAAAAAAATCATTAGCGACATCAAAATTTTGCTGGTTTATCGATATAGAACCTAAAGAATTATTTGCATAGGAAAGCTCCATAATTGCATCATCATTATCAGGCGCTAAGCCATACATGGTTTGGCTGTAAGCTAAGTATTGCTCAAACCATGCTTTAGCTGCTTGCCATTCACTTTGATCGTAGTCCAATTGCCCTAACCAGAACGCATTAGCCCCTAGGGTTTTGAGTAGTTCGAAATGTTCAGGTTGCTCAATTAATAATGCGGTGAGCTTTTCTCTAGAAGCTAACAAGGCTTCTTTGGCTTCGATAGTTTTACCCCGTGAGTAGGCGACTTCACCCATGGCCTCTAAGGTTTGACCGTGTTGAAATCGGGCCTCAAAACTTAAGTTGGTATCGTTTGGGTTCGAAGCGTCACTGAAATATTCCAGTGCTTTTTTGTTGATACCATCCAGTAAATCCATACGCCCAATACCGCGCATTTTGTCGGCGAAATCACCCACCATAAAGCCGAGAAGGTCTTCTGCTGCTTGCCTTTTTTGTTGGGCCATTCTTTCTGCTTCGAAGCTTTTAACGCTGGCTAAAATCGAGGTGATCGTGAGTAAAAAGAGTAACGAGATGGTGAAGGTTTTTTGCCAACGTTTGATTTTTTCGTGCTTACTCGATGCGGTAATTAATTCAATTTCTTCAGGCTCAAGCTCGAATAACGGATTGTTTTTGAGTGACTTGGCTTCTCTGAGTGGTTTACCGTCAGCCAGCAAATAAGCATGGTTCTTGTTTTCTTGTAGCCAGCGGGTGGATAAATGATGGAGTCTGCTTTTAATTCGCAAACTTTGGTTATGCTCAGCTATCCATGAGGTTGCCCTTGGCCAGCGGCGCAGTAGCGCTTCGTGGGCAATGCTGAAGCAGGGTTCGCCGTTTTGCAGATTGGACACGAACAAACGACTGTTAATCATCGCCTGAGTCAGGGTGCGTTCTTCTTTGGTGTGCAGCTGTGCCCAGCGCGCGGTGCGACTAGTGATCGATGACTCGTCTTCCCTTAGCGTCACTAGCAGTGAAAATACATGGGGCAAGCTGGCTTTTTGCTGGGGGGTGAGCTCTGCAATAGCATCTTCGGCATTTTTGCCAATTGCCCCTTCAATGCCGCCTAATTCTTGATACACGCTAAATAACAACTGGTTGTCTTTACTGCGCTTTAAGTAAAGTGCTTGCAGCATGTATTGCAGCATCGGCAGTGCATCGGGGTTACTGGCAGCTTCTGCGCAGAGGATTTCATCTAAAGGTGTTGCTGTATAAGGGTCGCAGGTCCAAGTTAAATTAGCCGCAATAGCGGGCAAACGGATCATTTGCAGCAATTCGCTACGAGTCGGTGGCGATAAATCAAAATGCGCGCCTTGGCCTTTTCCTGTCATTAAACTAGGGTAGCCAACAAGCAAGGGGTAGAACTCGTTACGACAAGCACTTAATACAATAATACAGCCAGAGTTGGCGAGTTGTTCGAGTATGCCAACAAAAGCAGAACGCTGCTCATGGGTAAAAAGTGGTGAAGACAATAACACTTCTAGACGATCGATAAACAAAGCAAAATGAGTGTGAAGTTGACGATTAGCTTTAATGGCTTGTTTACATTGATTAACAATTACTTGTGGCTCTGTAATGAGTCGGTGGGATAACGAATCAGCACTGTCGCCGTCAAACACAGGTTGGTCATTAACTTCCCAATCAAGCATTGCTCCTGCAAGTTCGATAAAGAGTTGTGATTTAGCGACATCGGCAAAGTCTAGGCTGCTGTAAGCGACTACATGCACCCCGTTATACCCTGATCCTACGGTAAGATTAGGAATAATGCCTGCATTGATTAACGATGATTTACCACTGCCGCTTGGGCCGAGTAATAAACAAAAACCGCGACCGCATTTAACTTGCTGGCTAATACGCTCAAGTAGCACGCTAATTTGTTTACTGCGGCCAAAAAAGACTTCATGAAAGTCTTCTGAGTAGGCCTGAAGACCGGGGAAAGGTGAGCCAGCACTCCACTGCTGATGGTTAGCAACGGTTTCATGACCTATGGGAAAATTAACATCGGCGAGGGTGCGGTAGCCTCGCTTACGAATGGTTTCAATATAACGTGGTGATGTTGCTTTATCTTCGAGTGCTCGGCGTAATTGATTGATAATTTTGTGCAGTGGATTATCGCCAATATCGGTATTAGGCCAACAGTGATTGACGATATCATCGCTACTGAGTACTTCACCGCTGCGTTGGCATAATAAAACCAATACATCCATAGCTTTGGGTTCAAGCTGTTTTGTTTTTTTACCAAGGTTTACGCTATTGCTATTGGGATCAACCTGCCATTCACCAAAGAAAAAAATCTCGTTTTTCATTATCACATTCCATTGAAAACCCAGTGTTATGCTTCATGCATTCGGTAACAGCTTATCGCGATTGCGTTTCATTAGTATTTACTTATACCAACTTGTGGTTAGATTGTAACCACTTAAAGTGTAAAAGGGAGTAAAAAACAGACTAATTGAGGAATTGAAAAAGAGAGCGAGGGTGACCTTTAACTGGAGGTTTGTTGTCAGCGATATAGTTGCTAAAGCAAAGAGTATTCCCTTGCTGTTGTAGAAATACTTAAGCGTATCTTTTTATTATTTCCTTACAGCCACTGTTATCACTTAAGCCGAGCCAGTGCCTTAGCGGTTAACGCTTCGGTGTATGGGTTAATCTTAAAGTGGTTGGGGCTCCAGCCTTTTACAAACCGCTGAAAGTCGGCCCAAGCTATTGAATATAATGGCCGCCATGTTTGCACTAATTTATCTGTACAAATGTGGGGGTGATGATGCTTGGTGCTAATAACTAACTCGTTAAAGTAATAATCAAGCCATTGTGTAATTTGAGACTCATCTTCTGAAAAGGTAATCACGCTGCTCAGCAATAATGCCACATCTTTCATACCGCAGCCTTGGCCAACATATTGAAAATCTACCGCAGCTGCTTGTTGGTGGTTTTCGGTAAAGCAAAAGTTAGCTAGCTTGGCATCACCATGGACTAAAGTTTGAAATGGAGTATTTCTGAGCACTGTATCTATTTGTTGTGCAGCGGATTTTAGGCTTGAATCTTTGAGAGCTGCTAGTTCGTCTGGGCGGGTATCAAGGTGCCAATAAGTACCTTGTTGCCAAAGTTTTGCGTGTAATTGCTTACTTACTTTATCTGTGAGCACTTTATCTGTGACTAATTTGTGTTTGTTGTCTGAGTAGTGCGGTGATTCACTCGCATCAAGGTTTTTGTATAAGAACTGGCCATGAAACTGTCCTAGCCATTTAAGGCAAGCTTTAATGGCAATATCATCAGCACGAGTGAGCACTTTATCAAAACCAACAGTGGCTAAGTCCTCAAGTATCAATAAGCAGTCATCACCATCTTGTTCTAGATATAAACATTTAGGCACCCGATTATCTTGGCTACATTGGTTGGCGTAATCTTGATACCAATTAAACTCTACTTGATATGATTTTATTTTGCGCTGATGAGAAAGGGCTGTATTCCAACCTTTAGGGTGCGACTGCGCTGCGGTGCTATCTTGTGGGTCCATCACAGGTAGCTTGATATGTTTAACAATGACGCTGTGATAGGTTGAACCTGATAAGTGAGCTCTGAATAGTTCTCCGTAACCACTCCAAAGTGATTGGATTAGTTCGACTTGAGTAATGTCAGTGGCACGAGTTTGCCGTTTAATTTGATCAAGCAGTTGTGGATTAACTTCAAAGGCATCAGTATTCATTGGTATCAGTTATCTCAATTTCATTTTTAACATGCTGATAAAGGTGCAGCAATGGATAAATTGTATGGCTAACTCACTAATAAGTGAAATAGTTCTCAAGTCTGATGGAAAAGCCATTGAGTTTTAAAGTAAATAGCGTAGTTTTAATGAATTGAAACCTGACTGGAGTTGAAGATGAAACCAGGCAAGAATGACAGCAAGTTATTGAAACTTGCGATGGAAATTGGTGAAGGATATGCCAAAAAAAGAGGTTTTAAAGATTTTGGAGTGGGGATTTCACCAAAGGATAAAGTGGAGTGCATCTATCGCTTATTGGTGCAAGATGGCCTGATACAAGCGTTAGCTGAAGATAAGGATGATGGGCCAAACAGAAAACACAAACTGGTGTTATGGATAAGCAAGCAACTACCGCCAGAGCACCCGTTACTGAATTAATATTGAGGCGATACTGCATTGCATCAATATTAAAAAATCAAAAAGCCAAGCGACTGCTTGGCTTTTGTTGTTTAGCAAGGCCGTAGCATTAAGATTTAGCTTCGATTTCGTTTTCTACTTCTAATTCTTCTGGAGATTTGAGTACATCTTTGGGTTTTGTCACACTGCCAATAGGGGGGTATGCCACACTGTCTTTAAATTTATCACGGGTGTCTTCGCTGTAATTAGGGAATGGTAGCTCTTCTTCCTCAATCAGTTGGCGAATCGTTTGTTCTGCCCGTTGCTGCACTTCTAAATCAGCAGGTACGGCATTATTTAACACCACGTTTTGACCTATTGGCGCAATGTGAATATCGAGCTCTTTCATAATATTCAGCAAATGAAAATTTAAGTCTTCGGCAATACCAAAATATTCATTGATATCCCCTGTATCAATGTAGGCATTGACATTCACGACAAACGCATCACGTTCAATGGCTAAAAATCGGGCTCGCTGCGCCACTTCTAACACTCTGGGATGTGATAACAGTAGTTTACGTAGCTCCATCAATAACATTTGCAGCTGTTCTTTAGTGGTATCAAGGCTAATACGTAAATCATGCTTATAGCGGCGGCGATCGATTACCGAGAAGTTCTCTAATTCTTGAGAAGAGAAAACCGAGTTAGGAATATGCACTACGGTGCGATCGAGCTTTCGAATTCGAGTCGAACGCAAACCAATCTCTTCAACCACTCCTAAGGTCGCACCAAAGCGACAAAAGTCCCCAGGTTTAATTGGTCTTGCGGCGTATAACGTCAGCGCGCCAAACACATTTTCTAATGGTTTTTGCGCGGCTAAGGCGATGGCCAAACTGCCGACACCTAAACCTGTCAAAATGGTTGCCATGTTATAGCCTGAACTTTCAAACCACATCAGAGCAATGATGACGACGATGATGATTTTAAGAATGGCTACCATAGGGCGGAGTAAGGCTACACTGTAGCTTTTATCTTGGTCGTGAAGTTGTTTAGATTTATAGGCTGCGTAGAGCTCGACTAAACCGATTATTAAAATGGTGTTGGCGAGATACAGCAAGGTACTGTTATCAAACCATACTCTTGCTCTAACGGATAATCCGAGTGCGAGTGCTGCATACTGTAATAACGATAAGTATAAAAACCAGCGCAAGCTGCGACCACAAAAACGAGTAACACCAGCAATAGCAGATTCGAAATGCTTAGCGATATTCATTGCTGCAAGGCTGATAAGGCCGGTACCAATCCAGCCAAACAATATGCTTAGACCCAAAATCAGCAGTTGCCAGTTTTCCATATAAAAAGCGCTGAATTCAGGTAAGAAGTTCGCTAAAGCTTCGATTTGTGGACTATATCCGTATTCATCCCATAGTTCAGGGATTTTGGCCACTGTGGCATTAGAAATCTTCCAGATTTTGCCCCCTTTTCCGTCAGGGACATGCTGCATATAAACAGGCACTGGGCCAGTATTGGTTTCTAATACTCCAAGTAAGTCTCGATAACTGGGGAGTTTGTCATTTAAGTGGCCTGTAGGTTGGTCACTGATTTGTGACAGGTCAATGATGTTTTGTTTATTCCAAAGAATCGACAATTTACGCAGTAATTCAGGGCCATCCTCGGGGTTAATGCCTTTAGGGAGATAGCGTAAATCAACAAATTCGGCAGCGGTTTGCCAGTCATCTTGCTCAACGGCTTGGCTTATGGCTATTAATGTAGACAGTGGTGTTTCACCGTCACGGGTTAATATTAACCCCCCTTGAGCCTCAGCTATCGCTTCGCTGCGCTTTTCCGCTTCTGCCACTTTTTTTAGGTTAATTTCATCTGCAGCGAATGCTGAAAAGGCACCAAATTGAATGCTGAAGACCAACAGCATTGATAAAAAACTACGCCAGCAGATGTGCCAATTGAGTTGTACCATGCTTATGTCCCTAAAAAACCCGATAACTAAATCAAATATATGCGTTTTTACTGCATACTGCTAGACCGATTTATCATATTTTTCACAAAGTTACTTATGTTGGTTAACTAAGTTGCCTATTCGATATTAATGACCAAGGCTCTTTGTTTGGTGCTGAAATTGGGTTGCCATTTTGAGACTGCATGACTTATCAACCTTTTATACCAGCACATATATCAGCACAGCTCTGTTGATTATTTGGCTGATATAACACAGAGGGTTAAGTCATTTTTGGGTTCTTGCCCTCGATGAATAAATGACAATTTGATTAATACTTAGGTGATATTTGAAAAATGAGTAATCTTGCCTACACTGAATTTAACGATGATTCAAATAGTTAAAGTAGATTTTAAATTAACCTATTTTTGCCCACTTTGAGGTTTATAAAACTCAATGGTGCTACTAAGCCAAGCCCAAATCTTCAAACAACAAGGAAAGTTGAATAATGAAAACGCCTCAAATTTTTTTATTAGTCGCAGCTGCAGGGTTAACACCAATTGCACTCTCATATGGATTTTCTCCTTCAACCTCGCTGTCATTTCTTTTTAATATCGACGCTAATCCCGTCAATGTTGCCCATATATTTCGCGCTGTAATGGGGCTTTATTTGGCTTTAGTGCTTTTTTGGATTGCGGGAGCATTTAAGGAAGGACTGCAACTGCCAGCCTTGTATAGCTTAGTCGTATTTATGATGGGACTCGGGCTCGGTCGTTTACTCAGTATCATTGTTGATGGCATGCCTCATTGGTTATTAGTGGTTTATATGCTGCTGGAAGCAGGTTTTGCTGTCGTCGGTATCTTGATGATTAAAAAAAGCCAAGCTGAGCTGAATTAACGGCTGATTTGGCTAGGTAACTTGAACTGATTCATTAATCTAGAGCGAAATAAAGGGAATTTAATATGAAGAACAAAGGTTCATTGAGCGCATGGGTGTTAAACCGACTGCCAATGCTGATTTTATTCACACTGACGAGCGTCACTTGTGGTGTCAACGCAGCAACAGATAAACCCAATATATTTGTTATTTTTACTGATGATATTGGTATTTCAAATTTAAGCGCTTATCACAATGGTGTGATGAGTAGTGATACCCCCAACATTGATAGTATCGCCGAAAAAGGGATTCTAATGACGGATTATTATGCTCAACCGTCATGTACAGCGGGACGCTCCGCGTTTATTACAGGGCAGCTACCGGTTAGAACCGGAATGCATACAGTCGGTTTACCTGGCGGTCCAGTCGGGCTTAATGCCAACACGCCAACCCTTCCTGAGATTCTCAAATCCATGGGCTACATGACAGGCCAATTTGGTAAGAATCATTTAGGTGACAGAGATGATTTTTTACCCACAATGCATGGATTCGATGAATATTGGGGCTGGTTGTATCACTTAAATGCTATGGAATATACCGAAGATCCTGATTGGCCTAAAGATGCAGATTTTCAATCTTTTGCGCCACGCAATGTGATCCATGCTAAGTCAACGGGCAAAGGTAAACAGTCTATTAAAGACGATGGCCCATTATCTATCGAGCGTATGCGCACCTTAGATGATGAAGTAAATAAACATACGATAAATTTCATTGAGCGAGCCGTTAAAGCAGATAAGCCCTTTTTTACTTGGTATTGCCCTTCTCGCGGACACGTTTGGACTCATTTATCACCAAAGTATGAAGAAATGCTCGGTAAAAATGGTTGGGGCTTACAAGAAGTCGTGATGAAGGATTTAGATGATCATGTGGGTGAAATGTTGGCCAAAATGGAAGAGTTAGGTATTGCTGATAACACCATCATCGTTTTCACTGCCGATAATGGCCCAGAGATCATGACTTGGCCTGATGGCGGAATGACGCCGTTTCATGGTGAAAAAGGCACAACTTGGGAAGGTGGTGTACGAGCACCGATGCTAATTAGCTGGCCTGAAAAAATCAAAGCAGGACAAGTGTTAAATGGCATGTTTGATGGTATGGACTTTTTACCAACCTTAGTGGCTGCAGCGGGCGGCCCCAGTGACCTTAAAAGAAAAATGCTTAAAGGACACAAAGGATTTAAAGCGCACTTAGATGGTTATAACCAATTAGATATGTTGACTAAAGGTGCGGCTTCAAAACGAAATGAAATTTTCTACTATGAGCGAGATAAGCTACAAGCAGTGCGAGTCGGGGACTGGAAAGCTCACTTTGTGGTACAGAATAATGGTTGGGCTGGTGCTAAAGAAGAATTAAATGCGCCATTATTATTCAATTTACGTCGTGACCCTTACGAACGTGCCGCAGAAGAGTCTGGCATGTATTTAAAATGGATGGGACAAAAAATGTGGGCATTTGGCCCTGCCCAAGCTGCCGTGCAGCAGCATCTTGAAACCTTTAAAAAGTGGCCTCCAATGACTGCAGATACAGGTGCTGTAAATAATGGTGGTGTCGGTAACTGAATTTTGCTTTAACTCGGTCGCTCCAGCCTTTGCCCAAGGCTTACTATGGAATTAAACAAGGAAGGTTTTATGAAACGAAGTCCAGCATTGTTAGTAGTTTTTAACGCGTTTTTGTTCACTCTTGTCGGTGTTACAAGCCATACAGCGTTAGCAGAGGGGCAAGGGAACTCCATTAATGCTCCCGCATGGCAAAATAGTGTTGAAATCTATGGAATGGCGTTGAATATCCGCGGCGATACGACCCTTCTTGATCAAAATCTGGAAGTAAATGTCGACCCTAAGTTTATATTGGATACCTTGGAAATGACCGCCATGGTTCGCTTTGAGAGTATCTATGATAATCAATGGGGATATTACATTGATTATAGTTTCATGAAGCTCAATGGCGAAACGAATAACGTCTTGGATAATACTAATAACTTGGTATTGAAGGGGGATATTGATATTCGCCAAGGGGTACTAGAGGCTAAAGGATTTAAGCGTTATGACTATGGTGATAGCACGTTAGATTGTATGGTTGGCTTACGCTGGTGGGATAACGACATCGATATGCAACTGTATCGTAAAGACAATAATGCCATATTCAGTGACATTAACTTTGAAGATGATTGGATTGACTTTGTGGTTGGTGTGCGCTGGATAAAACCGATAAATCAAGATTGGTTATTTTACATTAGTGCTGATGCAGGGATGGGCAGTGATACTGATTTTACTACCGCTATTCAAACTGGCGCACGGTATCAAATTAACTCATGGTCTGATTTGAACTTGGCTTATAAATCCACTTGGGTTGATTACGATAATGAAGATAACTTTGCTTATGATACGGCATCGCAAGGCTTTCTAATCGGTTGGGCAGCTTACTTTTAGCCTTAGCTGACGATTAAGAGTTGAATGTATAAAGGGCGCCCTAATAGAAGTCGTTGGCGCCTTTTTTGTGCCTTTATCTCATTAATTTGCTGGTAGTGGATTACCTTTTAACGAGATTGCGTATCTCAGTAAGGTAAAGCCTTCATCTTCATATTGTCTGATAAACGTCATGCCTAACTTTTTAATGATGTTAACTGACCCAAGATTCACGTCCACCACTTCGCCGTAGACGATATCTAAATCCATGTGCTGCTTTGCAAACTCAATACAGGCTTGATTTGCCTCAGTTGCGTAGCCCTTTCCCCAAAAGTCTTGATGTAAACGGTAGCCAATATCGATAGCATTTATTCTCGGATCATTTTTAAAACCACAAAAACCAATGACTTGATTTGTGGCTTTATGGACTACAGCCCAACGGGCAAAGCCGAACTTTTTATATTCCGCTAACCATATCTCTTGGATAATATTTTCAGCATCTTTTAGCGTGTTACATAAGCCTGCATCGCCAGTGTAGCGGTTGACTTCTTCTGAATTAAACTCAAGCACAGCCTTTGCATCGCCAAGATTAAATTCACGAATGATTAGGCGGTCAGTTTCAGTAATTATTGTCATTATGATCCTTATAAATTTTGCTATGCCATTTAATTACAGAATTGACGTTCACATGGCACACCGTCAAAGTCACCATCCATTTGAGTATCAGGACAATGATTAATATAGAAAATCGCTTCTTCACATGATCGCATGTGGCTGCAGTGAGTTTTACCCGCCTCGCAGCTAAACTGCGGTGAAGATTTTGTCGATTGAGTCGGACTGTTATCTATCGTGACAGGCTGAACTAGACTCGATTGACCGGGAGCATTCGTTACATCGTAGTAGGCTTGAATAGCAAATCTGCCAATGGCGATGACAATTAAGATAATAACAATGCGACTCATCGTGCCCGAAGCCGTGGTGGCTTTTTTCATTTTTATTGGTGGACGCTGCTTCGCTTGATGATTTTTGCCAGAGTTATGGCGAGATTTATGAGTAGGATTGATAGCCACACCTACGATGAGTGCTTTACCTGCTTTAACTTTTCCGTCAGCTTGCTGCTCTACAACATATTCAATTTTATCACCAACAATGGGCTTTCTAGCCATATGTTTAAGGGTTGAGATATGGATAAACACGTCTTTGCCACCCTTATCAGGCTGGATAAACCCGAAGCCTTTACTGCCATTCCAGCGAACTAATCGACCTGTTTCCATCATCACTCGTATTATTTCCCTTTGAAAGGTTTATTGTTTTATACACATTATAAAATTCATTAAGCCTATGCTAGGTTATTAACAGAGCATAATAAATTGTTTTTATCTGCGGCTTAGACATCTAGCTGTTCACAAGGAAGATAACATGAAATTACCAGCACGCTTTGCTGCTATACCCGTATCATTGTCATTCACACTGGCTTTAGCCACAGCATTAAGCAGCACCTCACTTTATGCAGAAAATTTTGATGCTTCAGTGATGAAGTCTATGCCCAAACTTGAAGCGCTCTATACTCATTTGCATCAATTTCCAGAGTTGTCTTATCAAGAAAAAAACACCAGCGCCAGAATGGCTAAAGAGCTATCAGAGCTTGGTTTTGACGTGACTGATAACTTTGGTGGCTACGGTGTGGTAGGCATTTATAAAAATGGTTCGGGGCCAACGGTTATGATCCGTGCAGATATTGATGGGCTACCAATTGTTGAACAAACAGGTAAATCTTATGCTTCAAAAGTCACTACGGTTGATGAACATAATAATACCGTTGGGATCATGCATGGTTGCGGTCATGACATCCATATGACCAGCTTTATTGGTGCTGCAGAACAACTGATGAAACATAAATCAGATTGGAAAGGCACATTAATGATGGTAGCTCAGCCCGCAGAAGAAGTCGGTGGTGGAGCCAAAGCTATGCTAAAACAAGGCCTGTTTAGCAAATTTCCCACTCCAGATAGTGTGATTGGTTTACATGTGAGTGCAGGCATTCCCGCAGGTAAAGTAGGCGTAGTAAGCGGTTATGCGCTTGCCAATGTTGATTCTGTGGATATTACTATTAAAGGTAAAGGCGGCCATGGGGCGTATCCTCATCTTACAATCGATCCCGTGGTGATCGCAGCAAGAACAGTATTAGCACTGCAAACTATCCCAAGTCGTGAAGTATCCCCCCTTGAGCCAAATGTGGTTACTGTTGGCTCAATTCATGGTGGTTCTAAGCACAATATTATCTCTAACGAAGTTAAACTGCAGTTAACACTGCGCTCGTACAATCCTGATGTAAGGGAGCAGCAAATAGCGGCAATTAAACGCATTACCAAAGGGATTGCGTTAAGTGCAGGCTTACCTGAAGAGCTGGCGCCTGAAGTGTATGTGCATGACGATGAAACGATTCCATCAACCTATAATGAGCCGCAATTAGCTGCAAAAGTACAAGCCAGTATTGAAACTGAAATTGGTAAGGACAATGTGGTTATCGCCCCGCCAGTCATGGCTGGCGAAGATTTTGGGTTGTACGGCCGCACTGAGCAAAATGTGCCGATTACACTATTTTGGTTGGGGGGTGTAGAGCCCCAAAAGTATCAGGCCAGTCTAGATTCTGGTGAGCCATTACCTTCATTGCATTCGAGCCAATTTGCGCCAGATTATCCACTTACGATTAAAACTGGCGTGCGAGCGATGACCCGCACCGCAATGGATTTATTCAATGGTAAATAGCATTTAAAACAGCGAGCAGATAACTCACGCTGATGATGTCACGCTATAATAGCCGTTATCAAAGGGGTGACGTCATCCCTTATTTAACTTAGGTATGAGCAATATGATTACGTTTACGACTAACTTGGGTGATATTTGCATTGAGCTTGAGATGGAAAAAGCGCCAGTCAGTTCAAAGAACTTCGTACAGTATTGTAAAGATGGCTTTTATGAGCACACGATTTTTCATCGCGTGATTAAAGGCTTTATGATCCAAGGTGGCGGATTTACTGCCAAAATGAAAGAAAAACCAACTCGCGATCCGATTGTAAACGAAGCTAACCGTGGTTTAAGCAATGTATTAGGCACCATTGCAATGGCGAGAACCGATGCGCCGCATTCAGCTACTGGGCAGTTTTTTATTAATGTTGCTGACAATACCTTTTTAGATCATACCGCTACGACCAATAATGGTTGGGGTTATGCAGTGTTTGGCAAAGTGATTGCTGGTATTGAAGTGGTAAAAGAAATTGAAAAGGCTAAGACAGCCACTATTGCAGGGCACGATGATGTTCCTAAAACGCCTATTATCATTGAAAAAGTCACGATTGCAGAGTAAGGCTTGTTTGGCTGAGTGAGCATTGTCTTAGCTTTTCTGAAAGCATGTATCGAAAGCATACGCCTTCGATACATTTTTTATTTCAATGTCATTGTGCTAGCGCCGAACGAACAAATATAAAAGGAAGCTCATTTGAGCCTTACACCACAAGATAAGCTGCAGCTTGCTCAAGCAAAACAGTTACTCGATAACCCGGGACTTGCGGCTAAGATGACCGACTTTATTGGCACGCCAATCGAGAAAGGTTTTGCTATGCTGCCGAAAACCGTGAGTGAAGGGATTGGCAAGGTGACGCAAGCGGCGTTGATGAAGGCATCAAGTGCGGCGTTATTTACCATGAAAGATGTACCGGGCGAGCAATCATCTGATCGCTGGCACAAATTAGGTGTGGCAGTGAGTGGCGGTGTTGGCGGCTTTTTTGGCTTATCAGCATTGGCACTGGAGTTGCCTATTTCAACGACTATTATGCTGCGATCCATTGCGGATGTTGCTCGCAGTGAAGGCGAACAGCTCACCGATGTGCAAACTCAATTAGCTTGTCTTGAGGTTTTTGCGCTGGGTGGTGAGTCTAACGACGATGATCAAGCTGAAAAAGGCTACTTTGCGGTGCGAACCGTTATTGCAAATTCACTGGCTGAAGCTGCTGAGTACGTTGCCGCAAAAGGAATTAGTAAAGAGGCTGGCCCTGCCATGGTGAAATTAGTGGCAGTGATTGCAGAACGATTTGGGGTACAAGTCACTCAAAAAATGGCAGCGCAGGCAGTACCTGCAATTGGCGCAGCTGGTGGAGCAATCATTAATACTTTGTTTATTGATCATTTCCAAGACATGGCAAGAGGCCATTTTATTGTGCGCCACCTTGAGCGATCGTATGGTAAGGAGCAAGTGAGATTAGCTTATGACAGTTTGCTGATCGAAGGTTAAAACACGTTAAATAGCACTTCAGCATTAACTTCTGAAATGACCAACAGCTTGGAACTCACTCCTTTCTTAAGTCCATAATTAATCGTAACAATTAAACTGTGTGAACTTTCATCAAGACTCGTTATCTTAATAACATAAGCAATCATTAATGTTGACGTTATTACAAAATCAAAGGATACGATTTCAGGATGAATTTAATTAATCGAACCAGTTTGAATACGCTACTGGCAAGTTGCACAGGTCTATTGTTAGCTGCTCACTGTCAATCTATCGCTGCTGAAACCTCGTTTACTCCTCAATTTACCGCTCATCATATTGATGCTGATTTTGAGCTAACTCAAGGCATAGTGAGTGCCAACATTCTTGAGCATCAAGGCAATGAATTAATTGCTGTAGGTGTTGATGATAATCACGAACGTTGGTTAGCTATTTATGGTTTTGAGAATGAGGCATTAGTGCAGCTTGATAAATTAAAGCTCTCAAAAGATATATATAGCTTTGATATTAATGAGCTAGAACCAGCTAAAGTCTCAGGTTCTAATCAAGCTGAAGTACTTACTCAACAGCTCTTTTTCGTTACCGATAATGCCTTACTGCAATATTCACCAGCGCAAAACACGTTGTTAGTATCAACGACTGAACCTAATGAGTCATTAGACTCCGTTGATGCTATGCCCAACCAAGGTTCGCTTAAAAAAGTGGCAGATATTCAGTCTATTTCTGTGACGACGCAAGCTGATTATATTTCTCGCGGCAATTTCGTGATTGATATTAACAATGATGATATTGCCGATATTCTTATCAGTGACTTTAGAGAAACGGCTGTGCTTTTAGGCCAAGCTGATGGTGGATTTATCCAACAATCTTTACCCCTTCTTCCTGTGGTTGAGCTTAAAAATAATGGGGCAGAATATAGTCATGCCAAGCTGTATAACAGTGATATGAACTTTGATCAGCGCGATGACATCATTAAGGTTGGTGAAGGCTCACTTGAAGTCTATTACCAACAAGAAGATGGGCAGTTTTCTGAAATCGCAGAGTTTATCTCAGTCAGCCAGCCGATCAGTGGTGTTGATTGGTGGAATAAACGTGATGCCTATGGTGAGAATTTAGATCAAAGTGATTTGCTCTACCGCAAAGTTGAGCGCATCGGTGATGTGAATGGCGATGGCATCAGCGATCTGGTGGTGAGATACACTAAAAGCTCAGGCGTACTCGATAGAGTTAATGATTATGAAATTTACTTAGGCATTAACAACAATGGCAAGTTAACCTTCCCTCGAGAAGCAAACACCACCATTAAAGCGGATGGTACGCTAACAGGCTTACGTTTTGAAGATCTTGATAATGATGAAGTTGATGAAGTGATTGTCGCAGGTTTTGATATTGGTTTGTCGCAGATCGTCAGTGCGTTATTGTCTGGCAGTATCGATCAAGATGTACACGTTTTTAAAATGAATGATGCCAGTATGTTTGCAGACAAAGCCAATGTCAGTAAAGAAGTTGAGCTGAGTTTTAGTTTAACCTCAGGCCAAAGTGGTGAACCAGTGGTTGCTTTAGCGGATATTAATGGTGACGGTTTTAAAGAGTTATTATTGTCAGATGATAATGAAGAACTCGATATTTACTATGGTCAAGCGGGTAGAGAGCCTTTTAAAAAGCGCGCCGAAGAATGGTCTGTAACTATCCCTGTTGAAGGGGCCATGTTATCAGCGGTGGATATTAATGCCGACGGTAAAGATGATTTATTGCTTAAATTTGGCAGGCAAGATCCTGAAAATCTACAGCGCCGTTTTAGTGTGTTAATTGCCAATTAACGCCGATTTTTCATTCTAGTTTATAAACAAATTAGCCAGCATTACTGCTGGCTATTTTTATTGGTCGTTGTTCAAATCTTTATCGATTTAGTGGTGCTTGTTTAAGCTAATGATAAGCCTACTCTTTGCCTGAAGCTGGCGTTATATTAGGTTTTGCTGAAAGTGATCAACCTCAAATAAACAGATAAAGATCGTAAAAATCGGTTTTGCTTTTCGATGATGAGCGTAAACTAACCTTAAACATGTAAATAAAATACATGATTAGGTAGTCATCAGGAGAAAGGCAATGTTCTGTATTCAATGTGAGCAAACAGTGAGAACCCCAGCAGGGAATGGTTGTAGTTATTCGCAAGGCATGTGCGGCAAGCTAGCATCGACGTCAGATCTACAAGATCTGCTTATCTATATGTTGCAGGGCGTATCGGCATATGCTGTAAAAGCGCGTGATTTTAATATTATCAATACTGAAATTGATACCTTTGTACCTAAAGCATTCTTTGCCACGTTAACTAACGTGAACTTTGATGATGAACGTTTAATGGATTACGCCTATCAGGCGCAAGATTACCGTAACGAATTAAAAGCGGCTTACGAGCAAGCGTGTGCCGACAATGGCGTAGAGCCTGAAGCTGTTATTGCACAAGGTTCACTAAACCTTGCTGCTTCAAAACCTGAAATGTTAGATCAAGCGCCATTAGCACTGCCAAACCGTGGTGACGTCCACGAAGATATTCTTGGCCTTCGTTTATTGTGTTTATACGGTCTTAAAGGCGCAGCTGCTTATATGGAGCATGCGCGCGTATTAGAACAAACCGATGCTGATGTTGCTGGTGAGTTCCATCAAATCATGTCTTTCCTTGGTGAAGATTCAGTTGATGGAGACAAATTATTTGGCACGGCGATGGAAATTGGCCAACTAAACTACCGCGTTATGGCGATGCTTGATGCAGGTGAAACTAGTGCATTTGGTCACCCTGAGCCGACTGAAGTGAACACCAAGTCAGTTAAAGGTAAAGCGATTTTAGTGTCTGGTCATGACATGAAAGATCTTGAGCTTATCTTGCAACAAACAGAAGGCAAGGGCATTAATGTGTTTACTCACGGCGAAATGCTACCGGCTTTAGCTTATCCAGAATTTAAAAAGTATCCGCACCTTGTGGGCAACTACGGTAGTGCATGGCAAAACCAGCAACGTGAATTCGGCACTTTCCCAGGCGCTGTTGTGATGACATCTAACTGTATTATCGACCCTAACGTTGGCGAATACTCAGACCGCATCTTTACGCGTAGCATTGTTGGTTGGCCTGGTGTGACTCACGTTGAAGGTGAAGACTTCAGCGAAGTGATTGATAAAGCATTAGAGCTTGAAGGATTCACTTATGATGAAATCCCTCACAAGATCACTATTGGTTTTGCTCGTAATGCCTTAATGGAAGCTGCACCTACAGTGGTTGAAAATGTGAAAAATGGTTCAATTAAGCATTTCTTCTTAATCGGTGGTTGTGACGGTGACAAGTCAGAGCGTAGTTACTTTACTGACCTTGCTAAATCAGTGCCTGACGACACCATTATCCTGACACTTGGTTGCGGTAAGTACAAGTTCAACAAACTTGAGTTTGGCGACATTAATGGGATTCCTCGCTTATTAGATGTGGGTCAGTGTAACGATGCTTACTCTGCTATTCAGTTAGCATTAGCGCTTAAAGATATCTTTGAGTGTGACATCAACGAGCTACCATTAAGCCTTGTTCTATCTTGGTTTGAGCAAAAAGCGATTGTGGTGTTATTAACCCTATTATCGCTTGGTGTTAAAAACATCCGTACCGGTCCTACACCGCCTGCTTTCTTAACTGAAAACTTGGCTAAAGTGCTAGAAGATCAGTTTGGTTTACGTAATACCACTGATGTTGAATCAGATCTTAAAGCAATGATTAAGGCAGCTTAATCAGCTGTATACGGTGATATAGGCTATCAGCTTGTATCACCGATTTACATCTCTAGTTATTTATCATTGACCTAGTGAAAGGTGCCCTATGAGTTCATCAGGATTTTCATTTTCTGCAGCACTATCTGCGGTGCAATCAACAAAAGACGAGATCAAAGACTCAGCTGAAAAAAACAAAACGGTATCGGGTTTTTCAATGTCGAATGCACTCGCAAGCACTGCTAAGAAATCGGCTGCATCGCTTAATTCTGATGCTGAATTTTTAGCTGCAGATAATTGGCAACGTGGCGATATAAAGCTTCGCTGTGTAGAAAAGTGGAATGAAACTCATGATGTCGTTAGTTTTCGCTTTCAAGGCTTAACGCCGGTTAAGTTTAATTACAAACCAGGTCAATTTATTACCTTAAAACTCGAAATTGATGGCGAGATGGTTTATCGCAGTTACACCATGTCATCTTCACCTTCACGTCCCTATTCTATAGTGGTCACCATTAAGCGTATTCCAGGTGGCAAAGTATCAAACTTTGCCGCTGATAATATTAATGAAGGTGATGTTATCTCTGCATTAGGGCCTGATGGAGTCTTTAACCTTGTCGATTTGAAGGCAGATAAATATCTATTTTTAAGTGCTGGCAGCGGCATAACACCTATGTACTCAATGTCTCGTTGGTTACTCGATACCAAAGTCGGTAGTGATATTGGCTTTGTGCATAGTGCAAGAAGCGAACAAGACATTATTTTCGCTGATACGTTAAGTACGATGGCGCATAGAAGCTCTAAGTTTAATCTGAATTACCTTTTAGAGTCGGCACCTGAGCTTGTGGATGGGGTTAATCACACTGCTAATGACTGCAGAATGTCAGGCCGCTTCGATATGGCAAAGCTTGCTCAGCTGGTACCAGACTTTATGGAGCGGACTATTTTTGTCTGTGGGCCAGAGCCTTATATGGTGGCGGTAAAGTCACTGGTTGAAGCCAGCGGCTTTAGTATGCTCAACTTTCATCAAGAAAGTTTCGGTGGTCCAGTAAAACCTGCAGTTAAGGTAAGTCATGCCAATAGTGACAGTGGGTTTATGTTGAGCATTGCTGATAAATCGATTTCCTTATCGGCTGATGACACCTTACTTGATGGGATTGAATCTGAAGGGTTACCGATTATTGCAGCTTGCAGAAGTGGTGTTTGCGGGGCATGTAAATGCCAAGTCACATCAGGGACGACCGAGTCGAGCAGTACAATGACGCTGACTCAAGATGAAATAGCAGCGGGTTATGTATTGGCGTGCTCAACTAAAATTACTTCAGATGTGACATTAAAAATCTAGTTAATGATTCACTCGCAATTAAAACAAAAAAGTCAGCAAATGCTGACTTTTTATTTTTTTTGAGAGTGAGTTTAAATGTTTAAGTTGCCATTTAATAAGGCATAGATTAAAAATCCCACCCAGCTCGCTGCCAGTAATATCCAAGGGAACTTAGGCGATGAGGTCGGCGCTTCAGCGATAAACTCAATTTCACTCGTTTCTTGGCGTGACTTGGCTTTTAAGTCTTGCTTACGTTGTTTATCTCGGCCGCGGGCTTTTGCCTTTTGCTGCTTTTTATATTCCGCAATGCCTTTTTCGATACCTTGAGCAATTAACTTAGTTTGCTCTTTGGTTTGCGATGGTTTTTGCGTGGCTTTGGCCACTTTCATTGCTTCGTTTTGGGTTTCTTGAGAAATCTGCTTCGCCATTATGCCTACAAATACAGTGTTGAATTCTTAAAGACACTATACCGAATCTTGAGTGGGAACTTAAATTGTAGATTAATTATTGTTAAACCATGAGCTATCGCACGAGTGGGCACGCCGCTTTATCGTAAAATGGATTTTTCAATATAAGGAATCGTTAAATGTCTGACTCTATTCACGGTCGTAATGTTATTAAGTTGATGAAAGCGCAAAACACGCCACAACCACATCAGCAATGGCTTGCTCTTATGGCGCAAGAGTTTGGCGAAAATGCAGAGTTTCATACCTGTAGAGCCAGTGATATGAATGCGGCTCAATTAGTTGATTTGTTTATCAGCAATGGGCGTTTAACCGAAACAGATGCTGGTTTTGAAATTAATCAATGTGGACATTGTGCAGGTAAAGAGCACGGTGAAGAAGGTCATTCGCACGATTAATTGAGACAAAAATCAGTTTGATTATTCATAAAGCCAGTCTCTGACTGGTTTTTTTGTGGGGGGAAATAATTTAAGTGGATTTTTTAATAGTGACGAATTCGCTGATTTAAGTAGGCATATTCATATCCTCATAGCACTTAAGGATTTTTATTTACTTAAGACATTGATGAACTACCTTTTGCCTGCTTAAATTGTAAGCAACACAGGATGCGGGAAATCATGGATGAATACAGTAAATCAGTACCCTATTAGTCGCCGAAGTTTTATCAAAACAATTGCTGGAGGCGCAGCCATTAGTTTTAGTATCTCTAGCTTACCCATTTCTTTACTTGCAGCGGAATCTCCCCCTTTAACCGATATTGCCCCCGAGCCGGCATGGGCACCTGAGCCTGGTGTCGCCCAGTGGCGGATCGATGGTAAACCAAAAGTCATGGGGCAAAAAATATATGCACGTGATTTTCGTGCTCGCGATTTAGCAGAATACGGCTGGCCATATCAAGCTGAAGAAAGGGTGATGTATGCCCTAAGAACCAACCGAATAAATACGGTTGTAATGGATTACCAGCTTTCAATGCTCCCAGCCGAATTACAACCCATTACCATTATTGATGCGCAAAAACTGATCAATGATAAAGTGGATGTTAGCTGTGATATGAAAAAGCCATTTTTTGTGTGTGCCAAAAATAGGGACAAGAGTAAAAATAAGAGTAATGTCAGGCATGTTGCTGACTATTACGGCCAGCCAGTAGCTTTGCTGATTTTTGCAAATTTTGATGTCTATCGCCGAGCAAAAAAAATCCTACAATTTAACCAAAATACTATTATTTATGGTGACAGCGTTGCTCCACTTGATCCGAGTATTTATGGCAATTCTTATGAATATGTAAAAGGTTCACTGAATGGCAATCCCTTCAATGTGGTACATGATGAGCCTGATTACTATAAAAGTCACAGCCCTATAGTAAAGGGCAACATTACTTCAGCCATTGAGGTAAACACTGCCTCTGGAGTCTGGCAGCAATACTCAGCTAATTATGTCACTCAAGTTATGGACCCTATGTTCATGGAGCCGGAGGCTGGTTTAGCTTGGTATGACAAACAATCATCTCGTCTACACTTATTACTCGGTACTCAATCGCCCACAGGGGATATATCTGGCGCGGCAGAAATATTCCGTAATGCTAAATGTACTTATAATGTCAGTGAAGTAGATTTGATTGCTTGCTATCCAGGGGGAGGATTTGGTGGGCGCGATAGCTCTTACTTTACAATGTATTTAGCAATGGCAGCCCCATACGCCAATGGTTATCCTCTGCGTTGGGCACAAGACAGATTTGAGCAATTTCAAGTTGGATTAAAACGCCACCATACTGAATTTACAGAAAACTTATGTATCGATGACAATGGTCTTATTCAGGCTGTTACAGCCAGTTTTACACTAAATGGAGGAGGAAGAAAAAACTTAAGCCCTTATGTTGCTGAACTTGCAGCATTGAGTGTCTGTAATGCTTATAACATTCCGCAAATTGTCGCCTATGGTGAAGCGCTAGATACACCTGATTTAATTGGCGGATCGCAACGTGGGTTTGGTGGGCCACAAGCCTTTATTGCTCTAGAAACCTTATTGGATCAGGCTGCAGAAGATACAGGCAGAGATCCTTTCATGATCCGTCGTTTAAATTTACTCGATAATCAGAGTACAACGGTAACAGGTGCGCCTATTCAGCAAGATTTGCAATTGCCCCAAATCCTCGATGCATTAGAAGCCCTGCCATTGTGGACTAACCGTGAGACAACGAAGCAACAGTTTGCTAATCAAGGACTTAAATATGGTGTGGGGTTAGCGTTAGCAAACGAAGCGTATGGTACCGGTGGTGATGGTATGTTTGGCGCAGTGATGATTAACCGAGATGGCAGCATTACTGTTCGCACCCCCTATATTGATATGGGCAATGGCGCAGCCACAGCGCTAGGCTTGGCACCGTCTGTTTGGCTTGGGAAAAATGCCAGTAACATTATGATGGGCGATGCTGGTTTTTTTAATAATCTAGGTTTAACTAAGATAGATGCTTACCCTTCTTGCGTACCATCTGAGACTAAAATTGATCCTGCGAAACAAGTGGCACAATTATCGGGTTCATCTAGTGCATGTCTTGGGGCTTTTTATCAATATCATGCAGTGTCATATGCGGGGTTAAGTTTACTGCTAGGCTCTGTTATCCCTGCTTTACAGCGGCTTTGGCAAGCTGAAGTGGACTATAAGCAGTTAGTTTTCTCGCACGGAAGTATCAGTATAGAAGGCTACCCTGCTATTGAATGGAGTCAGATTGTTGAAGTGATTTTTAGTCAACAATTACCCAATAGTGCTGCCGTTCATGCCAGCTTTGTTGGTGAGTTCGTTAATGCTGACTTTAGCTTTTCTTCATTAAGTCAAAACCCTATCACTCTACCTTTAGACTATATTGCTCTTGGTTCCTTGCCTAATGCTTTACAGACTGTTACTCGAACTAATATGACTACACTACCGAAAGTTAATTCACGTTATGGCCGTAGCACTTACGCACCTAGCGGGGCATTAATTGCGGTATCTGTCGATCCTAATACTGGTTATGTCGTTGTTGAAGATTGTATTACAGCGTTAAGTGCAGGTGTGCAACATTGCCCGCAGCTGGTGAGTGGCCAATCTCAAGGCGGGGTAGCAATGGCAATGGGATATGTACTGTCGGAAGACTGCCCTCTTAGCCCAGAAGGACCAGGTGCTGGTAATTGGAATTTAGATAAATATAAGCTAATGAAAATGGGTAATGTACCTTTAAATCAACAATTGCTGGTTATGCCACCTGCCGACAATGAAGCGACTGCGCGGGGGATTGCAGAGGCCGTTATGTGTCCAATTCCTCCGGCTATTCTCAACGCATTAGCGATGGCAACTCAACATCGTTTTACACAGTTACCTGTAACGCCAGCGGCAATAAGGACGGCAATCTAATGGATAATATACCAATTTCTTTCATGGTTAATGGTGCGAGTATTGATGCGCCTACAACAGATGGCGATATGGCGTTAGTGGATTATTTACATGAACGACTAGGGTTAGCTGGGACCAAATTTTGTTGCGGTATAGGAGAGTGTAGAGCGTGTACAGTTGCCACTAGAAATGGCCCTAACGCAACAATGCAAACCACTTTATCTTGTTCAACTCCAGTTGATAGTTTGAATGGCTTAGAAATTTTTACCGTAGAAGGATTACAACAAGGGGACAAGTTGTTACCTCTTCAGCAAGCTTTTTTAAAGCATTTCTCTTTTCAATGCGGCTATTGTACTCCTGGTTTTTTGATGGCCACTTGGGTGTTATTGCAAAAATTACAGCTTTCTCCTATTTCAGAAAGCGAGCTGGACGATGCAATTGAGCAGGGCGTTGGCCGCAATATTTGTCGCTGTAGTGGCTACGTTAGATATTACCAAGCAATTAGAGAGTTAGCGTTGCCTTTAACGAGGGAGCACTTGTCATGAAGGGATATAAACGATTCATACCAGCTTGGTTATTATATATTTGTAACTCGGTATGCGTTATAGCCTTGATGGGCTGTGACAGTTTAGGCACATCATCTCAGCAGAAGCAGAGTACAGCGATTGATGAAGTGGTTATTGTAGAGCTAAACCAATCGATTATTGAGTATGGTCAACAGTGCGCAAACTTGGTTGCAGAGGTGCCAGCATTTGACTGTAATGACGGGGTTGATGTACCCATTACTGTGAATGGGCAAGTGCCACAGTATCAAGAGTATACGCAAAATATGGTTTGTGACCGCCCAGCATTATTGCCTTATGGTGAAGACACTTTTGGTCAATGTACGCCTTATTCTAAGGTGTTAGATTTATCAAATGAGACAACTCAAATATCTGCTTTTTGTCGACGTAAATACCTTCGACCCGATGATAGTCCGTTGTATGACGAAGTTGACGTAATTTTGCATAGTACCACCTCGGGGGATACATGCTGGTTTCATGCAGAACCCCCTAATGACACAAGTGCTGGATTTGATGCTTCAAGGGTACCGCCACCTAATGAAGTTACTCCTCCACCGGGGCATGTTGATGCAATGACTTTTTGGTGGAAGCCACTTGATACTGTGAGCAAGAATTGTGGTGGTTGTCATGATGCCGATCCGTTTATGTATAGTCCATATATAGGGCAGGTTTGGCAACATGTGCCGGTTGACCCATTCGGACCGTATAATAATGCGATTGGTGATTTCGCCCTATGGTCAACGTCATCAAGTATTGAAACCGAAGGAAATACCTGTATCACTTGTCATCGGATTGGCAACTTAGGGAGTTGTGTTAATGTCGATCTTGAAACGGGACAAACATTTCCTGGTAATATTCAAGTCGCCTCTGGAATGGCATTACCGGTTAAAGGAGGAGATGAATTAGCAAATCAGTACCCTTTGAGTACTTGGATGCCGATTAATAATTTCCATAGCCAAGCGTTTTGGCAACAGGTTTACAGCCCTTCAGTATCAGCTTTGTTGTCATGCTGCGATAATCCTCAACAACTTCAGTGTCAATTAACACCAATAACAGGTGGCTGAAATTAACTGGTTCCATAAAAAAACGCCACTATTGAGTGGCGTTTTTTACAGGTGAAGGCTTAGCCAATCACGCTTAGATAGCCTTGCAAAATAATCGCATTAACAATATCTATAAAGAACGCGCCTACAATTGGCACGACCATAAAGGCTTGTGGTGAAGGGCCTGTTCTTGATACTAATGCACCCATATTCATAACCGCAGTTGGGGTTGCGCCCATACCAAAGCCGCAGTGACCGCCAGCCATAACAGCTGCATCGTAATTACTGCCCATTAATCTAAAGGTGACGAAGTACGCAAATAAAGCCAGGATTATGCCTTGGGTCAGCAAGATAATTAACAGTGGAATCGCTAAATCAAAAATCTCCCATAGCTTTAAATTCATTAATGCCATTGATAAAAATAGCGCTAATGACACGGTGCCGAGGATATCAACACACTCACTGTTTATTTTAAACCCACGGGTTAACTCAGTGGCATTGGTGATAACAACACCGAAGAATAGTGCATAAACAAATTCAGGCATTTTCAGCCAAGTAATGTCGTATGCACTAACAAATTTACCGAACCATTTAGCCCCGGCAACACATAACAGCAGAACAAATAAAACTTCTAAAATCCGTTTAGCGGTCACCCTGTCTTCTTCAAGCTGGTCGTAGGTCACTAAATCTGGGTGATCTTCATGATGATTTCCCCCTACACCGTAGGATGAAACCAGCTTGTTTTTGTTAATCAATCGCTGAGCGACTGGGCCACCGATAATACCACCCATTACCAAGCCAAACGTCGCTGCAGCCATGGCAAACTCAAGGGTGTTCATCCCGTAGTTCTCTTGGAAAGTTTGTGCCCAAGCAGCGCCAGTACCATGACCTCCTGAAAGGGTGATAGAGCCAGCAATTAAGCCCATTATAGGTTCCAAACCTAATGCTGTAGCCATGGTTACGCCAACACCATTTTGGATAATGATATATAAGGAGGCGATACCTAAAAACAAAAAGACTTTACTACCGCCCTTCATAAGCAATTTGTAACTTGCCGCTAAACCAACGGTGCTGAAAAACATTAGCATCAAGGTGTTTTGCATCGATAGCGTAAATTGAAGACTGATGTTATTGAAGTGCAGCAAAGTAATAAAGCTGGCAACGATCAATCCGCCCACGATGGGTTCTGGGATATTATATTTTCTAAAAGCGGGTAAATGACGGTTGACCGAATGGCCAATGAATAGGACTAAAATCGCTACAAGAAACGATTCAAGCTCTCCAATAGAATAGACTGTATTCATGAAACTCCTTTGGATAGCAATGAAAAAAGTAACACACTGCTTTAACGCATCACCACATGGTATGCCTTTATATATGACTTAAATTAATTAGTTATGCTGATTATAGATTATGACGGAGCTAAAGATAATGCTATCAAGCTAAATTGATGGGTTATTGCGCTAAAACAGACACAAATTAACATGTAATTAATCTCACGAATGCAGTTGTTAAGTTCAAAGATACAGATGTAGGTGACTTGCTTGTCACTTGTTAACTTTTAAAGACTGGATTTTGCGTTAATTTAAACCCTTGTCATTGATAAAAGGTGATTTGATGAGAGTGACTATTGAGTTTGCTGATGAGCATTAATCTGAGCTGCGGTAACTATCATAGATTTTATTTTGGTGTCAAAGGAGGGGATTAGGATGAAATTCAATGCTAAAAAAATGGAGTAATGACTTTCATCATTACTCCATTTTTATCACTATTATAATGCTTTAGAACGCAGTTAAAGCTGCACTCCAAAAATTAAAATAGAAAATTAATCTACTGCAACCATAACATTGCTAGCTTTGATAATGGCATAAGCATTGCCACCAACCACTAAACCTAGTTGCTCACAAGATTTTTTAGTGACAACAGAAGTGATTTCAACACCTGCAGCTAATTCGATAACGATTTCGTTATTAACTGAACCTTCTTCAATAGAAAGAATTTTTCCAACAAGTGAATTACGTGCGCTGATTTTCATATTTTTGAAATCTCTATGTAGTAAGTGAATATATATCAATGATATATATGATTAATTTATCTTATAAAAAATTGTTTGCAATAAGATAATGCGGCTAATGTTATAAGTTTAGTTAGTATTTTGTGGTTTTGGGGGCTATATCGCAGTTTAGTTTATGAAATTGCACTTTATCTTGCTTATTGTATGTCATTCATTAGTTGTAATTTTCAATGTTTGTTATGCCATTATCTTGTGAGGCTATATAACATTCATTAATTATCAGTGAGTTATAATAATGTAAATAGTCAATAATTTGACTTGTTAACTGCTTGGTGCTGGTGTTAAAATTCGCATGTTTTTTTAAACTGTAGATACTCTAATGGCAAACTCGTTGCAAAATGAGGACGCAAAGTGACAGCACAGGCGGGTCTGTGGGCTGCATTACTGAGTGTTAAAAGATGACAGATAATTTTGTGCAACTTATAACACTAGGATTTTAAATGAAATTGACAACTAGATTAGGGATGCTGTTAGCACTGTCTTGTTCAACGGCCTCTGTAGCTCAAGCTGATGAACTTGAACTGGTATCAGGACAATACTTCTACGGCTATGAAGAGCAGTTTAATCATGGCTCTTGGGGGATCATTGATGATTTAGATTTTTCTGAGTTACAAGAAGAAAACCCTAATTCGTTAAAGAGAGAACTGAAGGCATTGTACTCTGAAGATGAGAAAATGTACTTTGATGTTCAATGGACCCGTAAAACGTTAAAGAAAATGTTCCCTGAGCAATGGGCACAAGTTAAAAACCTAGAAGGTGATGAGCGCCGCGACGCCATTAAGAATATACGTAACCAAGCATGCGATGCCAAAATGGAAGTGGGTTATGCCACAACATATGGCATTGTCGGTGAAGGTTATGCTGCTGAATTAGATACGCATGCCTGTGGCGGTGAAACTCAACTTGGAACCGTTAGAATGCGCACTTATGTGCCAACAGTTCCAGGTGCAAAGTATGCTATTTCTGTTAAATATCAAAAGCGTGACTATGATTATGAAGCTCATGGCGCACGAAATGAAGCAAATGCATATCGTGATTTAATTGTACGAGTAGGCTCGGAAAAACATAACTTATCACTTGACGCTGTCGAAGGTGAGTCACTGGATCAAGGCTTTAAAAAAGCTTGGATAACGTTTACAGCTGATCGCTTTTATACGCCTGTGATTTTACGTGACAGTGGTTTTCCAGATAGTTACGGTGTCTTGATCCGTGGTGTGCAAGCATTTAAGACTGAAGACAATGATCGTGAATTAGAATGTGCGGCTTATTATCCTGAATTTAGTCGTGATCTAAAGCGTTGTTTAGTGGGAGACGTTGATCCTAATTTAATGGGCTGTGACTTAACACAAGCAACACTAAATTGGACGAAAGGCGATAAGCTTATTGATGACGAAAGTCGTTCTATTGAAGAAAATATCTTTAGTACTGCTAAAAATACCTTCTTATCTTTGGGTCAAGCAGGAAAGCTTAACCTGATTTTAAAAGAAAATGGTATTAATGCTAGCTGCCCTATTTCAGGTAAAACCTTACACCTTAACGAGTACACAGGTAATAATGGTACTTATGAGGAGTATGCTGAAAAAGGAGTGATTGCGGTTAAATTATTAGGTTGTATGGACGATAGTTTAAACGGTGTGTCTTTATTGGCAAATCAACATTTCTCTGCTGATCCAGAGAAGCCTTTTGAATTACAAACTAACGATAAATTCGAATATAACTTCGCTCCAGAGGTTTATGCTGAATGTCGATTATCAAGAATTACCATTAAAGATAAAACGCATAAAATCCCAGAAACACAACAGGGATATGTAGAGAATAGTGATGGTATCGATTTAAATAAGATGACGCTTTCTAACGAAGATTAATTCGCACGTTGCTTCATTTAATGAACTAAAAGGCTGCCAATTGGCAGCCTTTTTTATTAGTTAATTTTTCCCATAAGACTCTATTTCAAAGAAGGATTTTTGTTTGTTTGAAATTATTTTTCATCACTTACTATTGGAGGTGTGTATAAAAAGTGTGCTAGGTTAGAATTTGTAAGCACGAGCTTAATGTCAATATCAATGGCTCATTACGCTTATGAAGCAGTGAATATTGCAGAATGAATAATATTAAGGATGATAAGAGGTGTTTATGCTCAGGATGTTGCGATTAACGATAAATGGAACCGCAGTTGAACCGTTTCGCAAAAATATAGTTGGTTACTTAACGCCATTGTTCTTTGGCGGCATGTTATCTTTTTTATTAGCAGGTTGTAGCACCACCTCGCACTCTTCAGCCAAATTAAATGTAATGCCTCTTCCTGAAAATGGCGCTTATTTTGTTAACGCAATAGATTTGGATATAGCAAAAAATAACTTAGTTCCATCGGTAGAGAGTTTGTCAGCATTACTACCAGATCAAGTCGAAGAGCTTGAAGCCTTTATTGCAAGACCTGAGATTGCTGAGCTTTCGAAGCGATATCAATTGGTTCGTTTTATTAACAATAAAATGGTTAATTTTAATTACGAAGGCTTAAATTATAATGCGGCTCAAGCTTGGCAAAATAAGTCTGGTAATTGCATGGCTTTAGCTATGCTTACTTATGGTGTGGCAAAGCATTTAAACGTGAGAGCTGTTTTTCAAGTGGTCCACTCGGCGCCTTTATTAACGCATATTTCAAATGACTTAGTCGTGACCTCAGATCATGTCCGTACCTTTTTATATGAAACGGATGCTGGGGGTGTATATATTAATGGTAGTGAATTCACCGTCATAGATTATTTCCCTGATAGAAACGATCGCACGGGAGCGGTGGTCAGTGAAGATGAGTTTCTTGCTATGTTTTATCGTAACCTCGCTGCAGATGCCCTTCTCGCCAATGACTTAACCTTGACTTACTCTCTATTAGAAAAAGGCTTACAACTTGCCCCTAAGTATATTCCATTGATTAATATGATGGCTGTGGTGCATCGACGAGTGGGAGATTATCAAGTTGCTGATGCTTACTATCAATATGGCCTACAGTTTGAATCTAACTCACTGACATTATTAAGTAACTATAACTATTCATTATATTCACAAGGTAAAGTACTAGAAGCTGATGCCATTTATCAGCAACTCATTCAGCTAGAGAATGAGACACCTTACGGTTGGTACTCAATGGCGCAAGAAGCGACGAGACAGCAAGACTATTTTGCTGCAGAAGCATTCTTAAAAAAGTTTATCAATAACAGCCCTTATTATCATCAAGCCTATTATGAACTCGCCAAAGTACAGAATGCACAAGGCAAAGTGTTAAGTGCGAAAAAAACGCTCGAAAAAGCATTGGAGTTAACATCTATGGGTAAGAGTCAGCAAAAGTACTTAGCAAAATTATCTTGGCTTAAGCAAAGTAACAGCCCTAGTCACCGGTAGTAGAACAGCTAATCAGTAATAATAAAGCCGCATATTGCGGCTTTTTAATTTATGAGTTTAAGCGAGGCTGCTGCGTTCTAATCAATACTCAGTTCTTAGCTTTGGATGCGCTTTGGTATTAGTCAATGCTTAGCGCGACCATTTTCAACGGATGATTGCCATCAAATGAAGGGAAGTCTTCATGGCAGTGGATCCATTGTTGATGAGTCACACGCCGACCTTGTTTTTTAACACAGCGAATTAAGCTCTTCAGCCAAGTATCACGCTCAACTTTAGCGACATTATTACAACACACAATCGTGCCGCCAGATTTTGTAGCTAACATGGCAGGTTTAAATAAGCCTTGGTAATCATTGATTAAATCGACAGTACCAAATGGACTTTTAGCAAAGCGAGGGGGATCGAGAAAGACTAAATCAAATTGTGTTGCTGGCAGCTTTGGGTATTTAGGTAATTTTTGCCCACGGCGTCCGCCGACCTTAAGGCCTGCAAGCTGACGTAAAGCTGGAAAAGCATCACTTTGTATAAACTCACACACTTCTGTCACGCCATTAAGTTCGGCATTTTTCTTTCCCGCCGCTAATGCAAAAGAAGAAAAGTCTACGTTCGTGACCTTAGTTGCCCCGCCCATTGCTGCCGCAGTGCCGATGCCACAGGTGTATGAAAATAAATTCAGCACCGTTTTATGTTCACTATGCTCTCTAACAAATTCACGGCCAACTCTCATGTCTAAAAACAGCAGAGGGTCTTGTCCTTCATGGCGTAATTTAGACGTAAATTGAATGCCATTCTCTTTAATAACTTGTTCAGAGCAAGCAAATTCGTGATGGTCACTTTGTAGTGCATTTTCGACACGGGAATTGCGTTTTGAGCGATCATTATAAATGACAGGTAATGCCGTTAATTCTGTGAGGACTTGAGTCAATTCTTCCAGCTGCGTTTCAGTTAAGGTCTGGTGAAATGTTTGAATTAACCATGCATTGCCATAGCGATCAATATTCAGTCCATTTTCACCTTCAACAGTGCCATGGTAAATACGAAAGCAATCTGTTTGACTGGCTTCTGCTTGAGCGAGAAATGTTGCTCTACGATCGATGGCATGGGTTAATGATGTTTGCAAAGACATAAATAAGTGCTCAGTGGCGAATAGAGATATAAACGGTGATTATATCAAGCTTTACTAGATTAAGGGGAAATCCCTAGCCTGAAAGGCTGGTAATTATGGCAATAGCGCCTAGGCTAAAAGAAGATTATCCATAAATTTAGTGATGGAGGCTCAGTTTTCAGATGTTAATAGTATTTCAGCTATTGAATAGGGCATATATTACTGAGCCCGTAGGTTGATTGGTTAGGATTTAGAGGTTTATTTGAAGCAGCTATTTTGTATTTCCGCTAAAAAAATGTTGTTTTGTATCCTGGGCCTATGTGGTTTTAGTTTGACTTTATCTGCCAATGAACTGGTTTTTGACCCTTTGCTCACGATTAATAATAGTCAGCAAGGGCGACAGTTGGTTGAGCTTTATTTTCAAGCAGAAAATTCACCAGATAACACATTTAATACCATAACAAGCATGAACACTTCAGGCGTGTTTGATAATAATGTGTTTTACACCGCTGTTTATTATCGCATTCTCCATAATATTGCTGTTGCAAAATCGGATCTCGATGCTGCGTCCCAGTCCGCTGAGAAATTATTTGAGTATGGTCAATCGCAACAGCTGGATTGGATCCTTGCAGAAGGCTTGACCTTAAAAGGGATCCTCGCTGCCCGCCAAGGTGAAAGCAAACAGGCTTTTGACTATATTGAGCAAGCGATTGTAATCTGTGAATCAATTCATTATGAGCGACTATTAGCAAGAGCACTCAATACTCGAGGTATATTACACTCACGCAATTTAGACTACGAAGCATCTTTAAGTGATTATCAAAAAGCCATTTCATTGTTAGATGAGAGTAACCAATATCATTTTTTAGGGCGAATATATTCAAATATTTCAGTAGTTTATTCGAGATTGAAAGATTGGCAAAATGCCATTGAATACAATCAGAAAGCCGCCGAATTGTTGTTGAAGGACGACAATATCAGCTATGAGCTACTGGTTGTTTTATATAGTAATGCCAGTAATTTGATGTTGCAGGTTAATGATATCGCCGCCGCGACAGATTTTAGCCATAAGAGCACAGTTGCAGCACGTCAGTCAGACAATGTGCAGTTAATTGTAAATGCATTATGGACTGAAGCAGAATTATTGTTGCAGCAACAACATATGAGCCAAGCAGAGCCGATTATATTGGAATGTCTATCCCTTGCTCACGGAGCCTTAGATCCCCTAGCATCAAAGCAATGTTTATATGGTTTAAGTGAGGTAAGATTTAGTCAAAAAAACTATGAGCAAGCAACAGAGTATGCAAACCAATTATTGCTAGATTTTGAAGATATTAATAATCAAGATTGGCTCTTAAAAACACATCAATTACTTGCCCAAATTTACCAAGAAACGGCTCAATACCCAGAAGCTCTCGCACATTTGACCACTTATTATGAAGGCACTCAACGGCAACTGTTCGATAAACGTGAAAAACAAATCTATGAGTTACAAGTGAAATTCGATGCGCAATTACAAGATGAAAAAATTGCGTTATTGACTGCGGAGAATAACTTAAAAGCTGCCACGTTAGAGAAAAAAGAGCTCCAAGAAAAGTTGTGGGTTATAGTGTTTAGTGGATTAACTATCGGAATCGCGCTTCTCATTCATCGCTATACGTCTAATAAAAAACGTATCTCAACATTACGTTCAACTAACAAAAATCTCTATATACAATCGAATAAAGACCCACTGACGGGTTTATACAATCGCCGGTTTGTAAATAACTTTGTTGAGCATAACATCACTAAAACAGGGGTAGAGTATTACAGTGTGCTCATTTTGGATTGTGATTTGTTCAAGAAAATCAATGATACCCATGGTCATGACGCTGGCGATGAAGTGTTAATGGCATGTGCTACTCGTTTGCAAAACAGAATCAGAGCAAACGATGTGCTAGCTCGTTGGGGCGGTGAAGAGTTCCTGATATTATTAGCGCTTGAGTCTGATGAATTGCAACAGCATATCTTGGAACGATTTAATCAGGTGATAGCAGATACCCCGGTAGAATATTCTGGACATTCACTCAAGGTGACGATTTCTATTGGGGCAACTAAGCCTATTTTATCGTCTGAACTTGTGCAACATTGGCAGCATTATCTCACTTTAGCCGATAGTGCGTTGTATCAGGCAAAATCACATGGACGAAACTGTGCTTTTATCGATGGGGCAATTATTGAAGCTTCATAGTTTACAAAGCTCGTACATTGCCAAGGTTTGCTTAGGAATTTGAAGGTACAGAATGAACCTTAAAGGTTTTATCGGCAATCAGTTTACCATTGAGTTCTAGTGTCATGCGCCAGTTTCCCACTTTGTTACTCACAGGTGCCCAAATACAATCGCCTAAATAAAACTTCCAATCATTTTCTTTTATATACACTTCGCCATCGTAAGGCGCTTCAATATTACCTTCTGCATCAGGGATATTTGGATGATAGATACAATATTTAAGCACTTGGTTTTTCGCTTTTTTAATGCGAGTGACAAAGCCGAACTCCATGTCTATTACGGCTGGCACATGGACTGTCGCTTCTAAAAAGCGGGGGAGCTCATCACTTTCAGAGTCCCACTTACTGAAGATGCCTGATTGGATAACCTTGATATCTGCTTTTAATTTACTCATAAACGTCTAAATTTAATTGACTTGGGTAGCGATTATTTCGCCTTAATGTGCTTAATCGCTGCTTGCATTGCAAACTCATAACCTTGAATGCCTAACCCGCAAATAACCCCTTGTGCTTTATCTGAAAAATAAGAATGACTTCTAAAGGGCTCTCTGGCGTGCACATTTGAAATGTGAACCTCAATAAGGGGAATGTTAACGCCTAAGATCGCATCTCTTAGTGCGACACTTGTATGAGTGAACGCTGCAGGGTTAATAATAATGAATTGAGCGTCAGTTGAATGAATCGCATCGATAAGCTGATACTCGGCATTAGATTGAATATGATCAAACGCTAAGCCAGACTGTTGAGCTAATTGGCGAGCATTTTCAACCAAGGTGTCTAAGTTATCACTACCGTATAATCCAGGCTCTCGGCGGCCCAATAAGTTAAGGTTCGGGCCGTTAACCAATAAAACTTTTGCTTGCGTTGACATGTTCATTCCTTGCTAAAAGTGTTGCAGCTCGCTGCGTTAAGTCAATTGCGATGTTACTGATCAAATGATTGGACTTAAGTGAGTGTAATTTATCATGATAATGATAGCCAAATCGGGAATTATTTTCATGATAACCCGCGGTAATGGCTAATAATCAGACTTGCTTCTTCGTAGCGCTTTAGTCGCTCCGCGCTGTTTTTTTGCGTCAACACGGCGACGTTGACTAGCCTTAGTTGCTTTAGTGGCAATTCGGGCTTTTTGAACAATCCCGACGCTTTTCACTAATTCAATAAACTGCTCTAGTGCCAGTTGTCGATTAAAATCTTGGCTACGACTTTGCTGACACTTAATAATAATTTTGCCACTTTTAGTAATGCGGTGATCGGCTTTGGCTAGTAACTTTTGCTGATAAAACTCAGGGAGTGAAGACTGCCGAATATCAAAAATGATCTGCGCCGCAGTTGACACTTTATTGATATGCTGGCCTCCGGCACCACTTGAACGGATAAATTGCCATTCAATTTCATTATCTTCAATGCTGACACGGTTGGTAATATTGATCATTGTGCTAAAACGCTTCACTTTTTTAAATCATAACTGTGGTTAGCTTAACAAACTTTTGTTTAGTACAGCGGATAAGATTTGCTACTATCAACAATAATATAGGCTGAAACAGATGTTGATACATCGTTATGCAGCCGCATAGACAGTTTGGAGTTGCGTTATGTTGTGCCAAATCCCTGATATTTCCCCAGGTGTCATTAGCTTGTTTGTTAGTGGACGTTTATCGACCCATGATTACCAAACGCACTTGCAACCATTGATTACTCAGTATCGTGACAATAGTGGCCAAGTAAAATTATGCATCGAAGCTGATGTGTTGCTAGAAGGGTGGGATGTCAGCTCATTAATGGGCGGAGATAAAGTTCAATTACCGCCATTTGATGCTTTGGTGTTTGTAGGAGGCCCTGACTGGGTAGGTAACTCGGTTAATTTACTTGCGCCATTTATGCAAGGTGAAGTAGCGTGGTTTCCGTTAGAGCAAAAACAACAAGCCATAGCATGGCTTAAGCAGTGATGTCAGTGTCGTGTTGCGCCATAAAACCAGTTTAGATATATTTTTGTTATAAATTCAAGGAAGTAAAATTAAATGTTCAATAATAAAACCAACCGTTTAGCGGCTAAACTAACGATTATTTTTGCTGCAGCTGCATTGGTCCTAGGGTTGAGTGCTTGCTCGCCTGAAGTAGGAAGTGAGGCTTGGTGTAAACAAATGAAAGATAAGCCTAGTGGTGATTGGACTGCTAATGAAGCGGCTGATTATGCCAAGCATTGTGTATTCTAAATGATCATAAACCGTGATCGCGTTATTTATTATGACATTCAAGGCTAGCGGGTTTAGCACTTTTAGGTAAACTCATTGTCTTATGACTAGCCAGTACTTTCATTAAGCTATTTAACTTGCTTGTTAAGTGCTTGGCTAGGAGTTATTTATCAGAGGTCATTTGTGTCATTGTCAGCCATTAAAACATGTGCAAAATTAATGGTCGCCGTTATGTTGCTGCAATTTATCAGCACTAACTTAGGCGAGCATCAGTTGCATCTTGGTGATGGCGAAAACGAGCAAGTGAACCATTCCCACATCGTATTTTCAGCACCAGCTGATGTTTGCGATAAAGCTGATGATTTTACTCACTTATTTAATGCAACCTCGACTGCATCTGAAATCCATAACCATACGTTAATGGCTGACAACCAAGATTATGAACTGTGTTTAGATTGTCAGTGTCACGGTGGTCATAGCGCAACAATTGATTTTGTCGCTCAGCTTATGCCTGTGGCAATAATTTCTGAAGCGCCAAAAACTGTTATTCAAACTTACATTCCCCCAGAAGCACGCTTAAGTTACCGCCCTCCTATTTTATTAATCAGTTAATGACTTAACTGATTAATCTTGCACAGTTATCGTTTTAACCGACTGGTTCTGTCTAATCCTATTGGGTTTGAGGCAGCCTGTATTGAGGCTTGTTATAAGTCGCCAAAAGGTTAACTCGCTTAGAATTTAACTATTTTTCATCCAGATAATTTCAGGGTGATAACGGCTTTGCACGATTAATCATCAATTAATTTTAGATTTTGACTTAGGTCGAAACGAGAATAAATGATGAATAAATCTATTATTTCTTCAGCGCTTATTGTGCATTTAAGCATGATGGGGGCGAGTATTGCGTCTATACAAACTGTGCATGCCGAAGGGGCGTTAGCGAGCACCTTTAATCGGCCAATGCATAACACTGCTCACTCAGCACTTGAGCGCACTAATGTTACTACAAGTACTCAATCGTGGTTTGACACCTTGATGCTCAGCTTTGAACAGTTGCCACAAATACAGGCCCAAATGTCGTTAAAACGCCAAGCTTTATTGAAGTTATCAGCCGCAGATAATGCGATTTATAACCCAGAGCTTGGCGTCGATTATCAACATGCACCGGAGGACGACACCTTCACTATCGCCTTAAGTCAAACCATTGATTGGAGTGATAAGCGCGGCGCAGCAATTCGACTAGCGCAATTGGAGTCAGAAATCACCTTGTCGGAAGTGGTAGTTGAGCGCAGTCAGATACTGTCAAAACAATTGTTGGCCATAGTGGCGCTGCAACAAAATCAAACCTTGTTCGCTTTTAATCAACAGCAGTTTGATTTAGCAAGGGCGCAACTTGCATTGGCTGAGCAGCGTGTCGAAGTAGGCGATATTGCTATGGTTGAACTGCAACTCATGCGTCTTGATGTCGCCAACAATGCAGCAGCTTTGGCTTTAGCAGAGCAAGCATTACTTGTTGCAGAAACAGAAGTCTACACCTTACTAGGCCATGAGAGTGTACCTAATATAACGCTAAACAGTTTAATAGAGCTGACATTAAGCCAACGAGTCACTCCAGAGTTACCCGCATTAAAAACGGCCTATCAACAAGTCATGCTAGCCAAATTGCAGGTGAATCAGTTGAAGGCTGACTTATCTGCAGATCCCAGTATTAGCCTCAGCGCAGAGCGTGAAGGTAGTGATAATAAATGGGGGCTAGGTGTGTCGATTCCATTAACTGTCCGAAACAACTACCACGACTCCTTTGCTGCAGCGAACGAAAGCATTGCCATTGCTGAACAATCTTATCTAGCGACAGAAAAGGCACTGCATCAACAGTGGCAGTTATTTACTCGTGCAATCCCAAGATTATTAACGCGCTATCAAGACTGGCAGCAATTAGTTGAGCAATCAGGTCAAGAGGCGACAGCTTTGATTTCAGGCCAATGGCAAACAGGTGATATTAGCACCAGTGATTATCTGCAAAGTCAGCGGCAAATGAGCACTAGCTTTGTTGCTGGCGTCAACTTAGAAGCCAATTTGTATGAACACTGGCTAACGTGGATGGGCGACAGCGGGCAGCTTGAACAAGTGCTACAGCAGCATTTTATGGCCAATAAGTCAGCAACTACCGATGCTTTAGCTGATTAACTAACAACAATATTGAGTGGTTATTTGTTGAGTTTATAAAGCGAATAACGGCTTAAAAGGAACATTATGAATATTCAACATCTTGATAAAAAACTGAGCAAACGCTCGCTAACTGTTATCGCGATACTGGTGTCAATTTGCTATATCCCCCAAGTATTAGCGGGGCCTGGGCATAACCATGCCGAGAAAGTACAACAAAACGATCGCATTACTCAGCAGAATGAAATCACTGATGAGCATAGCAATGCGTTAGTGCTTACTGAACGTCAGCAGCAAATGGCTGGTATCGAAGTGATGAGCTTATCAAGTAGCACATTTAACTTAGATGATGTGGCTACAGCAACCCTCATTGTCGATCGAGATCATACCGTCACCCTAGCGCCCCAGTTGGATGTCAGAGTGCTAAAACGTCATGTGGTGCCAGGCCAGTTAGTCAATAAAAATCAAGTTTTACTGACCTTGGGCGGCGCGGCAGTGGCTCAAGCGCAAGCGGATTATATTACCGCAGCAGCTGAGTGGAATAGAGTGAAACAGATGAGTAAAAACACCGTCAGTGAAAGTCGACGATTAGTGGCAAAAGTACAAGCTGAGCTGACTCGTGCCAACCTCGAAGCGCTCAGTATGACGGCATTGCAAATCAATCAATTGATTACCAAGCCAGAGTCCATTGGTCGTTATCAATTATTGGCACCGATCAATGGCCGGGTGCAGCAAGATGTGGCCATGATAGGTCAGGTTTCTGCTGGTGGACGCCCGTTAATGCAGTTAACGGACGAGTCACACTTATGGGTCGAAGCTCAGCTTTCTGCTCATCAGGCTGCGGGGATAAATAATGGCGATAAAGCATTAGTTAGAGTCAATGAGATATCCATTGAGGGGACGATTATTGGCCGTTCCCATGAATTGGACTTGGTGACGCGCACAGAGCAAGTATTAGTGAGCATCGATAATAGTGAATACGGTTTACATGCTGGACAATTTGCGGAGTTGTATCTACCAAATAGTCTCGATGGGGGGGTCGTGTTGCCTGATTCAGCGTTAACCCGCAGTAGCGATGGTCATTGGCAAGTGTTTATTCAAGAAGATGATGGGTTTGAAGCTGTTGAAGTTGAAGTGATTGAAAGTCAGCGTGGAATTAATATGGTCAAGGGTATTGAGCCTCGCGTTCATGTGGTGATCAGTGGTGCGTTTTTGTTGGCGTCTGAACTTGCAAAAGCAGGTTTTGATATTCACAACCACTAGGAGCTGAGCATGTTATATAAATTAATCGAAACAGCGGTTAAACACCGATTTGTAGTGGGTTTGGGTTTGCTCGCTATTGTTATAGCTAGTGTATTCATGTTGCCAAAGCTGAATTTAGATGCGTTTCCTGACGTGACGAATGTGCAAGTTACTGTGAATACCGAGGCTGAAGGCTTAGCAGCAGAAGAGGTAGAAAAGCTCATTAGTTATCCTGTTGAATCTGCCATGTATGCTTTGCCTGAGGTCACAGAAGTTCGCTCGTTGTCACGTACTGGCTTGTCGATTGTGACAGTGGTTTTTGCTGAAGGTACAGATATTTACTTTGCTCGCCAGCAAGTGTTTGAGCAGCTGCAAGCCGCTAAAGAGATGATCCCAGATGGTGTCGGTGTGCCTGAGATTGGGCCGAATACCTCAGGGCTAGGGCAGATTTATCAATATATCTTGCGGGCAACACCTGAATCAAGCGTTGATGCCGCAGAGCTTCGTAGCCTCAATGATTACTTAGTGAAGTTGATTTTAATGCCTGTTGGCGGCGTTACCGAGGTGTTGTCATTTGGCGGTGATGTACGTCAATACCAAGTGAACATCGACCCCAACAAGCTACTCAGTTACCGCCTAACAATGGCACAATTGACAGAGGCTCTGGAGAGTAATAATCGTAATGCTGGTGGCTGGTTTATGCCCCAAGGACAGGAGCAGCTTGTTGTTCGTGGTTATGGGTTACTGCCATCAGGTGATGCGGGATTAAGGGCAATAGCACAAATTCCATTAACAGAGGTGGCAGGCACCCCAGTTAGAGTTGCTGATATTGCGCAAGTTGAATATGGCCGTGAAATTCGTGTGGGCGCAGTAACCTTTACCCGTAAAGAGCTAAACACTGCGAATGGCAAAACAGAAGTTAATGCCATGGGCGAAGTGGTTGCAGGGGTCATTTTAAAACGAATGGGAGCAAATACTAAGGCCACGATTGATGACATTAACGAGCGGGTGAGTTTGATTGAGCAGTCACTGCCCACAGGCGTCTCATTTGAGGCGTTTTACGATCAATCAGACTTGGTTAAGCAAGCTGTCACAACGGTTGTCGATGCCTTACTAATGGCATTTGTGTTCATCGTCATTATTCTCGCTTTATTCTTGGTGAATTTGCGGGCGACATTACTGGTGTTGTTATCAATCCCTATTTCAATAGGGTTGGCATTGATGGTGATGTCCTTTTACGGTATGTCAGCAAACCTAATGTCACTGGGAGGCTTGGCGGTGGCTATAGGGATGTTAGTTGATGGCTCAGTGGTGATGGTTGAAAACATTTTCAAGCGTTTAACTGAGCATTTTCCTAATAAGCAGACTCAAGATCAACACGCAAAGCATCATGAAAATGGAAACCAAGCTGTTGTTACCCAACAAACAGCGCTGACGGTTACCCAAGTCATTATCGCGGCTAAAGAAGTATGTAGCCCCATCTTCTTTGCGACCGCAATCATCATTGTGGTATTTGCGCCTTTATTTGCTTTAGAAGGCGTTGAGGGAAAAATGTTTCAGCCGATGGCGGTGAGTATTATTCTGGCGATGATGTCAGCTTTATTCGTCGCGCTGATTGCTGTGCCTGCTATGGCTGTGTTTTTATTTAATCGTGGCGTCAGCCTCAAGCACAGCCCAATATTTGCGCCTATTGAGCGGGTCTATCGTCAGCTGCTTGCAAGCACCATAAAGCAACCCGCAATCGTGATGGTGAGTGCTGTGACGTTATTCATAGTCAGTATGATGCTAGTGCCCAAGCTAGGCACTGAGTTTGTGCCAGAACTTGAAGAAGGCACAATTAACTTACGAGTGACTTTAGCGCCAACCGCAAGCTTACAAACCTCATTAGATATCGCCCCAAAAATCGAAGCAATACTGATGGATTTTCCAGAGGTGGAATATGTATTAAGCCGTATTGGCGCCCCAGAGCTTGGTGGCGATCCTGAGCCTGTGAGTAACATTGAAATCTACATTGGTTTAAAACCAGTTGATGAATGGCAAAGCGCTGATAATCGCTATGAATTACAACATTTAATGGAAGATGAATTGAACATACTTCCTGGCTTGTTATTCACTTTTTCACAGCCTATCGCCACCCGTGTAGATGAATTGCTTTCAGGGGTTAAAGCGCAATTAGCCATTAAAATCTTCGGCCCAGACTTAGCGGTATTATCTGAAAAAGGTCAGCGATTAGCGGAGTTGGTTAGCGAGGTTGAAGGCGCTGTTGATGTGTCGCTTGAACAAGTCAGCGGCGAAGCACAATTGGTTATCAGGCCGCTACGTGATCAACTGGCGCGATATGGCTTGAGTGTCGATCAAGTGATGAGCTTGGTAAGCCAAGGTATTGGCGGTGTCAGTGCAGGGCAAGTGATTGATGGTAATGCCCGCTATGATATTAACGTGCGATTAGCTGAGCAGTTCCGCAGTTCGCCAGATGTGCTGCGAGATTTGATTTTGCGCGGCGCTAATGGTGCTCAAGTTCGTTTAGGTGATGTGGCCAAAGTCGGTATAGAAATGGCGCCGCCGAATATTCGTCGCGATGATGTGCAGCGCCGCGTTGTGGTACAAGCTAATGTATCTGGCCGTGATATGGGCTCGGTTGTAAATGATATTTATGCCATTGTGCCAAAGGCGCAGCTGCCAGCAGGTTATACCGTGGTTGTGGGAGGGCAATATGAAAATCAGCAACGAGCGCAGCACAAGCTGATGCTAGTGGTGCCGGTTTCAATTGGATTAATCGCCTTGTTATTGTTTTTCTCATTCGGCTCACTAAAACAAGTGGGACTCATTATGGCGAATGTGCCGTTAGCGTTAATCGGTGGGGTAGTCGCGCTTTACGTTACAGGGACATACTTGTCAGTGCCAAGCGCTATTGGCTTTATCACCTTATTTGGCGTGGCGGTGCTTAACGGTGTGGTGCTGGTTGATGCCATTAATCAGCGGCGAGAAGAACACAATCAATCTGAATCACTGCAAACCAGCGTGTTTGAAGGCACTATTGGCCGATTGCGCCCTGTGCTGATGACGGCATTAACTTCAGCCTTAGGAGTCATCCCAATATTACTGTCTTCGGGTGTCGGCAGTGAAATCCAGCAACCGTTAGCGATAGTGATTATTGGCGGTTTATTTAGCTCGACAGCATTAACGCTGTTGGTATTGCCGACTATGTATTTGTGGTTGTATAAGGCAAAACACAAAAAGTAGTTTCTTGATTCTAGACTTCAAAAAGTAACCCAACTGTTTAGTTGGGTTACTGTTCATATCTTCTAGTGCCGTCACACTCTGATTTCTACGACCTTCCGATACCTTGACATTATCTACCCCTTTAGAGACTATCGAGTCGAAAAAAATGTATAAATATTTAAAGGCTTTGTTAAGTAAAGTCTAATAAAATTAATAAAAATGAAGGAGAAGGCTATGTTTTATCGTGCGTTGATACTGTCTTTGTTACTAGTATTGCCAACTGCGGTTAAAGCCGAGAACTATTCAATTGGTACTGGTGGTCAAAGCGGTATTTATTATCCATTTGGCGGTGCGTTAGCCAAAGTGTGGTCTGATGAAGTCCCACAAGTAAACGTTAAGGCTGAAGTGACAGCTGCATCAGTTGAGAACACAATTAAAGTGGTACGTGGCGATATGATTGCCGGTATCGCGATGGGCAATGTTGTCCTTGATGCTTATAAAGGCGAAGGTAAGTTCAGAAGTGCAATGCCAGTGAATACACTGTTTGCCTTATATCCAAACCTTGTGCATGCCATTAGTCTTGAAAAGTCAGGCATCACTTCGCTTGCCGATCTTAAAGGAAAACGTATTTCATTAGGCGCTCCTGCCAGTGGCACAGCGGTAACGTCTGCTGCATTACTTGAGTCTATTGGTATTGATGTGAAAAAAGATATCACTGCTGTGTACCTAAATTATTCAGAAACCACCAACGCATTAGCTAATGGTCAAATTGATGCTGGCTTTATTGTGGGTGGTCAAGGTGTTGGCGCGGTAACTCAAGTGGCATTAACCCATAAGGTTAATATTATTCCTGTTTCTGCTGAAGAAAGTGCAGCGTTTATTAAGCAAAACCCTGCTTATAGCAATTACACCATTCCTGCCGATGTATACAACAATGTGGGCGCTGTGCCGACATTAAGTGTATGGAATGTGATTGTGGTTAGCGCCAAAATGAGTGATGAGATGGCGTTTAACTTAACTAAAGCTGCTTTTGAGAATATGTCAGAAGTGCAAAAGGTCGTGAAGGTTGCTGAAGCCACAACACCTGAAAATGCTGACCGCCTGCAAGGTGTGCCATTGCACCCTGGTGCGCAAAAGTATTTAGATAGTATTAAGTAGAACGCTGGATTTTCTACACGACAAAACACCTGTAGGTGAATGCAAGAACACAAAGGCAACGTAAGGTTGCCTTTGTATATTTAGGTCACTGATTGTGCTTAGGTGCAACCTTTGGCATAGAGGAAAAAATATGACCCAAGAACAAGGCAAAAAAGCCGAGCAATATGTGAGTGGGGATAATGCGCATCAAACAGGCCATAACCCTGATGTTGCCAATACACTTCCTTATGAAAAAACCATTAAAGTTATAGGCTACACAACACTTATCGTCGCAGTGTTATTGTCTTCATTTCAAATTTGGCAAGGTATTACCTCCACCATATCGGCCACTTATTTTCGACCAGTGCATTTGTGCTGGGTATTAATTCTGATTTTTTTACATTATCCGCTGATTAAAAATCGCCGCAAAAAAGGCTATTTAGCGGGGCGTGTGTTCGATCTTGCCTTGTGTGGTATCACCCTCTTTGCTGGCTATAGAATGTCCATTTTTGACTACAACGATATTGACCATATGCTTTATGGTTTAGGCACAGTTGATTTAGTGGCGGGCAGTGCATTATTACTCTTATTACTGGAAGGTTGTCGACGTACCGTGGGGTGGGTGATGGTACTGATTGCTGGTATGTTCCTCGCTTACAGTGGCTTTGGTGATTTGTTACCGGGCGCGATGGCCACCAAAGCTTATTCACTGCAAGAGTTGATTCAGTTCCAAATATATTCAGCCAATGGTGTATTTGGCTCTGCCTTGGGTATTGCGGCCACAACAGTGTTTATTTTTGTATTGTTTGGTGCTTTTTTAGAAGTCACTGGCGCAGGTAAATTCTTTATCGACTTAGCCTTTTCAATTGCGGGTAAGTATCGTGGCGGCCCAGCCAAAGCTGCAGTATTGGCATCAGCTGGGCTTGGCTCTATTTCTGGATCGGCAATTGCAAACACGGTGACCACGGGCGCTGTGACGATTCCGATGATGAAGAAGTTAGGTTATACCCCAGAGCAGTCGGCAGGGATTGAAGCCTCTGCTTCAACCGGTGGGCAAATTATGCCACCGATTATGGGCGCAGGTGCCTTTGTCATGGCGCAGTTTACGGGGGTGCCTTATAGCGACATCATGTTGGCCTCTATTGCGCCTGCAATTTTGTACTTCTTTTGCACCTTACTTTATGTGCACTTAATGGCATGTAAGTTAAACCTTCAAGCGGCGAGTCGTACAGAAGCGGTGATTGAAGTGATGAAACACGGTGCTCATCATCTTATTCCATTGGTGATTATCACCGTGTTATTGATGATGGCCTACTCACCATTACTGGTTGGCGTAGCGGGTTGTGCGGCGATTTTAGTGACTGCTGCACTGCGAAAACATAGCCGTATTGGGATTAAGAAGTTTATCGAAGGCATGAAAAACGGTGCGCTATTAGCGTTACCCATTTCTGTTGCTTGTGGCGCTGCTGGCATCATTGTTGGTGTGGTAGGGCAGACGGGGATTGGCTTACAGTTTACCCAATTTGTGATGGATTTTTCTGGCGGTTATATGTTGGTCGCGCTGGGACTTATCAGTATTGTGGCACTGGTTTTAGGGATGGGCTTACCGGTTACCGCAGCTTATATTGTCCTCGCTGTCATGGCTGTGCCTATGCTGGGTGACTTTGGCTTACCATTATTAACTGCTCACTTAATTGTGTTCTGGTTATCGCAAACCTCCAATGTGACTCCGCCGATTGCGCTGGCTGCATTTGCAGGCGCTGGGGTTGCCAA